>CBDUMZ010000018.1:0-57697 GCA_965368465.1 uncultured Chromatiales bacterium
TGCGATCGTTCATCAGGCGCATCAGCTCGGTTTCGGTCACGGCACTGCGCGCGACCAGCGAGGCAAGGCGCTCCTTGCTGCGTTCGACCTTGTGCCATGGCCCATCGAGGAGCGCGTTGCTGAGACCGTAGGTCCCGGGGGCCAGGCTGCGCGTTCCATCTTCGCGATTCGACAGGTATGCGACTTCATGGCGCGTGCCGACGAGCAGGTTGAACCCGGCATACCGATCTTCCTCGACCGTGCCGAGGTATTCGCCAGGCGACAGGTCGCTGTCGAGAAAGCCCGTAACGAGATGACCGCGCGACAGGTGACCGGGTTCGGGCGCCCTCGCATCGCGATAGTTTGTGACCGTCGCGAATCGGCCATTTCTGTGCAGGGCCAGCCACGTGCCGCCTGCCTGCAAGTCCCTGCCGCCGACAACATCCGGCTTGTCCGGCCACCAGTGTGCATCCTGTGAGGGCCGCCGATGGAACTCGTCGCGGTTGGCGGCGAGGATAAGCGGTAAGTCAGGATGCTGGCCGAAGCTCAGCGCGATGAGGCACATCGTCAGGCATCCTGGATGTAGTCGTCGACGAGCCGCCGCGCAATCGAAATCCTGAACGGCAGCCCGACATCGCCGGACCTGAGTTCATCGCGCGTGAACCAGCGTGCGTCCTCGAGTTCGCCGTCGTTGAGCCGGATGTCGTCCGTAATCGCCTCCGCTACGAAGCCAAGCATCAGGGCTGACGGGAACGGCCACGGCTGGGAGCTGTGGTAGCGCACCGCGCCTACGCGAATATTGGTTTCCTCGTAGACCTCCCGGCGAACGGCGTCTTCGAGGCTTTCCCCGGGTTCCACGAAGCCCGCGATTGTCGAGTACCGTCCTTCAGGCCAGCTCGCCTGGCGGCCGAGCAGGCAGCGGTCGCCATTGGCGACGAGCACGATGATTGCCGGGTCGGTGCGCGGAAAAATGACCTGGTGACAGTCCGGGTTGCAGCAGCGCCGGGAATTGCCACCGGCCTCGGGCTGCGACGCCGAGCCGCACTTGCCACAGAACAGGGTCGTGCCATGCCACAGGACAATCGCCCTTGCATGCGCGGCCAGGTTGGCTTCATCGGCCGGCAGGACCGTTCCCAAAAAGCGCAGGTCCTTGAACTCGCCGAGTTCGGCGAACGGCGGATCGAGCTCGGCACCGATCGCCACGGCGAACACGGGCTGGTGACGAAACAGGCCGAGGAATATGACGTTGTGTTCGTCTATGAACGGGTCGATCTGGGCGCGCTCGAGCAGGATGGCGCCGGGCGGATCGCCGCCTACCAGGCAGCGATCGCCCCAGACCGGCACGAAGCGTGTGGCATGAGCCGACATCGCTTCGGCCAGCCAGTCAGGATCCTTGCGGCGCTCGCCACTGCGGTCGACAAAGGCGCCCGCGAAGACATTGGGGTCTTCCATAGTGGCGATTGTCAGCCCCGTAGGGCCGAGATCATTGTTTCGCGAGCAGGTCGCGGATTTCTGTCAGCAGCGTCTCTTCAGCTGACGGCTTGGGCGGCTCTGCAGGCTTCTCTTCCTCTTTCTTCTTCATCGAGTTGATGCCCTTGATGAGCATGAAGATGGCAAAAGCGACGATCAGGAAATTGATGATGGTATCGATGAATATCCCATAGTTGATAGTCGCGGCACCTTCGCCCTCACCGAGTGCCAGCGCAAGTTCGCTGAAGCTCACGCTGCCCATAAGCATGCCGATCGGCGGCATGATGACGTCGGAAACGAGCGACGAAACGATCTTGCCGAAGGCGGCACCGATGATGATACCGACGGCCATGTCGACGACGTTGCCACGCATCGCGAACTCTTTGAATTCTTTTAGCATTTGGTCTAACTCCCTTATATCTCGATTTTTATTTTCGCGTGCCTTGTGCGCGCGTCGCCAGTGTACCGGAAGTTGTCCCAATCTCGCAGTTCGGACAGGTCTTGTTGTCCAGCGCGTAGGCGTCCTGCACGTAGCGCGCGTCGCATTGTTCGCAAACGGCCAGGTACAGTTCATCGTTGTAACTGATGCATTGCAGGAGATTCCACGCCCATTCGAAATTCAGTTTCGCGTCGTCGTGCAGCAGCAGGTAGGTCTCGTAGGCGCGGCAGAGCCGGTGACCGAACTCGACGTCGGGGCGCGGCCAACGCGGGTGTACCCGGTTGCGCTCATCGATGCGCACCAACAGACCGGCACAGTACAGCGCGACGAGCGTGGTCGCCTGCAACTGGTTCACCGGGTTCTTGACGTAGCGCTGCACCTGGCGCGGTGACTTGCCCCTGCGGCGCTTGATGTCGGCCCGCCCGGTGTTGCGAAAATAGGTCGAGTAGAGCTTGCGTATCCGGTCGTCCGAAAGGCCCGTGCACTCACGAATCGTGCGGGTGCGGGCTTCATGCCGGATCATTCTCAAGGCCAGCTCGAACTGGCTGCGTTCCCCTGCGTAGCGGTCGTCGGTGAGTCTCATTTGTTGCTCTTTGTGATAGAAAAAGACCATATATGGTATTAAGATACCCTATAACATCCATACATGGGCTTACAATAAAATATACAGAAAATCCAGATTGCCACGAAAAAGAGCCGTGAGGCGTCTACCTAAGGGGAGGTTGTATGGAATACGAGGGACCGACACGGGAGGATCTCGCCAACGTCCACGCGCTCAATCGCGCCTGGCTGAGGTTGCAGCGACAGGACACGAAGGATCGTTCCCGCCTTTCGCAGGATCGGCTGGAACGGCTTGCCTCGACGCCGTTCCTGCTGTTCTCGCTCAGCGAACACGACGACAGCAGGTGGCGTTCTCTGCTGGACCGCGGTCCGCAACAGGATCTGCTCGACGCGCGGGTCGAGGTTTCAACGGAGTTGCTCGCCCTGCAAGCCGCGGGGCTTGCGTTTCTCTGGGATCTCGCAAGGCGGAATCCCTACGTCGCGCGTCTGGTTACGGGCGCGCCCTTGCAGTGGTGCGAACTGATCGCCTCGACAACCTTGATTCGGATACTGAACCGGGTGACACACAGCCCGGTCATCGAGTCGCGCTTCGACGGCGAATGCACACTATCCAGGCGCCTGTGGCGGCGCGGCGGCAGCGCCCTGGCGGAAATGCGCGTCTTCTCGCAGATCGGGGCATTGCAGTCGATGTTGACGAGCCGGGAACTCGTGCCGTACCGGCGCATGCCCGCGGCGGCTTGCCGCATGCCGCGCCAGGCAGAGCGGCTCGCAGACAAGGTGTGATCGGCATCGACACGCGGTTACAATACGCCGCCTCATGCATGCCCTCACCATCAAGAACCTCACCAAGACCTACGCTAACGGCAACCAGGCACTCAAAGGCATCGACCTGACCGTCGAAGCGGGCGACTTCTATGCCCTGCTCGGACCGAACGGCGCCGGCAAGACCACGGCGATCGGCATCATCAGCTCGCTGGTCAACAAGTCCGGTGGCGAGGTGCAAATATTCGGGCACAACCTCGATAAGGAACTCGAGCACGCGAAAGCCTGCCTCGGCATCGTTCCCCAGGAGATCAACCTGAACCTTTGGGAAACGGTCGGGAACACCATGATCAACCAGGCCGGCTACTACGGGCTCAGCGGTAAACTGCGCAAGGAACGCGTCGAAAAATACCTGCGCGCCCTGCGTCTCTGGGATCGCCGCGACGACATCGCGCGCAGCCTCTCGGGCGGCATGAAGCGCAGGCTCATGATCGCCCGCGCGCTCGTTCACGAACCGAGACTCCTGATACTCGACGAGCCGACGGCGGGTGTGGATATCGAGATTCGCCGCTCGATGTGGGACTTCCTGCAGGAGATCAACGAGGCCGGCACCACGATAATCCTGACAACACACTATCTTGAAGAGGCGGAGTCACTCTGCCGCCACATTGCGATCATCGACGAAGGCACGATCATCGAAGACGCACCCATGAGTACGGTTTTGCGCAAGCTGCAACGCGAAGTATTTGTCCTGAGCCTCGATGAAAAACTCGCGCAGGCGCCCGCATTGGCCGGCTTCGAAACGCGGCTGCGCAATGACATGGATCTCGAAGTCGAGAAGGGTCCCGACACGGAC
Source organism: uncultured Chromatiales bacterium (assembly GCA_965368465.1). GTDB lineage: Bacteria > Pseudomonadota > Gammaproteobacteria > Steroidobacterales > Woeseiaceae > UBA1847. The sequence goes on from CBDUMZ010000018.1 coordinate 4,068, forward strand.
CTGAACGACCTGTTCGCACAACTGAACGCACAGGGAATACGCGTCGTGAGTTTGCGCAACAAGGCCAACCGCCTTGAAGAGATGTTCATGCATCTCGTCGAGAACAAGGGAGCCGAGGCATGAATCTCGCACTGAACCTCGTCGCCGTCAGGACCATCATCCGCAAGGAAATGGTGCGCGTGTTGCGGATCTGGGTACAGACCATCGTGCCGCCTGCCATCACGATGACCCTGTACTTCATCATTTTCGGCAACCTGATCGGGCGCCGAATCGGCGAGATGGGCGGTTTCGACTACATGCAGTACATCGCGCCGGGCCTGATCATGATGTCGGTCATCACGAACTCGTACGGCAATGTTGTGTCGTCGTTCTTCGGCGCCAAGTTCGGGCGTCATGTCGAGGAAATGCTGGTCGCACCGATGTCCTACGCGACGATCATCATCGGCCACGTCGCGGGCGGCGTCCTGCGCGGATTGCTCGTTGGCCTGCTGGTCACGATCATTGCGCTGTTCTTCACGGATTTGCAGGTTGCTCATCCGTTTATCATGATCTCGATCGTCCTCTTGTCGTCGATCGTCTTCTCCCTGGCCGGCTTCATCAATGCCGTGTTTGCGAAGAAGTTCGACGACATTTCGATCGTGCCGACGTTCGTGCTCACGCCGCTGACCTACCTGGGCGGTGTTTTCTATTCGATTTCGATGTTGCCCGAGTTCTGGCAGAACGTGTCGAAAGCGAACCCGATCCTCTACATGGTCAACGCTTTCCGCTATGGGATCCTCGGCACCTCGGACATCAGCATCGGGCATGCCTACGCGATTCTGCTGGTCTTCGTGGTTGTGCTGTTCACCGGCTGCATGGTCCTGATGCAGCGCGGCATCGGCATTCGGGAATAGCCATGTGCGGCCGCTTTGCGTTCTACTCACCCAGTGAAGCCGCAGCGGCCCTGTTCGGTGCCGCCGGTTCGGTCGAGGTGCAGCCAAGATACAATATTGCGCCAACCCAGTTCATAGCCGCTATCCGTGACGGCGAGAACAGCGAACGCGAACTCGTCATGTTGCGCTGGGGGCTGGTTCCGTTCTGGGCCAAGGATCCGGCGATCGGCAATCGCATGATCAACGCGCGTTCTGAAACCGTCGCGGAAAAGCCGGCCTACCGCGCCGCCTACCGGCACCGTCGCTGCGTCGTTCTGGCCGATGGCTTCTACGAGTGGCGCAAGGAAGGCGACGTCAAGACGCCGTATTATATTTCGCTGGCGAATGGCGAGCCGTTCGCGCTCGCCGGCCTCTGGGAAAACTGGACCGACAAGGAATCCGGTGACTCCCTGCAAACCACGACGCTCATTACGACGGCGGCCAACGAGTTCATGACGCCGTTGCACCACCGGATGCCGGTGATCCTCGAAGCCGATACCGCGGGTGAGTGGCTTGCGGGTTCGCAGGACCTGCTCGACGATGTTGCCGCGATTACGCCCGCGTTGCAGGCCTGGCCCGTGGATCGTCGCGTCAACAACGCTCGCAATGAAGGCGAAGAGCTAATCAGCGCCGTCGGCGAGATCCTGCGCTGACAAATAGGGCTTGATAGCCACCAGCAGGGAACCCGGGCCACCGTGCACGCCGATAGCCGGGCTGATGCCGTTGATGCATGACTTCTGTATGTCCGGCAGAAGCCTGCGAAGATGCCGTTCCAGTTCCCTCGCATCGTCCTCACAAACAGCGTGGCCGATGCCGATCTCCACAGGGCCCTCCGGCGTGCGTTTCGCTACATGACGCGCGAACTTCTCAATCCAGTTGTTGCGGCCGAAGAAGCCGCCGCTCAGCCCAAGCTTCCCCTTGCTCGTCGTGCGTATGATCGGCGTCAGGCGCAGCAGGCCGGCCATCTTCTTTACCCAGGCGGGCAAGCGTCCGCCGCGCACCGCGTACCGGAGGTCCTTGAGAATGACATAGCTCCTGGTTTTCGGTACCTGTTCCTCGACGATCGACACCGTACGGTCGAAATCGAGACCGGCCTGCGCGCACTCCGCGGCAAGAACGGCAAGCTGACCCTGCCCGAGTGACCCGTTCTTCGAGTCGACAATGTGCACCTTGCCTCGCGCCTTGGTGCGTGAGGCCGCAAGACAGGCGGCATCATAGGTGCCACTCGCCCCGCCCATGACGTTGATCGAGATCACATCGTCAAAGTGGCTCGCGAGGAACTGGAACTGGCGCCGGAAATCGCCGGGCGACGGCTGCGAAGTCGTAGGGTGGTGCGGGTTCGACTGCAGTTCGGCGTAGAACTCGCCAATGGTGATGCCGACCTTGTCAAGGTAGCCGTGCTCGCCGAACTGGATCCGGCACGGGACCATGTGAATGTCGAGACGTTCCATGTCCTCGTCGCTGATGTCGGCAGCGGAATCCACGATAACCGCGAAGCGTTGCTTGTTGCCATGGGTTGCGTGCTGTTGCCGATGCATGTCGTCGGCCTTTTCGGCGCTGACCTCACCGTAGGCACGCGCCGTCTCGAATACCTGTTCAGGTTCATCGACGTGAATGTGAATCTTCGCTTTGCGCTTGGTTCCCGCGAGTACGAGCGAGTCACCGAGTTCGGTCAGCGCCTCGCGCAGCTTGCGGCGATCGATGTCGGTACCCGTCACCATGCACTCGGTACAGAATCGGAAATGTGACTCGTTGTCCGCCTCCAGGAAGTCGGGGGGCGGTTCGAGCTCGTGGGCAATGGACGTGTCGGGGAGTGGCGCGATCGTGCCGTCTTCGAGAAAGCCGGCCATGCCGGCGACGAGTTCCGTAAAGCCTTTTGCGCCGGCATCGACGACACCCGCCTTGCGCAGGACATCCAGCTGGTTCGGCGTGTTCGCCAGCGCCGTCTCGACGCGTTCCAGCGCATTGCGGACGACGGCAGCGAACTCGCCTTCGCGAACATTGCTCACCTGGTGCTCGATGCTGCGCGCAAACGCAGCGATGACCGAGAGAATCGTACCTTCCCGCGGTGCCGACAACGCATCGTGCGCGTAGTCGCTACCGGCGCTGACCGCTTTGCTGAAGGTATAGGTCGTGAAGCGCGTGATCTCGCCGGCCGAGTCGCTCATGCCCTGGAAGAACTGGGCGACAATGGCGCCGGAGTTGCCACGTGCACCGTCGAGAAGCGCATCGGCCACCTTGGCGAGCATCGTGCCCAGGTGTTTTTCACCTGGCGTGTTCAGCGGGCCGAGTGCCGCACCCAGCGTCAGGCACAGGTTGGTGCCCGTGTCGCTGTCGGCCACAGGAAAAACGTTGATGCGATTCAGAAGTTCCTGTTCGGCGAGGACCCGGTGAATACCCGATGTCAGCGCTGCAGCCAGCGCATCGCCGTCGAGGTACTTGCTGATTGCGGTCGACAAGCCCGGCTCGTCCTAGTCTCGCGGCAGCAGGAACGTCTTGCCGTCCTGAACCAGTACCACGCCCTCCGGCGTGATTTCCCGGATGAGAGGCCCCTCGGCGAGGCGCGAACCTTCGACATGCTTGTTCATGTTGATAAAGACGAAGCGGTCGTCACTTGCCTCGCTGTAGACGTGAACATCGACATGCAATTCCGGAACGGAAATCGCGCCGCTCGCGACAAGCTCGTGAATCGTCGGCAAGGCAATGGCGCTGGTCGGTGGCGCGGGAGATCGTCGCGTTGCCGATGGCGCGGACTCCACGGCAGCCGGGCGCGGTTCGTCACGTGGCGGCGCATTCTGCCGTGCAGCGGCGACCTGTTCGGAAAAGTCAGCTTCGGGCGATGTGCCGGCAGCGGGTGCGGCGCGTGTCTCCGCCGGTAGTGCAGAAGCATCCGCCGGCGTCGCGGCCGCCGACACGGTCGGTTGCGTGTCGGGCCGCAGCAACAAGCCGAGTAAGACGACCAGGTTGATGGCAAGCAAGGCACCGAGAACCCACAGCCAGCGAGGTGGTTTCTCGCGACGTTCGCTCGTTGGCACGCCTGAAAACTCAGCCGAGCCTTTTTGCTGGCGCTCCGTTTCCGATTTTCTCAAAGCATCGAGTATGAAAGACATCGCCTACTCCTCAGCGAGCCGCGGCATCGACAGCCGCGGCGTCCCTTCCGCCGCGAGCAGCGAGTTAATGATGATCTGGGTTTGTTGCCCGGCCAGGCCGTCAACGTCAAGGCGGTGCTCGCGCTGGAACGAACGCACGATTTCCTCGAGTTCCGCGTCGAACAGCTCGGAGTCCGGATTGGTGCTGGCGTACCGCTCATCTATCGCCGCAAGGCTGTTGCGCAGCCAGGTGACACCGTCGCCCCGGTAGCCGCGGCCGAGCGACGTTGGGGTGCCCGTCGGTGGGCGCCAGAGAAGCATGAAATTGCCAAACCAGGCCTCGGTGATGTCCGCAACAGGATGAGTCACGCGCACGCCGCCGATTGAGAGCTCGGCGCGATCGCCAAGAACAGCAGTGAGTACGACCGAGTGGTTGTTACCGGTCGCATCGACCAGCGTCAGAATGGCAGGACGATCTATTTGCCGGAGCCCGGCCCAGGAGCCGCGCTGGTAGAGACAGCTCAGTCCCGCGTCACCGGCCTGCGCGCAGCCGCTGCGTCCACCGCTTCGGTATTCGAGGCCCCAGGTTTCGAAAAGTGCGGCCAGCGCGTAGTCCGTGCTGGTCAACTCGGCGGCCAGCTGCAACTGATCCTCGAGGGTCGTTTCGGGTTCAGCCTCCTCCGGCGTCGTCGCTGCCGCGTTCGTTTCCGGGGCCGCTGCGGCCATCGGCTCGGGCGCGCTGACAACAGGTTCGGTCGTTACCCGTTCAACGGCCGGCTCCGCCAGTGCAGTGGCGTCTATCCCGGGCCGCGAGATGCCGTCGTTACGAACCACCGACCAGACGCTCGCGGCGATAAGCGCCACGCCGACGATGCCGGCGGCGAACGCCGTACGCCGCAGCCAGGGCGAATACTCGAGATGCCCTTTGACCTCGGCCGCAGCCTGCCGGATCAGCCGCGCATTGATGCGCCGTTGTTCCTTGGCGTAACCACCGAGCAGCGCGCGATCGCAAATGACGTTGACCAGGCGCGGCACACCCTGGGACAGCCGGTACACCTCGGACTTGGCTCCCGAGTCGAAAACCTCGCCCAGCGCTCCCGCGACTTTGAGCCGATGCTCGATGTAGCGCGATGTTTCTTCACGGGACAACGGCTCGAGGTGATACCGCCCTGTGATGCGCTGGGCAAGCTGTCGTAAATCGTTCCTGTCCAGCAAGTCGCGCAGTTCTTCCTGGCCGATCAGGATGATCTGCAACAGTTTCTGTTTGGCCGTCTCCAGGTTGGTCAGCAGGCGCACCTGTTCAAGCACGGCCGGAGTGAGGTTCTGCGCCTCGTCAACGACGAGGATCGTGCGGCGGCCTTCCGCGTGCGCCCTCAGGAGATGCTGGTTGAGCGCATCGGTCAGCGCCTTGACGCTTCCCCGGTTATGGACCACCTCGATGTGCAGCTCTTCGCAGATCGTCGCGAGGAATTCGACAACCGACAACTGTGGATTCAGGACCACGGCAACGTCGGCATTGTCGGGCATACGATTGAGCAGCAGCGAGCGAACCAGCGTGGTCTTGCCCGTGCCGACTTCGCCCGTCAGCTGAATAAACCCGCCGCTCTCGGTGACGCCGTACACGAGATGCGCGAGCGCTTCCCCGTGCTGTTCGCTCAGGAACAGGTAACGCGGATCAGGCGTTATCGAAAAGGGTTTTTCGTTGAGTCCGAAAAAGCTGGTGTACATGGTTCCTTGCCGGAAGCCAGGCGGACTCCGGATTCTACCCCAATTAGCGTCGATCAAGCGTCCGCGCGCGGCCAAGAACCTTGTTGCCGAAACGATCGCGTATTTCGTCGACCGTCCTGTCCACGGCCGTTTCCGTCTCTCCGGCCGCAAACAGGTCCGGTTGTGCGGCCGGCGCGAGGTCGCTGGCCCCGACACCCAGCAGCCGGATCCTGGCGTCCGGGTTGCGTGCCAGCCAGATGCCGAGCAGGTCGCAGGCGATCACGTAGACCCGGTCCGTGCCGTTGGCGGGTGGGTGTACACGTCGCTGCCGCGTAAAGGTTTTGAAGTCCGACTGACGAATCTTGATCTGCACCGTACCCGCGGCGAGCATGGCCCTGCGCAGGCGCGTGGCGACGCGTTCCGACAGGCGCAGCAACTCTCGCTCCATGTCTTCGCGGCCGGAGAGGTCGGTGTCGAAAGTCTCCTCGGCGCTGATGGATTTTTCCTCCCGGGAAGCCACGACGGGCCGATTGTCGATGCCCGACGCACGCTCGCGCGTCTTCTGCGTGTAGCGGCCGAAGACAGGCTCCAGGATCCGGTCCTCCGCCATCCTGAGATCCCGGACCGTGCTGATCGCCGTGCCCGACAGTCGTTTCAGGGTTTCACGCCCGATACCGGGGATGACGGACACGGGCAGAGGGTCCAGCCTTGCTGCGTAGTCGCCAGGCAGGATGATCGTCAGCCCGTCAGGCTTGTCGAGCTCGGACGCAATCTTGGCGACCAGCTTGTTCTCTGCGATGCCAACGGACGCGGTGAGCCCGGTAGTCTCGAGGATCTCGCGTTTGATGGCTGTCGCGATCTCCACGGGCGTTCCGAACAGGGCGACGCTTGCCGTGATGTCGAGAAAAGCCTCGTCGAGAGAAAGGCCTTCGACCAGCGGCGTGAATCGCCTGAATATTTCGAAAACCTGTTTCGACGCGGTCTTGTAGTGCGCCATCCGTGGTTGTACGCGCAACAGGCCCGGGCACCGTCGATAGGCCTCGCGCATGGGCATGGCGGAGCGAATGCCGAACTCGCGTGCCTCGTAGCTGGCCGCGGCCACGACACCGCGATTGGTCGTGCCGCCCACGACGAGGGGTTGGCCGCGAAGCTCGGGGTTGTCGCGCTGCTCGACCGACGCGTAGAAGGCGTCCATATCGACATGCAGAATGCTGCGTGCCTGCGCCATCGGGGTCTACTCCCCGCGTTCGACGATATACCGCGCCAGCCACTCGAGCGGGCCTGACGCTGCGCCGAAGGGCTCGAGGTTGGCCATGGCGCTGCACAGTAGCTCGTCACAGCGCGCCCGGGACGCGTCGATGCCGAACAGCGCGGGATAGGTCGCCTTGCCGAGCTTCGCATCCGAACCGGACGGCTTGCCGATGACATGTGTCTCGCCCTCGATATCGAGAATATCGTCCTTGATCTGGAAGGCGATACCTATGTGCTTCCCGAACGCGTCGAGCGCCGTGGCACTCGCCGTGTCGAGATCTTCACGCAACAGGCAAGCGGAAACGATCGCCGCGTGTATCAATGCGCCGGTTTTGAGCGCATACATGTGCTCGAGTTCGGCAACGGTCAGCGTCCTGCCTTCTGCTGCCAGGTCGATGGACTGGCCGCCTGTCATGCCGACGGAGCCGCAGGCGTCCGCAACAAGCCTGACCAGTGAATTCCTGGCAGCCGGCGAAGTGCGCTCGACGCGGGCGAGCACGGAAAAGGCGAGCGGCTGCAGGGCATCGGCGGCGAGTATCGCCGTCGCTTCATCGTAGCGGATATGCACCGTAGGTTTGCCGCGCCGCAGATCGTCGTCATCCATGGCAGGCAGGTCGTCGTGCACAAGCGAGAACGCATGGATCAGTTCGATGGCCACGGCGGGCGCGTCGAGCAGGTCCGGGGCGACGCCGAGGCACTCCCCGGCTGCGTAAACGAGCAAGGGCCGTACCCGCTTGCCGCCGTTGAAGACCGCATAGCGCATGGCATCGTGAAGTCGTTCCGGCGCAAGGGATGCCGGCGGGAGCGCTTCATCCAGGCGCTCGTCCACGCGCCGTTGGTAGTCCGCTATCCGGTCTTTGAACTGGTGGGGCAACGTGCTGGTTCCTGCGTCGTCGGGTCATGTAGCCTACACCGAAACGAGCCGCTGTGCGCGCGCCCCGCTGGGCTATAATTCGCGTCCTTTGCGGACACTTTGAAGGACGATACGGGCATGCAGGGAACGGCGATCGCACAGCCGAATATCGCGCTCATCAAGTACTGGGGCAAGCGAGACGTCGAACGCAACCTGCCCGCTGTGGGTTCCATCTCGGTGACGTTGCGCGAGTTGTACACGCGCATGCAGGTCGCGTTCGATGCAGCCCTCGAACACGATGTCCTGACGGTCAACGGCAGGCCTGAGGAGAAGATGTTGCCGAGGCTGTCCGCTTGCCTCGACAGCGTCGCGGGACCGGAGCGCGCCAGGGCCCGTATTGCCAGTACCTGCAATTTTCCGATCGCGGCCGGGCTGGCGTCGTCTGCGTCGTCTTTCGCCGCGCTGACGGTTGCGGGTGCACACGCAAGTGGCAGGACCCTGGCGGCGGACGTGCTGGCGAACCTGGCGGGCAGGGCGTCCGGGTCGGCCGCGCGGTCGCTGCTCGGCGGATTCGTCGAGCTTGAGAACCGGGAGGACGCGGTTGTCGTGCAGTCTTTGTGTGCGTCGGCGGAGTGGCCGTTGAAGGTCGTTGTTGCCATCACGGAAACCGGACCCAAAGCCGTCGGCTCGACCGAAGCGATGGAGATCAGCCGCAAGACATCACCGTTCTACGCCAAGTGGGTCGATCAGCAGGAGCACGACCTGGACATTGCGCGCACCGCGATAGCAGACAGGGATTTCGAAAAACTCGCGACGGTCGCCGAGCACAACTGCCTGAAAATGCACTCGGTCATGTGGGCCTCCCGGCCACCGCTCGTGTACTGGAACGCGGCGACCATGCGCTGCATGCAGACCGTGCGGCAGCTGCAGGGCCAGGGCCTCGGCGTGTTCTTCACGATCGATGCCGGGCCACAGGTTAAGGCCGTTTGTCTTCCGGAACATGTCGGCGATGTCGAGGCAGCGCTGCAGGCTACGGCCGGTGTTGCCGACATCATGACGACCGGGCTGGGTAGCGGGGCTCGACTGGAGCGGAATGCATGACGGTGGTCGCCAGCGCGCCTGGAAAAATCGTACTGTCCGGCGAGTACGCCGTGCTTTTCGGCGCCCCGGCGATCTGTATGGCCGTCAATCGTCGCGCGTTCGCGAGCGTGGCCGACAGCGATGACGGGCAATGCCATGTCACCACACCAGGGTATTCAGGCGATGCTCCGTTTGCCGTCGTTGATGCGGTGTACGGCAGCACTCGTCCCGCGAGTACTATTGAACTCGATACGCGGGCATTCTTCCTCGGCGATCAAAAAATTGGAGCCGGTTCAAGTGCCGCGGTGACGGTGGCGCTGGCTGCGGCGAAGTACCGTTCCGTCGATGTGTTTGCCCCGGCACGCGATGCACACCGCAAACTGCAGGCGGGCACGGGCAGCGGTGTCGATGTGGCGGCAGCGGTTCACGGCGGGCTCATTGAATACGAGATGTCATCGCAGCGCGTGCAGCCACTGCGCTGGCCGGATGGCCTCTGCCTGCGTGTGCTCTGGACCGGGGTCGCTGCGAGCACCGGCGCGAAGCTGCAGAAGCTGGCGGCGCAGGCGGTCCGCCCGTCGCGATCGGCATTGGGGCTCGCGGCGTCCGGGATGGCACAAGCGTGGGGCAGCGGCGACGCGAACAGGATACTTGTCGAATACCTGGCCTACACCGGCGTGCTTCGGCAGTTCAGTGTTGACCATGACCTCGGCATATTCGATGCTGGCCACGATGAACTGACGGACGCCGCGATCGTGAACAACCTCGTCTACAAGCCAGCGGGCGCCGGGGGCGGCGACATCGGCGTGCTGTTCGGCAGTGACGCCGCGGCGCTGGATGCGTTCGTGACACAGCATGCCCATCTCATGCGCGGCGTGGTGCCCTGTGACCTGGATCCGGATGGCGTGCGGCTGGAATCGACATGACGGACTCGCGTATCTCCGGACTCTACAGGCTGAGCATCCCCGAACGTATTGCCAGGCTCGAGGAGCAGGGCTGGCTGTCGTCCGCCGACGCAGCGCGCCTGCGCGATGGACGCCATGTCCTGGCAGCGACTGCGGCCGACCATATGATCGAGAACGTGGTCGGCATCTTCGGTCTGCCCTTCGCGATCGCCCCCAATTTCATCGTCAACGATCGGGAGCATGTCGTGCCTCTCGTTGTCGAAGAACCGTCGATCGTTGCCGGTCTGAGTGGCGCCGCGGCCATGGCGCGCCCGACCGGAGGCTTCGAGGTCGAGAGCCATAGCCAGCTGCTGGTCGGCCAGGTGCACCTTGTCGACGTGCAGGACGCCGACAATGCGATAGCCGCAATCGGGGCCGCGAGACCGGAGTTGCTCGACGCAGCCAATGCAGTGCACCCACGCCTGCTCGAGCGCGGCGGCGGTGTACGGGATATCGAGGTTCGTCTTTTCGCGCTGCCGGACGGCCGGCCACTCATCGCGGTGCACGTGCTCGTCGACACCCGCGACGCCATGGGGGCCAATCTCGTCAATTCGATTTGCGAGGCCGTGGCGCCCGAGATCGCTGCGCTGTGTGACGGGCAGGTCGCGCTGCGCATCCTGTCCAATCTCGCCGATCGTTCAATGTTCACGGCACGCGTGCGGTATGCCTTGCCGGCCGATGTGCGTGACGCCATTATTACGGCCAACGATATAGCCCTGGTCGATCCGTACCGGGCGGCGACGCATAACAAGGGCATCATGAACGGCATCGACGCGGTCGCGATCGCGACCGGGAACGACTGGCGGGCTGTAGAGGCCGGGGCCCATGCGTATGCCGCGGCCAGCGGCAGGTACCAGTCGCTGACGCGCTGGCATGCTGCCGAGAACGGGGATCTTGTCGGCGAGATCAAACTGCCGCTGAAGGTCGGCACGGTTGGCGGCACGCTGGCAAACAATCCTGCGGCACGACTGGGGCTGGCGCTTGCCGGCGCCGACAATGCTCGGGAGCTGGCGGAACTCATGGCAGCAGTTGGTCTCGCTCAGAATTTCGCGGCGCTGCGCGCGCTGGCGACACACGGTATCCAGGCCGGTCATATGCAACTGCACGCGCGTAGCGTAGCCGCATCGGCGGGTGCGCCGGACTCATTGCTGGACACGGTCGTCGAACAACTGGTCGAGAGCGGCGAGATCAAGGACTGGAAGGCGCGCGAGATTCTCGCGTCGCTCCAGCGTGTCGATGCGGATGCGCCAACAGCGTCGGCCGCGGGCAAGGTCATCCTGCTCGGCGAACATGCGGTGGTGTATGGACGTCACGCGCTGGCGTTGCCGATTCCCGGTGCCGTCGACGTGTCGATCGTGGCCGCGAAGACCCTCTCGCACACACTACCGGATGCGTTCGTCGCCTGTCTCCTTAACGAGATGGGCGTTGCAGGTGCAGACGTCCGGATAATCGTGAATTCCCGACTGCCTTTCGGAAAGGGACTCGGGTCATCCGCAGCGATCGCGGTTGCCATCGCGAGGGCCTTCGATGCCTACCTGGATCTCGGGCTGGATGACCAGCGCGTCAACGAGATCGCGTTTGCCAGTGAAAAGCTCGCGCACGGAACGCCGTCCGGTATCGACAATACACTGTCGACGTATGCGCAACCGATGCTGTTCCGGCGCGACGATGGACTGCAGATCGATGCACTGGATGTGCCCTCGCTTCCGCCGTTGCTGGTTGCATGGGGGGACGAAACAGGCCGGACCAGTGAGGTGGTCGCCGCAGTGCGTGCGCGACGGGAGAAGGCGAAGGCGCACTATGATGCGGTGTTCGATCACATGGACAGGCTGAGCCTGGAGGGCGCCGCTGCCCTGCAGGCCGGCGACTGGCACAAACTCGGTGCCGCGATGAACGTCTGCCATGGGCTGCTCAATGCCATTGGCGTTGCAACACCGAACCTCGAGTACATGGTGAATCTCGCACGTCAGAGCGGCGCGCTGGGCGCCAAGTTGACGGGGGCGGGCGGCGGCGGATCGATTGTCGCGCTGTGCCCTGGGTCTATCGACGAGGTAGAGGGTGCGTTGCGACAGGCCGGCTTCGAAACGCTCGCACTGCACGCGGGAGGGCCATCGTGAACGACCAACATCGGATCGTCTCCTCGGAAAGCGAGGAACTCATCCTGGTCGACCGGGACGACAACGAGATCGGCTTCGCGGCAAAAGCGGATGCCCACAATGGTGCCGGAATCCTGCACCGTGCTTTTTCCCTGTTTCTCTTCAATGACGCAGGGGAGTTGCTGCTGCAACAACGTGCGTGGTCGAAGCGCCTGTGGGGCGGTTACTGGTCCAACAGTTGCTGCAGTCATCCGCGGCGCGGGGAGACGCTGGAGGTCGCAACCTCACGGCGACTACTGGACGAGCTTAATTTTCAAGCCGAGCTCGAGTATGTCTACCGGTTTTGCTATGCGGCGAAGTTTGGTGACCTGGGCTCCGAAAACGAGCTCTGCCACGTGTTCCTTGGCCGGGCCAGTGATGAGATCCAGCCGAACGAAAGCGAAATCGCCGGCGTTCGTTACGTCTCGGCCAGCGCGCTTGCCGATGAATTCGAGCACCAGCCGGACCGCTTCACGCCCTGGTTCAAACAGGAGTGGCAGGAGCTGAACAGGAATTACGCGGGGCAGCTTGCCCGCTATTGCACGCCCTAGGCGATGTACTTGTAGTACTCGATGCCGAAATCGGTAAAGTGACGCTCATCCGAACGGCCGACCCGCTCGATGACGAACTCGTTGTTCGGCACGTAGTCCAGGTCGCCAACCCGTCGACCGTCATGCAGCGCTTTGTATTGTTCGAACGTAAGGTCGACGGCGAACTGCATTGCCTCACCGAAGCGAATCTTGCGCGTGGCTTCCTGCCAGCCTTCGGCCATGAAGAACGGAATGACCTCGGCCGCATCGCCGCTGCCGTAGCCGAGGGTCAGTACTTCCTGTCCTGTTTCAAGTGAATTCTCATCCAGTGCCTGTTCGAAGCCGGCGGCCATCCACGCAGGCAGTGCCGCTGTGTACAGGTTACCCAGGTCGAGCATCGTGTCGCTGCCGAGTTTCATCTTGTCGAGGATCTCGCGGCGGAAATGACGTGACGCGCGGAAGGCGCGCAGTGCGGCCATCGTCAGGGGATAGGCCTCGTAGCTGAGCTTGTCGGGTTGCGCGAGCCTCGCGACCTCCGGCTTGGACGCCATTTCGGCGCGCATCAGCTCGACGTCGATCCCGGCCTCGTAACAGTAGGATGCGAGTTCAGCCTTGTCTTCGCCGTTGCCGTGGCCCAGCGCAAACAGGTAGGAAACCGCCCAACCCGTTTCGGGCATGCGGCGGTAGGGGCGGTGCATGAACACGGATCGCAGGGAGCGCAGGTACTGGCTCGGGTTCAGTCCCCGCTTCTCATACATGTCATTCAGTGCATGCAGCGTCTCGTCGATGTAACAGGTCGTCGAGTACTTGCCGTTGAACACCGGGAAGTCCTGCACCTGGTGAGTCTCCGAACGGTCCTGGCCGCAGAAGCGTGCCATCGGCTTGCGGAAATCCATGATGCGATAGTCCGAGGCCGAGCCCGAGCCGACCAGGTCGACCACGGCGAGCTGCGGATCCTCCTCGAGCAGCATGGCGACGGCACCGGCACCCTGCGTGGGCTCGCCGGAGCTGCCCCTCGCATACTCGGCGATATCCGCGCAGACGACGATGGCCTGGCTGCCGGCGCCGTCCAGTGCCAGGTGGCGAATCGCGCCCTTCATGCCATACACACCGCCGAGGCAGGCATGTTTGAACTCCGGCACCTCGCAACTGCGCGAAATAGGCGGCCTGCCGCGCGCGATCAGCGCCTCATCCACCATGCCCTTGATAATGATGGCGCCAGCGGAGTTATCGGTACTTGATTCCGTGCCCAGGCCAAGGAACTTGACGCGCGTCGGATCGACGTCGTACTGGTCTATCAGTCGAATGACGGCATTGGCGGCCATCGTGTAGACACTGTGGTTTGGCCCACGGACCCTGAAACTGCGCCCCACAACCTCGCGGATCTTCGGCCACTGGTTATCCGTCCAGTCACACCAGTCTTCCAGCCATACACGGTACGGCGGGATATAGGCGGCCAGGCCGCTGATACCGATGGGTCTTGTTGTGTGGGGCTGGTTCATGTGAATAGTTCGCTATGGCCCGGCGATTTTAGAGCCCCGGGCCTTGGCACTCAACACCTTATTCAACAAGGATCGTTATCGGGTCCGACAGGATTGGCGGCTCGTGGGGGATATGCAGGTGGTCGCCCAGCAGCATCTGCAGCGAATGCCGGCCCGGTTCCAGCGTGATTTCCGTCTCCGTGCTGCCGTCGCCGAAATGAACGTGCTGGCTGTCCTTGGGAATCGGCAGGCCCAGATCCGGCAGGCCGGTGTCGATCAGCAGGTGATGGTGACCGGAATGCGGGATGTCGTTACCCGCCGCTACGACCTCCATTCCCTCGATGCCGAAGACGACCTTGACAGGATTGCTGACGGTCGCACCGTCGACGGGACTTATGAAAAACACCCGCGCGCCCGGCACGGACGCGGTGCGCGCCAGGCCGGCTGGCTCGGGGTCCGCGACAGCGACTGCCGCAGGTTCCGGCGTCTCCTTACTGCAGGCGCTCATCAGCAAGAGCAGGAAGCATACGGACAGGATCGACTTAGTCATTTTTTTGTCTCCTTGGACGTCAAGCGGACACGGACAGCAGTGCAAACAGCAGTGCACCGAGCATCGTCATCCCGGCACCGATCATGTAGGTGATCACCAGGATGACGTACTTGGTGAAGGTAAAGAGATGCCCCTGGCCATAAACTCGCCGCATGGCTTTGTACAGGTAGACCGGTATATAGAACGATGCGGCTACCACTACCAGGATCGAGATGGCTTCAGGTAGGTGCACGAGCGCCACGAATCTGGAATAAAGTATTTGCAGGGTCAGGATCAGGAAGAAGAAGGAATGAAAGTGTATGAAGAACAGCAGGTGCTCAACGAAATAGCGCCGCGACAGTGGGTACAGGGCTTTCAGTACCAGTGCCATGAACGGCAGCAGCACAAAGAGCGCTACTGGAATGTTGTCCAGTAACGGGTCCAGCAGAATCTTGGCCCCCTCGCGATGGAAGCGTTCGCACATGTCGACGAGCCTCTTCGAGGTGACGCGCCTTTTGAACCAGGCGGGCATCTGGTCATAGCGTTCTTGATCCAGCGTACACTTGCCCGATTCCTCGTCGACATCAAAATTGATGGCACCGCCCTTGCCTGCGTCGTAAATCGTAAATGTCCAATCGCTGTCCGGCTTCGCCTGGTCGGCCTCAGCCTGCGTAATGATGCCTTCCGCGGCGAGTTCGTCGACAACGTCGCGCGCCTGCGATTCCGCCTTGTCGATCGCGTCATCCCGGGCTTCGATTTCCTCAGGCGTCGCTTCGGGTTCCGGCTCGAACAGCAGGCCGAAATCGTCCTGCGGGTCGAAGAACGCGATGATGAAAAACATGACGCTGAGCACGAGGTACATGCGGAATGGCGGCATGTAGCGCGCGCGCCGACCCTCGAGGTAGTCGAGGGTCAGTTTGCCGGGCCGGGCCAGCAGCGGAATCAGGGTGCGCCACAACCTGGAGTCGAGCTCGAAGAGGTCGCCGAATGCGTCCTGCAAGAGCTCCCAGAGGCTGATCAGGCGACCACGGGCACGCTGACCACAGGAGCCGCAGTATTGCCCTCGAAGTTCCGTACCGCAGTTAAGGCAGTTCGGGTGGTCGGGCAACGGCGCGGGCTTCCTGGCCATTGATCAGGCTTTTGCAGCTTTCTTCTTGCCGGCCTTCTTACGCGCTGCTTTCTTCTTTGTCGCCGGCTTTGAGCCGGGCGCCTGGTCGGCCGGCGCAGCGCGCTGCAGGTCGACGGGCGCGAAATCGTCCACAGCGAGGAGGGCGGTCAGTTTTTCATGGTAGTCGCGCAGGCTATTGGCCTCTGCCTTGCTGATGACCTGTGCTTTCTCCGCCTCTTCGATCTGCAGACCGAGGTAGTCAGACGCGATCAGGCCTTCCTTCCTGGCCTGACGCAGGCGCTTCTCGAGCGGTGCGTGTTCTTTCGAGAGTTCCAGCGCTTCCTGCAACTTGCCCAGTGGGTTGCCCGGCTCCAGCGTCGTGTAGGCGAACTCGCTGAGTCGCTCGCGCGACTCGCCCGGTGTCGTAATGAGCTCGACAACCTTGCGCCCGATCTCATCCGACGGCGCCTTGTAGGTGCGGCCGCGCGGGAAAATGAAGAAGCGCAGGAACCAGGCGACCCAGCGATTCGGGAAATTCAACAGGAAGGCATGCAGCGCTTCCTGAGCCTGGTACATGAGCGTGCGAACCGACCACTCGACCAGCGGGAGGTCCGTTGCGCGGCGGCCCTGGTCCTCGAAATGTTTGAGGACGCACGAGGCGAGGTACATCGAGCTCAGGATGTCGCCCAGTCTTGCCGAGAGCAATTCGCGCTTCTTGAGTGCGCCGCCGAGTGTCAGCATGGCGAAATCTGACGCCAGTGCGAACGCGGCCGTGTAGCGATTGATGTTCTGGTAGTAGCGCCGTGTCGGCGTGTTGAGCGGCACGCGGCTGAACTTCGCATGCGTCAACGCCAGGAACATCGAGCGCGCCATGTTGCTGATGGCATAGCCGATATGGCCGAACAGGGCATCGTCGAACTCGATCAGGCCGCGATCGTGATCCTCGTCGGCGGCTGCCTGTAACTCTCGCAGGACGAAGGGATGACAGCGAATGGCCCCCTGGCCGTAGATAATCAGGCTGCGCGTCAGGATATTGGCGCCTTCCACCGTGATGGCGATCGGCGTCGCCATGTACGCCCGGCCCAGGTAGTTGTTCGGGCCCATCATGATGGCCTTGCCGCCATGCACGTCCATGCAGTCGTCCGATATCTTGCGACCCAGTTCCGTACAGTGGTACTTGAGAATGGCCGACGGCACCGCAGGCTTTTCACCCTGGTCGATCGCCCCTGCCGTTACTGACAATGCCGAGTTGATGATGTAGGTATGGCCCGCGATCCGGGTCAGCGCCTCGCCGACACCCTCGAAGTTGGCGATCGACGTATTGAACTGCTTGCGAATGCTGGTATAGGCGCCGGCGGCGTAGCTGGCCGCCTGGCCGCCACCGCAGGATGCGGCCGGCAGCGAGATTGCGCGACCGACGGAGAGCAGCTCGACGAGCATCCTCCAGCCCTTGCCGGCCATCTCGGGACCGCCAATGATGTAATCGAGTGGCACAAAGACGTCTGTGCCCGACGTCGGCCCGTTCTGGAAGGCGATCGTCAGCGGGTAGTGGCGCCGGCCGATCTCGACACCCTTGGTATCGGCCGGTATCAGTGCGGCCGTGATGCCGTACTCGTCCTGGTCGCCAATCAGGTGGTCCGGATCGTACAGTTTGAACGCCAGTCCAAGCACCGTCGCGACGGGGGCGAGCGTGATATAGCGCTTGTTCCAGTTGAGCCGGATGCCCGTAATCGTCTCGCCGTTCCATTGCCCCTTGCAGACGACACCGTTGTCGATCAACGCAGCCGCGTCAGAGCCGGCCTGGGGTGAGGTCAGGGCGAAACAGGGGATCTCCTTGCCCGAGGCAAGGCCGGGCAGATAGCGTTGTTTCTGCTCGTCCGTGCCGTAGTGCAGCAGGAGCTCGGCCGGGCCCAGCGAATTGGGCACACCGATCGTCGAGCCGACGGTTGCGCTGCGCCCACCGATCTTGGCCAGGACCATCGCCGTCGCGTAGGCGGAAAACTCGAGACCACCGTATTGTTTCGGAATGATCATCGCGAAGAAGCGGTGCTCGATGATGTAATCCCAGACATCTTTGGGCATGTCCGCAAGTTCGTGGCAGATCTGCCAGTCGTCGATCATGCGACACAGCTCTTCACAAGGACCGTCGATGAACGCCCGTTCCTCTTCCGACAATTTCGGCGGCGGGAACGACATCAGCTTGTCCCACTCCGGCATGCCCGAGAACAGCTCACCGTCCCACCACACATTGCCGGCCTCGAGCGCCTCGCGCTCGGTATCGGACATGGACGGCAGCATCTTGCGGTACACCGCCAGCAGGGGTTTCGTAATTTTTTCCCGTCGTACCTCGATGAGATTGGGTACGACCATGACACCGAATGCGGCCCATAGAATGATGAGCCACCACCAGGCGCCGTCACCGAAGACGGTGTAGGCGGCAAGGGCAATGCCTGTCGCAATCGTCGACGTGCGCAGATCCACACGCTGGTACGCGAGGAAAATACCGCCGCCGATAAACAGCAGCGCCCAAAGCAAGCTAACGGTAAAACCGGTCAAGTCGAGGTTTCCTTATATCGGTTCCAGGGACAGCAATATTGCTGAAATACACTCTATAGGAGTTCTGCTATCGCGGCACGTTCCTCCCGCAGCTCAGTTTCTGTCTGATTCATGCGTTCGCGACTAAAGTCGTCAATGTCGAGGCCCTGTACGATTTCATAGTCGCCGCCGCTACAACGTACGGGGTAGGAATAGACGATACCGGGCTCGATGCCGTAGCTGCCGTCAGCCGGAATCGCCATGCTGACCCAGTCCTTCCCGGGCGTGCCGAGGGCCCAGTCGTGCATATGATCGATGGCTGCCGATGCGGCGGAGGCGGCCGACGAAGCGCCACGTGCCTTGATAATTGCCGCACCGCGCTGCTGCACAACCGGAATGAAGTCGTCGACCAGCCAATCCTGCGCCACGAGCGCGCTGGCCTGCTTGCCGTTCACGGTCGCGTGGCTCACGTCGGGATACTGGGTGGCAGAGTGGTTGCCCCAGATGGTCATGCGTTGAATGTCGTTGACGTGGCTGCCTGTCTTCGCGGCCAGCTGCGCCATCGCGCGGTTGTGGTCGAGGCGCGTCATAGCCGTGAAATTACGCGGGTTCAGGTCCGGAGCGTTGGCCTGTGCAATCAGCGCATTGGTATTGGCCGGGTTGCCGACGACGAGTACCTTCACATCGCGGCTTGCGTGTTCATTCATGGCCTTGCCCTGGACCGAGAAGATCGCGGCGTTGGCTTCCAGCAGATCCTTGCGCTCCATGCCGGGGCCTCGCGGACGTGCACCGACGAGCAACGCGTAGTCGGCGTCCTTGAAGGCGACATTCGGGTCGTCCGTGGCAACGATGCCGGCAAGTGTGCCGAAAGCGCAGTCATCGAGTTCCATGACGACGCCCTGCAGGGCCGGCAGCGCGGGCGGGATCTCCAGTAGCTGGAGTACAACGGGTTGATCGCTGCCCAGCATCTGGCCTGAGGCGATACGGAAGGCGAGCTGGTAGCCGATCTGACCGGCAGCGCCGGTGATCGTGACACGAACGGGTGTTTGCATTTTAGATTCCTGACGAGATGTGCAGTAGATTTCGGGGCGAGAATTTTAGCACCGGCGAGCTCGTCAGGCACTGTCGGGAACTACCTGTTTTGCGCTGGTTCCTCGAATTCAGGGAAGCGGGCCGTCAGCTGGGCAAGCTCCTGCTCGGCTGCTTCGGCCAGTCCCGTGTCCCGCAATTCCTCGATGCAGGCGAACCAGGTGATCGCCTGCGACCGTGCCTCGCGGTCGCAGTGCTCGGTCTGCATCTTCTTCTCAAGCGTCATTGCGGCGTCGAAAGCCGCGGCCTGGTCAGGCAGCGCGGTGTCCTGTTCCGACCCCGATCGTGCTCTTGCCTGTTGCTCCGCCTCGCGCAGCATATCCATGTCAGCGGTCTCGAAATCCCCGGATACGGAGGTCGTCTCCGCCGACAGTCCGGCTTCCGCTTTCTGTGCAGGTTCCGGCACTGTCGCGGGCAAAGCGGCACCGGTTCGCGCGGCGGTGGGCGCGTCCGACCGCATGGCCGCCGGGGGCTGTGCACGGTCCTCCTGCCGGGCCGGCGTTTGGGCCTCGAGCCGCACGCTGGACTCTGCGGCAACGTCCGCTGCCTCGGTGCTTGCAGGAGGTGAAGCAACATCGTCAAGCTGCGACATCTCGAGCACGAAGGCGAGGCTCAGGCCGATGGTCGCCGCCCATGCGACCGGTCGTATCCACGCGCGCGCCAAACCATACCGCGAGCGCCCCGCACCGGCAGACATCGACAGGATCTTGCGGTCGAGTTCCGGCGGGGTCGTCTCAGTGGCGAGATCCCGATAGGTCGCGGAGACCAGGCTGTCGTCGTGGTTCATTTCTTTCGTCATGTTCGTTCTGCCGGTTCGTCGATCGCGCTGCGCAACTTGTTGATGGCATAGCGGAGCCGACTTTTCGCTGTTTCGCGATTGCAGCCCGTTACCGCCGCAATCTGGTCAACGCTGAGACCGCCTTCCTCGTGTAACAGGAAGGCATCGCGCTGTTCCTCGGGCAATGTCGTCAATGCGATTTCGAGGCGCTCTCTCGCCAGGCTACGCTCGGTCTCAGTCTCAGGCGACTCGCCCGGGTGGCTGTGCAGCTCGGGTTCGAGTTCCGTGTTGGTCGAGTGACGCTTGTTACGGCGTACATAGTCGATAAAGCAGTTGTGGGCGACTCGATAGAGAAACGTCGTGAACTTCGCCGTGGGGCGGTAGGATTCCCGCGCCTTGATGATCTTGCCCCACACCTCCTGGAAAATGTCGTCGGCGCAATCGCGATGGCCGCTAAGGCGGAGCAGGTAACGGTAGATCGCATCGTTATGGCGTCGATACAAAATCTCGAAGGCCTGCACGTCGCCGTCCCCGTACCGCAACATCAGGGCACTGTCTTCCGGTGTGTGCGTCATGGCCCGAGCATAGGCGAGCGACGGCTTCCTGCAAAGCGCGCCGGGCTGTGAATTCGCCTGTACGGCGAGGGATCGAGCGTCTGCGATCATGGGCGGTCCCGTCGTCATTTCCCTTACTAACGGGGTCTGCCCGGTGAGTGGGTTAAAAAGGTCAACAAAAGGCTTGCAAAGTGGATTCTTAGTGTTATAGTTGACTATAACACCAATTCACCTACCCCCGAACAGGGCGCCCGGACAGGCCGGGAGAGAAGATATGCGCAAACTGTCACCCTATGTTAATGAAATTGTTAGTTTTGTCGTGATGTTTCTGATGCTGGTCGCGCTCGTCGCGGGCCAGTCGAACAGCCGGGCCTACCAGCTGGCAGCCCTGGATGCGGCACACGATGAAGTGCTGAAGAGCCCTCATTTCCGTCTCGAAGACGAGTAAAGTAGCGACGGAACGTTGCGCCGGCCCCCGACTGGCCGGCGCCTTTTTAAGCGCCGCGGCGCGAGACACGAGCAGGAACCCGAGAAGTAATGGATCCGAAATGGAATGAAGACCAACCCATCTATCGCCAGTTGCGGGACCGCGTCGTTGCGATGATCCTGGAGGGCGTGCTGGGTGACGGCGACGCGCTGCCATCGGTCAGGAACGTCGCGGCCGAGTACCGTCTCAATCCTCTGACCGTGCTCAAGGGTTACCAGGAGCTTGTCGACGAAGGCCTGGTTGAGAAGAAGCGCGGCCGTGGCATGTTCGTCAACGAAGGCGCGCGCAAGGAACTCCTCAAGGCAGAACGCGGGCGTTTTCTCGACAAGGAGTGGCCGAAAATCCTGGCGACCATCGAGCGTCTCGGGCTCGAGGTGGGCGACCTTCCGCAACAAAATACCAATAAAGATTCAGGAGTGGACAATGACTAGCCTGGTCAGTGCCCGTGGCGTTTCAAAGCGTTTTGGCGCGGTGCGTGCCGTCGACAATGTCAGTTTCGACATCGAGAAGGGCAAAATCCTCGGACTGATCGGACCGAACGGTGCCGGCAAGACAACGTTGCTCAAGGCCGTGCTGGGTCTCACCGACTGCGAAGGCGACCTGTCCGTTCTCGGGTTCAATCCGTTCCGGCAGCGCAAGCAGCTCATGCAGAACATCTGCTTCATCGCGGACGTTGCCGTGTTGCCGCGCTGGATAAAAGTCTCGCAGCTACTCGACTACGTCGAGGCCATTCACCCTAATTTCTCGCGTAAGCGCGCCGAAGAACTCCTCAAGCAGACGAAGATCATGTCCACGTCCAGGGTCAAGGAACTGTCGAAGGGCATGGTGACCCAGCTACACCTGTCCATCATCATGGCCATCGACGCCAAGCTGCTGGTCCTGGACGAACCGACACTGGGTCTCGACATCCTGTTTCGCAAGGAATTCTACTCCAACCTGCTTAACGACTATTTCGATGAGGAAAGAACCATCCTGATTACGACGCACCAGGTTGAGGAGATCGAGAACCTGCTGACGGACATCATGTTTATCAACGACGGTAAGATTCTGCTCGATTCGTCAATGGACAGCCTGAGCGATACCTACGTCGAACTCATGGCCTCGGGCGACGCTGCAAAGAAAGCGCGCGGACTGCGGCCGATTGCAGAGCATGAGATGTTCGGTAAATCGGTCATGCTGTTCGAGGGCGTCAGCCGCGAATACCTGGATGGGCTCGGTGAGCTCCGCATTCCTTCGGTCGCGGATCTGTTCGTTGCGAAAATCAAGGAGGCGCGCAAATGATTGGTCACCAGTTTGCCTTGATCAAACGCGAGCTCTGGGAGCATCGCTCTATCTACGTCACGCCGGCCGCGATAGCCGTTATCGTGACGCTGGGTGTTCTGGCCATGCTGGTGCTGGCGTCCGGTTTCGCGAAGGAACTGGATCTGGCCATCTTCGGCGCGCAAAACATCGCCGGCGACGTGGAGCGACGAGCGGTGCTGACCGGGTTTTTCGTCGGTACCTCCTGGGTGTTCCTTGTCGCGCTGATGTTCCTGACCGTGTTCTACAGCCTCGATTCGCTGTATGCGGAACGCAAGGACAAGAGCATCCTGTTCTGGCGGTCCATGCCCGCGACGGATGCGGAGACGGTGATCTCGAAGCTCATAACGGCCGCGATCGTCATTCCGGCAATCACTGCTGTCGGCATCTGGCTGACGCATCTCGTCAACCTGATCGTCACGAGTATCTGGGTGTCGGGAAAGGGCGGTGACGCCGGTCTGCTGATCTGGGGTTCAATTTCGATTCTCGACAACTGGCTCGCGGCGCTCATTGTGGTCATCGCATCGGGACTGTGGATGTCGCCTTTCATCGCCTGGTTCCTGTTCGTCTCGACCTGGGCCAAGCGCATGCCGATTCTGATGGCCTTCATGCCACCGATCGTGCTTGGCCTGCTCGAGTGGATTGTCTTTCGGACCCAGTACTTCCTGACAACGGTCGGTGAGCGAGGAGACATGACGCCGCTCTTCCACAGCATGAGTCTCGAGCGGTTCTTCGAGGAAGAGCAATGGCGCGATGGCGTGGGAAACATCAGCCTCCTCGAGCACATGGATCTCGTCGGCTTTGTGACCGATCCCGGTTTCTGGAGTGGCCTGCTGGTCTGTGCCTTGCTGACGACCGCCGCCATCTACGTACGTCGCTACCGCGACGAGAGTTGATCACGGGCTTCCGGGCCGGCTGCTGACATTCAGTTTTCGCAACCGGCCCCGGAACTGGTGGTAGCTCAGCCCAAGCAAGTCCGCCGCCAGGCGCTGGTTGTAACGCGCTTTCTCGAGCGCGGCCTCAAGTAGATCCACCTCGGTATCGATCAGGCGCTGTTTCAGGTCAGCCGGTAACAGCGGCGCTTTGCGACGTGCTATGACCGATCGTTCCCTCGCGGGTGTCTCGGCGATTTTGAAGGGTGAGTCAAACGGATCCAGCGCAATGTCGGCAATCGGTTTCTCGGGGTCGGTGGAACGATACACCGACCTCTCAATGGCGAATTTCAATTCCCGGACATTGCCGGGCCACTTGTTGCGGAGCATCGCAGACGTTGCCCTGGCGCTGAAGCCCGGGAAGAAGCGCCATTTCAGCTCGCTGGCCATATTGATCGCAAACGCATTGGCCAGTGGCAGGATATCCTCCGTGCGCTCTCGCAGCGGCGGCAGTGTGATGACATCGAATGCGAGGCGATCGAGCAGGTCCTTGCGAAACCGGCCCTCGGCCGCCAGGGACTGAAGGTCCGCGTTCGTCGAACCCACAATCCTGACGTCGACGCGCAGCGTCTCGTTGCCGCCGACTCGCTGAATCTCACCGTACTCGATCGTGCGCAGGATCTTTTCCTGCATGCGCAGGGAGATCGTCGCGAGTTCATCGAGAATAAGCGTGCCACCGTCCGCCCGCTCGAAATGGCCGATATGGGTCTTTGCCGCTCCCGTAAACGCGCCGGCCTCGTGGCCGAACAATTCCGATTCCAGTATCGACTCGGTCAATGCGGCGCAGTTGACCTTGACGACATGCTGTTCCCAACGGTTGGACAGGAAATGCAGGCGCGAGGCGATCAGTTCCTTGCCGGTACCGCGCTCGCCCACCACGAGGACCGGCTTCGAGAGTGGTGCGGCCCGCGAGACGTCTTCCAGCATCTCGAGAAACGCCGGGGCCTCACCGATGATCGGTTGGGATTCGGGAGAAACAGCCATTGGCTGATTAGGCCACAAGTTAGCCAAGAACACTAATTACTGGTAGAAATGACCACTCTTGGAACGCCGCAGGGTACAGGCGATGCATCCGATTTTTTATAAAAAACAATTAGTTACAATATTTCGACCCGGTTGGCACGAATGCTGCAGTATACATAGCAGGTTTCATGCGAAGAGAGGAAACATCATGGGTATTTTCACGAGATTCAGTGACATCGTGAATTCGAACATCAACGCGATTCTCGATAAGGCCGAGGATCCCGAGAAGATTGTCCGCCTGATGATTCAGGAAATGGAAGACACGCTCGTCGAGGTCCGTTCGGCCGCGGCCCGTTCAATCGCCGACAAGAAGGACCTGAATCGCAAGATCGAGTCGCTCGAGCGTGAACGCAAAGACTGGGACGACAAGGCTGAACTCGCCATGCGCAAGGGTCGGGAAGACCTGGCCAAGGCCGCGCTGGTTGAAAAGTCTCGCGTCGCGGCGGCGGTTGACCTGTTGAAAGAGGACTACGTCGCCGTCGATGAGGGCCTGGGCAAGCTCAACGAGGACATCGCGCGTCTCGAGAGCAAGCTCGAAGATGCCAAGGCGAGGCAAAAGGCATTGCTGGCTCGCCACAAGACTGCAAGCAGCCGACTGGCGGCGCGCAAGAAGATCCATGACTACAAGATCGACGATGCCATGGTGCGCTTCGAAGCCTATACGCGACGCATAGACGACGTGGAAGGCCGGGTTGAGGCCTACGACCTTGGGTTGCCCAAGGACCTGAACCACGAGTTTGCGAGCCTGGAAGCCGAAGAGTCGGTGAACAAAGAGCTCAACGCGTTGAAAGCACGCGTCGCGGCCGAGCGTACTGCGGACGTCGAGTGAGGGCAGGGCTTGGGCCAGGAGAAGACACAGAGTTACGGAGGAAAGAATGAGTCGAGACACGTGGAATATTGACTACGGCCCTTTGCGAGGCTTCTACCGTGATCGTGAGAACGGCTGGATATTCGGCGTTTGTGCGGGCGTAGCGGACCGCTTCAATTTCAAACTTGGAACGGTTCGGGTGATAGCGGTCATTAGCCTGCTGTTGTTCTTCTGGCTGACGGCGGCCGTGTACATTGGTCTGACGCTGTTGATCAAGGAAAAGCCACTGGTTTATTCCGGGCGTCGCAGCGAGTATGAATTCTGGAGGCGCGCATGAGTATCTGTGCCGGAATGTCGGAACGCCGGCTCTACCGCGACAAGGACAAGGCGGTCCTCGGTGGTGTCTGTGCAGGACTCGCCGAGTATCTTGGGTTCAATCTGAAGGTAACGCGCTTCCTCGCGGTAATTGCGTTTCTGTGCGCCATGCCGTTCGCGGTCGTTGGCTACCTCGCAGCGGTGTTCCTGATCCCGTCTTCGTCTTCCAGGACGCAGGGCGGGAGGGACTACGAGGAGCTGCGCAAGGAAAAGCTGCGAGAGGAAATCAGGACCGCGAAGCCGGATGTCGACGAGGTGCGCAGGCGCTACAAGTCGATGGAAGAACGCCTTGCGAGAATAGAAAAATACGTCACATCGTCGCGGTATGAGCTGGACGAAAAACTTCGCAAGCTATAAGTAACAGCATAGGGACTTGTCAATGAACACACTGTTTTACGTCGTTTGCATTGTTGCCATCGTTTTCACAGCGGATACCATTCAGAAATATCTGAAAGTGAAAGACCGGAAAAAAGAAGAGGATCCGGAGCTCGAGGAAACGCTGGCACAAATTGAGCGCCTCGAAGAACGTATTCGCGTTCTGGAGCGAATCGTTACCGAGAACAAGTTTGATCTCGGTCGTGAGATCGACAAGTTAAAGTAATCGGCCTGACAGCAATGCCGCCGATTCCGGCCAAAAAAAAGCCCGTCCTGAAGACGGGCTTTTCTGTTTACCGGCAGGTCTACCGATCACGATCCTTGTAGGCGCGCACCTGCATATTGAACTCTTCGGCGACAAGGTTCATTTCCTCGACAGCCGCATTGTATTTCTTGTTGAACAATTCTTCTCGCTGGCGTTTTGCGTCCGCATCGACATCGCCCATGCTCAATACCGCCTGAGCTTCGTCAGCTTCGATGCAGGAGAGATACTCTTCCATCGATGCCATGTAGGCTTTTACGCTCTTCTGCCCGGCGATCATGTCTTCCTTGGTGGCGGTTGCGCCATCGGGCACATCAATGCGTTGTGGGTAGTCACAGGCGAGTGCGCCCTGCGCGGCGAAGAACATGGCTACGGCCACGGCCGTTCTGGTCAGTTTGTTCATGCGTCCTACTTTATCGAGCCTGCAGCAACAGCACATTGCCGCAGGGCGGGTGGTTTTGGATCGGTCATTTAAGCATGTTGCCGGGTTTGAGTGAAGTCAGCCAAAAGCGTCTTTTAAATCAATCGGTTGTGGGGTATTGGGGCCATTATTGCGTACCTGGACTGAACGAGGAATGAACAGCGGGATCAGCCGAACAGCGCGCGGTGCGTATCGGTACCCTCGGCCTGGGCGAGCAGCAGTTCCAGGTAGTTGTCGGCGCTCATGGGATCGCCGAACAAGAGGCCTTGCACATACGTGCATCCCAGTTTCTGCAGGAACGCCAGTTGGCTTTCATCCTCGACACCCTCGGCCACGACATCCATGTTCAGATTGCGGCCCATCTGGATAATCGTATCGACGATGGTCGCGTCGTCTGGATTGGTGGCGATGTTGCGCACGAAAGACCTGTCGATCTTGAGCGTACTGATCGGAAATTGCTGCAGCGCGCTCAGTGACGAATAACCCGTTCCGAAATCATCGATCGCGAGGTGCAGGCCGAGGCCGTAGAGCTGGTCGAGCAGATGGATTGTGCGCTCCGGGTTTTCCATGAGCGTCGTTTCGGTGATCTCGAGTTCGAGTGACGTAGGCGATACTTCGTGACTACGCAGAATCGACCCAATGCGATTGATGAAATTCAGTTGCCGCAGTTGTTTCAGCGACAGGTTTACCGAGACGCGGCCAGGTGATCCGACGCTGCGCTGCCAGACGCGGAAGTCCTCGCAGACCTTGTCCAGAACCCATTCGCCGATCTCAATAATGAGACTGGTCTCCTCGGCGATCGGGATAAAGTCGGACGGCAGAATGAGGCCGCGCTCGGGAAGCTCCCAGCGAACCAGCGCTTCGGCGCCGAAGATTTCCCCTGTTACCAGGTTGTACTTGGGCTGGTAGTGGACCAGCAGCTCGTCACGTTCGAACGCACGTTTGAGCTTGCTCTTGGTAATCAGCCGTTCGACGGACGCCTCGTTCATTTCGGGCTCGTAGTACGCGAATACGTTGCCCCCCGACTTCTTCGCGCTGTAGAGGGCAGCGTCCGCGTTGCGAATCAGGTCGATGACGTTCGGCGCATCCTTGGGGTAGTAGGCGATGCCCATGCTGGCGGTCATGAAAACCTCGTGGCCCTGCACGTAGAACGGGTCGGCGAGCCTGTTAAGAAGCTTCTGCGCCAATGCGGAGGTTTCTTTCTGGCCGGCCTTGTCGGGCGACAGTCCATTGACGATCACGGCGAACTCGTCACCCGCCAGCCTGCCGATAATCGAGAGGGGCGGCAGGGCTGACGACAGCCGCTCGGCGACGGTTTCCAGGGTTGTGTCTCCGGCAAGGTGACCGAACGTGTCGTTTATTTCCTTGAAATAGTCGATGTCGATATAGAACAGGCAGAGCGGCTTGCCGGCGCGCCGGGCCCTGGCAATGCCGCGTTGCAGCAGGTGCTGAAACTGCATGCGGTTGGGAATCTTGGTCAGCGCATCGATACGCGCCAGGTAACGTATACGCTTCTCGGCACGGCGGCGCTCCGTGATGTTCTGTGCCGCGTAGATCCGGCTGCTTGTTCCGCCATCTCCCTCGATAACCGAGCACGTGTACGACACCGGAATGGATTCGCCAAACTTGCTCTCGAACATCGCCTCGTGCGGAAGCCCGGACGGCGCGTCGTCCGCCAGCGAACGGCTCTTCTTCGAGTTGATCACGAAGTCAATCGAAGTGCCCTTGAGTTCAGCTTCTTCGTAACCGAGCAGGTGGGTGGTCGCCGTGTTGATGCGTTGAATCCGGCCGTCGTCGGTTGTGACTATGATGGCTTCGTTCATCCCGGCCAGGATGCTGTCTACGTAGTCACGTGAATGCGTGGTCGTGAGTAGCTTGGCCCGCAAATCGTTGAAGACGGCCGCGAGTGCGCCGAGCTCGTCGGTGCGGGTCTCGGGCAGCGGCTCGCCGAAATCGGCGTCCCGAAAACGCTCAGCCTGCGCCTTGAGCTGGCGAATGCGTTTTGTATGGCCGCGATCAAGCAGCCAGACAACGGCCCCGCATAGCAGCAGGACAGCGAGCGTACCACCACCGATCCAGAGGTAACTGATGCGGCGGCTTTCGTCTTCCTTGGTGCGCAGTTCTTCGCTGAAACTGGCGAGATCGGCGTGCAGGGAATCGAGCTCGAAGGATCCGGTGACGCGCCCGACCTCCAGTTCGTTCCGGACGATCGGCGATGATTGCAACAGGAAGTCATCGAGCCATTGGGTCGGCTCGATGCTGTCGACCGACGGGAAATTGCCGCTGGACAGTGTCCTGCCGCCGGTCAACGAAACTTGTATGCCGGTGAGTTTCGGGTTTGCGGCGAGCGCTCGATTGAGCGTGATGGCGATCGCGCCGTCATCCGCCTCGGCTACGTCGTCGGGTAGCATGTCGGAAATCGCATGCAATTCCGCCCGGACACGCCGTTCGAAGCTGGCCTCGAGCTGGGCGCGGTGCTCCTCGTAGCTCGTCGACATGATCTGTCCGGCCATCCAGCGATACTGGCCATAGAACATGGACAGCAATATCGCCGCGACCACTGCGCCAAGCACGGTCACGTAAAGAAGCGTTCGCGGAATCCTGTTGCCGATCATGTCATCGTTATTATTCGGCCAAAAATTTCAGGCCAAGTGTATCACTCCGACACGAGCGGATACCTTATGTTTCCAAAGTGGACCAGTAATCCGGGCCGGATGGCCCGGGTGCTGCAACCGGCGCTGATCAGGCGTCGTCTTTGCCGCGTTTTTCCACGAATTCCAGTGGCTTGGGTTGTACCGTGGTTTTCATGACACCCTCGACCACGGCGCCTTCGGCGACGGCGATCGCTTCGCCGGTCACCGTTCCCGTGATCTTCGCCGAGTCGGCAATCTCTACCTTGCCGGAGGCAACGATGTCACCTTCGACGTGCCCTGAAATCACAACATTGTCGGCCTTGATCGTGCCGGCCCAGAAGCCGTCACGAGCAAGAACGACGTTACCGTCGATATCGCAGTCGCCGTCGATTTCGCCGCTGACCTGGTAATCGCCGCTGCCGGAAATCACACCGGTGATCTTGCAGCCCTGGTTGATCAGTGTCGGGGCACCTGAGGTGCGGTCGCGCAAGCGCCTGCGCTTGGATTCATTCATGCCTTGTCGGCTCCGGGTAGGTTGAGAGGGATCGCAAGAGCGCATAGTACCCGCTGCGGCGCGTCCTGTTAATATAGTGGGACTGCGTGTGCGTTCCATTCACACGAGAAAATTCCGAAGGAATCGATTTGAAGCAGGGGTTTGAACAGCGCCTCGAAGCGCTTACGGCTACCGGCAGTGACGTGCTCAGCGGTGGGCTGAAGGGTGTTGAAAAAGAATCGCTGCGCATCAGTCCTGACGGGTTCCTGGCGCAAACGCCGCACCCGAAGGAACTCGGTTCTGCGTTGACGAATCGGTTTATCACCACGGACTTCTCGGAGGCGCTGCTCGAATTCGTGACGCCCGCCTTTCCGACGACCTGGGAAGCGCTGCGGTGTATCTGCGACATTCACCAGTTCACGTATGCGCATCTTGGTGACGAAATGCTGTGGACCGCCAGCATGCCGTGTCGCATTCCCGGCAACCGTGAGATTCCGCTCGCGAGATATGGCGATTCCAATGTCGGTCGCATGAAGACGATCTACCGTCGTGGCCTCGGGCATCGGTACGGCCGCCAGATGCAGGTTATTGCCGGAGTGCATTTCAACTATTCGGTGCCAAAAGGCTTCTGGCCGGCATACCGCGAGGTGATGGCCGACGATCGGGACGACAAAACGTTCCGTTCCGACCAATACCTCGGCATGATCCGAAATTTCCGTCGCATGGGGTGGATCGTTCTTTACCTGTTCGGCGCTTCGCCGGCGGTTTGCAAGTCGTTTTCCGGCGCCGCGGCCAGGCTGCCATCGCTCAACCCGGACACCTGGTTCGAACCCTACGCAACGTCCCTGCGCATGAGTGACCTGGGATACAGCAACCAGAACCAGTCGCGCATCGATATTTCGCTGAACAGCCTCGACGAATACGTTCGCGACCTGAGCAATGCGATCTGTACGCCGGAGCCCTCCTACGAAAAAATCGGCGTGAAAGTCGGCGGCGAGTATCAGCAGCTCAACGCCAACCTGCTGCAAATCGAGAACGAATACTACTCGTCGGTTCGTCCGAAACGCGTCGCCCGGTCGGGTGAGCAACCGACCGCCGCCCTGCGTCGAGACGGTATCGAGTACGTTGAAATCCGTTCCCTGGACATCAACATGTTCGACCCGTCGGGCATCAACCAGAATACGATGCGCTTCATAGAGGCGTTCCTGATTTACTGCCTGCTTGAAGACAGCCCGAAGCTCGATAGTGCCGAGTTGGACGAGATTCGCCACAATCATGCCGGTGTCGCGAAGCGCGGGCGTGACCCGGAGCTTCGCCTGCAGGAAGACGGCGAGGCAGTAACGTTGCAGTCGTGGGCTACACGGATCCTGGGAAACGTAGCGGCCGTCGCCGAAATGATTGACCGGCACCAGGGTGACGACAGCTACTCGGCGGCAGTCAGCAGTTTCCAGGAATTCGTCGACCACCCGGATGCAACATTGTCTGCGCGCATCATTGCGGAACTCAAGCAGAGCGGCAGCAGCTATTTCGAGTTCGCCCTTGGCATGGCGAAGTGTCACCGGGACTACTTCTCTTCAATAGCACCCCTGCGCGAGGCGCAGGCGAAGATCCTTGCCGAGGAGGCCGCGGAATCGCATGTACGCCAGGCCGCCATTGAGGCAGCGGACGATATCGGTCTCGACGAGTACCTGCAGCGCTATTTCACCGCGTGTTAAGGAAACGGGCCGGGTCGGCAGGGCCGGGTTCGCGCTTGGCCCGCCAAATCGTGTGCGTTCCGTCACAAAAAGAGGCTGTCGAGTGGGCCGCTGGCGCCAACTTAACTAAACTTCCTGCGTGTGCCTGATTTGGCAGGCGACCAGAGCGTGGTGTGTTTGTTTTGTTGAAGACCTTTTTCATTGGCGTCGTACTGGGGCTGGTAGCCGCGGCCGGTGTCTTGTATGCGGTTCCGGCTGTCGACCAGAAGCGTGAAGCTTCTATCGTCACCGTGGCGCCTAACGGTGGCAACACGGAGGTGTTTCACAGCAGGATACCCATGGACCAAATCGTCCAGGGTGATCCGCGACAGGCCGGCAGCATCCCACCGGGATTGGCCTGGCCCGGCGATGAAATCCTGGCAAACGTCCGTGCGGAACTGTTCAAGATCCGTAACGCCCAGGGCGTGATCGTCGGCGTTGCGGCACGTACCGCAGCGACGACCGATGACACGGATATCATCGACTGGGTACTGCACCTGCCGGCCCGTGGGTCGCTGTTCGTCAATATGGATGTCACGCCACGCGAAGGCGGTTTTCGTATCGGCCAGATCAGATCGGGTTCGCGCGAATTCGGTCATCTGCACGGTTTCATGACGGAGCGCTGGGTCGAGACCGCCTCGGATGATGAAGACGCGCCGACCGGTCGCATCGAGTTGTCCGCAACCTACACCGGCACACTAGCGCCCCTGGATACCGAGGAGGCAAGCGAATGAAGCACCTCGTCTCTCTCGTGCTTGGGCTGGTCGTCGGGGTGACCCTGTTCGCGGCGGGGCTTCTCTACAACCCGTTCAACGCCGACAGGGGGTTGTCGCCACTGTCAGTGACCAATGCCGAAGTCATTGCCCTCAACTTCGCCAACGTGCCGGCGGAGAGTATTGCGTACACCAACAACGGTGAAACGCTTCATCACCCCCACCCGGAGAAAGTAGTCCAGCTCTGGGAGGCTCCCGTTCGCATGACCAGTGCAATGGCGACCGTCATGCGCGATGCGCGCAACCGGGTTGCCGGTATCGGTGTGAAGTTCTCGTCAAGATCCGAGAGCACCAGGCTGTGGAACGGCGAGGCTATCGTCGACAGCGTCTGGTACGTCTACCTGCCGGATTACGGTAGCCTGTTCATTGAACAAACCGAGAACTACTTTCCGTTTATTCGGGAAGTGGCCTTCCCGGCATGGCGCAGTTCGGCGAACAACTGGCGCGGGAACTGGCTGGGCGACATGACCGCCGGGCCGGGGGCACTCGGTACCGCGGCAGTTACGGGCGGTTCAGGGCGGCTTGAAGGTCTCAGTATGGCGGCTGTCGAGTCAATGACCGTCAAGGCCTTCTCGGCGGATACCGGTCTTGTCTCGGCCGAGGGCAGATTGATCATCGAGATGCCCTATGACCAGGACCTCGCCAACGACGCGGACGCTCCCTGACGTCAGGCCGCCATGTCCTTGAGTGGGATGTCGGCGTCGGCAAGCTTATCAATGCTTAACTGTGCCCGGCCGGCGATCAATGGCTTCGACTGCACGAAGTCGCGCGGCGCATTGATCGCGTTCACCGCAATCAGGCGACCGCTCTCCAGGTACAGGCAGGAAAACGAGCGATCGGCCGGGTTGCCACGAACCACAACGTCATCGTAGCCTTCTGAAAGTCCGGCAATCTGGAGCTTGAGATCGTACTGGTCCGACCAGAACCAGGGCACCTGTGAGTAGGAGACATCCTTACCGCATAGATTTGCCGCGGCAGTCTTTGCCTGCTCGACGGCATTGTGTACCGACTCGAGTCGCAACGGTCTTCCGTAAATCGAGTTTGGGTGCAGCGTGCAGTCGCCGACCGCGAAAATGTCGGGGTCAGAGGTCCTGCAGTGATCGTCAACGACGATGCCGTCCTCGACGTCCAGCCCGGCTGCCGAGGCGAGCTCCGTGTTGGGCAGGATGCCTACACCGATCACGACGAGATCGGCAGGCAGTTTCTCTCCCTCGGAGGTCGCTACTGCCTTGACCCGCTTCTTGCCTTTCAGCGCGGCGACAGTGGCGGACAGGCGGAACCTGACGCCCTGGTTCGTGTGTTCGATCTGGTAGAAGTCCGAGATCTCCGGTGACACGACGCGGCTCATGACGCGGTCAGCCATTTCGACAACCGTGACTTCCAACCCCGCCTGGCGGGCGACGGCCGCAACCTCGAGGCCGATGTATCCGGCGCCAATAACGACGAGCCGTCGGCCCGGCTCGAGGTCGTCCCGAATGCCTTCTACATCGGCAATGCTGCGCAGGTAATGCACGCCACTCAGTTTCGTTCCGGCGACGGGAAGCGGGCGAACCCGGGAGCCGAGGGCGAGCACCAGCTTGTCATAGGCGATGTCGTCGCCTCCCTCGATGTGCAGGCGATTGTTGTCGCGGTCGATTGCGGCAATGGAGGTTTCCAGGTGCAGCTCAACCTCGCCTTCCTCGTAGAAACTCGCAGGCTTCACGTACAATCGCTCCGCCGGCATTTCTCCGGCCAGGAATTTCTTCGACAGTGGCGGGCGCTGGTACGGCAGGTAGGGTTCGTCCCCAACGAGTACGATCTGCCCTGCGAACTTGTGCTGGCGCAGACTGGCAACGACCTGGCCGGCGGCATGGCCGGCGCCGGCGATAACGACTCTCTCACGCACTTGACTCTCCCTAGACCGGTACCAACGGCCACAAGACAGGTAGCAGCACCATGACGGTAATGAAGACCACGATCGTCAACGGCACACCGACTTTCAGATAATCGACAAAGCGATAGCCGCCCGGACCCATGACCAGGATATTGGCGGGGTGCGAGATCGGGCTCGTGAAACTGGCAGATGCGGCCATTGCGACCGCCATCATGGCGGTTTCCGGCGCGACATTAAGGTCACTCATTGCGGACAGGACGATTGGTGACATCAGGACCACAAGGGCTGCCGTAGGGATGATCATCGTCGCCATTGCCGTCAGGATGTAGAGGCCCATGATGACCGGCCATGGCCCGGCATCGCCGAGCAGGCCCATAACCTGGTTGGCAAGGTATTCCGCGGCACCGGTATCCTGCATCGCGATACCCAGCGGCAGCATTCCGGCGATGAGGAAGATTGCACGCCAATCGATAGCACGATAGGCCTGCTCCATATTGAGGCAGCCAGTCAGAACCATGATCGTGCCGCCGATGACGGCCGCGACGGAAATCGGCGCATAGCCCGCCATCACGGAAAGCACAACGGCAAGCATGATGGCCGCGGCCAAAGGCGCCCGACGCGTGTCGGGGGGCTCTTGTCCAAGCGGCGTCAGGATCAGGAAGTCCGAGTCCGTGGACAACAGCTGCAAACGGTCGCGCGGGCCGAGCAGGAGGAGTGCGTCGCCGACCTGCAGGCGTTCGTCGGCGAGCTCGGAACCGACGGTTTCGCCTTCGCGCCAAATGCCGGCAAGCTCAATACCGTAACGCTCGCGGAAGTTGAGTTCGCCGACTGTCCGGCCCGCCAGCGACGAACGGGGATCCAGCGTGGCATCCATGAGCGTCAGCCGTTCGGACTCGAACGGTGTGACATTCGCCGGAACTTTCGTATCGATCTCGAGTTCCTGCAGGCCTCGCAAGACATCGAGATCGCCGGGCTGCCCCTCGATCAACAGCAGGTCGCCACCCAGCAGGACTTCATCACCGCGCGGCATGACCTTGAGCTCACCTTCGCGAAAGATGGCAATGACGCGGAAGTCGAAGACTTCGGCCAGGCGGCTCTTTTCCAGCGTTTCCTCCACAAGGCCGCTGTGCTTGGGAAGACGCACGACGAACATGCGTTCGTCAGCCTGGTATTCGGCGAGTTTCTCTTCAGTGAAGATCTCGACCGCCGAGAAATCCGGGAATTTCTCGAGTTGCGCGATCGCCTCGACTTCTCCCTGTACAAGCACCTCGTCTCCCGCCTTGATCGGCACATAGGCGAGATTCGTCAGTCGATACGAGCCGCGGCGCATGATGCCAACGACGGAAACGTCGAACCGTGTGCGAAACGCGGCATGTCGTACGAGTTCAGAGACCACGGGAGAACGGTCGGCGATCGTGACGGAGGCGTACATGACCTTGGAGGCAACCATCGACTTGAGCACGGGTGCCTCGCGTTCGATGACGAGGTCGGACCAGCGGCGCAATTCCCGGAACTGGTCGACGCGGCCCTGGACGAGCAAGCCATCGCCCGCCCGCAGCACCGTTTGCCGGCCCGGCAGGGTTTCGCTGCGTCCGGCGCGAAACAGCGAGAGAATAATCAGGCCCGTCGATGCGCCGATACGGCTCTCGGCCAGCGTCTTGCCGACGAGAATCGAATCGGTCGGGACGCGCAGCATGAAGGTGCGTTCCTGCAGCTTGTAGCGCGAGCGCAGGCTGCGCTGGCTGACATGTTTATCGCGCGCTGCTTTTTGTTTCGGCAACAGGAAGCGGCCCCCGAGTGCGACGAAAAGCACGCCGATAACCATGACGATGCCGCCAAGCGGCGTGAAATCGAAGAGCGCGAACGGTTCATACCCGTTCAGGACCAGGGACTCACTGATCAGCAGGTTAGGCGGCGTGCCGATCAACGTCATGAGGCCGCCGAGCAGTGTCGAGTACGCCAGCGGCATCAGGAGCTTTGATGCGGCGATACGTGTGCGGCGCGCGACCTCGACCACGACAGGCAGCATCAGCGCGGCGACACCGATGTTGTTCATAAACGCAGACAGAACGGCGCCGGTAATCATGATGACGACGATCAATGTGAATTCCCGGCGACCGCCGATGCGCATGACCTGCCGCCCGATGATGTCCGCGATGCCCGTGCGGGTCAGCCCCTCACTGAGGATAAACATTGCCCAGACGGTAATGACCGCGCTGTTGCTGAAGCCGGAAAACGCCTGGTCGGAATCGACGAGTCCCGTGACGGCGAGAGCGCCCAGCACGAGTAGCGCCACGACATCCATGCGAATGACTTCGCTGATAAACAGGACCAGAGAAATTGCCAGGATGCCCAGTACCAGTGCGATGTCGAAGGTCATTCGGTGATTCTTTGGGTAGGCGACTGCGTCGTTGTTGAGGTTCAACCCGTTTATACACGACCTTCGATGCAAAAGCGTCTGGTGCGCCGAAACCTTGCGGCGACGGCCGCTTTGAAATCCCCCGGTCCGGCTGGCAGCAGCGCGCGCGGCATTCTTGAGCAAATACTTGTAAATTCATCCAGTACTGTATAAAAATACAGACTTTTGAGGGGTGTCTTGTGCAGGTCGCGGAGCAGGAATTTGACCATCTGGGCTCACTGAATCCGGCGCAACGCCTGGCGGCTGAGTATGGCGAGCGGCGCGAGACAGGCGGCTTTCGAGCTGGTCCCCTGCTGGTCATCGCCGGCGCCGGGACGGGCAAGACGATGACACTGGCCCACCGTGTCGCGCACTTGCTGATCGAAGGCGTGAAACCGGAGCGCATCCTGCTGTTGACCTTTACCCGTCGGGCCGCCCAGGAAATGACAAGGCGCGTCGAGAATATCGTCCGGGCATCGTCGCGAGATGCGGCGCCGCTGCCTGCAGGCGGGTTGCCGTGGTCAGGAACGTTTCACTCGATTGCCAACCGCCTGTTGCGGCGCTTCGCGCACAACCTCGGCCTCGACCCGGGATTTTCGGTGCTGGACCGGGGCGATTCAGCCGACATGATGGACGTCGTGCGTCACGAGTTAAAGCTGACCCGGACGTCGCGCCGCTTTCCAAAGAAGGACACCTGTCTTGCCATCTACTCGCGGTGCGTCAACACGCAGAAACCGCTCGCCGATACGCTGGATCTGACCTACCCGTGGTGTGCGGACTGGAAGGACGAGCTCAGCGAGCTGTTCAAGCATTACGTCTTGCGCAAGCAACAGAGCCAGTCGCTCGACTATGACGATCTGCTGCTCTACTGGAGTCATCTTGTCGCGGAGCCGGAGTTTGCCGAGGAAATCGGCGCCTGGTTCGATCATGTGCTTGTCGACGAATACCAGGACACGAACCTCGTGCAGGCGGAGATTCTGAATGCGCTCAAACCCGACGGTGACGGCGTGACCGTCGTGGGCGACGATGCACAGTCGATCTATTCGTTTCGTGCGGCCGAGGTTGAGAACATCCTTGGTTTTCCCGATCGCTACATGCCGTCAGCACGGGTCATCACGCTCGAGCAGAATTACCGGTCGACGCAGCCGATACTGGACGCGGCCAACTGCCTGATCGCCGAGAGCGAGCGCCAGTATCGCAAGAACCTGTTTTCCGAGCGCAAGGACGGGGGGAAGCCGCTTTATGTCACGGTAGAAGATGGCGATGCGGAAGCGGAATACGTCGTGTCATCGATACTTGCCAATCGTGAGCTTGGCTTGCAGCTCAAGGAGCAGGCGGTCCTGTTTCGAGGTTCGCACCACTCCGATCGACTGGAGCTCGAACTCATACGCCGTAACATTCCATACGTGAAATACGGTGGGCTCAAGTTCCTTGAAGCCGCGCATGTCAAAGACCTCCTGTCTGTCTTGAAGTGGGCGGAGAATCCGAAAAACGAGGTAGCCGCATTCCGCGTACTCAAACTGCTGCCCGGTATGGGTCCCGCGCTGGCTGCCCGGTGCTTTGCACACCTGGCGGTGAGCGATTACCGGCTCGGCGCATTGGTGGAATTCCGACCACCCGCTGCTGCGGTAAATGATTGGACGGCGTTTTGTGACCTGCTGGCATCATTGTCGGGAGCCGAAGTCGTCGATCGCGGGTGGCAGTCGCAGGTTGCCCAGGTCAGGCGCTGGTACCAACCTCACCTGGAACGCATTTACGATGCGCTCGATACGCGCGAAGCCGACCTTGAACAGCTGGAGCAGATTTCGGGGCGCTACCCGACACGCGAACGCTTCCTGACTGAGTTGACGCTCGACCCGCCCAGTGCGGCGGGGGACAGGGCCGGCGATCCGCTGCTCGACGAGGACTACCTGATTCTGTCGACGGTGCATTCGGCCAAAGGCCAGGAATGGGAGTCGGTGTTCCTGCTCAACGTAACAGACGGCAATTTCCCGTCTGAGTTCGCCACGGGTAAACCCGAGATGATCGAGGAGGAGCGTCGACTGCTGTACGTGGCGATGACGCGGGCCAAACAATCCCTGTCACTGGTTTCGCCACTGCGCTTTCATGTGACGCAACAACATCGTGACGGGGATCGGCATGTCTACGGGGCGCGTAGTCGCTTCATGTCGGATCGATTGCTGGGGACGATGGACCAGCGCTTCGCGGGCAGGCCCGAGAACGAGGGCGGAGCCTTCAAGGTGCGATCGGACCGGCAAATCGACGTCGCATCACGCATGCGCCAGATGTGGTGAATAAAAAAAGGCGGTGACTGTAAGGTCACCGCCAAATAGTACGAAACAAACAGCATAAGGGATATTCAGTCTGTTACGTCGATCTCCTTCTTGATGATGCGCACCTCGTGCACTTCATGAGCCTGCTCATCACCACTCAGTTCATTGCCGTCGATAAACAGGATTTCTCCTTCCTGACCGGCGTCCTGCAAAACTCTCTTGAGCTCGGCACGTGTCTTTTCATCAATCTCGGCACCCGAAATGATCGTGACGCCGTGTGAGTCATCCGTCTTGATCATGCGCACCTGTTTGTGCTTTTCGATGACGACATCCCCGGCATCGTGCTCACCATGTATTTCGGCTATCTCGACCGTTTCGCCTTCCAGGTCGAACTCAAAGCCGTCTTCCGTGCGGCGAACCGTGACCTGATTGCCATCGTCGTCGGCAATAACCTGGCTATCGCCGACGGCCATGGCGTCAAGGTCGACATCGGAGTCCTGGCTGTCGAAGCGAAAGACCCGGTGTCCCGTGTCGTCGCCATCCACGGCGATCTCTATTTTCGTGCGGTGCTCTTCGCCTGCGACGGCAGCGGTACCGATCAGGCAGGCCCAGAAAAACACAGTCAATGTACGTAATGTCACGCTAATTTCCTCGGTATGTGTGCGTTTTTATTGCTTCTGTTACCTATTCGATGCGCGGGCCGCGAAAAGGGTTGCATGCAATATTGGAATAAGGACCGGCTGGCCCCGGAATCAGACCAGGAACATCGTATAGGCAGGGTTGTCGCTCTCCTCCCAATGCCGGTAGCCGAGTTTGGCCAGGTGCGCTTCGAGTTCTTCGGTTTCTTCCTGTGGCACATCGATGCCGGCCAGGATGCGCCCGTAATCCGATCCGTGATTACGGTAGTGAAACAAACTGATGTTCCAATCCGTGCCGATCGCATCCAGGAAGTCGAGCAATGCGCCCGGGCGCTCCGGAAATTCGAACCGGAACAATCGTTCGTTGCGAATGTTCTTCGATCTTCCGCCGACCATGTGCCGCACGTGCAGCTTTGCCATTTCGTTGTCGCTCAGGTCTTCGACCGGAAAGCCCTCGCCACTCAGCTTGGCCAGAAGATCAAGGCGTTCCTGCTTGCCGTGGCGTAGCTGGATGCCGACAAAAATATGTGCAGTCCGCTCGTCCGCGTAGCGGTAGTTGAACTCGGTTATGCCGCGGCGGCCGACGGCCTCGCAGAAGCGACGGAAACTGCCGGGCTGCTCGGGTATCTCGGCGGCAAGGAGCATCTCGGTCTGTTCACCGACAGCGGCACGCTCGGCGATATGACGCAGGCGGTCGAAATTGACATTGGCGCCGCAACTGATCGTCACGAGCGTCTGGCCACTGACCTTCTTCTCTGCGACGTACCGCTTGGCCGCAGCAACCGTCAGTCCGCCGGCAGGTTCGACGATCGAGCGCGTGTCTTCGAAGATGTCACGGATGGCGGCGCAGATCTGGTCCGTGTCGACGGTCATGAACTCATCGACAAGTTCCCGGCAAAGACGAAAGGTCTCATCGCCCACGCGCCGCACGGCGACACCGTCGGCGAAGATGCCGACGTGGTCGAGCGTCACGGGATAACCGGCCGCCATCGATGCCTGCATGCCGGCCGAGTCGGCAGGTTCGACACCGACGATACGAATGCCAGGTTGCATTTGTTTGACCCAGGCGGCTATCCCGGCGATGAGGCCGCCGCCACCCACCGGGACGAACAGGACGTCGATGTCTTCCTCCGCCTGCTCCAGGATCTCTTTGCCGATAGTGCCCTGGCCGGCTATGACCTCGGGGTCGTCGAACGGGTGGATGAACTTGAGGTGCTTCTCTGCCGCAAGTTCCCGCGCATGTTCGTAGGCGTCGTCGTAGGTATCGCCGTGGAGCACGACCGAGCCGCCGAGAGCGGCCACTGCCTCGATCTTGATCGAGGGCGTGGTGACCGGCATGACAATCACGGCCTGAATACCCTTGCGCCTGGCCGCGAGCGCTACCCCCTGGGCGTGGTTGCCCGCCGAGCTGCAGATGACTCCCCGACCGAGGTCGTCAGCGGACAGCCCGGAAATCTTGTTGTAGGCGCCGCGCAGCTTGAAAGAGAACACAGGCTGCAGGTCTTCGCGTTTCATCAGCACGCGGTTTCCCAGCCGCCTGGAGAGGTTGGTGGCCAGGTCCAGCGGCGTCTTTTCGGCGACATCGTACACCTGCGCGCCGCGGATCAGGTCGAGGTAATCGGTCGAGTTCATTCGGCCCTTATCGCACACCGCGATGGGTTCCGCAAAGCGCCGCCGCGCATGGCGTGATATCAAGGTGGCAATCGGCACGATGCCCTTCCATAATACGCCGGTGAAAAAGCTTCTTGTCAGCAACGCGCGACTCGTCAACGAAGGCGAGATTCGCGATGTGGACGTGCTGGTTGAGGGCGACCGGATAGCCCGAATCGATGGCACCATCGCCGCACCCGCCGGAGCCGAGGTCATCGACGCGGCCGGCAAGATCCTGATGCCGGGCATGATCGACGACCAGGTGCATTTCAGGGAGCCGGGGCTGACCCACAAGGGCGATCTGGCAACCGAGTCCGCGGCCGCCGCCGCGGGCGGCATTACCAGCTTCATGGATATGCCCAACGTCAATCCGTTGACGGTCACGCGGGAGGCGCTGACCGAGAAGTATGCTCGTGCGGCGGGTCGTTGCACCGGCAACTACGGCTTCTACCTGGGCGCCACCAATACCAACATCGATGAGATTCGCGCACTGCAGGTTGGCGAGGCCTGTGGCATCAAGGCATTCATGGGTGCATCGACGGGCGACATGCTGGTCGACGATCCGGATGCACTGGACCAGATTTTCGAACACGCACCTGTCATTGTTGTGACGCATTGCGAAGACTCGCCGATGATCTGGGCGAACGAGGATGCGGCGCGCGAGCGATTTGGCGAGGACGTACCGTTTACCGAACATCCGAATATCCGTTCGGCGGAGGCCTGTTACGCCTCATCCAGCCTGGCGATAGAGCTGGCCCGCAAGCATGACGCCCTGTTGCAGGTATTGCACCTGACCACGGCGATGGAGATGCCGCAATTCTCCGCTGCGCATCGATCCGAAAAACGCATAACGGCGGAAGTGTGCGTACACCACCTGTGGTTTGACGAGTCCCGCTACGACGAGCTCGGCGCAAGGATCAAGTGCAATCCGGCGATCAAGCGTGCGCAGGATCGCGAGGCGCTGGTTGCTGCGCTGAACGAGGGCCGCATCGATATTATCGCGACAGATCACGCACCGCATACCGCGGACGAAAAAGGTGGCAAGTACTTCAAGGCGCCGGCAGGTCTTCCGCTTGTGCAACACGCCGTGCAGACGTTGTTCGACCTTGTTGCCACGGGGCAGATCGGTCTTGAATTACTTGTCGACCGGGCTTGCCATGCGGCAGCCGACATCTTCGGGGTGCAGGAGCGCGGCTATGTGCGAGAGGGATGGTTTGCCGATCTCGTCCTGGTCGATGCCGCACGGCCGTTCCGTGTTACCGCAGATAGCCTCTTATATAA
This sequence comes from uncultured Chromatiales bacterium, assembly GCA_965368465.1. GTDB lineage: Bacteria > Pseudomonadota > Gammaproteobacteria > Steroidobacterales > Woeseiaceae > UBA1847. The sequence continues at coordinate 46,366 of CBDUMZ010000018.1, forward strand.
GTGTGGCTGGTCTCCGTTTGAGGGCCACGAATTCTCCGCAACGATCGATACGACGATCGTCAATGGTGACATCGTCTATCGAGATGGCGCGCTCACCGGCAAGATCGCCGGTCGCCGACTCGACTTTGGTCGAAGCCGCTAGTGTCGATTGCACTGTTTACTTTCCGGACGATCCCGTTATGCTAGCGCCAGCCAATGAAGCCGACAGATACCTCTAATCCCGAGTACTTTCACAAGGTCGTGGACTGCCAGTGGGGCTGTCCGGCACATACCGACGTTCCTTCGTATATACGCATGATTGCCCAGGGGCGATTCAGCGATGCGTATATGGAGAATCGCAAGTCCAACGTCTTCCCGGGCATCCTCGGGCGCGTGTGCGACAGACCCTGCGAACCGGCCTGCCGTCGTGGGCGCGTCGAAGACAAGCCGGTGGCCATCTGTCGACTCAAACGCGTTGCTGCCGATCACCGCGACGACATCACTGATCGTCTGCCCAAGGCGCCGACCCGAACCAACGGCAAAAAGGTCGCCTTGCTGGGCGCAGGTTGTGCGTCGCTGGCCGTCGCCAACGACCTGGCCCCGATCGGTTACGAAATCACGATCTTCGAGGCGCTCGGCACCACGGGCGGACTCATGCGAACCAACATCCCGACGTTTCGCCTGCCGCCCGACGTGCTGGACGAGGAAATCGGTTACATCCTCGACATGGGCGTGGACCTGAAACTCAATCATCGGATTGACAGTATGAAGGCGCTCCTCGATGAGGGCTTCGACGCTGTCTTCGTCGGGACCGGGGCACCGAAGGGCAAGAATCTCGAGATCCCGGGCCGCTACGACTCCGACCGCATCCACATCGGCATCGAATGGCTCGAGTCGGTCGCCTTCGAGCACATCAAGAAGATCGGCAAGAAGGTCCTGATCATCGGCGTTGGCAACACGGCGATGGATTGTTGCCGCACATCGCTGCGCCTCGGCGCCGAGGACGTCAAGGTAATGGCGCGGAAGCCACGTGGCTTCTTCAAGGCATCGGAGTGGGAGCTCGAGGATGCCGAAGAGGAAAACGTCGAGATCCTGGTCAATCATTCGCCGAAAGAGTTCGTCTACAAAGCGGGCAAGCTCGTTGGCATGAAGTTCGACCTGATGGAATACAACATCGACGCGGACGGCCGTATCGATCGCGGTAAGTCCACGGGCGAAGTCGTGATTCCCTGCGACGACGTCGTACTGGCCATCGGCCAGGACAATGCGTTCCCCTGGATCGAGCGCGACCTGGGAATCGAGTTCGACAAGTGGGACTGCCCGGTCGTCGACGAGACGACGATGATGTGCACACGCGACGGCATCTTCTTCGGCGGTGACTCGGCGTTTGGCCCCAAGAACATCATCTGGGCGGTAGAGCACGGGCACCAGGCGGCGATCTCCATACACAAGTATTGCCAGGGCGAGGATCTGCACGATCGTCTGCCCGCCGGCCTGAACCTCTCATCGCAGAAGATGGGTATGCATGAGTGGAGCTACTCGAATGACTACGACGCCATAACGCGTCAGCTCGTGCCGCATGTCGGCCTCAAGGAGCGCTTCAAAAAGCTGAATATCGAGGTAGAGCTTGGCTTCACCGCCGAGCAGGCGGTGGAAGAAGTCGAGCGGTGCCTCAACTGCGATATCCAGACCGTCTTCACCGAGAAACTCTGCATCGAGTGCGACGCCTGCGTGGACATCTGCCCGGTGAGCTGCCTGACAATCACGGCCAACGGCGAGGAGGGCGACATTCGCGCACGTCTGAAGGCGCCGGCGCTGAATCCCGAGCAGGCGCTGTTCGTGTCAGGCGCATTGCCGCATACGGCGCGGATCATGGCCAAGGACGAGGACTTGTGCGTGCATTGCGGCTTGTGTGCCGAGCGCTGCCCAACCGGTGCCTGGGACATGCAGAAGTCGACGATACTCATTCCCTACGCCGCCGACGAGGCGGCATCAGGCCAGCCTCAAGCCGCTACCGGCGGAGCAAAATAAACTAAAGGACAACCGTGGCAACAATTAACGACGTCGTCATCAAGATCGCCACGGTCAACGGTACCGGCTCCGCGAGCGCGAACGGCTTGCTACGCAAGGCGATTTTCCGCATGGGTGTGCCCGTCGTGGGCAAGAACTATTTTCCATCCAATATCCAGGGTTTACCGACCTGGTATGAGATTCGCGTGACGGGTGACGGTTACAGTTGTCGCTCCGACCGGGTCGATATCATGGTGGCGATGAACGCGCAGACGTACGCGCGTGACCTGGCGGAAGTAGAGCCGGGTGGTTGCCTCGTTTACGATTCCACGTGGCCGCGCAACAGCCTCCTGAATCGCGACGACATCACGATCATCGGCATTCCACTGTCGCGAATGTGTAACGAGCATTTCGAGGGTGCGCGTGCGCGCATCCTGATGAAGAACATTGCCTACGTCGGTGCCATTGCGGCACTGCTCGGCCTGGACCTCGACATTATCAAGGGGCTCCTCGAGGAGACGTTTGCCGCCAAGCAGCACCTGATCGCATCGAACATGGAAGCGATCCATTTAGGGTATGACTACGCAGCGAAGAGCTTTCCCTGCCCGCTGCCGACTCGTGTCGAGAAGATGGACGCAACCAAGGGGCACATTGTCATCGATGGCAACACGGCCGCAGGCCTGGGTTGCATGTATGCGGGCGCGACGGTCGGTGCCTGGTACCCGATTACACCGTCGACGTCGCTCATGGATGCGTTCCGGACATTCTGTGGCCGTTATCGCGTCGATCCCGAAACCGGCAAACGAACCTACTGCATCATCCAGGCGGAAGATGAGCTTGCGGCTATCGGCATGGTGCTTGGTGCCAGCTGGAATGGCGCACGGTCGTTCACGCCAACGAGCGGACCGGGTATCTCCCTGATGAGCGAATTCATCGGCTTCGGTTACTACGCGGAAATCCCGGCCGTACTGTTCGATGTGCAGCGAACCGGTCCGTCGACGGGAATGCCGACGCGCACTCAGCAGTGTGACCTGTTGAGTTGCGCCTATGCGTCGCACGGCGATACGAAACACGTCTTACTCTTCCCTGCCGATCCAGCCGAATGTTTTTACATGTCGCCGCAGGCATTCGACCTGGCAGAGAGGCTGCAGACACCGGTAATGGTCCTTACGGATCTCGATATCGGCATGAATGACTGGATGGTCCCTGAACTCGAATGGGACGACTCCTACGTACCGGACCGGGGCAAGGTCCTCAGTGCCGAGGAACTCGAGGGGATGGACAAGTTCTATCGCTACCTCGATGTCGATGGCGACGGCATCCCGTATCGGTCGTTGCCAGGGGTGCACCCCAAGGGCGCGTATTTTACGCGCGGGTCCGGGCATACCAAGCTGGGTGCTTACACGGAAGACTCCGCCGAATACCAGGAAGTCGTGGACCGCCTGCTCGTCAAGTGGGAGACGGCGCGGAGCCTGGTGCCCGAGGCAGAGATTCGATATTCCAAGTTCAATAAAGCCGCGATTCTTACGCTCGGTAGTGGAGATGGTGCGTGCAAGGAAGCGCTGGATCGACTCGAGAAGGAAAACGTCGGGCTGAACTACTGCCGGGTGAGGGCGTTCCCCTTTACTGACGCCGTTCGCGAGTTCATCGAGCAGCACGAAGTGGTCTTCGTGGTCGAGCAGAACCGGGACGCCCAGTTACGCACCCTGCTCATCACGGACATCGACGCAGACCAGAGAAAGCTCGTGTCCCTGCTGCATTACAACGGTATGCCGATCAACCCGGGATTCATCGTTGACGGCGTGCTTGCCGAAATAGCCAAAGGGCGAGCTGCCTGACCAGGATGACACTGTGACCTATATTGCCAAGCCCAAGATTTCCCACCCGAGCCTGCCCAAGAACGAGCTCGGCCTGACGACGCGTGACTACGAAGGCGCTGTTTCCACCTTGTGCGCGGGTTGCGGTCACGACTCCGTGACAGCGGCGCTTATCCAGGCCGTGTTCGAACTCGGCATTGAGCCGCACATGCTCGCCAAGATCAGCGGTATCGGTTGTTCGTCCAAGACGCCGGCGTACTTTGTGAGCCAGGCGCATGGATTCAATTCGGTTCACGGACGCATGCCGTCGGTCACGACCGGGGCCAACGCGGCCAACCGCGAAATGACCTATATCGGTGTGTCCGGCGACGGCGATTCGTTGTCCATCGGTGTCGGCCAGTTCGTGCATGCGATCCGTCGAAATCTCAACATGTGTTACCTGATTGAGAACAACGGTGTTTACGGACTGACGAAGGGCCAGTTCTCAGCGTCCGCGGATATCGGCAGCAAGCCGAAGAAAGGCCTGCCGAACCAGCAGGAGCCGATCGATCCCGCGAGCGCGGCGCTGGCGCTCGGCGCGACTTACATCGCGCGCAGCTTCTCGGGTGACAAGGAGCAACTGGTGCCGCTGATCAAGGGCGCCATCATGCACTCGGGCTTTTCCCTGGTCGATGTCATCAGTCCCTGTGTCACGTTCAACGACCATGAGGGTTCGACAAAGAGCTACGCACACACGCGCGAGTTCTACAATCATGTGGCCAATATCGACTACATTCACCCCTCGGAAGAGATCAAGGCGTCGTACCAGGCGGGCGATGCCATGCCGATTCATCTGCATGGCGGCGATACGATTGTCCTGCGCAAGCTCGACAGGGCGTACGACCCGACGAGTCGTGCGCAGGCGTTCAAGCTCCTGCGCGAGCGTTTCAATGCCGGCGAGATTACGACCGGGCTGCTGTACGTGAATGAGGATCGGGCGGAGATGCACGAGCTCATGCACAACATAGACACACCGCTGTCACAGTTGCCGTACGAAGGTTTGCAGCCGGGCAATGACGAACTCAGGAAGCTGCAGGATCGCTATCGCTAGAGGCGTGTTAGAATAGATTTCGACGCGCCGATCGGCGCGCAACCTTTGGCGGGAATTTTCACAACGGGAGTTTGTGATGAGTCGATTCCGCGCCGTTTTTCCTGAAGATCGAACTGATATCAATTTGTCGCCCATGCTCGACGTGATCTTCATCATGTTGATCTTCTTTATTGTCGTCGCCTCTTTCATCAAGGAAGAGGGCATACCGATCACCCTGCCACCGGGCAGCGGTACCGATGCTGCGGTCGAGGCGATCACCGTGAGAATCGAGTCAGCCGGCGTGTTCAGCGTCAACGGGCGAGTGATGAGCAGTGAAAGCGTGGGCCCCTATGTGCAGGCGCTGCACGGCGAAAACCCGGACGCGCCATTCACGGTGATGGCCGTGGATGACGCGCCCATAAGAGACACCGTCGTCGCCGTGGAAGCGGGGCACAGGATCGGCTTCAGCCCGGTTTCCATCGTACCGCTCGAGCCGTAGATTGGCCGACTCGCGCTAGTTCCAGAGCCGTTTCCACCAGGGCTCCTTGCCGGTCTCGGGCCGGATGCCGCCGGCGAACGGGATCTTCTCGCGAATATCGCCGATGTCCCAGCCGGTCAGGTTTGCAAGCAATTGTGCCTCGCGTTCCTGGCGCTCGCGCACGCCGGCATTGTATTGCGTGAGGTCGCAGCTGGCTTCGCCCTTAAAGGGGTGACGGATGACGTAACGCCCCTGGTAGTTCTGCCGGTCGCCGGTTTCCTGGAACTTAAGATCCTCCGGGAAGTGCTCCGCGTCGTAGCGCACGTGCAGCCGGGTAACGAAGACGTTCTGGGCCTGCGGCTGCATGGCGCCCCTGGCCGGCCGGTCGTTGCTGCCCAGCCAGAAAACGCCGAGCTGGCGCAGCTCCTGCTGGCTAAGGGGGTCGGCAGCGCAAGGATCGCACCACGCCATGTCCCAGGCGTACTCGAGGAACACCGCCCGCCCGTTTTCCTTCTCGGTCTGGCGCGCAAACATGTCGCGATAGAAATCGCCGAATTCACCCTCGACGAACTCCGGGACCTCGACATCGGTGGGTAGCTTTACCGTACGGTAATTCGTCGTTTCGACGCGCCCCGTGCGGGTCAACGCGTAAATGTAGAGTTCCTGCTTGCCCTTCGCGTTAAGCGTGCCTAAACGGATAGGCAGCATGAACTTGTTGCTTTCGTAGGCGACCTGCAGGGGGCGCAGGTACTGGTACCCTAGCTTCGACTGCTCCGCCACGTTGACCTTCGCGACGAAGAATCGCATGTCCTGGCCGAGGTAGCTGTCGACAACGCGTTTGGCGCCGCGAGGAATCTTGTAGCCATTGTCGTTGAGCCAGCGAATCAGGCCGTCGCTTTGCGCGGCGGACAGGATGAGGATGTCGTACTCGCCAACCGTGTAGCTCGCCTCGATGGTAACTCCCTGGGATTTGGCCGAACGCTTGAGCTGCATCGCGGCCGCAGGGAGATCGGCGTCGCTGCGCATGCGCTCTTCAAGTTCGTAACGATGGCAGGGGTTGCCGTCGTGGTACTCCACCAATCGAGGTGACGTATAGGCATCGAGGTGCTGGATGACAGCCCGGTCGCCCACGTTGATTTGCTCGCGCTCGATCATGGTCGGGACGGGAATGACGACCGCGAAGTCCTCGACGTCGCCTTCGAAGTCATTGGCCATCGTGATGACTGTCCGGTCGTCATCACGCACCAGTACGACCTGCGAGGCGCGGTTGAACAGGCTGGTATCGGCCTTGGCGACGTAAAAGCCGCAGAAGGCCTGGGCCGTGGTCGTGATCATAACGGTCACAAGTGCTGTAACCGCGGTAACGAATATCCTCATGTCTTGACTCCTTTGAGGTGAGTGCTCCCTCGAGCATCAGGTTTTTCCCACCGGTAATGCGTTCCCTGCAGCAAGGCATCGATAGCCGGCACCAACGGCGCAGACAGGATCAGCGCGAGAATCGGGCCGTTTGGCTGGTAGAAAGAAAACTGGATGATGAAAGCGATGGCCGCAACGACGGCCGCGAATACAATGCGGCCAGGCGCCGCGTTGGGTGTTGTTTTCGGGTCCGAGATCATGAAGAACGCGAAGATCAGCAAGGCGCCGTTCTGCAACTGGTGCAGAGGTATCGACATCGGGTCGCCAAGCCACAGCGCGCGCCCGAACAGCAGCGCAGCATAGAAGCCCAGGAAGGCGATGGTCGTTTCGGCGCGTTTGGCGCGGGTCAGCACGACGTAGCCGAGACACGCAAGGCCGAACGCACCGATTGCGGCGCTGCCCCATTGACCGGACGATACCCAGGCATGGTCGCTCAGTAGCATCAGCGTTACGAGGGCGACGTTGGCCGGGTTGAAGACGTGCTTGCCTTTGACACGGATGACGAACTTGCTGCCAATTGCGATGACCGCCGCAGCGCAGGCGAGCACGACGAGGTCGGTCCGCAACAGCAGGGTCAGGGACAGGGACGTGATCAGCGCGCTCATCGGGTCGAAGCGGGGCAGACCGGCAAGCCGCGTCCCGATGAACTGGGTGGCCTGGGCGGTCAGCAGGATGGCTACGGCATTTTGCCAGTGGATGCCGAAATCGAGTATGCCGACGCCGAACGCCAACAGCGTGGTCAGGACGGCGATCTGGAAATACCGGGGATCGCGGATGCGGGTTAGTGGCTTCATGCCCGGTGTAAACGCCGGTCGGGCCGTTCTGGGGTTTACGCCCGGATCAGATCTCGTAGCGGTCTGGCTGTCTTGCTCTCCGGGAAGACCTCCCGCTCCACGTATTCAGGCCCTATTCCGAGGTGCTCCACGAGGACGGCCTTGAAGACACTTCGCAGGTCTGTTGTCGGCTGCAGATCACGCCCGGCATAGAGTTTGCCGTTCGCGAGACCCGGCCAGTCAGCGATAATCCTGCCGCCTCTGATCGCCCCGCCAAGCAGCGCTGCGGCGGTTGCTGTCCCGTGATCGGTCCCGCGGGTGCCATTGACGTGCACGGTTCGTCCGAACTCGGTAACGACAGCAACAACCGTCTTCGTCCAGGCATCGCCCAGCCCCTCGCGCAGTCCGGTGAGGCCCGAGTCGAGTGCCGCAAACCGGTTCGCGAGAGCGCCGCCTGCCGCGCCCTGGTTGGCGTGCGTATCCCAGCCGCCGAGTTCGACAACGGCAACTCGTGGTCCGTTGTCCGCCGTCAGGAAACGCGCTGCCGCTTGCATGAGGTCACCGAATTGCTGTGCGTCATTGCGCCGGCGACGCGCTTGTCCGGACATGCCGGTAGCGATTTCCTGGGATTTGATCGCGTGGTCCAGGCGTGACGCAAAGAACGCGTCCCCGGCATACAGCTGCTGCAGTCGGGCGATCGTGCTGTCGTCCGCGTCGGGCAGGTTCGACGGCGCCCAGCTCGTGACCGCATTGTCGCCGCGCAACACCAGCGGCGTGTTCTGCGCCAGCGCAATGGCAACTTCGTTGCCTGCCGACAGAGGGCCGAGCGCACGATTCAACCAGCCGTCCCGCAGTGCACCGGCTGTCGTGCCGCCGCTCTCCAGGAGGTCCTGGCCGTCAAAGTGTGACCGTGCGCGGTAAGGGCCGGCAACGGCATGCACGATGACGGCCTCTTTCGATACGTAGCTCGCATGCAGCCCGGGCAGCGAAGGGTGCAGCCCGAAGAAGCCATCAAGCTCCAGCAAGCCGGACTCCCGTCCCGGCTTCGCGATGGCGAGTTCTCCCCGGGCTTGCTCGTAGTCGGCGTCGCCATACGGTGCCGCGAGTGCCAGGCCATCGACGGCGCCGCGCAGCACGACAAGCACGAAGCGAGCCTCCGTGTTCGCTGAGGCCAACGCGAGGCCTGGCACGCTGCCCGCGGCGGCGGTGTACCCAATGACCTGCAACAATTCACGACGATTGATCATCGTTACCTCCTCTGGAAGTCGGGCGACGCGAGAAACAAGGTCATGCCCTGTGCAAAGGTCTCTGCGCGACTGATCGCCTGCCGGGCTGCGGCGCCAAACTGCGGCCCCAGTACGGCATCGCCCAGGCTGACAGGGTCGATGCGCGAGCCGATGCGACGCGCCACCGTGTTCGACCACTCGATACGCTTGTAGAGAGCGTCGGCACCGCCCCACTCTTCGGCCGTATCCGGCCAGCCTTGCGGCGAGCCCGGGCGAAACGGGGTCTGTCCCATCAGGTCGAGCGCGCCGACGACGAACTGTGGATTGTCGGGAACGTGGTCGAAGGCGCGCAGCGTGGAGATGACGAATTCATGCGGTGTCTTGTACTTCCTGTTGACCGGGTTCCAGGACTCGCCGGATTCGACCAATACCTGGTAGACCGCGGACAAGTTGCTGCCACTCGCCAACCAGGTTTGTGCCAGCGCATCGACGAGCGCGCCGGGGGGGTCATCGGCCACGAAATGCCGCGCCAGCTTGGTGGATACGAAGCGCGCGGTGGAGGGATGCACAGCCAGATCCCGCAAGATGCTCTCGCCCTGGCTCAATCCCGATTGCGCATACGTCTTGCCCAGAACCCGTTGCGTGCCGGGTTCGTGAATCGCCTCGCGAAACTCGAACGTCCCGGGGACGCCATCCGCGAAGCGGCCGCGTTCGTTAGCGCCGCCAATCGACCAGCCGGTCAGGACATTTGCAAAGCTGGTGACGTCCTGCTGCGTGTAGCCACCGCCCACACCGAGTGTGTGCAGCTCGAGGATCTCCCGGGCCAGGTTTTCATTGAGCCCGAACGCCTGGTCGCTGCGCCGCCGGTTGGCGCGCTTGCCGAGTGTCGAGTTTGGCCCGATCGAGCGTTGGTTATCGAGATAGACCAGCATCGCCGGGTGCTTCTCCGCGGCTATAAGTAAATCGACGAAATTGCCGCTGACATTGGGTCGAATGGCCTCGTTCTCCATGAGTCCGGCGACAGCGGGCAGTGGCTGCTTGTCGGCCGACACGGCAAAGTGGTTCGACCAGAAATGCACGAGGCGCTCGAGAAAGGGCAGGTCGGTGGTGGCGGCATGGCGGTAGCGTGCCGACGTCTGTTCGATATAGGCCTCGCGGACGAAGCGCGCATAGTCGTTGGGCATATTCTTGTCAGCCTTGCGCGCGTCTCGCCGCTCGAGGCGCAAGTCACGAATCCGCGCAAACAGTGACGCGGAATCCGGCAGGTCCAGCAGTTCCTGCGGCGTTCGGGATGCCCCCTGCAACTGATCCAGCAGCCAGGTCTCGTGGCGACCGGGGCGGCCAAGCTCCCCCGGCCGGGCGCCAAGGCCGAATCGATTGCAGGCAATTGCGGCGTCTGTTGCGGTCACGCGAAGTCCTTGCGCTTTATGGGTCCAGAGTCCATAACGATATAACGGATAGTCAGGGTATTCGTTGACTGTCGCCGGCATCCGTATGACAGGAAAAGAAAATATTAATAAAAACAGAGAGTTATATGTTTGCATCCAAGCGTGTGTCGAGGTGCATCTAAGGGGTGAAAGCAGGATTACCTGATTAACCGGAGTTTCCAAAATGACAGAAGAGCTAATCCCCATCGTGATGTTTGTCAGTATTGCCGTGGTATTCGTAGCGGCATTCTGGTTCCGTCAACGCAGCCGTGACGGGATGCAACAGACGATCCGCCTCGCCATCGACAAGGGCCATGAATTGACGCCGGAGATCATTGATCGGCTCGGCCATCCGCAAGCCAGCAAGTACAAGGATCTGCGCCTGGGAATGATCTGGATGGCGCTCGCGATCGGCCTCCTGCTGTGCGGCCTGGCTGTACCGGATCCATCCGGGGATGCATTGCGCGGATGTCTCGCCGGGGCCGCGTTCCCGTTTGCCATCGGTACCGCGTACCTGATCCTGTACAGGTTCACGGGCAAAGAAGCCTAGCGGAGCGGTAGCCTTGTCCAGGAGCGAGGATCATGAGCTTGTCGCGAGGGTCGTATCCGCCCAGGATACCGATGCTTTCGGCGAGCTCATTCGTCGTCACCAGTCACACGTGCGAAACTTCCTGCGCAAGCTTTGCGGTGACATGAGTATGGCTGACGACCTGGCGCAGGACAGTTTCATGCGCGCCTGGGACAAGCTGCACACGTTCTCGGGCAGCGGTTCGTTCATAGGCTGGATGCTGAAGATCGCGTACACGACGTTCCTGCAATCCAAACGCAAGTCGAAGCGCTATGCACAGATCCTGGAACAGGTGGGTCATGTATCGGAAATGGAGTCATGTACCCGCACCGCACAGGCGGATGAAGTCGGTGACCTCGACAAGTTTCTTGCAGTGTTATCCGAGGAGGAACGCGCCATCATGATCATGTCTTATGCTTGCGGCCTCTCTCATCGTGAGATCAGCGATGCGACGGCGATGCCGGTGGGAAGCGTGAAGTCGGTAATATTTCGTGGTAAAGAAAAGATCAGGACCAGTTTTGACATCAAAGATCATCAACATGGCTGAGCGAATGAAAGACGAACAGGAC
>CBDUMZ010000019.1:0-52500 GCA_965368465.1 uncultured Chromatiales bacterium
GGCTCAAATCCACATCGCTATCGTAGTTCGATTGGATTCTTGTGTTCGTCGCACAGGCTGCCACTAACGAGAGTGTAATTACAGGCAAGAAGGCTCTGGAGAACGTGGTCATTTTTCCTCTCCACTTGGACGCTGGATGCTCCCTCAATATAGGCCGATTTTGCGAAAATCGCCACCTTGGAGACAACCTCGATTCAATTACTACTTGCTTTGGCCAACCTCAAACTTGCCAGCAGTTCGTCGCAACTATCAAGAAAACTTTCGTCGGCGGCCATGATCAATATCATCAAATATCTTTCGTCGATTCTCTTAGCCAAAAAGCTCGCTTGGACGCCGGCAGTTCCGTACGCATTTGAGATGTCCATCCGATAAAAGCCGTACGAACTGGATTGATCGACGATATTTCGAGTTTGTGGCGCAGGGTCATCGAGATTCGACGCAATTCTGAGCATGGCCTCGAAAACATCGTCCATATACTCTTGGTCGCTTACATCATCAGCTTTAACGGGTTCAAGCCAAATGGTCATCGCCGCCTTTTCTTCCATATTCGCTGGAACGATGATGTCGACCGTTTCTTCGTAACGAGCCTCGTGTCCGGCAACTAGCCTTTCAAGAGACTGCCGTCTTGACGCTGGTGTTATCTTGTCCGCGACAAGCTTTCTTGCGGACTCTAAAGTTGTTGGCAACTCAAATGAGATGCCGCGATAGTTGACTTGCTCAGCACATACGTTGGCGGTTGCCGCAATCAGCAACACACCTGACGTACCAGCAACTATTATGCTCTGAGTGATGCTGCGGCGGCTAAAGGTCTGTTGATGTCACGCAGATTCACGCAAGACGACACGGCCACCATTTTGCAGCTTTGTAAGTACTTGAAAAGAATGGTGGCCAGGGGCTGAATCGAACCACCGGCACGCAGGTTTTCAATGGGCCACGAATCAATAAATTGTCATCGATTGGAGAATGCAGCTGTGTCGAGTGTGACCTGTTTAGAAACAACAGGTTACGTTTTAGCTGACGCGGATGCCACCACTTTCAGGAAGTCAAACGCGGACAGCACGCCGACAATGTCTTTCCCGTCCATCACGACAAGATGGTGCACGTGCTCATTCAGCATTAGCTGTGCCGCTTGCGCAAGCGACGCCGACGGCGCTGTCGCTATTACTTTCGGATTCGCTATCTCATACGCCCTCGCATAGAAGGGATCGTCGCCAGTTGAGTCGAAGCGGCTGATGTCCGATTTCGAGATAAACCCGACCGTCATGCCATTATCGCCTACGAGCGGTGCGCCGCTAATTTCGTTGGAAAGGAATGCTTTCTCAACGTCGCTGACGATGGTGTCGGGATGCAGCGTCCGAACCGTCGATGTCATGATGTCTCGAACAAATTTCATCAGCTTTTCGCCTTTCGTTTGAAATCGAAGAATGGAAATCGCGTTTTTCGCGCTTCGCGCATGTCCGCGAGCGTCTTCATCGTCGCCGTATCCGCCGCCGTGACATCGCTGATCCGATCGGCATCCGCCGCGGGTGCATCCACCACCTTAATGCGGTGGTTTGCCAGTGAAATGATGTCGTCGGTTCGCAGTATCGTGCTATTAACCCTTACCGAGTTTACAAATGTGCCATTCGCACTGTTCAGATCAACCAGTATCAGAGCATCGGCATACGACAACATCAGTACATGAAATTTGCTTGCGTACTCATTGTGAATGACGATGTCGGCCAGACTCGATCGACCGACGGTCACTTTCTTGTCAACGAATTCGTGCTCTTCGAGCACCTCACCATGCAACGACACAACAAGTTTGGGAGTCCCTCGTTCAATCTTTGCTGCATGCTCATACTTATCAACATCGGAAATAGATGCCGGCAATGAAAGCGATTGCCTGAGCGTACCCCTCGCTATCTCATTCAGGCGCCCGGGGTTGCCTCCGGACATTTCGTGAATTCTGTCACATACGTTCATCGGCAGAATTGCATCCGGCTGTTTCGCCTGGCAAGACCTCAATTTGCCGTGCAGATAGAGCATTGATTCGTGGCTGGACAGTGGCTTGACCTCATATTCTGATTGGAGTCGTTCTGACATTGCAGCCATACCGTTTGACCCCAGCAGTCGCAGTGCCTGCCGGCTGCCGGTCAATACGATGCGGACCGCGTAGTTTCCCTGGAATGTAAGGCTGGCGAGCAGATTGAGTGCCCTTAGGGCAGCGGGCTGCATTTGCTCGATGTTCTCAACAATCACGATCGGCGGCTGGAAGGTGCGCGTCTGCTGGACAGCAAACACGCTGACCATCCTGAGCAAATCGTCGGCGGCTTCGAGGTCGACGTGGTAACCAAACTGACCGAGAACGGATGCCAGTAGCTTCTCTGCGGTCAATGCCGAACCATCGATTCGAGCAACGACAATGTCGCTTCTCAACACCGACAGGAACTGCTGTGTGATAGTGGATTTGCCAGACGATGGAGGACCCAACAGGATGCGGGCGCCAAGCGGGTCTTTAAGAATCGAACACAGATACGTTATGGCGTATTGCTGTGTTTGCAGTGGAACGATAGATCGCGATTCAGCTTGTTCCCCGAATGCTTGTTCCGGAAACCACTTGATGTTGGTAGGCATAACTCATCACTCGTCGTCGTGCCTTCCATGGCAAGGAAGCCTCGGGGAACGGACCTAACGGTCACGCTCCCCTACGCCTCGCCGTCCCTTGCTGGTACTTAGTCTTCGATTTCCACGGAATCGGCGTAGCCGTCCGCGTCCTCGTCTTCAACCTCAACGTAGTCGCCAACGATCGGGACTCCGTTTTCGAAGAACGTGTTCTCATTCACGCTGAAGATGACATTGAGCACCGTCAATGACACGTCATCGATAGCGTCAAGTGGGCCCTTGATTTCATAACCCATGTCGTCCTCCAGATGCAGCGATGACGCAATGATTGAGCCGTCGTCCGCCCAACGTCCTTCAACTTCGACTTTGGCACCGTCCATAATGCTGTCGAGATCGAAATGATTCATAGCCGCGTCATCGCGGAACATTGTGTCGCTGTTCACGACGACATCAATAGTTCCCATGGCCATTCCGAACGACAGCCGGATCGTGCCATCTCTTGGTCCCGTCGATCCAAGCACCGTGGCATCACCCTTGAACTCAAGTTCATCTTCCTCGAGTTCGATCTCTTCGACCTGCAAAACCTCGTTAACATACAGACCCTCAACTTCGACAGTAAGGCCAGCGGCTGAGCCATCAGCTATGCCGTCCATGAGGCTTTCGGGGTTGTACTCGGTATTGTCGCCGAAGACGATTATCACGTCTCTGACTGACCAGGCTTCAGTATCGGCGTCGTAACTCAGTATTCCTTTGACTTCTACTTCGTCGTCATCATCGCTGCCGAAATGATCGTCATCCTCAAGCTCGACCTTGGTGGCAAGCATGGAATCCGGGAAGCCGATGGGATCGGGAATGGTACCTTCGACTTCGACGTATTGGTCGTTCGCAACGCCGACAGATGGAATCTCGGCGCCGGCCGCCAACGTGACATCCAATGTATTTCCGTTCTTTAGTACGAGCACGAAATGATCGGCACCGTCGTACTCGGTGACAGTACCTTTGGCTTCAAAGTCATCATCTGCTGAATCCTGTTTCTCGACATACGATGCAACCAGGATGTCACCATCATATTCACCGCTGACCTCCACGTTATCGCCGTTCATTATCGTGTCGAAGCTAAATGCCGCACCGTCCTCGCCGTCGAAGTTTGTGCTGTTCTGATCAACACGCACCATGGTGTTCATGACGGAAAACGTCTTTGTCGATGGGTCGTTCCCATCCGTGGCGAGATCCTCGACGAGACCCTCCACTTCGTCATCGTAGGAAATGCTGCTCGCAGTGCCTGTGCGACCGTCCGCGTTCACGGAACCCTGCACTTTCACGACCATGCCGACAGCTAATGCGCTGTCGTCCGAAGCGTTGGTGTCATCAACATGGTATGACGTACCGTTCGTGTCGTATTTGACACCGTTGACGTAAACGCTGCCGAAACCCGTAATTTTTCCAACTACGGATTTCGCCGTGGCAGACGGCGGAACCGGTGTCGTATCCGCTGACTGTCCGGAGCTTCCGCAGCCAGCAAGTATCAGCGACAACATCATTCCTATGCCCAATGGCGCGACCGCCATTCTGTTCTTCATCGAACGGTTTCTCATTTTCGAACTCCATAAAAAGCTGTGAGTGTCATCACGTACACGAGCGTGAACTCGAAAAGGTTCCGGCAAATCTGTCTGGATATTGCGACAACGAAAATTACAGTTGGCCGAGAACTTTTTTCGTTATGAGGTTTTCAGGGTCGGGCGCAGTCTGTCCGGATTCTCAGTCAAATGAGATCTGGCTTTGTGTCTGGCGAAACTCATCTGCTGTGTTTTCGCTGATCACAATGATCAGCGCCTCACCATCCTGACTCGCGAGGCGTTTGCGAACATGGCGCTCGGCCGCGCTCAACGAGGCCACCTGATTTTTGCGTCGGGACAGCGTGTATTCTGACAACAGCCTTCCGTCCGTGGTACAGATCTGAATACCGAAATCCGCCGCCAACTCACACTTCGCGTTGCTTTGCTTACCTTCCAACGTCGACAAGCTCGTCTCCGATTCAAGAATCTGATTCGCTCATGCCTAACACGAAACTTTCGGCAAAAAGGTTCCCATGAATCGAGTCTTCGACAGGTTTCGCTAAGTCGCTTCGCGCCAGCAACATGACGAGCCGCCAACTTAGTCCCATAACGCGGGGTAACAACGTAGATCCAACTACAGTGTTCTACCCATTCAATAAGTGAATGCGGTTACCTGGGTAATCCAGACCGCATGTTCCATGGAACTTTTTACTCGTCAAAAACGTTTGAGACTGTAGACCCTCGCGTCTCCCGGCCCTTCTTCGTCTTCGGTACTTCAGACTAATAGACGGCCTGGCGACCTACCTGTTAAGAAGGATGCAATGGTTTTGCATGGTTTCGGAGGTGGCTATGGCAGATGACGAACAAGACGACATGAACGCTGGTGATTCAATATCTGGCCGATCTGCTGCACTGTACTTTGAGCATGACCCCTCTTTGGCATCCCTGATCGTAGCCCATGGAATTCAAGTTCGTGATTTCATTATGTTGTCGTTTCTTTCGGATCAGGGACCGATGAGTGCCACCCAGTTGTCTCATGCCATTAGCACAGAGCCGAAGAAACTGATGAACGGTATGAAACGACTATCGGATGCCGGACTGATAGCCCGGGATCCAAAGTGGATAGGCGACGATGCGGATTCAGTAGTTGTGCTAACCACCCACGGCCAGAAAGTCGCAAAGCGAATCGATGATCAGCTTTAGTGGACCCTGGAAAAAGTACACGCTCGCTTGCAAGCGATCATAGTCACCGCATTCGCTGAGATTTAGGACCTGGCAACTGAGCAGAAACTCAACGTGCGCAATTGAGCTCGGACAAGGTCAATCTATATGCCTCATCAGGATCAGATCAAGAGACAACTTCGTTTTCTCAATATTGATGCGAGTACGTCGTCGGCACTAAGGGACCACGAGGAACTGTTCGAGTCTGCCATCGATGATGTACTGGATCGATTCTATGCTCATATCCTCAAAGAACCCGAAATCGCCGCCCTCTTCGAGGATGAGCAATCCGTCAAACGAGCTCGCGAAGCACAAAGGCGTCATTGGCTAAAGACACTGTTCGCAGTGAGGCTCGGCAGGGCGCAGTTCGATCAGGCCGAGCGAATTGGCAAAGCACATGTCGCTATTGGTTTGATACCGAGCTGGTACCTGGCCGGCTACTGTTTTGTGCTTAACCATTTCGTCGAACTGTTCTCCAGCCGTTTCGAGGGCGACACCGCTGGCCTGAGTCGCGTAGTAAAGGCGCTCAACAAGGCCATATTTCTCGACATCAATCTTGTCATGGAGAGTTATCTCGATGCCAAGGACAGTGCCATGCGAGGCATTCTGCAGAGAGCCACACAATTTACGGAAGACATAGGACAGCTCAACGATGAGCTGAGCAACACCACGGCAGATTTCCGCGATCTGGTTGAGTCGGACCGCAGCGACGGCAATGATATGGACGAGTACATGCTGTTTTCGAGCAAGCTGAGGGATCACGTGGCGATGCTGAATGCCCGCCTGGAAAAGCTACGGATCAGGGATAAACTCTATTTCCATGAATTCCGCGAGCAAGATCTCCTTTCCCGACTAAGGAAGATCATCAGCAGGCGATGGTAGATTGTCCGCCTACCTGGTCGTCGGCGCTGGCATTACTCGGAATGCACCTGAAAAGAATGGTGGCCAGGGGCGGAATCGAACCACCGACACGCGGATTTTCAATTTGAAAGGTGACTCGAAGCTGTCAACAATTTCAACCAGTTACCGGGCGCCCGTTGCTTCTTACTGCCCAACTTTGCATACCCGTGCACAGCTTACTTACGCAAAACTCCCGCAACCGCAGTCGTGAAACCCGAAGCAATTGTCTTGTCAGAACGAACAGGTACCCCTTGCCTTCGGAGTGTAGTTGTCAATCTTTGAACAGCGACGTAATTCGCAATTGAAGATTTCTGCGAATTGGTTCCTGCATGTCTGTTTGTTTGAGGCGATGGAACAAGGTCTTCTTTTCAATCATGTCGTGTCGCACCAGTTCCTGCACAAATTCCATGTCTTTAGGTCTCATCGCAATCATCTTTGAAATAGCAAGATCGTGAACCTCTAGACAATGCCCCGTCACACCGCTTGTATTCTCATTGTTCACCGCGATCAAACGACGCTTCCATCCTTTGGGCAGCACTGCTGTCTTCTCTCCAACTCCTTGCGCATAGTAGCCGTGCAGTTCGTGGAACGATGACCCTTCGCCAATCGCGCCATCGACCTTGTCCGCTTTGTCTGGGCTGTTCTTCGGATAGATGTCGGCTTCCATCGACATCAAGAGTCGTACAGGTGCATCCGGAAACTGCCCAAGAATTGCCTGGCTGCCAATGATTATGATCTCGTCATCGCCTGCTATTTCCCCGCTCGCGCGGATAAGGTGCTCAAGGTCGGAACGCTGCAAATATCTGCTCCCGCTCGTCTGCGGAAAGAACTCCGGCAAACGGAGAGGATGAACGCAGCCGGGTAGACTCGTCACGCATACTGGTAATGAACTCCGCAATCTCTGGCCAGGGGCGTTCAAGTATTTCCTGCCATTCGCCGAGATAACTCGGTTTCGGGTCCGGGGCCTTCGCGTACCAGCGCTCAATATTCGCTTTGGCTTTGTCTACTAACTCCGGGTTTCGCTCGATCTTTTGAGCGATCTTGCAGTGCATCGCCAGACTGCGTGCGTCGAGAATGCGATGGTCAGAGTACTGAGGGACACCACTGCCTTCCACAGGCTCCCAGTGACGAACGCTTTTCAAGCCCGCGTCGCGCTTACGTTTCCGATAAGCCCGCATGCGTTCTGCGGCCGTCATGGCATGACCCTTTGGAGGGCGACCTCGTTTCTTTGTCGTCCTTTTCATTCATTTATCGTAACGCGTTACGATAAATGATGCAAGCTTCGGTGGATCGCTGGTTTCAGGGATTCGGGGTCTGGCTGTTCCGGACACCTTCAATACAAGAGTGTTAACTATGTGTCCGGAACAAGGTGTAAACCATGTGACCGGTTAACACCCCTTTTGAAATCTGGTGGCCAGGGGCGGAATCGAACCACCGACACGCGGATTTTCAATCCGCTGCTCTACCAACTGAGCTACCTGGCCGTCTTGTGGGCGGGGTATTAGACCTAGATCCGCCGGGTCAGTCAAGGCTAGGCTAATCACTACGCCACCGGTATCCTGAGCCATGCTCACCGGTACCAGATCATGAGAGGCCGCGATCTCGTCGACCTTTTTGCACTCGGCTTTCTATGGGGTGCCTCGTTCCTGTTCATGCGGATCGCCGGCCCTGAATTCGGGGCACTGGCGCTCGTCGAGGTCCGCGTCGCCATCGCAGCCCTTGTGCTGCTGCCGCTGCTACTGGCTCGTGGCCTTGGCGGCGAGCTCACCAGCAACTGGGCCGTACTCGGTGTGCTGGGCATACACAACACCGCGCTGCCGTTCCTGCTGTTGACCTGGGCCACGCTTTTCCTGAGCGCGGGGACCTCCGGCATCCTGAATGCCACTGCGCCGATTTTTGCCGCCATCATCGCCTGGGCTTGGCTCGGCGAACGACTCACGATCAGCAGGATGGCCGGCCTGCTCGTCGGCACCGTTGGCGTCTGGCTGCTGGTCCGGGACAAAGTGGGTGCGTCCATGGGAGACACGACCCTCGCCGTGATCGCCGCGCTTGGTGGCTCTTTCCTGTACGGCATCGGCGGCAACTTCACGCGGCGCTACGCCAGCCACGTCAAACCGCTGGCCATCGCCACCGGCAGCCAGATCGGCGCGGCATTGGTGCTGTTGCCGATCGCCGTCGTGACCTGGCCCGACACGCCGATTTCAATGACCGCCTGGGCCGCCGCCGTAACCATGGGGCTCTTCAGTACGGCGCTGGCCTATATTCTCTATTTTCGGCTGATCGCCAACATCGGGCCAACCGGCGCCATCACGGTCACCTACCTGATCCCGGTGTCAGCCATGCTGCTCGGGGCGCTGGTTATCAATGAGCCAATTACCGGCGCGATGGTGTTCGGCGGGGCCGTGATCCTGCTCGGCACCGCCCTGGCCACGGGCATGTTGCGCCTGCCCGGGGCCGGGCGCTGACAGCACTACATGTCGATGACTTCGGCAACCTCGATTGAGCCGCCAGCCTGCAGAATCGGGCAGCCTTTGGCCTTCGCGAGCGCGTCCTTTAGATCCGCTGCCTCGATCAGGCTGTAACCCGAGGCCGGGTTCGCCCCGCCGTCGTCGGCAACCGAGCCATCCGGGTTGACCGTGCTGGACTTGCCGACGGGGTTGCCGCCGTCGATGACCGCCGCCCCCATCGAGCCCAACCAGTTCCCCCAGGCATCGAGCACCTCGGCGACTTCTTCCTCCGACTCCGGGTGACTGCCGCCGTGGTACACGTACAAATACTTCGCCATGATCCTCTCCTTTTATTGGTTTTTTCCCCAAGAACTGCACATTACACACAATATTTTGGGTAAACATCGGCTAGAACACTGCGTTTTCCTGTCATTCATTGTGTACACTACACAATTTATGGCTCTGCACACGGATCTCGATAGCCTCCGCGCGACACTCACCGCCCTCCGGGGTCACGGTGTCGTGCCCGGTGTCTCCGTCGCCCTCAAGGCAGGGCAGGAAGGCTTCGCGCGCGAGCTCGTCAGGGCGGTTAGCGACGAGGTGCCGGCGTACCGGGAGTCCGGCAATCCCGAGCTCGTGCCCGAGCTCGAAGCGCACCTCGCCGAGGTGGTCGACAGGGCCTGCGGACTGCTCGCGGGCGACCGCCTCGACGCATTCGACTTCGTCGCGGAGCATGCCCGCCGCCGAGCCGCACAGAAGTTTCCGCTCGACGCCATTCTGCATGCCTACCGCTGCGTCCATCGCACGCTTTCGCGCTGGGTACGGGACGCCGCACTGGCGTCGGCCGACGAATCCGCCCAGGTTCGACGTGTGGTCGCGGCCGTCACCGACTTCACGGTGGAGTACACCGGCGCACTGGGTACCGTCCTCACCTCCGAGTACGTGTCGCACACGCGCGCGCTGGCCGAGGCGGAAGGCGACCGTCGCACACGCCTGCTGGATACCCTGCTGAGCGGCTACGACGAGTCGGATCGGGTCGCCGCCGAACTATTGCGCGGGGCGGGCTACCTGGAGCAACGCCAGTCCTACTGCGTCGCGATCGCCCGCTCGGTCAATCCACGCGAGATGGAGAACCCTGCCCGCGCGCAACGCATGGCCGATGCCCTTGCCGCGGTGTTCGCGAACTCGACCGTTCGCCACCTCGTCGGCGTCCGCGACCATCACGTGGTCGCGGTGCTCTCCGGCACGCGACGTCTCTCGGGATGGACCGCGCCACAATCGCTGGTCGCGGACCGCGTTTACCCCCTGCTGCGCCAGGTCGGGCCGGCAGCTGTTATCGGCCTCAGCGACGACGTACCCTCGACCTCCCATGTTCCCCGTGCCACGAGCGAGGCACGGATGGCCATCCGGTTTGCCGATGTCGCTCACCGCGTCATGCGCTACTCGGACATCCCGTTTCGCCAGCTACTGGTTACGCACGCGCGCGCCACGGTCCGGACGGCGCTGCCGGCGTGGCTGGATGCGTTTGCAGCCATCGATCGCAAGTCACGCGGCTCGTTCTCGGCAACATTGCGGGCCTATGCCGACGCCAACATGAACGTCCTGCGTGCGGCCGAGTCGCTCGGGATTCATCCCAACACGATCTATGCGCGCATGCGCCGGATTCGCGAAATCACGGGCCTCGACCCGCTCAACTATCACGCGCTGACCGAGATGCTGCTGGCAACCGAGTGCGCCGACATCGCCTCCGTGGGTGTACAGTAGGCTTATGGACGATCCCAATCTCAAGCTGCTGCTCGGCGTCATCATTCTCATCGTGTTTGGCGTGGTTGGCTGGCAATACAGGGACGAGCTTTTCGGGCCGCCGCAACCGGCGCCCGCCCTCGAGCCGGCCGCGGCTGTCGAGCCCGCGGCGGATGAAGGGCCGCAGTACCCGATGCCGGAGGCGCCCGCAGCAGTCGAGTCCGGCGAGCTTGTTCCCCTGCCTGCGCTCGATGACAGCGATGCCTATTTCCTGCTCGAGATCGACGCGACGTTCGGGCCTGCGATCGAGTCGCTGCTCGTGCGGGAAGCGGTCATTGACCGCCTGGTTGCCACGATCGACAACCTGACGCGGCCGGAGCTGTCCGAGAAGATCCGTCCTGTAGGTCCCCTCGAGGACAACTTCGCCGTGGACACGGCCGACGACGGCACGACGGTGCTCGGGATCTCGAGCTATCTGCGCTACGACGCGCTGGTTGCGTATATCTATTACGCCGACATCGACGCCGTCTATGACACGTACCGCCGGTACTACCCGCTGTTCCAGAAGTCCTATGAACGGCTGGGATACCCCGATGCGTATTTCAACGACCGCCTGGTCGAGGTCATCGACCACCTGCTCGCCACCCCGCGGCCGGCAGAACCCATCGTGCTCACGCGGCCGAACGTGTTGTACGAGTTCGCGGATCCCGATCTCGAAGCACTTTCGAGCGGGCAGAAACTCATGCTGCGCATGGGCCCAAGTAACGCGGCAACGCTGAAACGCCTGCTCGAAAAATTCCGCCAAAAGCTGGCCGAAGACGCCGTTACCTAATCGCAAGACACTTGTGACCTGGCTGTGAAACTCCTGTGAGATTTCAGCGCCATCCTGCACTCCGTAGAACGTCCATCCCAACATCACGGAGTCAACCTAATGAACAAGACGCTTTTCGGCGCGCTCGCTGCAGGCAGCATCCTGTTTGCCCCAACCGCTGGCGCAACGCAATTCGAGGTCACGATCACCAACCTGACCAACGCCATACACTTCACACCGTTCCTCGTCGCAGCTCACCCGGCTGGAAACAATCTCTTCATGGCGGGCCAGCCCGCATCCGCCAACCTGCAAGCCATGGCAGAGGGCGGCGACGTCAGCGGGCTCCTGGCTGACGTCAACGGTCTCGGTGCGACGGTGGTCGAAAACCCGGCCGGTGGCTTACTCGCGCCCGCCTCATCCACGACCTTCACCATGAACACGGACGGCACCACGAACGACCGCCTGAGCATCGTCGCGATGTTACTGCCGACCAACGACGGCTTCGCTGGCCTGAACGCAATCGAGATTCCGTCAGTGCCTGGCGTGTACACGTTTGACGTGCCGGCCTACGATGCGGGCACCGAAGCCAACGACGAGATTGTCAACGGCGGTGGTATGCCTGGCGTGGCCGGCGTTCCGGCCGACCCGAGTGGCCTCGGTGGTACCGGCGGAACAGGCGCCGCGGGCGCCGACACGAACGGCAACGTCCACATCCACCGGGGCTCGCTCGGCGATACCGATCCGAACGGTGGCATCAGTGACCTCGACAGTCGCGTACACCGCTGGCTGAACCCGGTTATCCGCGTCACGCTCACCGTACAATAGGAGGCCGCCATGACTTTCAATCCACGCATTGTCCTGGCGCTTGCCCTGAGCGGCGCAGTACTGGCCGGCTGCAGTAGCGACAACGACTTCGTCCCGCCGCCGCCACCACCACCGCCGCCCGCCATGGCCACGTTCGAAGTGACCGTCGACAACCTGACCAATGCTCAACCGCTGTCACCGGTCGCCGTGATCGCACATGCCACGGGCTACGAGGTATTCGGTATTGGTACCGCCGCGACTGCCGGCCTCGAGGAGCAGGCGGAAGGTGGTGACAACACGGCGCTGCTTGCCGAAGCGGGCGCAGATGGCAATGTGCGCACAACCGCATCCGGTGCCGGACCGATCGGCCCCGGCGGTACCGAGACCATCACGATCGAGGTTCTCGAAAGCGACGTCGCCACCTTGCGCATCAGCACCAGCTCGATGCTCGTCAACACCAATGACGCAATCACGGCGCTGAACGCCGTCGACGTCTCCGCACTGGCGGTCGGCACCAGCATGACCTGGCGCACGATCGCCTACGATGCCGGCACCGAGGCGAACACCGAGGAGGCCGCGCATATACCGGGGCCCGCCGGTGGCGGCGAAGGCTTCAACGCAGTGCGCGATGACATCGGGGATCGCGTCTCGATGCATGCCGGCGTGGTCGGCCAGGACGACGGATTCGCAACCTCCGGTCTCGATAACCAGCATCGCTTCGACAATCCGGTTGCGAGCGTGCGCATCACGCGTATCGATTAGTCCCCGGGGCTGCGGCGCAAGGATTCGCCGCAGCCTTGCCCTGCCGCTGTGATATTTCCGTGAAGTTTCAGGTCTACTCTGCAAGCCCTTCAAACTCTAACGTGGTCATGCTGAGAGCTCGCCGAATCCTGCTGGTCGAAGACGAACGCGACATCGCCGAACTGGTCGCGCTGCATCTCGCGGACCTTTGCGACGAGGTCGTCGTTGCGCATGACGGGCACGAGGGCATGCGCCTGGCGACAACCGGGGATTGGGCATTGCTGGTGCTGGACCTGAGGCTTCCCGGCCCGGACGGCCTCGAGATCTGCCGCGCCGTGAGGCGTGACCGACCCTACCAGCCAATCCTCATGCTCACCTCCAAGTCGTCCGAGCTGGATCGAGTCCTCGGCCTTGAAACAGGCGCTGACGATTACCTGACCAAACCTTTCAGCGTGCTGGAACTCGCCGCACGGGCACGCGCCATCCTGCGGCGTGTCGAGCAACTGCAGGCC
Organism: uncultured Chromatiales bacterium; assembly: GCA_965368465.1. Classification (GTDB taxonomy): domain Bacteria; phylum Pseudomonadota; class Gammaproteobacteria; order Steroidobacterales; family Woeseiaceae; genus UBA1847. Next base: position 13,340 of record CBDUMZ010000019.1, read on the forward strand.
GCAGCGCGCGGCAATGGGACCGGCAAGTCGGCGATCGACGCTGGGCCCGTTACCATCGATCCGTCGCGACGCGAAGTGACACTAAACGGGGAAAGTGTCGAGCTCACAGCGCGCGAGTTCGACTTGCTTGAGCACCTCGCAAGCCATCCCGGCCGCGTCTTTCGCCGTGCGGACCTGCTCGACCAGGTCTGGGGCTATGGACACGAAGGCTACGAACATACCGTCAACTCACACATCAATCGCCTCCGCGCCAAGATAGAAGCCGATCCGTCACATCCCGAAATTATCGTGACGGTCTGGGGTGTCGGCTACAAATTTTCCGGTCAAGCGGCGTGAACAGCCTGTTTGCAAAATTGTCAGCCGCATTGCTCGCTATCGTGCTCACGATGGGTGCTGCATTGTTCGCCGTCGAACGCGGATACACGCGCGCCTATTACGAGGAGCTGTCGCAAAAGCTCAACGCGCCGATCGCGATGTACGTCACGGAGCAACGCCAGCTTATCGAGAGCGGCAAGCCCGACCTCGACAGCCTGCGCGACCTTGCCGCGCATGCCATGGTGATCAATCCGACCGCGGAGATCTACCTGCTCGACCCTGCCGGCAGAATCCTTGGGCACAACCTGCCGGAAAACAGCGTTCTCCTCGAGCGTGTCGACCTTGAACCCATACATGAACTTATCGCCGGCACGGCGGTGTTCCCGTTGCGCGGGGATGACCCGCGCAACGCAGAAAGTACCAAGGTGTTCTCCGCGGCCGAGGTTCGCTCCGGCCAAGGCACCGAGGGCTACCTTTACGTCGTGCTGGGCGGCGCACAATACGAAGCACTGGCGAGCGATATCGGTGACTCCTATGTCTTTCGCTCCAGTGCGGCCGCGGCCGCGGCGATCGTTCTGTTTACGGCAGTCATAGGTTTCCTGGTTTTTCGCGTGCTCACCAAACGCCTGAAGCGATTGAGTCGCGAGATGCAGCGGGTCACGGAGTCGCGCTTTGCGCTCGAACCGGACCTGCCACGACCGGCAGCCGACGGTGACGAGATCGATGCATTGGGGCGATCGTTCATCGACATGTCGCAACAGATCCGTCGCCAGATCGATCAACTCCGGGAGAACGACAGATTGCGCCGGGAACTCGTATCGAACATCTCGCACGACCTGCGAACGCCGTTGTCCGCGATGCAGGGTTCGCTTGAAACGCTGCTGATCAAGGGAGAGTCGATAACGGGAGAAGAACGCGATCGCTACCTGCGTATTGCGCGCAAGCACACGCTGCGCCTCGGTACGCTGATCGGTGACCTGTTCGAGCTCGCAAAGCTCGACTCGGCCAGTGTCGCGCCGAGCATCGAGGCGTTTTCGTTACCCGAACTCGTGCAGGACATCGCGCAGGAGTTCCAGCACGAAGCCGAGCGCAAGAATATTCGCCTGCACGTTGACGCCGATGCGGCGACGGCGTTCACGCTTGGCGACATCGGTCTCATCCAGCGCGTACTAGAGAACCTGGTCCGCAACGCGGTGCAGTTTACGCCCGCCGCCGGCGACATCACGATATCGATCACACAAAATGACAGCTCGGTGGCGATCGCCGTTTCCGACAACGGACCCGGTATCGCGGAGACGGACCTGCCGCGCATCTTCGATCGCTTTTATCGCGCGCTTGACGGCGAGGAGGCACGTTCGGATTCGTCCGGTCTCGGGCTCGCAATCGTCAAGCGCATACTCGATTTGCATGACAGCCGTATCACTGTCACCAGTACCGCGAATCGCGGTACGCGCTTCGAGTTCGCGTTGCCAATCAGCGAGAGGGCAGCGTAGTCTTGCTGCATGCTGGAGAATTTCTCAATTCGTCACGAGCTGCGCCCCGGCGACCTTGGCCGCATCATTGCGCTGCATGGAGCCGTTTACGACGCCTTGCCGGGCTTCGGTCTCAGGTTCGAGGCCTACGTTGCTCGCACCGTGGCCGAGTACGTCCTCGATGCGGGCCAAAACGGCCGCATCTGGCTTGCCGAGCGTAACGGTGAGCTGCTCGGCTGCACGGCGATGATTCTGCGTGAGCGCGAACGCGGACAGCTACGCTGGGTTCTTGTCGATCCGGCCGCCCGCGGCATCGGGCTCGGCAAAAACCTGGTCAACCGCGCGCTGGATTACGGCCGCAGGCAGGGATGCTCGCAGGTCTTCCTCGAGACCACGGATGGGTTGCCTGAATCCCAGCAGCTTTACGAGGCGCTGGGTTTCAAGGTTGTGTCCGAAATTCGCGAGGAATTGTGGGATGGCGTCCGCCCGCTCATTCACATGGAGCTGGCACTCAAATAAGAACGCCCGGCCATTTCTGACCGGGCGCCATCCAGACCGAACCGGCCGATTTTTACATGCCGGAGAAGCTCTTGCGGAACGTGATGCCAATGGTCCGCGGTTTGTTCGTCCGGAAACCGAGCCGTGCACGCCCGCCGCGTTCGCGGTCGAACGAGAGATCCGCGTTCTCGTCGCCCACGTTGTGGATGTAGAGAACGGCCGACCAGTCGTCTTTCTCGATTCCGGTACTCAGGTTAATGATCGTGTAGGGATCGAGTTCCAGGTCGAGCGAGGTGACCTCGGTGCCCAGTGCGCCACCGAAAGGCAGCCCCGAACTGAAATTGCCGGCGCCGGGCTCCTGGTCGCTCGGCTGGGTAATGCGATCGCCGACATGATGAATCGTTGCGGTCACGAACCCATCCGATCCTCCGAACAGGCTCAGCGGGTAGTAGTAGCTGCCCGATGCGGCGATCTGGAAGTCCGGCACGGAGGCCAGGCGATTGCCGGCACGCAGGCCGCCAATCACGTCACCGGAGCCGTCGACGACCGTCGAGTCAAACTCGGACTCCAGAATGCTGCCGGCCAGTGACAGGTACAGTGACTCGCTCGGCTGCGCACCGACTTCGAATTCCACGCCCTGGGTATGCGCCTTGGGCACGTTGAAGGACACGCGAGATGAACAGGAGCCCGCATCCAGCGTCGCCTGCAGGTCTTCGATGTCCGAGTAGAACACCGCGGCGTTCAACGTTATGCCGTTACCGAAACCCGACTTGATGCCGGCCTCGTAGTTCCACATCTTCTCGTCCTGGTAGGACTGGAAGCTCCCGAAAATCTGCAAGTCTTCCGGCGTACACAAGGTTGCGTTGAGCGGATCGTTGACGCCGCCGAGGCGAAAGCCCTGTGAGACCTGGGCATTCAGCGTCACCTCGTCGTTGAGATCGAAGCTGGCCATCACGCGCGGCGTAAAGCCGTCGGACGACGTCGTATCCGTCTGGTCGTCGCCGTTCGCAAACAGACCGCCCGAGTAGAAGCGACGTGATTCCTCGAAATCGTACCAGCGGCCGCCGACCGTCAGTTGCAATGCATCCGTGACATCAAAGTTCAACTCGCCAAAGATCGCGATTTGCTCGATGTCGTAGGGCAATAGCGCGTTGTAAGGTGAATCGAGATCGGCGAAGCCATTCGCGACCGCGGCCGATGTGCCGGCACCCAGGGTCGCATCGGTGACGTCGGCATAGCCTGGCGTCGGCAGGCGTTGTCCGTAGTTGCGTTCCGTATCTGACCAGAACGCACCCGCCAGCCATTGCAGTCGGCCGTCATTATTAGAGCTGATGCGCGCCTCGAACGTCGTCTGCTTGAGGTCGGTCGTGTCGCGCAGGTTCGACGGCAACAGGACACCGGCATCCGGATAACCGAGATCGACCGATACACTGCCTGTCAGCGCGCTGGCGTCACGGCTGACGAGAATATCGCGATCCATCTGGCTGCCGACGAATGTGAAGTCGAAACTCTCGAACGCGGCCTCGAACACGACGTCGGCCAGCAACGTCTCGTCCGTAAACTCCTCGTTGAGCAACAGGTGTTGTTCGCGTTCGCCGAGTTGTACGGGTGGCCGCGTCGTGGTGTAGGGGTTGGCAAACAGGTTGAAGGCTTCCTGGCGATTGAAACCATCAGCCTCAACCTCCTGGTAAACGATGCGCGGCGTGATCGTAATGCGTTCACCGATATCGAACGTCAAGGCAGCGCGAACACCGGTACGGTTGCCACCGTTAACGTCCGACCTGACGCCGCCCGACTCCATGCGCGCGTCGATGAAGCCGCCATACTCCGTCGTGTAGCCGACCAGCCGCAACGCGGCATTGCCGTCGCCAAGCGGAATATTGACCATGCCCTTGACGGAACCACCGACGTCGCCGTCGGTTATCGAGTTGAAATCCAGCTCGACGTTGGCATCAAACGCGTCGCGATTCGGTTTGTTCGTGATGTAGCGAATTGTGCCGCCCACCGAACCCGAGCCGAACAGCGTCCCCTGCGGGCCACGCAGCGTCTCAACGCGATTCAGGTCATAGAGGTCGAAGTCCGGCGTGAACAGCGACAACGAGATGACCGATTCATCGAGGTAGACCCCGACCTGCTCCTTGACGCCTGGCTGATCGCGAACGATCTGTCCCGCCGATACACCGCGAATAGCAACCTGGCTCTGCCCGGGTCCGAGATTCTGAACCGTCAGTCCGGCAACGTTTCTCGAGAGTTCCTCGAGATCGGTGGCGCCGGTGCGCTTAATATCCGCGGCTGTCTGCGCGTTAATGGAAAACGGTACGTCCTGGATCGTGGTCTCACGTTTCGTTGCCGTAACCGTGATCTCCTCGAGGACCTGGGCTGCTGCCCCGCCCGATACGCCCAGCAGCGCAATGGCTACGGGCAGCGTAATACTGCGTCCTGTTGTATTCCTCATACTAATCATGATTTACCCCCCACAGGTATAGTTTACTGCCTTGAGCGGACAATACTTTTTGCCTCTCACTCCTTTAAGAATAGTGTGGTTTCCACGCAAAACAAGCAACAAGAACCTCGGGGCGCCCGTTTTCTTGTGCAGTGTGGCTAGCGAACGTTGGCTTTGACCCAGCGCACGATGTCGGCGGCGCCCATCGCGCCGGCCTGGCGCGCGACCTCCTGGCCGTTTTGAAACAACGCGATGGTCGGAATGCTGCGGATATTGAAACGCGCGGCCGTGCCCTGTGCCGTGTCGGTATTGAGCTTCGCCAGCCTGACACCGGGCTCCAGCTCCGCTGCCGCCTGTTCGAAAGCCGGGGCCATCATCTTGCAGGGCCCGCACCAGGGCGCCCAGAAGTCGACGACGACGGGGATGTCGTTACGCCCGACATGCTGCTGGAAAGTCGCGTCGGTGAGTTCCGTCGGGTGTCCTGCAAAAATACGCTCGCCGCACTTCCCGCATTTCGGTTGCGCCGCGAGGCGCTCCGCCGGCAGGCGATTCACGGCATTGCAACTCGGGCAAACTACATGTGTCGAATCGTTCATAGCGCGGTATGTTGGCCCTATACTCTCGATTTCAAGAGCATGGATCGCGATGAACTGGTTTCACAAGCTGGAGGAACGGCGTACGCCCCCGGGTGCCGAGGTGCGGATCCTGAGGTTGCTGCCACGTATTACGCTGGTCGGCACCTCGCTCGTGCTGGCGCTGCCGTTGCTCGCCCGGCTGACACAGCGCGAAGCGGGTCTGGACGCCGCGAAGGGCATCCGGTCTGTCGACATATTCGCGATCGCCGCCGAGATCTCGCTACTGACGCTCGTCGTGACCGTCGCTATTGGCTGCGTCGTCGTGCACATCATGAAAGGACCGGCGTACGGCGCCGACTCCTTGCCCGTCGAACACAGCGACAAGCCGCGGCCCAAAGACCAGCGCCCGGAAACTCCGGACCGGGAGTAAAAAAGGCCGGGCAATTGCCCGGCCTTAAAGCACACCTGAACCTGAAGGGGGTCTAAAGGGATCAGGCGTTTTTCAAAATGTCCGCGGCAGGACGATACTCGTAGCCAAGATCGTGTGCGACAGCCTCGTACGTGACATGTCCGCCACTCACATTCAGACCGTTCGCCAGATGCGGATTGGCCTTCAATGCCTCTACCCAGCCGAGTTTTGCCAGGGACCTGACGAACGGCAGTGTCGCGTTCGTCAGCGCGAACGTGCTGGTGCGAGGGACGGCACCAGGCATGTTCGCGACACAATAGTGGACAACGTCGTCCACGATGTACGTTGGATCGGCGTGCGTGGTTGCACGGCTCGTCTCGAAACAGCCGCCCTGGTCGATGGAAATATCCACGAGCACCGTGCCGGCCTGCATGTCCTTGACGTTCTGGGCGGACACGAGCTTCGGTGCAGCGGCACCGGCGATCAGGACTGCACCGATGATCAGGTCGGACTCGAGCGCGAGTTCCTCGATCGCATGCTTGGTCGAGAAACGCGTCGTCACACGGCCGCCCCAGATGTCATCGAGGTGGCGCAGGCGCGGCAACGAACGATCCAGGATCGTGACGTTGGCGCCGAGACCGATGGCCATGTCGGCTGCATTGGCGCCCGAGACGCCGCCGCCGATGACGAGCACTTTTGCGGGACCCACACCCGGAACACCGCCGAGCAGTTTGCCGATGCCGCCGTTCGCTTTTTGCAGTGCATAAGCGCCGGCCTGGATCGACAGTCGACCCGCGACTTCGGACATCGGCGTCAGCAATGGCAGGCTGCCGTCACTGGCGGTTACGGTTTCGTAGGCAATCGCCGTCGTACCCGACTTGACGAGCGCTTCGGTCTGCTTGGGGTCGGGCGCAAGGTGCAGGTAGGTGAAGAGCACCTGGTCGGGGCGCAACATGGCGCATTCGTTGAGCTGCGGCTCCTTGACCTTGACGATCATCTCGGCCCGCTCGAACACCTCTTCGGCCGTGCCAACCACCGTGGCACCCACGGCTTCGTAGTCGGCATCGGTCATGCCAATGCCGGCACCGGCATTCGTTTCGACGATGACTTCGTGACCGTCGTGAACAACCTCGTGAACGCCGGCAGGTGTCATGCCGACGCGGAACTCGAGGGTCTTAATCTCTTTGGGTACACCGATCTTCATGGCTCTCTCCCGACCTGAAATCGTTCTTATTGAGTAGCGATGATACGGCGGTCAATACGGCATTCGCTTGCGTGTTTAGTGGTAGAATCCGATAAATTCGGCAGTTTCTGCCTCAAAACGTACATGAAACGAAGGATTCTGCGATGGCAATCGATCGCTTCGACAGGTTAATTCTCGAGGCCCTCCAGGACGACGGGCGCATCAGCAATGTGCAGCTGGCGAGCCGGATCGGGCTGTCGGAGTCGGCCTGCCTGCGGCGCGTTCGCGCGCTGGAGGACTCCGGCATGATCAGGGGTTACGTCGCGCTCGTGAACCAGAACGAGGCCGGGCTGCCGGGCAACGTGTTCGTGCAGATCGGCCTGCATCGCGAGGTGGAAAGCGAGCTGGCCGCATTCGAGGACGCGGTCATCGCAATCCCCGAGGTGATGGAGTGTTACCTGATGTCCGGTGAGTTCGACTACCTGCTGCGCGTGGTGGTCGCGGACATGGCCGATTTCGAGCGGATACACAAGACCGAACTTACGCGCTTGCCCGGTGTAGCGCGGGTCAACTCGAGCTTCGCGATTCGTACCGTCCAGCGCAAGACCGAACTGCCCTTACGATGAAGGCGGCACGAATTCCTTCGGTGCTGCCGAGCCTTCGCCGAAGAAGAACTTCTCCATCTCCGCCTCGAGGAACTTGCGCGCATCCGGCTCGATCGGCGTCAGTCGATACTCATTGATCAGCATGGTCTGGTGAGCGAGCCAGCGCTGCCATGCCTCTTTCGAAACGTTATCGTAGATTCGTTGCCCCAGGTCGCCCGGGTACGGTGCATAGTCGAGGCCCTCGGCCCCTTCGCCCAACATGACGCATTTAATCGTGCGAGACATTCTGTAGTTTCTCTAGAAGTTTGTTGACTGGAGCGGCCACTCCGCCCGGCAATCTGTGTCCCAACCGATGCCACGTGGCATCGCCGGAGTCGGCTACTTTACTCAAAGGCGCCTCGACGCGCACGACTATCGGTTGGATATCGAGATCGTAATGACTGAAGCTGTGCCGCAACGTCTCCCAGGCGTCCGTTGACGAGGCCTCCGCATTGAGCTTCTGCGTACACCATGCCTCGACAGAAATACCGTCGAGTTCCGGCAGGCTCCACAAGCCACCCCAGATACCCGCTTCGGGCCGGCGTTCGAGATATACCTGTCCATCGTGCCGCGCAATGACCATCGTCGTCGCGCGCAGCGGCTTGTCTTTCTTCGGCTTGCGGCCCGGAAACAGGGTCACTGTTCCCAGTGTGAGGGCGCTGCAGTCGGCGGCGACGGGGCAACGTTCGCAGGCCGGCTTGCTGCGCGTGCACAGTGTGGCCCCGAGATCCATGATCGCCTGGGTGTAGGCGGCGGTTCTCGCCTGCGGCGTATTCCGCTCCGCAACATCCCAGAGGCGTTGCGCCACCGCGGTCGTACCGGGCCAGCCTTCGATGGCTTCGTGGCGTGCGAGCACGCGCTTCACATTGCCGTCGAGAATTGCATGGCGCTGGTCAAATGCCAGCGACAGGATGGCGCCCGCGGTGGAGCGTCCGATGCCCGGCAAGCCGGTAACCGCCTCCAGCGTATCGGGAAACGTGCCGCCGAAATCGTCGCGGATCATTTGCGCCGCGCGATGCAGATTGCGTGCACGCGCATAGTAACCAAGCCCCGACCAGTGCTGCAGCACGTCGTCCAGGCTGGCGTTGGCCAGCGATACGACATCCGGAAAGCGCTGCATGAAGCGTTCGAAATAGGGAATCACCGTCTGCACCTGCGTTTGCTGCAGCATGATCTCCGATACCCAGATCCTGTAGGCGTCCCTGACCTGCTGCCAGGGCAGGTCCTTGCGGCCATGATCGTCGAACCACGTGAGCAGCCGCTGCGAGAAGCTAGTCAACGGGTGGCCCCATCGACTCCGCCAGGCTCTGCGCCAGCGCCTCCATCCGGTCCAGCGCCCTGCCGCCGTCCTTCCTGAGCTTGCGCTTGATGACATAGGGACCGATCGCGGGCGGCACCCAGAAATCCGGCACCATGCTCAGCTCGTAGCGCACGCTGGTACCGCCGCCTTCTTCGGTGAACGCCCAGTGCTCTTCGAAATGGCGGAAGTCGCTGACTGCCGGGTCGGCAATGGCACGCAACTCCTGGTTGTGCTGTCGCTCGACGAAGCCCTGCCGGGTCATCGATCTGCAGAAGAACAGGACGCAGCCCTTGTTAATGATGAAGTAGCCCGGGCGCCCGTCCTCATCGGGTTCGAGGTCCCGCGCTTCGACGATCGCGCCCGAGAACTGCGGCGAGTAGTCCCAGGTGCTGAAGACATCGAACGTCTCGTCGATCCCCGCGTCGAACCACGCAACCGAGACGAGCGAGTAGTGCCCGTCGTCGTACGCCACATCGATACTGCGCATCTCGGCCGCGACTGCGCACTGCGCACCCGCAAGGACCAACAACAAGAGCCCGGCCGAGGCTCTCATCGATTGAAAAGATCCTTGAGCTTGTCCTTGACCAGGTCCTCGACCTCTTCTTCGACACGCTGGCGCAGCAACGCCTCGACGTCGGGGCTGACTTTCGGTGAGGTCAGCGGTCCCTTGATCTTGAGCGGGATGACCGTCTTCGTGAAGTCCTCGATCTCCTCCGGCGTTGCGGCCTGCATTGCCTCGGGCTTGCTGAATACCCGTGCCTTGAGGCTGTAGTCGACCGTCGCCGCAGGAATATCGACGCTGCCGTTGCCCGTGAGCTGCATGAACGGCAGGTCCGCAATGAAATCCTCGTTGCGCATGATGCCGTCCGTCACGACGCCTGTCGCGGTCACCGAACTGAACTTCGTCCTGGCCGGCAGTACCGGCTCGGGCGGTTCCTCTTTCTTGAGCAAGGCCCGTGCTCGCCGCAATTCGTACCACACGTCCGTGCCTTCGTAGGTACCGTCTTTTAGCGCGAAGTTCATCTTGCCGCCGAGCGTGCGCTGGACTTCATCGAAATCATTGCCGCTTCCCGCAAGCTGGAAGTTGCCGCTGATCGAACCCGTGATGTTCTTCTGCTCGAACATAGCACTCGCCAGCCTCGCGAGATCGACGTCCTGTACCGATTCGTTCAGCGACAGGACCGGCTTGGATTTGGTCGCGTCGATGCGGACATCGCCGCTGTAGCTGCCGCCGTACAGGGCCGCCGTAATCGGGTGGATACGCAGACGGCCGTCACCGACACTGAGTGTCAGGACGACCTGCTCGAGCTGCAGGTCGCCGATGGTAACCGTCCCTATCTCGAGTTCACCGCGTGCATTCAGCGGCTTGATGAGGTCAACCGGGATCTCCACAGGCGCCGATTCGCCGGCAACGTCGCTGCCCTCCTCGGTCGCCGGTGCCATGTAGCGATTCATGTCGAGTGCGTCCGCACTGAGCTTGGCGATGAACCTGCCCGCGCCGTCTGTCGGCACTGTCATGACGCCCGTAAACACCGTGCCGTCGAGCTCGATACTGAGGCCCGTCAACCTGATGTTGTTCTCACCAACGTAGGCTTTCGCTTCGATACTCACGCTGGTCAGCGCGTTCGGATCTGCCGTCGCCGGTGCCTCGACATCGAAAAGATGCATCATGCTGCGGGGCGAGAACGGAGCCACCCGGATCTGCGCTACCGGTTCGATCGCGTCGGCGTAGGAGAACGGTTCAACATCGGCACTAACGTCGATGTCCAGCACCGACAGCTTGACCGGCTGCATGCTGACGGTATTCCCGGCGCTGTCGATCTCGATCCCGTCCGTCGCGAAACTCATGCGAGTCGGCGCCTCGACGATCCCTTCCGCCTCGCCGTTCACCGCCAGCCCGTCCAGGGTAAAGACTCCCGATTGCTGATCGTACGTGACCACCGTCTCGACCTCGATGTCACCCGAGAAGCCGCTCGGCTGTACGTCGAAATGCACATTGCCGCTGACAGGAAACGGCGCCGCGTCGGCCGTGACGCGACCCACTTCCAGGTTCACGTCTGTGAGCTCGTAGCGGTCGCCCTTTTGCCGGTGCGCGTAGGTAATCGATGCATTGCGGATCGAAATCCCCGAAATATCCAGTGACCCGCCGGGTGTGGCCGCCTCCGCCGGGTCGGCCTCCTGGTCGCCATTCTCCAGCAGGTCGTCCCAGTTCGTCCGGCCGCTGCCGTCGACCTCGAAATGCATCCGCAGGCCATCGAGCGTGGCGGTGCCGATCTTCGCCTCCTGGCGCAGCAACAGGGGCAACAGGCGAACGCTCAGGCGCGCCTCGTCGAACTCGGCCATCGGCTCATCGCCGAAGCCCTCCGCATTGCCGAGCGTGGTGTGCCCGACCTGGACCGCCAGCCACGGGAAAAGCTGCACCGATATTTCACCATCGATGTTCAGCTCGCGACCGGTCGAATCGTGCACCGCAGCGGCGATGTCCTCACGAAAATCGTTCGGATCGAAGAAGAAAGTCAGTGCGATCGCGGCAAGCGCAAATACGGCAACAATCGCCGCGACTACCCAGGCCAGGATTTTGGCAGGACGGCTCATTTGGACACCCGTTGGTTGTGGACCCGTAGAGTATCAAATCGGACAAAAAACGGGCCGCTTAGTGCGGCCCGTCGGGAAAAATAATACGGCTATTTTGTTCAATCGCAGATCGAGATATCACCATTCAGCGTCGATACGGTAATCCGGGCATTGCCATCGCCCTCTTCGAAGCTGAGCTCCCAGCCCGGAGTGTATTTGCTGGTGCGCTCGGCCTTCGGACCGTAACAGTTGCGGATATCGCCATTGAACGTGTCGATGTCGTAACGGCCGCTCACCTTCTCCGTGAACTTCAGGTCGACGTCGCCATTGACCGTCTCCACGTTCAGCTTGCCGCCGGCACGCAGTTCGGCGTGGAACACGATCTCGCCGTTCACGGTTTCCAGGCCGACACGCTCGAATGAGCCTTCGTCGACGATCACGTCACCGCTGACCGATCCCGCTTCCACGACACCGCCGACGCGGAACAAAGTGACGTCGCCGGACACGGTGCTCGCGCTCATCTCGATATTGCGTCCCTGGCCGCTGACTTCGATATCGCCACTCACCGCTTCGGCCGAGATATCGTTGCCGAAGGCCTCGGTGCTCACGTCGCCGCTGACGGTGCTCAGGCTCTGCTCGCCGCTGACGTCGGACACGTCGATATCGGCGCTCACCGTGCCCACGTCAATCGAGCTGCCCTCCGGTACCTGGATATGCAGATCGCTGTCGATACCGCGGCCGCCTTTTCTCGGGACCTTGACCTTGATCGTAACCTTGTCGCCGTCGCGCTCGAAAATGAGCTTTTCGACGTTGCGGCCAAGCTCACCCGTAACCTCAACCTGGTTGCGGGACCAGCCACGAATCGTCACTTCGCCGGCGATGTTGGACACATCGACGTGCCCGTCTGAGGCCGCGTCGAGTGTCTTGTCGATTTCCTCGGCGCCAGCCGGCAGCGCAAATAACGCTATTGGCAACAACACAGTCAGTTTTTTCATCGTACTTCTCTCTGCAAATTCCAGCCGACGATCTGTCGACTAGATATCGTTTCTCATCATTACGTCACGGGTCAGTCCGCCGACCCGATTCAACAGCGCCAGTTCTTCCGTGTAAGCGCGCAGGAGCTTCTGTTGCAACAAGGCATTGCCCGGCTCCTGCTCGAGAACCTTGTTGATCTCTGCGATCGCCGCATGAATCTGGTCGAGGTTTGCCCGGATATCGGCACTGGCTTCCGGTGACAGGCGCGCCAGCTCTGCATCGAGTTCGGCGCGCAGGTCATTACGTGCAGCCTGGAAATCAGGACCAAGGTGGTAGTTGCCGCCGAACGACGCCTGTTCGAATACCAGCTCCGGTTCGATCGACACCACCGGGGCCTGGTCGTTCTTGACGGCGACGTAGGTGATCGCTGACGAAGCACCTACCAGCAGTACGACGGCTGCAGCCTGTGCAAACATCGGCGTCCACCGCGAGCGCCGGGGTGCCGCCATCGCCGAGGCGATGTCAGGCCAGAGGTCGCGCTGCGGAGCAATTTCCGTCGCGAGTTGCCGCGCTGCCCGGTCCAGTTTGTCGTCAAATTCCTGCGTCATGCCGTAAATCCTTCGCTTTCCAGTTGTTGCATCAGGAGCCTCCTTGCCCTGTGCAATTGTGCTTTGCTCGTTCCGGCTGCAATACCCAGCATGCCGGCGGCCTCCTCATGGCTGTAGCCATAGACCGCGTTGAGGACGAAAACGTGCCGTGCTCGTTCGGGCAACCGGTCAATCGCCTCGGCCAGGTCGCGGAGCTCGCCGGTGTCGCCGGTAGCCACGCGGACTGGTTCAACGTCGGAAACGGCCGCAATCCTGTCCCGTTCCCGCTTCGACTTGCGAATCCTGCCCAGAACCGCGTTGACCGCGATGCGGTGCAACCAGGTCGCAAACGCGCTGTCACCGCGGAACCTGGCCATCTTGTTCCAGGCCTGGATGAATGCCTCCTGCGTACAGTCTTCAGCCTCACTGACGTTCCCCGTCATCCGCAGACAAAGCCCGTAGACCTTGTCCACATGCAGTCGATAGAGGGCCTCAAATGCCTGCGCATCCGATCGTTGTGCCCGGCGGATCCAGGCCTGTTCGTCAGTGACTTTGTCGATGTCGGCGCTTGCCATGCCCCGACTATAGTCGCTGCCCGCCACGGTCAAAAGCGCTTCCAAATGGCTTTTCTCCCTTTATCGTGACCTTTGGATGCCGGTGCTCACCGGAGGGTTTGAAGATCGGCGGTCCGAACGGTAAAAAAAACGCTTAAGCGACTGTCTTTTATTACTATTCTGTTATCATGCCATTGGCCTAAACGAACCCTAAAACAACATATGGCACGTTCGCACGCTTGTCCGCCCGATGATCCGATCGATTCACCTACGGCCAAGTTGCCCCTGACAGTTGCGGTTTCCTAGGATGTCGGGCCACTCCATTTTGTATCTCGGCCGCGGTGAGTTCGCCGCAGGTTACCTGTCGGAACTCGAGACGTTGCCGTGCTGCACGATGCTGACGCGCAACAACTCGCTCACGCTGCCGCGGGACGGCTCTTCCGTCATCGACCTCGTGCTGGTCGAGGCAGGGCCCGCAATTGCGCAATCCGGACAATCGCTCGGGGACCTGATCCAGTCGCTTGAGCCGTATCCGGTCGTCGCCCTGACAGAGAAAGAACATGAGCACCGCGGTATTGCCGCCGTGCGCGCCGGCGCCCAGGGATATATATGTATCGACGACGTAACGGTTGATGCCCAGGATGCCGTGTTCGATCACGCCGTACAGCGCTGCCGCCTGCAGCAACGCCTGTGCGATACCGACGTCACGGTCCTGTCGATTCTCCGCAATATCAACGATGGCGTGATCATTACCGACCACGCCGGCCATGTACTCGAGATCAATCCTGCGGCGCGATCGATACTCGGTCTCGGCCCGCGCACGCAACCCGATCCGGCCTGGGAACAGACCTTCTGTTGTTTCGACGAGAATGGCGAAAGCTATCGAAATTCGCACGCGCTGCCACTCATGCGCGCGCGCAGTGGCGAGAAGTTTTCGAACCAGGTAGCGATCTACCGCACACCGGAGCAGCCCGACATCGTGCTCAGCATCAACGGCCAGGGGCTGTATGACGGCAATCGCGATCTCGTTGGCGGCATCATTACGTTCCGCGACATCACCGAGTCCACGCAGCGCACGTCCGAACTCGAGAAGCTCGCGCAGTTCGATGAACTTACCGGCCTCGCAAACCGCAGTCTCTTCACCGAGCAGTTGTCGCGGGCCATCGGCCGCAGCCAGCGCAAAGGCGCTCCACTCGCGGCGCTGTTCATCGACCTTGATCGTTTCAAGTCGATCAACGACACGCTCGGGCATGACATCGGCGACGCACTGCTGCGCCAGGTCGCCGACCGCCTCAAGAGCAACGTGCGCATCGGCGACTTCACCGGGCGCTGGGGTGGCGACGAATTCGTCGTTTGTCTCGAAGACTTTGGCGAGGCCGGCAATGCCGGCGCCGCCGCACAGAAGCTGTTGCTGGTCCTTTCCGAGAAGTACGAGATTGGCAGTAGCGAGGTGTACGCGACGCCGAGTATCGGTGTCGCGTTGTTCCCGGAATCGGCCGACACGGCAGAAGGCTTGATAAAGGCCGCCGACGTCGCGATGCTCGAGGCCAAGAAGCGCGGCGGTGGACGCTTCCAGTATTTCTCCAGCGCACTGAACTCGAAGCTTGCGCAGCGCGAAGAACTCGAGATCGGTCTGCGTCATGCGCTGGTCCGGGACGAGTTCGTGCTGCATTACCAACCGCGCATCGACCTTGCATCGGGTCGCCTGATCGGCCTCGAGGCCCTGCTCCGCTGGCAGCATCCGCGCTTCGGTCTGCTGGCACCTGCGCGCTTCCTGCCGATCCTGGAAAGCAGCGGGCTCATACATTCAGCCGGCGAGTGGGTCATCGCCACCGCGTGTCGACAACTCGCGGGCTGGCAACGCCGCTTCGAGCTGCCTGACCTGTCTGTTGCTATCAATCTTTCGCCGCAGCAACTCGTGCACAAGCGACTTGTCGATGTCATCAAGAAAACGCTCGCCGACACGATGCTGGATCCGGGTTGTATCGAACTCGAAATCGGTGACGGCCATATTGTTGGCAAACGCAGCGCCGAGATGGATACGTTGCGCGCCATCCGCCGAACCGGCGTACGGTTGTCGCTCGATCATTTCGGCACCGGCGACGTTTCCTTCGAGTCCCTCGACAACGGCTTTGTCGACAGTTGCGTCCTCGACCGGGAGCTTGTTGCGGATATCGTCGAGAACAACAGTCATCAGCGCATCGTGCGTGCCGCCATCGCGATGGCCCAGGGACTGGATATCGAGGTGGCCGCCGAAGGCATCGAGACGCTGCCGCAGCTTGAGTTCCTGAAGAGCTGCAATTGTGACCTCGCACAGGGCTTCCTGATCAGCCGCCCCATGCAGCCCGAAAAAGTCGCCGCGATACTGCGCAGTGAAATAGCGGGGACCTCGCTACTCTCGCGGGGCATGCCCTAGGCTTTCGGATGTGGCCTGCGGGTCACCAGCGGTAAGCGTAGTAAATGCTTCCCTGCACCGTATCGTCGCTCGATACGTTCAGATTTATCTCGTGCCGATGAGCAAGCGATACCCGCGACGACCAGCGCAGAACGAGTCTGTTTTCACTGTCTCTCGGAAAGTAGCGATAGGTTGCCCCTAACTCGCTTCCCCAGTGCTCTGCCGAGCCCAGGTTCAGCAACAGCCTGCCAAACGCGTTCGACCCGGAGGAGCCTGTTGCCAGGTCGACGCCGAATAGTGCCGATACCGCCGCGCCGCTGCCCAGGCGTACCGACCTGCCTATCGCTCCCTCGGCGAAAGCCTCCCGGCATTGCCGGCAGGCATTGTGTTCGCGTCGCGCCCCGAATGCGACCTCCCAGGACGATGTCGACTCACCGGCGATTCTCACGTTGTTCAGGTTGACCTTCCGCGCACGCACGATGTCGAGGCGCTCGAGCCGCAAGCCATCATCGTCAAATGCAAGCGACAGGTCGGCCATGATCAGGCTCGAGAAATCGAGAAGATTGTTGCCGGTCGTTTCGTAGGAGAACGGCGCAAACGAAGCGTAAGAGAATGAGCCCAGCTCCTCGTTGTGTCCGAAGCCGATACCGACCTTCGAAGGCGGTGCAGCTGTCGAAGGCGCACGACGAGCCGGTATCTCTATCTTCGCAACAGCGTCGACAGGCGGTAACGCGAGTCGCGCCCGGATAGCGTCGTCCTTCGCTCGACGCAAGGAGGCATCGGTGTCTTCATCGAGATTTCCTGCCATTCGATACTGGTAATACTCCAGCAGAACATCCAGGACTCTCGACCGTTGCCCTGCATCGACGGTACGCAGCGCATCCAGGTTCCCATCGGATTCGATCAACTCGTTGAGAAGTGCCTTTTCCCCGCCATCGAGCGCTTCTACCTGCGCCAGGAATATCTGTTGCGCCGACGGTCTGTAGCGGATCGATGAGATTACACCGTTACCCTCAGGAGCATTGCTGTCGACCTGGTCCAGGCGGTGGAACAGGGAGATCGGCGCGTACCAGACGTCGACACCCTGGACGAAAGGTTCTTCTGTTACCAGCTCCATCAACTCTGCAATACGAAACGCACAATTGGTGCTTAGAAAGAAATAGCGAAAGCGTCTCCCCGTGATTTCCCATACGTGATAAAGGAGCAGCTTCAACTGGTAGTCGCTAAGGTTCAGCTTGTACTCCCACATGTCCCGGAACTCGGTTCGCGTGTACGTGAGATCCGCGCGGTAATAGTCCTGGTCGGAGAAGCCGGCCTGGTAGGCGCCGAACAAGCCACGCATGACATACACGATGGTCTGTTCGTTTTCAGGTACGACGGCCCCGAAGTTGATGCCGAGATCGAGGAGCGTATAGCCGTCGGGAATGGCGCCGTTGTTGACCTTCAGAAGCACGTGTCCGAAGGTTGATGCGGGATTGCCGAAATAGCCGCTGATCATCATCAGGCTCACCGAATCGAGCTGATCCGCCTTGATCCAGCGTGCGAGCCGCGGGCAGTCGGCCTCTTCCAGGCCAAGTTCCAGCTGTGTATTCAGAAAGAGTCGCCTTGCGGGGAAACGGCATCCGACTCCCTGGTCGGGATCGGGAGAATCGTCTTCGAGGATGGCTTCGAGAGTCGCTACAAGCTCATCGTACGGTGAGAAACGGCCGCTGTCGGCGAGTAAGAAGTCGTCGTCCAGTATCTCACTTTGCTCCGACGCATCGCCGTTCTCGAAGTGCAGCAGGCGCAGCCAGGTCGGGTCCTCGGCGAGATTCAGATCGCGCACACGCTGCAGGATCGGCTCGAGCCGATCGGCTGCATGCACATCGCAGAACGTGAGCGCCGCGATTAGAAGAAAGACAAAGAAGCGCATAACGAAGAGCCCGGCACGAGGCCGGGCTGATTATGTCTCCGTATCGCTCGGAAAAGCGATGATTTCGGACCCGCGAGGGCCTAACTGATTTGGCGATAGAGCAACGTGTAGAGGTTTTCAGCTTTCTCGTAGCGCGTTTGCTCAGAGTAGCCCTCTATCGCTACAAGCTCAGCAAAATCTGCGCGCAACTGAGCGGTAAGATCGGCGCGCGCCGATTCTTCTACGCCAGCGATCGAAAGCATAGCGGTCAGGTGCTCACCGCTGCCAACGGCCAGGTCCTTTTCAATGCTCGGATAAGCATCGAAGATAAATGCGGCCGAGCTGCCCTGTCCGCCTTCACAAGTCTCCGGTGACGAGGCGTTGGACGATATGGCCGTCGTACCAAGGTCCCAGGTCACGTTCGTGACAGCCGCAACTGCGTCGTTGTTCGGCGCAATCATCGCGCCTAGTCCACAATCCGTATAGATGTCAGCAAACTCTCTTGCATTTGCCGAACCGATAAACAGCAGCGCGGCGGTGCTCAAGAGCATAGTTGTGGTTTGGACTTTGGTCATGATCTCTCCTAAATTGTCTTCGGCGATTTGCCGACAGTGCGAAAGACGACATGCATTAGCGAACCGCATGCACACGCTCTGATTATATGTTTGATCTATCCCATATGTCACGAGCAAACTGCTTCATTGACGCCGGACTCCTGGTGCTATGCCTCCACCGATTCCCCGCAGTACCAGCACGCTGCAAACTGCCCTTCGTTCTGTTCACCGCACTTGGGACATTGCCATGGCGCCCCGATGGGTTCGTCCTCTATTGACTCGATCAGCTGGGTCGCGCGATCGAAATCGAGATCGTTGACGATCCAAAGCTGCGGCCAGGTTTCGAAAACGGGCATCTCGCCCATGATGCCGCCGAGGTGCTGGTTGCGAATCTCCGTCTTGATGCCTTCTGCCGCCAGCAGGTTCCGGTAGTGGGTGATCGTAACGATCGTCTCTGCGGATGTGAGTTTCTTCACGTGCTCAGGGTCGCAGCGACTCGAGGAACGCCCCGGGATCTTCACCGCGCTCCAGGGTTTCGACAAGCGCGGAGCCGACGATCGCGCCCGCAGCGTGGCGGCCGACAGCGGCCACGTCCTGCGCCTCGCGAATGCCGAAGCCGGCGCACACGGGGATGCTCGACATGCCGGTAACCTTGTCCAGGTAATCCGTCAGGTCGGGGGGAAGACCGGTGCCTCCGCCGGTAATACCCGTGATGGTCACCGCGTAGACGAACCCCCGCGATGCTGCGCAGAGTTTTTGCAGGCGCTCATCGGGCGTGGCCGGCGTAACAAGCTGTATGAGACCGAGCCCTTTTGCCTCGAGCGCGTCGCGCAGCTCAGCCGATTCCTCGAACGGCAGGTCGGGCACGATGAAGCCGCACACGCCGGCAGCCAGGGCACGCTCGGCAAGTGCGTCATAACCGAAAGCAAGGAGCGGATTCAGGTAGGACATCATGACCAGCGGTGCGGCGACGCCGCCTTCGACCGCGTCGAGCTGATCGAAAATCCACTTGAGGCTGACACCTTTCTGCAGCGCCTCGAAGCTCGAGCGCTGGATGGTCATGCCGTCCGCCATCGGGTCCGAGAACGGGATGCCCAGTTCGACGACGTCTCCGGTTTCGGCGATTACCTTGAGTGTCGAGATAAAGTCTGCCGGCTCCGGGTAGCCCGCCGTGATGAACGGCACAAGCGCCGGCCGGCCGGCTTCATTCGCGGCAGTCAGCGCCGCCCCTATACGTTCATGCGCCTGCATGTTTACGAGTCCTTGCGGGGTACTTGGTGAGTGTCGGCATGTCTTTGTCACCGCGACCGGAGTTGCCGATCAGTATTCGTTTTCCGGGATTTCGTTTTGCATAGTTCTTTGCCGCCGCGTAGGCGTGCGAGGTCTCCAGCGCCGTCAGAATGCCTTCCGTTGCACACAGTTCCTCGAGCGCCTCGAGCGCCTCGTCGTCTGTTGCCGAGATGTATTCAACCCTGCCCGTCGCCTGGAGCAACGCATGCTCCGGACCGACACCCGAGTAGTCGAGGCCGGCGGAGATCGAATGCGTTTCCTGCACCTGGCCGTCGTCGTCCTGCAGGATGATCGAGTACGAACCCTGCAGTACGCCGGGCGTGCCCGTCGCGAGCGTTGCGGCGTTCTGGCCGAGGCCCGGCCCGGTGCCGCCTGCTTCGACACCGATCAGTTCAATGTCATCACCGAGCAGCGGGTAAAACAGGCCGATCGCATTTGAGCCGCCGCCGACGCAGGCGAAAGCCACGTCAGGCAGTGCGCCCGCCTGGTCGAGCATCTGCTGGCGTGCCTCCTGGCCGATGACCGACTGCAGTTCGCGCACGAGGTAAGGATAGGGATGCGCGCCGACGGCGGACCCGATGAGGTAGTAGATACCTGCCGGATCGGTGACCCAGGTCCGTAGCGCTTCGTCGATGGCGGCACGCAGCGTCTTGTCACCCGACTCGACAGCAACCACTTCGGCGCCGAGCCGGTGCATGCGATCGACATTCGGCGCCTGCCGTTCGATGTCGACGGCGCCCATGTAGACGGTGCATGGCAGACCAACGCGTGCGCACGCGGCCGCGGATGCAACACCGTGCTGTCCCGCGCCCGTTTCGGCGATGATGTGTTTTGCGCCAAGGCGCTTCGCCAGGATTGCCTGGCCGATGGCGTTGTTGATCTTGTGCGCGCCCGTATGGGCGAGATCCTCGCGCTTGAGCCAGACCTCCGCACCCCAGATCTCTGACAGGCGTGGCGCGAACGTCAGGGCCGTCGGTCGCCCGACCCACTCACGAAGCTCCCGGCGAAACTCGTCCTGGAATGTCGCGTCGTGCAAGTGCTCCCGCACACCGGCATCAAGGCGTTCGAACGCAGGCACGAGCGTCTCGGGCACGTAACGCCCGCCGAACGGACCGAAGCGACCGAGTTCGTCGGGCATCTCGCCCCTGATAGCCGCGTCGAGTAGCCTCTTCGCTTCGTCGGCCGCAAACATTGTGCTCATAAACTGTTCCCCGCAGCTTTCGCTGCCTTGATGAAATCCCTGATCAACGTCGAGTCCTTCTGGCCGGGCGCTGTCTCGACACCGCTGGAGACATCCACACCGAACGGCCGCACGGTTCTAATCGCCTCGCCGACATTATCGACGCCCAGGCCGCCCGCGAGAATCATCCGGCCCCGCTTCGCCACCGCCGCCGCGGCAATCCAGTCAGCCGTTTCACCCGCACCACTCCGCGCACCCTCAAACAAATAGGTACCGGACACCGTATTTCCCTCCCCAAACAATACGGTACCGGACACCCTATTTCCGTCCCGAAAGACAGGACAGCATTCAATGCCCGCGGGGACGTCGAGGTTATCGAAGTCCCCGGCGTCCGTCTGCAGGACGTCTGGCATGAACCCGTGCAGGACTGCCTGCCACTCTTCGTTTGCAGGATGCAGCATTACGGCCACTTTTTTTATGGTGTCCGGTACCATATTAGTGATGGCGGCGGCGTGCGCCGGATCGACCCTGCGGACCGAATCTGCGAACACGAAGCCGACCGCATCGGCGCCGGCGTCTACTGCGGCCTGCACATGCTCTTCCCTGCTCAGTCCGCAGATCTTCACGAACATGCTGCGGCTCCTGCGGCGGTCATTGCCGCTACCAGCTGCGATGGATCGGCACTGCGCATCAAGGCCGTTCCCACGAGGGCCATCGAATATCCCCAGCCTGCCACGCGCGCCGCATCTTCCGGTTCATGCAGGCCGCTTTCCGCGACGCAGACCGCGTCCGGTAACAGCGGCGCGAGGTTCTGCAGCCTGTTGCCATCGACTTCCAGCGTACGGAGATTGCGGGTGTTGACGCCGATCAACAACTGGCCGGCGCCGCCAAGATAGCGCGCCGATCGCCTGAGATCGTCTTCGTCGAACGACTCGAGCAGCACGAACATGCCATGCTCCCACGCGCAGTCGAGCATTGCCCGCAGAGCCGCGTCATCCAGCATCGTCGTGATTAGCAGCACACCGCTGGCCCCTGCTTTTCTCGCTTCGAGAACCTGCACAGGCTCAACGAGGAAGTCTTTACGCATGACCGGCGTCCCGGGCGCCGCGGTAACAACAGCCTCCAGGTGTGCCAGATCGCCGTCGAAGCGGCTCGGTTCGGTCAGCACCGAGATTGCCGCCGCGCCACCGGCGGTGTAGGCCCGTGCCTGCGCGATGAGGTCACTATCCCCGACCTGCGCCGGCGTTGCGAGTTGTCCTTCTGCGGGCGAACGGCGCTTGATTTCGGCGATGACACCGAAGCGGTCGAGCGACAGCGGCACGACCGGTTTTTCGAAATCGGCATCCGTAAATGACGGCGCCTGCGCCGCACGCGCTGCGCTGCTTTTCGCCATGCTTTGCAGAAAATCGCTCATCAGCTGTTGAAGTGCGCGCGCAATTTCCCGAGAAAAGTCTCCGCCCGACCGTCATCGATCGCTGCTGCCGCCTGCGCCACACCCTCCCGTGCGGTCTTTGCGACACCCTGCACTTCGAGCACGAGCGACGTGCCCATGAGCAGCGCATCACGGTGCGCGCCGCGGTCCTCGCCGCTAAAGACCCGAGCGAGCTCACGCGCATTGTGCTCGGCATCGCCGCCCGCGAGATCCTCCGGCGCACAGCGCGCCAACCCGTACTCTTCGGGTGTGCGCTTTAACTCGACGACGCTGCCGGGTGACACGTCGTACAGCCAGAACTCGCCCGCCGGGGTCGCCTCGTCCCAGCCCGGCTCGCCGTGCACGACAAAAGCGCGCTCGATCGGCAATCCCGCCAGCGCATCCGCCATGAGTTTCGCCATATCGCGGCTGAACGCGCCGATCAGCTGGTAGGGCGTCGATGCCGGATTGGTCAGCGGACCCAGGATATTGAATACCGTGCGCACACCCAGTGCCGCACGTACCGGAACGACCGCTTTCATCGCCGGATGGTATGCAGGTGCGAACAGAAACGTAAAACTGGTCGCCTGCAGGCAGTCGACGGCCGCAGTCTCGAGCAGCGGCAAAGGCATGCCGAGACATTCGAGCATGTCGGCACTGCCGGACTTGCTCGACACGGATCGGTTGCCATGCTTCACCACGCGCGACCCGCAAGCCGCCGCGAGCAGGCCCGCGCCGGTCGAGAGGTTGAGGCTACCGGAGCCGTCCCCACCCGTGCCGACGGTGTCGACGGTCGGCGCGCCGGCGGGTATGGCCGGATGAACGGCCAGCTCGCGCATTGCCCGCGCGAACCCGCGAATCTCGTCAGCCGTCTCGCCCTTCGCTCGCAGGCCCGCGAGCAAGGCGCCGGAAAACGCCGGGTCGAGGTCCCCGGCGGCGAATTGCTGCATGAGCTCATAGGCCTGCCGCTCTTCGAGGTCATGCCCGCTGAGCAGGCTGTCGAGTAACTGGCTGTTGCTCACGAGGCCTCCTGGCGCAGGAAGTTAGCCATGAGCTCGTCGCCCTCCGGCGTCAACACGCTCTCCGGGTGAAACTGCACGCCTTCTATCTGCAATGTCTTGTGGCGCACGCCCATGATCTCGCCTCGATCGGTTTGCGCGGTGATGACCAGGTCGGCCGGCAGCGAGTCTTCCTCGGCACACAAGGAATGATAGCGGCCAACCTCGAACGGGTTCGAGAGGCCCGCGAAGATCGACTTGCCGTCGTGTTTTACCATCGACGTCTTGCCGTGCATGAGGCGCTCTGCCCGTACGATCTCACCGCCGTGCTGCTGCACGATGCTCTGGTGACCGAGGCACACGCCGAGAATCGGCACGCGTCCGGCGAAAGCCTCGATCATCGCGAGCGAAATGCCCGCATCTTCCGGTCGGCCCGGCCCCGGCGAAATCACGAGATGGGTGGGCGCCAGTGCCCGTGCCTCCTCGACCGTGATCGCATCGTTGCGATACACCATGACGTCAGCCCCCATTGCAGCGAATGCCTGCACCAGGTTGTAGGTGAACGAGTCGTAGTTATCGATCAGCAACATGCGCACGTGTGCGAAATCTTTCTGCATTACAGGCCCTCTCCGGCAATCTCGAGCGCGCGCCGCAAGATGGCGCTCTTGGCCATGACCTCCTGGTACTCCCGCTCGGGCACCGAGTCGGCAACGATACCGGCCCCGGCCTGAAAACTGTACTCGTCTCCGGAGAACACGAGCGTGCGAATCGTGATCGCCTGGTCCATGTCCCCGCTCAGGCCGAAGTAGCCGGCCGTACCGGCATACAGCCCGCGACCCACACCCTCCATTTCCTCGATGATCTCCATCGCCCGCACTTTGGGGGCGCCGACCAGCGTGCCCGCGGGAAAGCTTGCCGCAAACAGGTCGAACTGATCGTAGCCCGCACCCAGCTCACCCTGCACACCGCTGACGATATGCATGACGTGACTGTAGCGTTCGATTGCCCGGTAGGGATCGACGCGCACCGTGCCCGCCGTCGCCACACGACCCAGGTCGTTGCGTGCCAGGTCGACGAGCATCACGTGTTCCGCCGCCTCCTTGGGGTCTGCCAGCAGCGCTTTTTCGTTGGCCAGGTCTTCGTCCGGCGTGGCGCCGCGCGGCAGGGTCCCGGCGATCGGTCGCAGCGACGCCGTGTTCTGGTTCAATTTCACCAGCGCTTCCGGCGACGAGCCGACAACTTGCAGGTCGTCAAAATCGAAAAAGAACATGTAGGGCGACGGGTTCAACAGGCGCAGAGCCCGGTACACCTCGAAAGGCTCCACGTTGGTCTTGCCGCGGAATAACACGGACAGGACGATCTGGTAGATGTCCCCTGACGCGATGTATTCCTTGCAAGCCTGCACGCGCTCCGCGAACTCTTCCTTCGTGAAGCTCGCTTCGGCGGGTGAGATGCTCACGTCGTGACCGTTGCCCGGAATGGGCCCGCGTAGCTGCCTGATGACCTCGGCACGCAGTGCCTTGCGCTCCGCCTCGGGCCCGTCGTGCAACAACGCGATGCGGCGCGTCACGTGGTCGAAGACGAGCAGTGAGGCCGGCGCGACGAATGCCGCATCGGGAATGCTGGTCTGTTTGTCCGTATCCTGTGGCAGCTTCTCGAACAGGCGCACCACGTCGTAACCGGATACGCCGACCAGGCCGCCCGCAAAGGGCAGGTCCCGAGCGGGTTGTGGCTGCGGTGCCTGTGCGAGCGCCTCGCGCAGCGCCGCCAGGTATTCCTGCTGGTTCACTGGCCGGGGCCGCGACTCACCGTTGATCCGCAACGCGCTATCGTCCATGCGAACTTCGAGTGCCTCACCGAAGCCGAGGAATGAATATCGTGCGAGCCGCTCCCCGCCCTCCACGCTCTCGAGCAGGAAGCGCGGCTTCAGCGCCTTGAGCTTCAGGTAAGCCGAGACCGGTGTATCGAGGTCGGCGGCTATGTCGAACGGTGCTTGCATGTCATCCTCAAAAAAAAGCCCATCCCTGATTTCGGCAGAGATGGGCTTCGTGTTCGTTTTGCTCAGCTACAGCTTAGCCGACCGCCATCTCCTTTGAGGGCAGCCACCACCAGCGGTTGTTCGTGCGAGCATTCATGGGGTCGAGTATTCCCGCTGCCTATGCCGGCGTCAACCCCGGCTTGGTTACAGTTGATACAGCATTGGCAGGACAAGTGAGAAACCGATCCACATGATCACGGTCAACGGTATGCCAACCCTCAGGAAATCGCCGAACTTGTAGCCGCCAGCCGTCATGACGAGCAGGTTCGTCTGGTAACCGTACGGGGTTGCGAAACTCATGTTGGCGCCGAACAGCACGGCGAGCACGAACGGCTCCGGACTCACATTGAGTTGCGTCGCGATGCTGATCGCGATGGGGGTGCCGATGGCTGCCGCTGCGTTGTTCGACACGATGTTTGTCATCACGGTCATGAGCAGCATGAACGCGCTGAGAATCAGCGGCGCGGGCAGCCCGGAAGCGCTATTGACGAACGACACGGCGACATAGTCCGCCATGCCCGTGCCGAGCAGCGCTTTACCCAGCGCCAGCGCCGTCACGATGATCATGACGACCGGAATGGACAGCGACGTGGCAGCCTCACGCCAGTTCAGGCAGCCTGTTGCGATCATCAGGCCGAGGCCGACCAGCGCGCTGACCGAGATCGGCATCACGCCCAGCGCGGCCGCCAGCACGACGAAGGCCATGACGGCGAGTGCGCGCTTCGCACGGTGCGTGTGTGGCAGGTCCGTGGTGCCATCGAGCACGAGCATGGAACCACTGTCCTTGAGCTGCGCGATCGCTTCCCGTGTGCCCTGCACCAGCAACACGTCACCGGCACGCAGCCGGATCAGGTTCAGGTCGCCCGTGACCTGCGAACTCGGTGCTCTTGCGCGGTGCAATGCGAGCGGCAACAGTCCGTAGCTGTTGGTGAAGCGGGCCGCGGCGAGACTGCGAAGGTGCAACGGCGAACCACGTGTGATCACGACTTCGGCGAGCTGCTGGCCCTCGGCCTTGAGCGGCGTATCGTCGTCCACCGGATGCTCGTTGTCCGACAGGTTGAACAGGGTGGCGCCCAGCAGGCTCTCGTAGTGCTTCAGGTTCTCCGGCGAGTCCTTCACAAACAGGCGATCGCCCGGCTGGATAATGACCGAAGGCAGTTTCGCCAGGAACAGCGATTCTGTCCGCTGGATCTTGTCGATGCGCAGATTGCCGTCCGCCTTGGCAAGCACCTCGGACAGCGACTTGCCATCCGCGAAGCCGCCTTCCTTGACGTGCAGCTGTGCGCTGAAGATCCGTGGCGACGTATCGGCCATGGGCGGCGTGCGATCCGGCAACAGTCGCGGCGCAACCAGCCACAGGTAGAGCAGGCCGACGCCGCCGACGATAGCGGTAGGCAGGACCCACTCGAACATCGTGAACTCATGCATCCCCATGTCGCGGGAAATACCCACGACCAGCAGGTTGGTCGAGGTGCCGATTGTCGTCGACATGCCGCCGATAATCGTGGCGAGGCCCATCGGCATCATGACCCCGGACACCGGGAACTTGGAACGCAGCGATGCGCCGACGATGATAGGCATCAGCAGCACGACGATTGGCGTGTTGTTCATGAACGCGCTGAGGATCGCACCGGCGACAAGCGTCGCGGCGAGCGCGAGCACGGGTTGCGTGGCCCACGCCTTGCCCACCACGTTCGCCAGTGGCTGCAGTGCGCCGGTGGTCTCGAGCGCCTTGCCAACCATCATCAATGCACAGATGGCGATCAGCGCTTCGTTGCCAAAGCCTGCAAAGAAATCGATAGGACCGACAGCAACTTCGCCGTCCTTTACATAGGGGAACAGCGCGAAGCCTGCCGTCAGGATAATCAGGATCGCGAGCGACGATGACTCGAGCGGTATGTTGTCCCGCGTAAAGAGAAACAACGCGAGAACCGTAAGCAGCAATACCGCCAGGCCATGTGCGTCAGGTGTTATCGGCTGCAAAGCATCCCCTTGCTGCTCCGCCTTAAGGACGCTAGACGGTATCCTAGTTCACACCTGTTTCGCAATGAGGGGAACCGCACCACTATGGTGCAGAATGGCGCCCACCCTCTCGTGGAAGCCTCTGAATTCGTTGACGTTCCAGTGACCGATGTCAACGTCACGTCGGAACGATACTGAATTGGCGTATTTCAGGAATGGCAGCAGGTTGATGTAGCGAAAATCAGCCGGTTCCTGCCGGGGAAAGACGTCCCAGGGGGACAACGTCAGGAGGTTGCGGTGCCGCACCGCATTCTCACCAACGGCTCGTCGCCAACGCGCGTTCATCTCCCGGCCATGACGCAATACCCTTGCGCCCGCGACGTCCAGCGCCGGGCAGTACCCGCTTTCTCCGGCAATTTCGCGCGACGCCCCGGTGAGCACCGCAACAACGTGACTTGCGAGTTGCTGCATCTCCCGCAGTGTCGCCAGCGCCTCGGGGTTCGCCTGTCGCTGTGCGACCACATCGCCCCACCCGCGGACCAGGATGGCAAGACGCCGGTTCAGCCGGCTGTCTGCCTGCTGCGCGGTAGTCGGCCAGCGCGTCGACTCGTGCCCTCGCTCACCCTTTGCGACCGCCGCCCGCAAGGCAGCATCCAGTAAAGAGAGGCGTAACGCGCCGTCGCGATCCAGGTATTTCGACAGGTCCACCTCCAGCGGAACCCACGCCGAGTCGCCCGGCACGGCGATCAGAGATGCCGCCAGCACGCCGCCAGCCGGCTCGTCGGGTAACAGGGGGCAAGGCGACGATACGGCAGCCGGCAGCATCGCACTGACCGGCGCGAGATTTCGCATCGCCCACAGGTGCTGCCACACCTCTGCCGATTGCTGCGGAGAGACCTCCGTGTCCGGGTCCACAACAAGGTACATGCCCTGCATTCTGTGTGCTTACCGAATATCGGGCTGCACGCATATGTGGTCTGCTTGGCCAGTTTCTGTCATCGGGCGGGTTGGCACCGGTCGCTGTGCGGGTGTACCTTTGCACGTTCGTACCCAGGGAACCTGCCATGCCGTCTTTTGATGTAGTCAGCGACTTCGATGCCCACGAGGCCAGTAATGGCGTCGACCAGGCCAACCGCGAGGTCACCACGCGCTTCGACTTCAAGGGAACAGGCTCGAAATTCGAACTCGAGGATTCGGTGATCCTGCTGACAACGCAGTCGGACTTCCAGCTCAAGCAGATGATGGACATCCTGCACCAGAAGCTCGCCAAGCGCGGCATCGATATCGGTTGCCTCGACGAGCAGGAACCGGAGTTTTCCGGAAGCGAGGCCCGGCAGAGAGTGATCATGCGACGTGGCATCGACGCGGATCGCGCGCGCAAGCTCGTCAAGCAGATCAAGGCGGCGAAACTGAAAGTCCAGGCCGCCATCCAGGGTGACAAGTTGCGAGTCACCGGCAAGAAGCGCGACGACCTGCAAGCCGTAATCGCGATGCTCAAGGAAAACGACATCGGCCTGCCGTTGCAGTACGAGAACTTTCGGGACTAGGGACAACCGAGGCGACCAATCATGAGTACCGATGTTCACAAAGTACCGCGCCGCCAGGACATCACGTTCGAGGAAAAGGACCAGTCCCTGCGCGATGACGTCCGTACGCTCGGCGCCATGGTCGGCGACCTCATCATGGAACAAAACGGCCCCGAGCTGTTCGAGCTGGTCGAGAATGCCCGGCTGCGCGCCATCCGGCGCCGCGAGGGCAACGAGAAGCCGGGCGAGGAACTCTCGGCGCTGGTTGCGGAGCTCGACCCCGATACGGCATCGCAACTGATACGCAGTTTCTCCACCTACTTCCAGATGGTGAACACGGCGGAGAAGGTGCACCGAATCCGGCGGCGGCGCGATTACCTGCGTGACGTACAGATCTACCAGCCCGGTGGCCTCGAAGAATCGCTGACCAAGCTGAAGGCAGCCGGCAAAACCATCGACGATGTGCAGCACCTGCTCAACATGATGTCGATCGAGCCCGTGTTTACGGCCCACCCGACCGAGTCGACACGACGTACGATGCTGCGCAAGGAGCAGAACATCGTCAAACACCTTGTCGATCTTCTGAACCCCATGATGACGCCGCAGGAAACCACGGCGGCACTGCAGAACATTCGCCTGCTTGCGACAACCGGCTGGCAGACGGCGGAACACCCGGCCGAGCAAATGACCGTTGCGGATGAGCTCGAGCACGTCCTGTTTTTCATCACCGACGTGCTGTACCGCGCGATGCCGCCATTCTATGAAGACATTCGCGCGGCAGTTGACCGCATCTACGGTGACGACGGCAAGCGCCTCGAAATTCCGAACATCGTCAATTTCGCTTCGTGGGTTGGCGGCGACATGGACGGCAATCCGAACGTCAACGCCAAGACCATTCGCGCGACACTGGCCAGGCAGCGTTCGCTGATTCTCGATCTGTACTACAACGAATGCGCCGCGATTTCGGCCAAGCTCAGCCAATCCGTCGACTGCGCGACGTTCGGCCAGGGCATGCTCGACAAGATCGAGGAATACCGCGGAATTTTCCCGAATGCCTATCACGCTGTTCCGGCACGCCACCGGGAGATGCCCTATCGCGTCTTCCTGCGGCTCGTGCAGGCGCGCCTGCAGTCGACCTACGACGATGACATCTACCCGTACGAAAAGGTCGAGCAGCTCATCCGCGACGTAGAACTCATTGCCGAAAGCCTGGCGTTCAACAAGGGACGGCATGCCGGCCTGTTTGTCGTGCAGCGCTTGCTACGACGCATTCACACCTTCGGTTTCCACATGGTGACGCTCGACATCCGCCAGGATGCCGAGGTGCACCGACGCGTTGTCGGTGAGTGCCTGGGTGAGGAAGCCTGGTCCGAGCTACCGGCTGCGGAGCGGACCGAGCGCATTATCGAGGCCATCAACACGCGCGAGAATGCGCCGATGACATTGAGCACGCAGGCGCGCAAGACCATCGCCGTCTTCCAGGCTATCGCGTTCTGTCGTCGCAAGTACGGCAAACGTGCCATCGGCCCGTTCATCGTCAGCATGACGGAAGGGGCCGACGACATCTTGTCGGTGCTGTTGCTCGCCCAGTGGGGCGAATTGCAGAATCGACGCGGCGAAGTACCGCTCGACGTTGCGCCGCTGCTCGAGACCGTCGACGATTTGCACGCCGGCCCCGAGATCCTGCAGTCGCTGTTGAACTCGGACCTGTACCGCGCACACCTGAAGCGCCGTAAGAATCGACAGACGATCATGATCGGCTATTCCGACAGCAACAAGGACGGCGGATTGGCTTCATCGCGCTGGGCCATACAGAACGCGCAGGAGATGCTGGTCAGCGCGATGGCCAGCGAAGATATCGAGCTCACACTGTTTCACGGGCGCGGCGGCACCGTCAGCCGCGGTGGCAGCAAGACGCATGTCAGCGTGCTCGGCGCACCGCCCGGCACGGTCAATGGCCGCCTGCGCGTCACCGAGCAGGGCGAGATCATCAATGAGAAGTACGGCCTGCGCGGCATTGCCCTGCGCACACTGGAACAGATTACGGGCTCGGTTGCATTGGCGACGGCCATGCCGCGCCATCGCGGCAACGACATGCCGGAATGGCACGAGATCATGGACGACATTGCGGCCGAAAGCCGCGCAGCCTACCGCAAGCTCGTGTACGACACGCCGGAGTTCTACGAGTACTTCCGCACAGCGACACCCATCGATGTCATCGAGCGCATGCGCATCGGTTCGCGCCCGTCGGCACGGCGTTCG
This sequence comes from uncultured Chromatiales bacterium, assembly GCA_965368465.1. GTDB lineage: Bacteria > Pseudomonadota > Gammaproteobacteria > Steroidobacterales > Woeseiaceae > UBA1847. The sequence continues at coordinate 44,376 of CBDUMZ010000019.1, forward strand.
CAATCCGGTATCGACGATCTGCGCGCGATCCCCTGGGTTTTCGCCTGGACCCAGTCACGCTTCACGCTTCCCGGCTGGTATGGCGTGGGCACCGGGCTCGCTACCGCTGTGGACAAGTACGGAAAGGAAGCATTCGGCGACATGTTCCGCGAGTGGTTCTTCCTGCGGTCGCTGGTGGCCGATGCCGAGATGGTGATTGCGAAATCGGACCTCGGTATTGCGAAGCTTTATTCACAACTTGCGGGCGACGAACTGCACGAACAGTTCTTCCCGATGATAGAGGCGGAATTCGAACTCACCCGGAACATCATCCTGGAATACTCCGACCACGACTCTATTCTCGACGGCGACGTGACGCTGCAGCGTGCGATCATGCTGCGCAACCCTTATGTTGATCCGATCAGTCTGCTGCAGGTTGATCTGCTGTCACGCTGGCGTGCCTCCGGTCACGAAGATGCCGAGGTGTTCGACGCCCTTCTCGCCACCGTGAACGGCATCGCCCATGGCCTGCAGAACACGGGCTAGTCTTTTACTCCCGAAGGCGGCCACCGCATGACACTGATAAGCGCCGACAACGATTTTGCGCTAATGGCGGCCCTGTTTGTCATCGCGGGCGGTGCCTTCCTTGCAGAGAAGACCCGCATTGGCTCACACCTGACGGGTGCCGTGATCGCAATCCTGACCGCGATCGCTGCTGCGAATCTAAGGATTATCCCGCACTCGGCACCGGCATTCGATTTTGTATTCAGCTATTTCGTGCCCGTGCTCATCCCGCTGTTCCTGTTCAAGGCCAACTTGCGGCATATGCTGTTCGAGACGACGCGCATGACAGGGGCTTTCCTGATAGCCAGCGTCGGCACTGTCATCGGCGTACTGGTCGCCGTGTCGATACTCGATGTAAGCGCACTCGCGCCGGCAGCGAACATCGATCCCGCGTCACGCGAAGCCGCGGTCGCCGGCCTGTTTGCATCCACTTACATCGGCGGCTCGGTGAACTACGCCGCCCTGGGTGAGATCACGGGGCTGAGCACGGATGCCTCGTTCTTCTCGGCTGCGACGGCAACCGACAACCTGTTCAGCGCCGTATTCCTGAGCGTACTTGCGTTGCTTCCCGGGTTGAACTGGCTCGCAAAACATTACACGCGGCACGAACACGGAGAAGCAGCGGCTGCAAAGGACAACGGTGAACGGATCAGTGCGACCAGCCTGACCCTCGCCCTGGCTGTAGCCATTACATTCGTCGCTGTTGGCGACGCCATTACCGCCGCGCTCGGCATGCCCAGCCTGCGCTACGCGATCATTACGGCGCTCGCGCTGGTCGCGGCTACGGCTTTTCCGCATCGGATGGAACGGCTGCACGGCGGCTTCGAGCTCGGGGTGGGACTCGCGTTTGTCTTCTTCGCGGCGATCGCGGCCGGTGCCAATCTCGTGGCAATGGTGAGGATCGCCCCGCTGCTCATCGTGCTGGTGGTCATTCTGCTGAGCGTGCACCTGGTCGTGCTGCTCGGCGTGGGTCGCCTGTTCCGGCTGACACTGCCCGAACTCGTAACGGCATCGAACGCAGCCATACTGGGTGCAACCACCGCACCAGCGCTCGCGGCTGCCCGGGGCTGGCACGACCTCGTGACACCCGGCGTCCTGGTCGGCGTACTCGGCTACGCCCTTGGCACGTTTACGGGCACGGCCATCTTCCACTTCTGGGCTTGAGTCGGCCTCAGGTCTCTATCCAGGACGTAAACTCGTCGAGAGACTTGCGTGTGATGTCCGGAACTTCTGCATCGCTGGCGGGGTAGCCAACCACCAGCAGCAGGAAGGGCCGTTCGCTCTTCGGCCGGCCAAGAATCTCGTTGAGGAATTTCATGGGGCTGGGCGTGTGTGTCAGTGTGGCCAGGCCGGCACGGTGCAACGCCGTGATCAGTATACCCGTGGCCAGGCCCGTCGACTCCGCCGGGTAGTAGTGCTTCACCTTCCTGCCATCCGGTAGCTCGCCGTACTTCTGCAGGAACACCGCTATCAGGTAGGGCGCGGTCTCGAGAAACGGCTTCTTGTCATCCGTCCCAAGAGGCGCCAGCGCGGCAAGCCACTCCTCGGACGCGCGGTGTTCATAAAACTCGCGCTCTTCCGCTTCGGCCGCTTCGCGGATTTTCCTCTTGGTTTCGGGGCCGCTCACGACCGCGAAATGCCAGGGCTGCAGGTTCGCGCCGCTCGGTGCCGTGTTCGCCGCCTTGAGCGCTTTCTCGATAATGTCGCGCGGCACGGGCCGGTCCGAAAAATCCCGGACTGTCCGCCGGCGATCGATGTCTGCATAGAACTCGTCGAGCCGGTCGCGCATTTCTTCCAGCGTGTACTCCCGGTACTTGTCCAATGGAACGGTCGGGTAGTTGTCGTTTGGTCCGGTCATTTATAGCCGTGTCATTGCTTGCTAAGGCGGTCACTCAGGCTATCGATGCGCTGCTTTAGCCTGGCAAATTGATACGGAAAGGTTGGCGACAGAATATGGGACCCGGCTCGAATGAGCGCTACGGCAACATGAATCCCGAGAAGCGCAATCGGTATGAACACGAAGTACGCCATGAAAACCGCACCTTGTTCGGTCACGTTCACCGGGTAGTCGCCAAGCGTCAACAAGGTGCTTCCGGAAAGCCGGTCTGTTAACCCGCTCATGAACGGATTCCCGTCGAGATCGATGTAGGCGCCGAAGAGCTCCTTCAACACGAAGAAAGCGACGACCACGCCACTCAGGACCAACGCCCACGCAAGCAAAGCCATATTGGTCGACACGTTTACCGTTGTTTGCCCTGTTCTATTGTTTTCCATCTTGACGAGCTTCCGTCTGGAGGTTGCCGAGGAGTGCCAGTTTATCACCTGGCAAGACGGTTTCGGCTGGCGAAGGGTTTGCTTCTACTGTCCTGACCGCTCGCTTACACTACTCTTGTATTGAGGTGTGCCAACTCGGCAACCATCCGGGACAGCTGAATTATGGATTTTGAGTGGGTAGCTATAGCGCTTGGCGACGTCGCCTGGATTTCCCTGGCGTTTGCTCTTGGCTTCGGCTCACGCCTGGTTGGCCTGCCACCCCTCGTGGGCTTTTTGGCCACTGGTTTCGCGCTGAACACGTTCGGCTTCGCAAGCGGCGAGGTCCTGCAGAAGCTGGCGGACCTGGGCATCACGTTGCTGCTGTTCACGGTCGGCCTGAAGCTGGATCTGAAAACCCTGACGCGGCCCCAGGTGTGGGCCGTGACTGGCGCTCACATTGGCCTGGTCATCGCGATCTTCGGACTGGGCATCTTTGTGCTCGCCGCGGTCGGTGCGCCCCTGTTCGCCGGCCTTGATTTCAAGCAGGCCCTGCTGCTGGCGTTCTCCTTTAGCTTTTCGAGCACGGTTTTTGTCGTCAAGAGCCTGGAAGAAAGGGCTGCGATGAAGTCCCTGCACGGACGTATCGCCATCGGCATCCTTGTCATGCAGGATATCGCCGCGGTGGCCTTTCTGACGGCATCCACGGGCAACCTGCCCTCGCCATGGGCTGTACTACTACTCCTCCTGATCCCGATGCGGCCCGTATTCCACCTGCTTTTGCAGCGCGCCGGCCATGGAGAGTTGCTGGTCCTCTATGGCCTGGTGCTGGCGTTGGGCGGCGCGGAGCTGTTCGAGCTGGGCGGCGTGAAGGATGACCTGGGGGCCCTGGTCATGGGGGTGCTGATCGCTGCCCATCCCAAGGCCAACGAATTGTCCAAGACGATGCTGGGTTTCAAGGACCTGTTCCTGGTCGGGTTCTTCCTCTCGATCGGTATGACGGGTGAGCTCTCGATAAATGCGCTGGTTATCGGCGCGCTGCTGGTTCCGCTCGTGTTCATCAAGTCGGCCCTATTCTTTGGCCTGATGACCCGCTTCAAGCTGCGCGCACGTACCTCGCTGCTGGCGACCCTGAACCTTAGCAACTACAGCGAGTTTGGCCTGATCGTAGCCGCTATCGGTGTGGCCAATGGATGGATCGAGCCGAGCTGGCTGGTCGTAATATCCATCGCCCTTTCTCTGTCTTTCGTTGTAGCCGCCCCGCTGGTGAGCCAGGATGACAAGATCTACAACGACTACCGGCCTTTCTGGCAGAAGTACCAGCGTACGGAGCGGCTTCCCGACGACCAGCTTGTGGATACCGGGAACGCCACGATTGCCATTTTCGGTATGGGCCGGGTGGGCGTTGGCGCCTATGACAGGATGCGTGAGCTGCGCGGCGATACTGTCGTCGGTATCGACTTCAATGCCGAGCGAGTGCGGCGACAACGACAGGAGGGACGCAACGTGGTGCGCGGCGATCCCAGCGATGCGGATTTCTGGGAGATGGTGGAAAGGGTGCCGAGCATCGAGCTGGTGATGCTGGCGCTGCCGACACTGGCAGCAAACCTGGATGCACTGGCGCAGCTGCGTGCTATCGGCTTCAAGGGCGGTATCGCTGCGACGGCAAAGTACCCGGACGATGAACGACGATTACGCGAAGCCGGCGCTACGGCCGTCTTCAATATCTATGCCGAAGCCGGCACCGGGTTCGCCGGGCATGCCGTCGCAGCTAACTCCGAAGTGTGAGTGGTCCGTCGTAACAAGGTTTCCCCTTGCCGGGGTGTCTTGCTCAAGCCAAAGGAAGGCGACTGCTGCGTCTATTGTTCGTACGGGGACACAAAGTGCCCAGCGGTTCAGTACGACAGTTCGTGCTGTGGGTAGCAGACTGCTAAGTCAGCAGGGACTTGATCTTCTCGGTACTCGGCACGGCACCTTCAACGACAATCGTCCCGTTTACTCCTAACGCAGGAGTCCGCATTATGCCCGCGTCGATGATTGCGTTCATATCGGTCACTTTTTCAATCGAGTAATCGATTCCCAAGTCGCGGGCCGCTTCCTCAGCGTGTCGGGCCAGAAGATTGCATTTCTGGCAGCCGCTCCCGAATATCTGGAGTTTCATAAGTACCTCTCGTTTCTAAAAGAAGTTCCCATAGCCATACCCGGTAGCTGTCGCCATGACGACTACGAGTAAGCAGTAAGTCAGGGTCTTTTTCGTTCCCAGTATCGAGCGAATGACCAGCATGTTGGGCAACGACAAGGCGGGCCCGGCAAGCAACAGGGCCAGCGCAGGTCCTTTTCCCATACCCGCCCCGAGCAAGCCCTCGACGATAGGCACCTCGGTTAAGGTTGAGAAGTACATGAATGCGCCGACTACGGATGCAATTACCGTCGATTGCAGCGAGTTGTCACCGACGGCGGTGGCGACCCATTCAGATGGAATGAGTCCTTCGTGGCTTGGGCGTCCGAGCAGGAAACCGGCGACAAACACACCCGCCAGCAACAAGGGCATGATCTGTTTGGTAAAGGCCCACGTCTCGCCGGCCCACTCTTCGTCACTGGGGCGCGTCGCTGCGATCAGTACGAGCCCGAGCGCGCCGGCCGCGAACGCGACTTCGGGGACCTCAGGAATCAGAAACGCAAGGATTCCGACAAGAACCGCAAGAACCACCAACGGCAGACTGCGCCAGTGCCAGCTACGGACCAGCGTAATGCCAAACAGGCCGGCTAATACTGCCGTTATCCACCACTTGGCTTCGAAAATCTGGAGCGAGACACCCGAATCCGAATAGGGCCAGTTGGCGAAAACAAGAATGCCGACCATCAGCGAGAAAAATACCGCGGTCGTGCCTGCCTTGGTCTCGGTCTCTTCGACTGCGAAGCCTTGCGTCGCTGCCGCAGCACGCGTCGATTCTTCCCTGCGGTAGATCAGGTGCATCAGTGCGCCAATGACTACCGCGAAAACGATCGCACCAATGGCGCGCGCAATGCCCAGCTCGATGCCCAGTACTTTCGCAGTGACCAGGATAGCCATCACGTTGATGGCGGGTCCGGAATAAAGGAACGCGGTTGCCGCGCCCAGCCCGGCACCGCGCCGATAGATACCACCAAACAGCGGCAGGACCGTGCACGAGCATACAGCCAGCATCGTTCCCGATACTGACGCGATGCCCAGCGCAACCGGCTTGGCCGCGTCAGGACCAAGGTAGCGCAAGACCGACCCCTGGCTGATATAGACGGACATTGCCCCGGCGATGATGAATGCCGGTACCAGGCAAAGAATGACATGCTCGCGCGCGTACCAGCGCGTTAGGCGAAACCCTTCGAGCAGGGCATTGTCGACGCGCACCGTGCCGATCGGGACCAGGTATATGGCGAGGAAGAGCCCTATGAACAGGAACAGCAAGTGGCTTTGCTCGCGATTGCCGCGATACAGCGAAATCAGGCTATGGAACATCTTGCGTGACCCGCGCCTCGTACCACAGCTTCGTCCGATTGACGATCCAGACGACGGACAGCATGACAGGCACTCCGACCAATACGCCGACGGCACGCTTGGCGGTGGTTTCGCACTGGACGCTCACTGAGCACCTGCTTCTCGTACCGTGTCGAGGAGACCTCGGACGCGGCGCTCAACCTCGTCCCGCGTCGCACGAAACTCATCCATGATTTCGTCTTCGCTGCCGGTGGCCTTCGCCGGGTCGGTCAGCGGCCAGTGGATCTTCGTGATGTGCGGCGGCAACACCGGACATTGTTCGTCTGCGTGGCCACAGACGGTGACGACGATGTCTGCCTGTTGCAGCATGCTGTCGTCGACGATCGTCGACTCCTGTCCGGAAATATCGACGCCGACCTCCCGCATTACGGCAATCGCCTTGGGATTCTTGCCGTGTGCCTCGATACCTGCGGACTGAACTGCTATGGTCTCGCCACCAATATGCCGGGTCCAGCCTTCGGCCATCTGCGACCGGCAGGAATTGCCTGTACAAAGAAAAAGGATGTTCACAGGGTCAGGCACAGATTCTCTCCGGTCGGTTGCTCATCTGGGACAAGCGCCGGGAGTCCTGTCGGTAGACCGCGAGGTCGGACAGTTGCGCATGGCTGCTCTCCACGATATGTCGTGCCCAGTCTGGCAACGAAGGGCCCAGGCTGTAGTGCATCCAGGTTCCCTCCCGCCGTGCCTCGACGATGCCAGCATCCCGCATTAGCGCGAGGTGCCGCGAAATTTTTGGCTGTGATTCCTGCAAAGCATGAGTGAGTTCGCAGACGCAAACTTCCCCTTCGGATTGAATGAGCATCAATGCCCTGAGCCGCGTCGGGTCAGATAGGATGTTGAACATGGATTCGGGGGTCATGGCACCGAGTATATCTAGTAAGCCGTATATATGTATAGGCATATATACATACCAAGAGCACGGACCGACAGACCCTTGGCTGGCATGTTATGAACGACCGATTGAAGTCACAGCCGCAACCCGCCAGTCGGCTAGTCTGAGGTAGAATGACGGCTACTGACCCCCGAAGCGGACATTTGTTGAATTAGGATCAACATGAAACTCGGAATAGAACTCAGATTTCCTGCATTACTCGTGTTGGCTTTGGCTGCTTCCAGCTGCTCGTTTTACGATGTGGCGACCAACACAGTCGACGCAATGCTTGGTACTGGTTCGTTTTCGGATAATAATGCCCGTACTCTAGAATGGCCCCCCCGCCGTGTAGAGGTCGGTGTATGGAACCCGGAAACAAGTCAGTGCATTAAGGACGAGAAGAAGTTGCGACCGATATTGCAGCAATTGGACGCGGAAGTGGCTGAAGCACTACGGGAGGGCAAAGACTTTGTAGTGCTTCCAACCGGGGAGGAATACCCAATTGACAAGCGGTCGCTAAGCGAACAGCCACTACCGAGCCCAACCTATACGTGCCTCTTGCGTACTCCACCACCAGACCGAAACTCGCATCTTACGCAACATCCGGAGTTCCGCCTGGGCGACAAGTAAGGGTTGTCGCGTTTTCTCGGTTTTGAGAGTCTATGTTTGACTATTACCGATTCCGATTCAGCGTGTTCAAAGGATGGAATCCTGAGTTCGGTTACGAACTAATGGCTCCTGCCGGTTTCTTTGGGGCTCTTCTCATCCTCTTCGTCTTGTACCTGACTTCTCCCGCTTTCGCGGCTTATTTGACACTAATGCTCGTCCTGACCGTGTTCCGACTCCGCGATTCCAACGACCGGTAATGGCCGAGGCCGCCAGTCGCCTTGTCTGAGATAGAATGACGGCTACTGACACGATGCAAT
>CBDUMZ010000020.1:0-46101 GCA_965368465.1 uncultured Chromatiales bacterium
GAATTCGACACCAGCGACAGGGGCGCAGGCGGGTTCGGGCATTCTGGAACGGCCTAGAATCCGAGTCCTTCAAGGGCGGTTGCAATTCTTGTTCGCATAGGCTCGGCTTTAACCGGGTATCCCCGGAAGAAATCTTCGGCGCGGATTGCCGGTCCCCTCGCGCGTACGTCTTTGGCCCACGCCGCAGCTTTTGCTGTGTTACCAGCCAGCGCCTGGGTAGCGGCGGCGAGCACGGCCATGAATACATGCGCTCCCGGTGAGCGTGCAGCCTGGTCCGTCCAGGTAGTCGCCTCCTGGTATTCCTCGCGGGCGATGTGTGTAAATCCGCGGGCACCGAGCATGGCGTAGTAGAGCGGATCGAGCGGACTTAGCCGCATGGCGAGGTCCAGTTGCTCACTGCCATGCTGATCGGCGCCGGCGATCGTATTGGTCCACGCCAGAGCGTACAGCCCCTGCGCATAGTTCGGGCTCAGTGACGTTGCTCGTTCAAGCCAGGCGCGAGCATGGTCGAGGTCGGACTCCAACCAATAGCTGCGGCCCATTGTGAAATTCGCAAATGGATCGAGTGGATCGATATCCAGACCGCGCTGTGCACAATTGCGCGCCAGCGCAATCTCGCCTGGCACGTCATCTGTGTGGTGCATGAAAGCTGTCTGGAAATGCACGAACGACAAGCCTGCATGGGCGCGCGCGAAATTTTCGTCCTGTCTGACGGCATGCTCAAACAACCGGGTGGCCTCGGCATTGTCTTTGCGATTGTATCGATACAGGTGCTGCAGGCCGAGATGGTACGCAGACCAGGCATCGAGATTGTCGGTGGAGACCAGACGTGCGCCGGCCGCTTCATGGAGCGGAATCTGGATTTCCAGCGACGTCAGGATCTTCGACTTGATTTCGGCCCGAATAGCGTGAATATCGTCCACGTAACCGCCATATTGCTCACCCCAGACCACCTCACTCGTACGTGTGTCGATCAGTTCAGTGGTAACAGCAAGGCGTCGCTCGTTCACGTCAATATTGCCGGACAGACAGTAGCGGACACCCAGCATGCGGCCAACCTCACGCATATCGAGATTGGGATCCCTGAACCTGAACGATGAGCCGCGGGCAATGACGAGGAGCCAGCGCAGACGCGCCAGCTCCGTGATCAGTTCATGAGGTAGCCCCTCCGCCAGCGTTTCGTAGGGACCCGCATCCGCCAGGTTTGTGAATGGCAGGACCGCTATAGAAGGACGCGGCGAGGTTTCGATGGAAACGTCAGGTTTCTCGTAATCGGCACCTGGTACTAAAAGGCCCGAGCCGTGGGCAAGCTGGACCTCTGCGACAAAACGGAAGCCCTTGCTGTGAATGGTCTTGATGAAACGCTGCGTCTTGCCACTGTCACCCAACGCCTGACGGGCTGACTTGATCCGGCTTGTTAGCGCCGAATCAGTCACCACGCGGCCGTCCCAGAGCTTCTCGAAGATCTCCGCCTTGGCGACCAGGCGATCACGGCGCTCGACAAGGAATGCAAGCAAGGCAAATACCTGTGGCTCCAGCGCCTGCGCTACGCCGTTCTCACGAAACTCGAAACGGGCCATGTCGAGCTCGAAATTGTCAAAACGGTAAATCACCGCTAAAGAATAAAGCACATGGGCACCTCAGCCCAGAAACTTCCAGCGAATCTCCCTATTTCCTCCATGTTTGGCCCGGCCGCGCTCCGTATAAATGCTCCAACACCAGGTTTACCAGGGGTCCAGGCACTGGACCGGCTTCATCCATTGAGGAGAGAGAAATGAACACCAAGAATCCTGCTTTCAATAGCAAAGTGAGCAAGCTGGTGACGGTTTGTGCGGTGGCAGTCGCCCTGAACCCGGCTGGCGCACTCGCGGCAGACAAAAAGACAACCAAGGCAGTCAGCCCGATATCGGCCTACAAGACGAATGCGCCCAGCAAGAAAAGCACAACGGGCAACGCCCAGGTAGACAAGGCGCTCGAGTTTCTTATTCCTAAATCGATGGGCAAGAAGCTGAATGCGATCCAGTGGACGTTCGGCGCAAGCAAGATCGGCAGGCCAATCCTGAGCGGGAATCGTTACCAACTCGTCAACCTGGCTATCGAGAAAGGACTGAAAAGACAAAAACGCACCGTCGCGGCGAATCTCGGCTTTCAGGATATTTCGACCAGCAACTTCAATATGCAGGTGAAACGCAAGGCCGGGGACGGGCAGTTGCGTTACGGAGACATCGTTGCGTTGCATCTGAAGCCATACGGCTGGCTTCGCTACAAGAAACAGGGCTCGGCTGGTGGCATAAACCTGGGTGACGATGACAACAAACCGCACTATATCTGGCAGGTCACGGGTGGCAAGAAAGGGACGAAGGTCTACTCAGGAATGCCCTTCGCGCTCTACAACACCGCACCGATGAAAAGAGAGGTCATTTTCTGCCCCAGAACGTCAGGTATCGACCTCGGGTGGCTCGGCAAGTCCAAGTGCAATAGCGACCTGGCGAAAATCTCCGGCAAGGTGTTTGGCGCAAACGGCGCGTTGTCCGGTGACGGATTGACCGGAAAGCTCGCGAAGGAATGGAAGGGCAAGCTCTGCAAGGCGGCTGTAGGCGCTGCGTCGGCCTACGTGACAGGTCAGACCGGCGGAGTCGGCGCCGCAGGCGTTGCTGCCGCATCACCGAAAGCACTCAAGAAATGCAATGACTACTGAGCGCCAAAGAAAATAATCAACATGTCTGGATGAATGAGGCAGTCAAATGTTCGAAGCAAAATCACACAAGCGGTTGTCCGGGCGCGGAAGGGGAGCGCCCTGGACCAACCGGGGGCCGCTGCTTTTCTTGCTGGTTGTCCTGATTGGCTACTCTCCAGTCGGGAGTGCTGGTTTCGATGCTGAGTCGTGCGTGCAGGTCAAGGATGCATTGACGGTACAGTTGAACAGGAAGTTCAAGAGCTCAGACAAATCAGGTCTGGCGGACCGGCGCAAGAACATCAATCACCTGGCTCAAAGCGTATCGAACCCTTGCGCGGCCATGCTGCTATACATGCTCGGAGGCCGGAGGCACAGTGACCCGGCGTTTCGAGAGCTTCTTGGCGCGAAACTGGCAGCTCCTGCTATCCGGCAGATTTCAGACATTCTCAATAACAAATTTTGCTGTGCTGGCAACGACATCGAAGACTGGGGCAGAGAGTTCGTATCCGATGACGAGAGGACTGCCTACGTCGGAAATTTTTTTGATGAATACTTCGATGTCGATGATGTCGACATTGACGGCACAGCGAATCGAAGCGCGGATCCCGACACTCAATGCATGCAGGATCATGACAGATTGACGGCACAGTTGAGTAGAAAGTTCAGGAGCACAGACAAGAAAGGTTTGGCGGATCGACGCAGGAAACTCAACAAGCTGTTCGAAAACACATCACGAGAATGCGCCTATCTGCTCCTGTATTGGCTCGGAAACGAAAAGCATGGTGATCCAGCATTGCAAAAGCTTTTCTACGGAAAACTGGCGAGCCCAACTCGCAAGCAACTGCGTGACATTCTTATTAGAAAAACCCGCGAGCCTTTTCCGGAGACAGTCCATGACGGGACATCGAATTCCATCAGTAGCAACATCATCGAAAAAACGGAGAAACACGTATGAAAGTAGCAACCAGCGAACTACCGACTCGTCTCGAAGCCGGCGGGGTCTGCTTCCAGAGCCAGGATTGGGGCGACATCAATATCGCTCGCGTCCGGTTTCCCGCAGGTGCGGATGCAACTCCGCTCCTCGAGGGATTGCCGGATAATCACTGCCCGTGCCCGCATTGGGGACTCGTGGTGAAAGGCTCCATTCACGTGACCTACACAGACGGTACTGAAGAGACAGTAAAGGCCGGCGAGGTGTACTACTGGCCACCGGGCCATACAGTTCGGGTTGACGAGGACTACGAAGCTATCGAGTTCAGTCCGAGCGGTCAGATGGGTGAGCTAATGAATCATCTCGAACAAAAGCTCAAGGGCTGAAGGCACGGCATGCTGGTCGTCACGTTTGACGTCCTGGAGATGCTCAGGGACCCTGGTCGATGCCCTTCAGTGTCTTGAAGCGTGCGATGTCGCCATCAAAGCGCTCGACGATCTGCTTCTCATCACTTTCGTATTTCTTCAGGTTGCGCTGGTGGCGATCGATCGTGTCCTTCGTCTCACGCAAGTCCTGCGCAAGCCCCTCATCGATCATCGGTGCGTTCGCGTCCTCGCTGTACGGCCGGTACCGGGAGGCTTCTGCGCGCAGCTCTTGCAGTCGCCGCTCGAGGTTTCTCAGGTAGAGCTCGGTAACCCGCGACTGGGCCTGGAACAGCTCGATACGGCGGTCACGATGCATCACGATTTCTTCGACGGAAAGGTAGGTTGACAGCAGGGCGCGGTCGGCCAACATCTGCTGTTCCTGGCGCGCAAGGCGTTCCTTGTCGATCTGTTCCTGTGCGAGCTGCTCTTCGGTTTTCTTGCCTTCGAGTTCGGCGACCGTGACGCCATGCTCGTTCAGGACCTCTTTGGGTCGTTCCGCGAACTGCTGCGGAACGCTGTCGCCGTAATAGACATTGCCGTCTTCGTCTTCCCATTTGAAGACTTTCTGCTCTTCCCCGGCCATGGCTGAGGAGCCCAGGGCGAGGAGAGTGGCTGTGACGAATATTTTCCGCATAAGCAAAATATGCCAGTAAAAAAAACCCGACGATCGGGACTGGTTCTCGTTATTGCAGCTTAATCCTGTTTTCGCACGCTGTAAAACTCGTCCGTACGTCAAAAATTCAACAACTTACGAGATTACGCCGTACTGCTTCCGGTAGGCCAGTACGGGCTCCAGGTACTGCTCGTACTCGCTTGATTCTTCGAGAATATCGATCAGATCGTCAAGCTGCACAATACTAATGACCGGAATACCGAGCGATTGTTTCAACTCCTGGACCGCTGAATAGGCCCCCTGACCGCGCTCCTGGCGGTCCAGCGAGATGACGAGGCCCGCGATTTCCGCACCCGCCCCCGTGATGATCTTGTAGGCCTCGCGGACCGCGGTGCCGGCGGTGATGACGTCATCGACGATCAGCACGTCGCCGGAGAGCGGCGCGCCGACCACGCTGCCTCCCTCGCCATGGGCCTTCGCTTCCTTGCGGTTGAAGGAATACGGCACGTCAATGCCATGATGTTCGGCGAGTGCGGCGGCGGCGAGCGTTGCGAGCGGGATGCCCTTGTACGCCGGACCGAACAGCATATCGAAGCGCAGGTCGGCTTCGGCGATGGCGGCGGCGTAAAACCGACCGAGCTTGGCAGCGGCGTAACCCGTATTGAAAAGACCGGCGTTAAAAAAATAGGGGCTGACCCGACCGGACTTCAGCGTGAACTCGCCGAAGCGAAGTACGCCAAGTTCGAGCGCCAGCTCGATGAATTCTCTCTTGTAGCCACGCATGCGATGAGTCTTCTGTATGATTGCCGCTTTGGTGCGGAGTATGACACAGGAGACCGCTTTTGTTTCGCGTTATCAGCCTGAATGCAAACGGGATTCGGGCCGCAGCCCGCAAGGGTTTTTTCGAGTGGATGTCGGAGCAGAATGCCGACGTCGTCTGCATCCAGGAAACCAAGGCGCAGTCCCATCAGCTGACCGACGACGTGTTCTTGCCGGACGGCTACCACAGCTTTTACGAAGACGCCGAGAAGAAGGGCTATAGCGGTACGGCGATCTACACCAAGCACGAACCGAAGAAGGTCGTTCGCGGCTATGGCGACGCCGAGTTCGACAATGAGGGGCGCTACCTGGAAGTTCAGTTGGGCGGCATCAGTGTCGTGTCCCTGTACCTGCCTTCGGGCTCGTCGAAAGAAGAGCGGCAGATCGCCAAGTATCGATGCATGGATTCCTTTACCGAGCACCTCAAGACGCTCAAGCGCCGCCGGTCGGAATACGTGATTTGCGGCGACTGGAACATCGTGCACAAGGAAGCCGATATCAAGAACTGGAAGCAGAACCAGAAGAACTCCGGCTGCCTGCCCGAAGAGCGCGCGTGGCTCGACAAGGTGTTCGGCGAGTACGGCTGGGTCGACGCATTCCGGACGATCGAACAGGAGCCCGAGCAATACACGTGGTGGTCGAATCGTGGCCGCGCCTGGGACAACAATGTCGGGTGGCGGATCGACTATCACGTCGTCACGCCGGGGCTGGCGGACAAGGTTCGCCGCACCGAGATCTACCGGGACCGGCGCTTTTCCGATCACGCCCCGCTGATCATGGACTACGATTGGGTTCATGACGGCTGACGCCAACCTGGACCGAGCGCGCAAGGAGAGCCTGAAGGAGGCTGTCCTGAACCGGCGCATGCTGATCTGCGTGTTTACGGGGTTTGCGTCGGGGCTGCCGCTCTACATGCTGTTCCAGATGGTGCCGTACTGGCTGCGTACCGAGGGCGTGGGCCTCGCTGAAATCGGCTTCTTTGCGCTGGTGCAGTTTCCCTACACGTGGAAATTCGTGTGGGCGCCGATCATGGACCGATACACGCTGCCGTTTCTCGGTCACCGGCGCGGCTGGATTCTCCTGACCCAGGTGCTACTGCTCGTTGCGATCAGCACCATGGGCTTCTTCAAGCCGGCGATGTCATTGTGGACCATTGCCTACCTGGCCACGGCCGTCGCATTTTTCAGTGCCAGCCAGGACATCGTGCTGGATGCGTATCGCCGCGAACTGCTTCCCGACGTCGAGCTCGGTCTCGGCAATTCCATTCACGTGCAGGCGTACCGCCTGTCCGGACTGATTCCGGGAGGGCTGGCCCTGATCCTGGCCGATCATCTTCCCTGGCACCTGGTCTTCGTCGTCGTTGCGCTGTTCATGTTGGTAGGCATCGTCATGACGCTCGTGATTGACGAGGCGATCAAGGAGCCTTCGCCGCCACGCTCGCTCATGGAGTCGGTCGTCGAACCGTTCCGGGAGTTCATCAGCCGTTCCGGGCTCAGGTCGGCGCTGCTCGTCCTCGCGTTCCTGTTCTTCTACAAGCTCGGCGACAACATGGCGACGGCGCTGCAGACGCCGTTCTTCCACGACGTCGGCTTTTCGGGAACCCAGATCGGCACGATCGCCAAGCTCGTCGGCACGACCGCGGCCATCGTCGGGGGACTGATCGGCGGCCTGATCATGGTGAAGGTCTCGATCAATCGGGCACTGTGGTTGTTCGGCTTCGTGCAGATAACGAGCATTCTCGGCTTTGCCCTGCTGTCGGTTATCGGCGCAAATCCCTGGATGCTGGCGTTCGCAATGGCGTTCGAATACCTCGGTGTCGGGCTGGGTACTGCCGCACTGACCGCCTTCATGGCCAAGTCAACCAACGTTGCTTTCGCGGCGACGCAGTTCGCGCTGTTCACCGCACTTATCTCGGTGCCTCGTGTCCTTGCGAGCGCGACCACGGGACTCATCGTCGAGGTAACGGGTTGGACGAACTTCTTCCTGATCTGCACCTTGCTGGCCATTCCGGGGATGCTGTTGTTGCTCAAGGTTGCGCCGTGGAACGAGGATTCGGCTTGATCGAGAAGGAGGTCGAAGTCGGTCGCCTGGACGAGCTCGACGACCCGGGGTGTCGCGAATTCGAAATCGGCGATGGTGACTGGCCGTTTCGCGGGTTCGTCGTCCGCAAGGGCGATGACGTGTTTGCCTACCAGAACTTCTGCGTGCATGTGGGGCACCCGCTCAACTGGTCGCCCGACAAGTTTCTCACCAAGGACAAAACGGCACTCATCTGTGCATCACACGGTGCGACCTACGAGATCGAAACGGGTTATTGCTTCGCGGGACCCGGGAACGGCCGCACGCTACGCCAGGTGGCCGTGGCGGTTCGAGACGGGATCATCTACGTCACCGGCCCCACCAGCCAGTAACAAGCCGTCACCTTTAGATCTTGTCGAGGAAATCGAGGGGGTCGTGGTAGCCACTTGGCATGTCGGAGTCTTTCCCGCCCACGTAGTCCTCCGGGTCCATGTCGACCGAGCCGGACCAGTCTTCGGGAGCGCTCGCTTCACGTAACAGGAGATCCGGCCAGCGCTCGACGTCTATTTCGTCGATGGTCCCGTCGAATTGCTGGATCTCGACCGTTGCGCCCGTCTCATCCACGGCCACGACTTCAAACAACGTGCCGTCTGGCCTGCTGAACCATTGACCGATAACCGGGTACTGAGTCGCCATTGCTCGAAGCCCTGAATCAAATACTCCTACTAACAGTTATAGATCATGGGGAGCGGAGCGCAAGGTAAAGCACCAGTCGACGATACGATGTCCTTTCCTGAGGCCTCGCCGCTCGAATTTCGTCTGCGGGCGGTCCAACGGTTCGTCCCCGTCGTGTTCGCGACGCTCGGAACAGCTGAATCGGTCCGACGCGGACAGGACCTCATCGATATGCTCCGCGTAGTTCGCCCAGTCGGTCGCGATATTCAACGTGCCGCCGGCGGCCAGCCTGTCGGCAACCAGCTCGAGGAACGAGGGTGCGACGATACGACGTTTGTGGTGGCGCTTCTTCGGCCAGGGGTCCGGGAAATAGAGGTTCAGCCGTGCCAGCGAGTTCTGCGGGACCATGTGATTGAGCACTTCGATGGCATCGTGATTGACAAGGCGCAGGTTGGTGACGCCGCTCTCGTCGGCTTTCAGCATGCAATGGCCGATGCCCGGTTCGTGCACCTCGATCCCCAGGAAGTCCTTGTCCGGGTTCGCGGCCGCCTGCTCGACGAGTGTCTCACCGTTGCCGAAGCCGATCTCGACGACGACCGGTGCACACCGTCCGAAGAGACTCGCGAAGTCAATCTGTTCGGCCCGGAACTCCATGCCATACGTCGGCCAGAGCGTCTCGAAAGCGCGTTGCTGCGAGTGCGTCATGCGGCCGGCCCGGCGTACGAAGCTTCGAATCGTGCGTTTGCGTGCGGTGGTGTCGTTCATGAATCCCTTTGTACCCTATTGGCATATGCATGCACACGACAGTATGCTCAGTGTCTTCAGAGGGGATCAAGGGGGATCTATTGTGTTTTTTAATCCAAAAATCAAAAGCTTGAGCGCCCTGCTGGGTGCCTCGGCAGTCGCTGCGTCAGCCGTTGTTGCGTTTTCGCTACCGAATACCGCCGTTGCCCAGGAGGGTTCTGCGGGGGCATTCCTCGAAGAAATCGTCACGACGGCTCGCAAGCGCAGCTCGGCGGAGGCGGTACAGGACGTCCCTGTCGCGGTAAGCGCCTTCGGCGCCGCGCAGCTCGACGCGATGTTCATCAAGAAGCTCGAGGACCTGAGCTACACGATGCCGAATGTGCAGCTTGAGTCGGTCGGCACGTTTCCGGGCGTGCAGAACTTCTCGATTCGTGGTCAGGGTATCAACAGCTCCATTCCTTCCGTCGATCCGACGGTCGGTGTCTTCGTTGACGGCATCTTCATGGGCACGACCTACGGCGTTGTCATCGACACGTTCGACCTCGAATCGGTCGAGGTGCTGCGCGGTCCGCAGGGTCTCCTGTTCGGTCGCAACGTAACAGGTGGTGCGGTGGTGCTGCGTAATGCCCGGCCAGACGGTGAGTCGGCCGTGCGGGTCCGCCTTGGCGCAACCAACGAGGACCAGATCAACATCGCCGCCTCCATCGAAGGAGCACTCGTCGAGGACAAGCTCGCCGCCAAGATGGTCGTCTACTACGACGACGATTCGGGCTACTACAAGAATACGAACCCGCAGGCGGCAAATCCCGCCCCGCATCCGTTTCAACCGTTCTATGCCAACGCCGCGGACGGCTCCAATGTCGGCGCACTGGAAACGAAGATGTTCCGGCCGACCCTGGTGTTCACACCGAACGACACCTCGGATGTCACGCTGATCATCGAACATGGCGAGACGGAGGGCGACGGCGCTGCCTGGAGTAACGTGACGGCGCAGCGAGGCGGTGTATTACCCGATTTCACGACGATGTCCGATGAGACGGGTTATACCAACATCGAATGGACACAGGGCACGCTCGAAGTGAACGTCGGCGAGGTCGGAAACGGCACGCTGACCAACATCATGGGTACACGCCGCGTAAAAGCCGATTCCGCGGCCGATATCGACGGTACCGACCTGCCCATCTTTGCGGCGCCGGGCAATACGGACCAGAAACAATTCAGCAACGAGCTCCGCTGGGCCGGCAGCTTCTCCGACCGGTGGGAGGCAACCCTGGGTCTCTACTACTTCAAGCAGGACATCGACTACCGCGAGGCACGCTACATCTGGTTGCCGCCACCGCTTGGCCCTGCGCCATTCGGCGTTAACCTGCAGCGCGCGCTCGGTGGTGACATGGAGTCGAAGAACTTTGGCGCGTTCTGGACCAACGACTTCCATCTGAACGATCAGTGGACGTTGACGGCCGGCATACGCTACACGGACGAGAGCAAGTCGTCGAACATCGTCGACAGTACTGCGATTGCCGACGGTGGTGATGGACCCTGCGTGGACGTCACGACGTTTGTCTGTCCGACGATTCCCCCGTCTGGCGATTGGGACAACATCACGCCCAAGCTGGGCGTGCAGTACCGCATGAACGATGACACCCAGTTCTATGCCTTCTGGACCAAGGGATACCGCTCCGGTGGTTTCAACTTCCGCAACGCGAAGCCGAATGTCATACCGCCGGGCCCGACCCTCGAGGAAGAGAACAACACGTTCGAGATCGGCATGAAGGCCGACATGATGGATGGGCGGATGCGCCTGAACCTCGCCGCCTTCCATAACTCGATCGACGACATGCAGCGTGAGCTCAACGTGCCGGATCCGGACGTCATCGTGCTGCAGGGCACGATCAACGCGGGCGACGTCACGATCACGGGCGTCGAAGTCGATTTCGTTGCCCTGATCTCGGACAGCTTATCGATCAACGCATCCTACGGCTGGCAGGATGGAGAGTACGACAGCGTGAACGCGGCTTTCGCCGGATTCCTCGGTTCGGAGTTGCCACGCCTGGCGCCGACCAACTACAACGTCGGATTCTCCTGGGATATCCCGGTCGGTTCGAGCATGTTCAACGTCATGGTCAACCACAGTTTCCGGGAGAGCCATCCGTACGACGACGCCAACCAGCAGTACTTCGATGACCAGCGGCGTACGAACGCGAGTCTTAACTGGTTCTCCTCGGATGACGCGTGGAACGTGTCGCTGTACGGCAAGAACCTCGAAGACGAGGCGAACTGGGGCAACCTGACGTCAATAGCAGGACTCTGGGTTGCCGGGCCGATGAAAAAGGGCCGCGTGCTGGGACTCGAGATCAACTATCGTCGTTAAGGTTTCACAACGTCTTAAGAGAAGACGATCGGGCTGGTCTGTTCGGGCCGGCGACCCACGATGCCCTCGTAGTGTTTTCGAATCACTGCGAGGTCGGTGTCGGGGTCGCCGGTGAGTTCGACTTTCGGCCCGATGCCGAGACGCTTCGTGCGGAAATCGAGAAAGCCAATGTAGACTGGCACGTTGGCGCCACGCGCGATCCGGTAGAAGCCCGTTTTCCAGCCGGGTTTCAGGCTGCGTGTTCCTTCCGGTGCCAGCCCCAGGTAGAACGTCTCGTGACGTTCGAACTCGTCGATCGCCTGCTGCACGGTATTCACCGCGCGGCTGCGGTCGAGTTCGATTGCCCCCAGCCCTCGCAGCAGGTTGCCGAGCGGGAACCAGAACAGTGACTTCTTGGCGAAGAACCTGACGTCGACGCCGACGGCCACCTTGTAGATCAGTGCCCATACCCCGTCCCAGTTGGAGGTATGCGGTGCGGCGATAAGCACCGCCTTTGGCTCATCGGGTACGCCGCCTACGGGGGTCCAGCCGCCGAGGCGCAGGAGCAGGCGGGCAAACTTCTTAAGCACGAGTGTCGTCCTTGCCCGGGGTTTGTAGCAGAGGTTTCGGTGCGTCGTAGTTGGCGACGTACCACGCGAGCTGCAGTTTCGACACGGTGCCGAGAATGAAGACGCCGTGAACGAAGATGGGCTGGTCACCCCAGATGAGCACGATCGGAAGCATGCAGCAGAACACCGCCATCATGATGCGACCGAACTGGAAGTGCGGGACATGAATGCCGGGATGGCGCAGCGGCGCAGTGGAAACATAGATCTGTATCGCGACCAGCGCCGGCAGGTACAGCCAGTACTTCTCCATGAAGCCCGGCACCAGCATCCAGAGCCAGACCAGGGTCATGATGGCGAAAAGGAGATCGGCGTTGCCGTCGAGATCGACCTCGGTCCTCGGTGGCGCCGCGCGTCGCGCAACCTTGCCGTCCAGTAGATCGGTCAGCGCGGCCACGATGTAGACGGCCACGACCCACTCCGTGAGATCAAACCAGGCCAGGGCAGTTATCGGCAAACAAAGCCAGATCCTTGCCCAGGTCAATTGGTCGGCGATCGTCCTGGCGGTGTCTTTGTCCATGAGTACGCGAGAGGTTACAGCAATGTCGCCTGCGTGCGAACCACTCATGGT
Source organism: uncultured Chromatiales bacterium (assembly GCA_965368465.1). Taxonomy (GTDB): domain Bacteria; phylum Pseudomonadota; class Gammaproteobacteria; order Steroidobacterales; family Woeseiaceae; genus UBA1847. The sequence goes on from CBDUMZ010000020.1 coordinate 12,451, forward strand.
AACGTTGCGCGGTACGATACCGATTTGAAAGGGCCCCCATGAGAACGTCCGGATGGATGAAGCGCCAGCCCTGGTTCTGGCCGGTCAAACTGTTCCTGAAACGCTTAAGTGGCAAAGAGCTCTGGCTGCGGCCCGAGGTCGACTTCGACGTCCGGCAAAGCGATAGCTGGAAGTACATCCCGACACTGCTTGATGAGCAGTCGATCGTCTATTCGCTGGGTGTCGGCGACCTGATCGATTTCGACCTGGACCTGATCAATGACTTCGGGTTGACGGTGCACGCGTTCGATCCAACCCCGTTCGCCGAAGAATGGGTACAAGGCCAGACGCTACCGGACCGCTTCGTGTTTCATCCCTGGGCGGCGGCCGGTGAGGACGGCAAATTACGCCTGTACCGGCGCGTCAACACGCGGGGCAAGGCATCGCAGGTCATGTGGACCGCCGGCAGTGCGGCCGGGGATGCCGAGGACTACATCGATGCACCGGCCTACACGATCCAGACGATGATGCAAAAGCTCGGGCACGAAAAAGTCGACATGCTGAAGATCGACGTGGAAGGCGCCGAGTACCTCATCCTGGAAGGGCTCAGGCCGGGGACGAGCTTGCCGACACAACTGCTGGTCGAGTACCACCACCGTTTCCCCGGTGTCGGCAAGCAGCGCACGGCCGAGAGTATCCACAAACTACGGCAACTCGGGTACAGGATCTTCGGCATATCGGAGACAGGCCGCGAGGTGTGCTTCGTGCTGCAACAACAGGCTGCGAACTAGCGGCTCTTGCGTGGCGGCAACCCGGTGTGCTGCGACAATATCCGGCCTTTGCGAATGCGTTTCTCGTGCGCCGACGCCGTGTTCTTCCTGCGCGCCGAGCCGCGTATCTTGTCGTCGCTCGGCTGGTCCACGGGCACCAGCTGGTCGCGGCCCGAGCCGATCAGGCGTGCAAGCCCCATCTCCTTCAGCGCGTCGCGAATCAGCGGCCAGTTCTTCGGGTCATGGTAGCGCAGCAGTGCCTTGTGCAGGCGCCGCTGCTCCGGACTCTTGACCGTCTCGACCGGCTCGCTCTTGTACGTCACCTTGCGTAACGGGTTCTTGCGCGAGTGATACATCGCGGTCGCGGTTGCCATGGGCGACGGATAGAAGGCCTGTACCTGGTCCGCCCGAAAGTCGTTTTTCTTGAGCCATAACGCGAGGTTCACCATGTCCTCGTCGGTCGTGCCCGGATGCGCCGCGATGAAGTACGGTATCAGGTACTGTTCCTTGCCGGCCTCTTTCGAAAACCGTTCGAACATGTCCTTGAACGCGTCGTAGGTACCGATGCCGGGCTTCATCATCTTGTCGAGCGGGCCGCTCTCGGTGTGCTCGGGTGCAATCTTCAGGTAGCCACCGACGTGATGGGTCACCAGCTCCCTGACGTACTCGGGGTCTTTCACGGCGAGGTCGTAGCGCAGGCCAGATGCGATCAGCACCTTCTTCACGCCGGGAAGCGCGCGTGCTTTCCGGTACAGGCCGGTCAGGGCGGAGTGATCGGTATTCAGGTTGCTGCAAACACCCGGGAACACGCAGCTTGGACGCCGGCACGCGGACTCGATCTCGCGGCTCTTGCACGCGAGCCTGTACATGTTCGCGGTTGGGCCGCCGAGGTCAGAGATGACGCCCGTGAAGCCGGGCACGGTATCGCGGATCTTCTCGATCTCCTCGAGTACCGACTCCTCGGACCGGTTCTGGATGATGCGGCCCTCGTGTTCGGTAATGGAGCAAAACGTGCAGCCACCGAAACAGCCACGCATGATGTTGACGGAAAAGCGGATCATCTCGTAGGCAGGGATACGCGCGTCGCCGTAGGCGCTGTGCGGCACACGCGTGAAGGGCATGCCGAACACGTAGTCCATTTCCTCGGTCGTGAGCGGCTCGGCCGGCGGGTTCAGCCACAGGTCCCGATCGCCGTGAGCCTGTACCAGTGCCCGTGCGTTACCCGGGTTGGTTTCGAGGTGCAATACGCGATTCGCATGCGCGTACAGCACGGCGTCGTTGCGGACCTTCTCGAAGGACGGCAGCCGGATGACCGTGCGGTCGCGATTGCGTTTTGCATCGGGAACGAAGCGCAGCACGTTTGCCGCCTCGAGTGGCTCTTCCTGTTGCGTCTCGCACGCGCCGCGTTCCTGGGTGTTCACATAGGGGCTGACAATCTGGTCGATGCGGCCGGGCCGGTCGATCCGGGTTGAATCGATCTCCCACCAGCCGTCGAGCGTGTCGTTGCGCAGGAATGCCGTGCCGCGAACGTTCGTGATGTCGCTGACCTGCTCGCCGCGGGCGATGCGGTGTGACAGCTCGACGATGGCGCGTTCCGCGTTGCCGTACACCAGGATATCGGCGCCGGCATCGAGCAGGATCGAGCGTCGTACGCTGTCTTGCCAGTAGTCGAAATGGGCGACGCGGCGCAACGATGCCTCGATGCCACCGAGCACCACCGGCACGTCCTTGAATGCTTCCTTGCAGCGTTGCGAGTAAACGAGGGAACATCGGTCCGGCCGCTTGCCGCCGACGCCGTGCGGCGTGTACGCATCGTCGTTCCTGACTTTCTTGTCCGCCGTGTAGCGGTTGATCATCGAGTCCATGTTGCCGGCGGCAACACCGAAGTACAGGTTCGGCCGGCCGAGCTGCTCGAAGGCGTCTTTGGAATGCCAGTCCGGCTGCGCGATGATGCCGACGCGAAACCCGTTTGCCTCAAGCAGCCGGCCGATAATCGCCATGCCGAAAGAGGGATGATCGACATAGGCATCGCCCGTGACAATGATGATGTCGCAGGAGTCCCAGCCCAGTGCATCCATCTCGGCGCGCGACATGGGCAACTCGGGCGCTGTGCCGAAGCATTCAGCCCAGTAGTTGTTGTAGTCGTATAGCGCTGTGTTTGGTGCGGGCATCGGCTACGGTCGCGCGGTGTACGCGGCCAACGCGCCGACACCGAGCAGGGCCCAGCCAGCCCAGGAAATCGATCCCAGTGTCAAGATGAGCGACCCCGTGACGACGCAGGTCGCGGCCGTCGTCAGCCAGTAGCGCTGGCGTCGCTGCTCGTCCAGTTGCTGGCGGATCTCCTTAAGTTCCGGTGACTGCAGATTAAAGCGAATGCGGCCCTCCGCAACCTGTTCACCGAGGTGGTTCAGGATTGCCGGAAGTTCGCGCAATGCCTCGCGCAGTTGTGGCAGGTTTTCGCGCATGTCCTGCAGCACCGCGCGCCCGCCGACCTGCTCGCTCATCCATTTCTTGAGGACCGGGTGCGCGGTCTTCCACAAGTCGAGTTGCGGATAGAGCTGCCGTCCGAGACCTTCGATGTTGAACAGGGTCTTGTGCAGCAGGATCATCTGCGGCTGGATCTCGACATTGAATCGCTGGGCCACGCGGAACAGGCGCATCAGCACCTGGGCAAACGAGATTTCGGACAGCGGCTTGTTGAAGATCGGCTCGCACACGGTGCGCACCGCCGCCTCGAGCTGGTCGACCCGCGTGCCCGGCGGTACCCACCCGGAGTCCAGGTGCAGTTTCGCGATGCGATGGTAGTTGCGGTCGAAGAAGGCGAGGAAGTTTTCCGCGAGATAACGCTGATCGTCAGGACTCAGGGTGCCGACGATGCCGAAGTCGACCGCCGCATACTTCGGCCGCTCCGGATCGTTGTGCAGCACGAAGATGTTGCCCGGGTGCATGTCGGCGTGGAAGAAGTTGTGACGGAACACCTGTGTGAAGAAGATCTCCACGCCGTTCTCCGCGAGGACCTGGATATTGGTTCCGGCCTCGCGCAGCGTGTCCATGTCGCTGATCGGCGTGCCGAAGATGCGCTCCTGCACGAGTACTTCGGGGCGGCAATAGTCCCAGTAGACCTCGGGCACGTAGAGCATGTCCGAACCCTGGAAGTTGCGCTTCAGCTGCGCGGCGTTGGCGGCTTCGCGCATCAGGTCGAGTTCATCGAGAATCGTGTGCTCGTATTCGTCCACCACCTCGAGCGGTTTCAGGCGCTTGCCGTGCTGCCAGTAGCGGTCCGCCAGCCCCGCGATCATGCGCAGCACGTCGAGATCGCGTTCGATCTGCTCCGTCACGCCCGGGCGCAGCACCTTGACGATGACTTCGGTACCGGCCTTCAGCTTCGCCGAATGAACCTGCGCGATGGACGCGGCGGCGAGCGGCTCGGTATCGAAGCGTTCGAACACGTTGTCGACCGGCTCGCCATACGCCTCATCAATAATCGCGATAGCCTCTGCGGCCGGGAACGGCGGCACCGCATCCTGCAGCTTGGCGAGTTCGTCGGCGATATCGGGTGGCAGCAGGTCGCGTCGCGTCGAAATAGCCTGGCCGAACTTGACGAATATCGGGCCCAGCTCCTCCAGCGCGAGGCGGATGCGCTCGCCGACGGGTGCCGAGCTATCGCGCCGTCGCGGCGCAAGATAGAACAGGAAACGCAGCGGCCGTAGCAGGTGTGTCTCCTTGATGAACTCATCGAGCCCGTACTTAACGAGGACACGCTGGATCGTGAGCATACGGAAGATTGTGCGGCGCCGGGCCATGTCAGTTGTTGTCCGTCAGCCGGTTGATGCGCGCTTCAAGGCGCTCGACACCGTCGCGCAGCGTGTTTACATTTTTCGTGAAACGATCAACCTCGTAGCGACTGGGTGCGTCGCGACTCTCTTCCTGCAGATACTCACGAATGTTTGCGCCCATAGTCGAGCGCGCACTGCGGGTCCAGCTACCGATGCCGCGTACGATCTCACCGAGGCGGTGCGCGGCAACATCACCGACGACGCCTGAGAGTTCCTCTTCGAAATCCGGTTTGGCGTACTCGAGCAGTTGCTGAAAGTCATCGGCAAGGTGCGCATCACCGGTCAGCTCCAGGGAGCCGTCTCGCAGCGCGCCGACACCGGGCTCGCCAGCCATGCGCGCCAGTGTGATGAGTGAGCCCGTGATCACGACGTCCGGCTCCGCATCGCATTCGGTTGTGAGCTCGAGGCAGTCGTCATGGGCGATGAACCAGGTTGCAAGCGACGTATTGCGAACGCGCACGGCGATAACCGAGCCATCGAGCTTTTTGCAGAGCTCTCGCGCAGGGGTCGTCGCGCGAATGTTACGGTTGAGCACACTGGCGACCGGGCGTAATGCGGCTTCGAGCGGGTTTACCACTTTCAGATCCGGTAGCCGATGTGCAGTGCGACGATTCCGGCGGCGAGGTTGCTGTAGCGGCAACGCTCAAAGCCCGCTTCTTCCATCATCGACTTCAGCGTTTCCTGGTCCGGGTGTACGCGGATGGACTCGGCCAGGTATTGGTAGCTGTCCGAGTCGCCCGCGACGAGCTTGCCAAGTGCGGGCAGGACTTTAAACGAGTACAGGTCGTAGGCGGGCTTGATGGCCCTGTTGGGTTCCGAGAACTCCAGGATCATCGCCTTGCCGCCGGTCTTTAGCACCCTGAACATCGATCGCAGCGCGGCCTCCTTGTCGGTAACGTTACGCAGGCCAAATGCGATCGTGATGCAGTCGAACGTACCGTCGTCGAAAGGGAGGTCCTGCGCATCGACCTGTGCGATGGATAGATTGCCCGCCACTCCGGCATCGACCAGGCGCGAGCGGCCCTGCTTCAGCATTGCGGCATTGATGTCGGCGAGGACGACATGACCTTTCGGGCCGACCTTCTTCGAGAACTCCCGCGCGAGGTCGCCGGTACCTCCGGCAAGGTCGAGAACGGTGTCGCCAGGCCTAACGGCGGCCTGGTTGATGGTGTGGCGTTTCCACAGGCGATGCAGCCCGGCCGACATCAGGTCATTCATGATGTCATAGCGACTGGCGACCGAATCGAATACGCCACGAACCAGGTTCGCTTTCTCGTCGGCGGCGACATCCCGGTAACCGAAATGCGTTGTGTTGTCGGGGTCCTGCTTGGCCATGATGCTCGTTCTCTTCCGGCAAGCGAGGATACCGGAAATACGGTACCGGACACCCTATTTCCGGGCACTTTTTTTCGCAACTCGTAATTCCCGCAGCGAAATAGGGTGTCCGGTACCCTATTGGTACCGTATTAAATAGGGTGTCCGGTACCGTATTTGTTAGAGGATGTAGCGGCTGAGGTCTTCGTCCTGTGACAGCTCGGCCAGGTGATCGTCGACGTAGCCCCCGTCAATCGTAAGTGTCAGGCCGCTCTTGTCCGACGCTTCGAACGAGACGGTTTCGAGCAGGCGCTCCATGACGGTGTGCAGGCGACGCGCACCGATGTTCTCGGTGTTTTCGTTGACCTGGAAGGCGATCTCGGCGATGCGCCGTACGCCGCTTTCGGCGAATTCGAGGGAGACGTCCTCCGTCTTGAGCAGCGCGCTGTATTGCGAGGTCAGGGATGCGTCCGGTTCGGTCAGGATGCGGACGAAATCCTCGGTCGTCAGGGACTTCAGTTCGACCCGGATTGGCAGGCGACCCTGCATTTCGGGGATCAGGTCCGACGGTTTGGACACGTGAAACGCACCCGAGGCAATGAACAGGATATGGTCCGTCTTGACCATGCCGTACTTCGTGTTGACCGTGGAGCCCTCGACGAGCGGCAGCAGGTCACGCTGCACCCCTTCGCGGGACACGTCCGCGCCCTGTGTGCCGGTACTGCGCGCCACCTTGTCGATTTCGTCGAGGAAAACGATGCCGTGCTGTTCGACGGCCTCGAGCGCACGGGTCTTGAGCTCGTCCTCGTCAACCAGCTTGGCCGCCTCCTCGTCCGTCAGCAGGCGGAACGCATCCCTGACCTTGATCCTGCGAGTCTGTGAGCGATTGCCGCCAAGATTCTGGAACATGCCCTGCAGCTGGCTGGTCATCTCTTCCATGCCGGGGGGCGCCATGATCTCGACGCCGACGGGCATGGTCTGCACGTCGATTTCGATTTCCTTTTCGTCGAGCTTGCCCTCGCGCAGCATCTTGCGGAATTTCTGCCGCGTGTCCGAATCGGCCGAAGATGTTGCGGCCTCATCCGTAAACCCGGCGCTGCGCGACGCCGGCGGCAACAGCGCGTCGAGCACGCGTTCCTCGGCGGCATCTTCGGCGCGGAAGCGGACCTTGCTCATCGCATCTTCGCGAACCATCTTGATGGAGACATCCATGAGGTCGCGGATGATGCTGTCGACTTCACGGCCCACGTAACCCACCTCGGTAAACTTGGTGGCTTCGACCTTGATGAACGGCGCCTTGGCCAGGCGTGCGAGGCGGCGAGAGATCTCCGTCTTGCCGACGCCGGTCGGCCCGATCATCAGGATGTTCTTGGGGGTGATTTCGCTGCGCAGGGGCTCGTCGACCTGCACGCGACGCCAGCGGTTACGCAGCGCAATCGCGACAGCGCGCTTGGCCTCGTCCTGGCCGACGATGTGCTTGTCCAGTTCCTGGACGATTTCACGGGGAGTCATTTGAGACATGGTCAGAGTTCTTCGATCGTGATGTGCTGATTCGTATACACGCAGATATCGCCGGCAATGCCGAGTGCCTTTTCGACGATGTCGCGCGCCTCGAGATCCGTGTTCCTGAGCAGGGCCATCGCGGCCGCCTGTGCGAACGGGCCACCCGAGCCGATTGCCATCAGGTTGTTCTCGGGCTCGATCACGTCGCCGTTGCCGGTGACGATGAACGAGTTGTCCTTGTCGGCAACGCAGAGCAGCGCTTCAAGCCGGCGCAGGCGGCGGTCGGTTCGCCAGTCCTTCGCGAGTTCGATTGCGGCGCGCGTGAGGTTGCCGTATTGCTCGAGCTTGGTCTCGAACAGCTCGAACAGCGTGAATGCGTCGGCCGTACCACCGGCGAACCCGGCAATCACGCGGCCGCCCGCGAGCGGCCGTACCTTGCGGGCATTGCCCTTCATCACGGTGTTACCCATGCTGACCTGGCCATCGCCGGCGATGGCCACCTTGCCATTACGGCGGACTGAGACAATGGTTGTCCCTCTGTACTGTTCCATCGAGGTTCCTCGTAAATCGGGGTCGGAGCCCTTACCGTAAGGGCTCCGACCCCTTAAGTGGTTCTAGTCTTTCTTGCGGGCGCGCGGATGGGTTTGGTCATAAATCTGGGCAAGGTGCTGGAAATCAAGGTGTGTATACACCTGGGTTGTCGAGATATTGGCATGCCCGAGAAGCTCCTGGACGCCGCGCAGGTCGTGGCTCGATTCGAGGACGTGCGTGGCGAAGGAGTGGCGGAACAGGTGCGGGTAGACGTTGGCATCGAGTCCCTGCTGTTTGGCCCAGAACTTGACGCGCGCCTGGACCGATCGGGGACTCAGGCGCGTGCCGCGATTGCTGACGAACAGCGCCTTCTCGTCGGCATCGGCCAGGTCACCACGCGTGATGCCCCACTGCCGCAGCGCTTTCAGCGCCTGGCGCCCGACGGGCACGATGCGGTCCTTGTTGCCCTTGCCCGTGACGCGCACCGTGGCATCGTGCATGTCGACGTCACCGAGGTTGAGGTCGACGAGCTCCGCAAGACGCAGGCCCGAGGAGTACAGCAACTCGAGTATCGCCCGATCCCGGTCGACGATCGCGCCCTCGCCCTGGATGTCGAGCAGCCGCGCCATCCGGTCGGCATCGAGGTTGCCGGGCAGGCGTTTCCTGCCCTTGGGGGCCGACACCGACGCAACGGGGTTTTTCGTAACGGCCTTTTCCCGGATGAGGTACCGAAAAAAGGTACGCGACGCCGACAAGCGCCGCTGGATGCTCCGGGCACTCAGGCCCTTGCGATAACAGGATGCCGAGTAGGCGCGCACGTGCTCACTGTCGAGCTCGCTCCATTGACCGATTCCCGACGTGTCGCACCAGGCACAGAGCTTCTCGAGATCCCGCCGATAGTTCTTGCAGGTCAATGGCGACAGGCGTCGCTCATACTCGAGGTGCCGGATGAAACGATCGATCCAGCCAGCGTCATCCATCGCGACGTCTCTAGAAGCGTTTCAGGGACCCTGCTACCAGGTCACCCAGGCGGGTCAGGAAGTCGATGCTCATTCCCGGGTGGAAGCGGTCGCTGTCGACGCTGCCCACGGCCAGGAACCCGATCTCTGCGCCGTCACCGAGCGGGACGAGGGCGGCAGAGCCGATCTCGTCGGCGTCGTGCCGGAACAGGAACTCCCTCTGTGAGTCGCGAATTTTGCCGCAACGAGCGCCGCTGCCGTTCAGGAACGTGCTGAAGGGCTTCAGCGTTTCATCGTCTTTCCGCACAACCCGGAAGAAGCGGCCGACATCGATATCGTCGAAGGCGTCAGGGTCGCCAAACAGCACAAGAACCGCCTGGTCCGCGCCAAAACCCGAGCGCAGGGCCTCTTCGACCACGACAATGGTCCTCTGCAGGTCTGCCGCGCCGAGCAGCTGCAGCGTCAGCTCATGGACCTTTGAGGAGAGCACGTCGTTTTGACGGGCAACCTGGATCAGCTCCTTGAGTTGCCGTTTCAGCTTGAGTTCCTTCTGCCGCAGGACGGCAACCTGCCGCTCGACCAGGGATACGGCACCGCCGCTGGCATGCGGGAGATTGAGTGAGCTGAGCAGCGTTGAATGACGCTCGAAAAAGTCCGGGTGGGCCGCGAGGAAGTCATGTACAGACTGTTCCGACAGTCCATCTTCGACGAATTCGGTCTTGCGTTGGGTGCTCATAAATCCATGATTCCTTCAGAAATATACTCGGCGTTTCCCGTGAGCCACACCGGCTCCGAACCGCCGCGCCAGCTTACCACGACTTGACCGCCGGGCAGCCGCACATCGACGGCCTGCGCGAGCAGCCCCAGCGCCTGGCCTGTCACGACGGCTGCGCAGGCACCGGTGCCGCAGGCGGCGGTTTCGCCTACCCCGCGTTCGAAGACACGCAGGTCGATACTCTCCCTGTCGCGAATTCTCGCAAAGCCGATATTGGCGTGTTGCGGGAAGCGCTCGTGCCGTTCGAGGACCGGGCCCAGCGTATTGACGGGCGCGGCGTCGACGTCATCGACGTGCAGGACGCAGTGCGGGTTGCCCATCGACACGACGCAGACCTCATAGTGCTCCCGGCCGACGTCCAGCCGGTAGCGGGCGGCGCGTTCCGGGGCAATGAAAGGGATCCTAGCCGGTTCGAACTCCGGCGTCCCCATGCTGACGGCGACGAGGCCGTCGTCGTCGACGCGTGCATCGATCGGCCCGGCCGGGCTCTGCAGCGTAAACGCCTGGCGATGGCCGCTTTCGTTGGCCAGGACGCCGGCCACGCAGCGTACGCCGTTGCCGCACTGCTCGACCTCGGAGCCGTCGTTGTTGAAAACCCGGTAGGACGCGGCGAACGCAGGATCGTCCGCCGCTGTCACCCACATGAGCTGATCGAAACCCGGTCCAGTTGCATCATTTCCAAGTTCGCGAAGCTGTTGCGGCGACGGTGGCGACGACGCACCGGAACGTTGGTCGACGACGAGAATCCGGTTACCCGTGCCGTGCATTTTCGTGTAAGCGACTTTCATAATTTTTTTTGCGCGACTCGCTTTCACGTCTAATGGACTTTTGGAGTCGGCGTCTGTAGTTTACATAAACCGGAAATTCGTCGAGCAATAACCAACTTAACAACATTGCCCCTGGAGAGCGTCATGCGGCACATAATGGTTATGAATGCGAAGGGTGGTTGCGGGAAAAGCACCCTCGCTACAAACATAGCATCCTACTTTGCAAACGAAGGCGCAGTCGTTGCGCTGGCTGATTACGACCCGCAGCGTTCGAGCCTGGACTGGCTGGATCGGCGGCCGTCCGATCGGCCGGAAATAGCCGCGGTTGCGGGCTTCAAGGACGGTCTTCGCCATGCGCCGCGTAATGCCGACATCCTCGTTATCGATGCACCAGCGCGTTCTCACGGTAAGGAACTGACCAACCTGGTTGCGCATGCCGAAACGATCGTCGTGCCGGTTCTGCCGTCGACCATCGACATGCAGGCGACGACGACGTTTCTCGACGAGCTCAGGAGCGTTGGCAAGATCGCACGCAAGCAGGCGAAGCTGGGCCTCGTGGCCAACCGCGTACGGGACAACACCCTGATCTTCGACGATCTCGATGAATACCTGACCAACGCGAAAACGCCATACATTGCGGCCTTGCGTGAAGCCCAGAATTACGTGCGTGCCTACACGCGCGGCCTCGGCATCTTCGAGCTGCCGGAGTACCTGGCCTGGCCCGATTGGGATGAGTGGGAGCCGGTCACCGCCTGGCTTCGGAGCAAACGCTCCCAGCCCTAGAGCAGGCTGGCCCGGATCCCTTCCTCAGGATTTGCATAGCGCGGGGTGACGCCGAGCACCTCGCGCATCCTGGTTGTGTCCACGATGCGTGACGCTGACAGGAACGCCAGCCGGACCGCGGAGAACTCGCGCTCGGCCTGCGCGCGGCTGACCAGCCGGGGTGCCGGCAAAGCCGCCTGGCGTGCCACCTCCTCTGCAAACCAGGTCGCGCTGCGGTTGTCGCCGTCGCCCACGTTGTAGATGCCTGCCGGCGCATCGTCCTGCAGCGCCGCGATACAGCAGCTCGCGAGATCGTCGACGTGAATCCGGTTCCCGGGACCGGCGTCTTCTTCCGCCAGGAACGCGCCGCCTTCCCGGAGGCGTTGCAGAGGCAGGCGGCCAGGTCCATAGATCCCCGGTGCGCGGAGTATCACGAGGTCGAACCCGGAGCTCGCCGCCGCGCTCGCCAGGATCGACTCGGCTGCAATGCGGGCCGCGGCCATGCGGTTGCCCGGATCAACGGGCGCCGCTTCCGTCACGACGGCGCCCTTGCAGTCGCCGTAGACGCCGGTCGTGCTGATGTAGACAAAACGGGCCGGACCCGGGTTCAGCAATGACAGGAAACGCCGCAGGCGCTCGTCATGCTCGCCGTCGGGCGGGCAGGTATAAAGCACCGCGTAGGCTTCCGGCAGCACTAGCGGGAGTGCCCCCTCACTGTCGAAATCGAATTCGTAAAACGGGCGGTCCGTGTCTGTCGCCGTGCGACTCAGCCCCGCGGCCCCGGCGGCAGGCAGGCGCTCCAGTACGCGACGGCCCGTGTACCCGGTCCCTGCAACGATCGTGAACACGACCTACGCTTTGTCGATGTGAGGTATGGCCGTCAAAGGTTTCGCAGCGACCATACCCAGTCCGTCGCGGTACGCGTCGGCGGCGGCATCGGCTTCGCCCAGCTGGGTCAGCAGCGCGCCATACTCCTGGTAAGCCTCGGGCGTTGGGCGCATGCCGATCACGGTCTCGAGGTAGCTGCGCGCCTTGCCCCACAGCTCGTTGCGCAGGCACAGGCGGGCCGCGGCCAGCAGGAGATCGGGGTCTTCACCGTGGTTCTTGAGCCAACCCTCGGCGATCTTCAGCTGCTTCGTTGTGTCGGTCGCCTCGACCAGGCCGAACAGCCGCACGAGCGAGCCGCGCCAGTTCGACTTCAGGGCGCCGGCAAGCTCTTTCTGCGCCCGGTCGTGCAATCCGACCCGCATGAGGCCGCGGTAGTAGGCCTCGAGCAGGGCTTCGTCCGACTTCAGGCCGCGCGGGATGCCTTTCCACGTCTGGTCGAGCACATCGACGTCGGCAGCGCGATCGAGCGCTTCCTTGTGCACCCGAATGGTCCAGGTATCGAGTGTGCCGGGCTTGAGCTGGGTGTTCTTGCGCAGCCGCGGCAGGATCTCCCCGAGCGCGGTCCAGTCCTCGAGTTTGAAGTACAGGCGGCCCATCAAGGCCAGGGCATGCATGTGGTTCTTCGAGTCTTCCTCGAGCCGCCGCAGCGTTGCGAGGGCCTGCTCGTACTGGTTCCGGTCGAGCTGGAACTCGGCCTGGGTCAGGAGCACGGCGTTCGCGGCCTCCGGGGTTTCCTTGTAGGCGAGACGCAACCACTCGTCGCGGCGTTCGTCCCTGCCTTGCAGGTGTGCGGCACGGGCGGCCTGGAGATAGTTGAACAACGGCGAATCGCTCGTGCTCGCGGCCCGCGCGAGCATCTTTTCGCCGCGCGCCAGGTCACCTTCGGCGACCGCGATCATGCCCTTGGTCAGCTTCTGTCCCGAACGGGCGGAACGGTAGCGCCCGGCCGCCTCTCCGAGCCGCCGTGGCGCGATGATGATCTTGCGAATGAGCCAGACAAGAACGACCAGCGCGAAAGCCAGCAGGACCAGCACCGGCACGGACATCTCGACGACATAGCCGCGGAAATTGATGATGACATAGCCCGGGTCCGCGAGCAGGAAGTGCGCCGCGAAGGCGCTGACGAACAGGACGAGGACTACGATGATGCCGAATTTCACGGCGCGGTCTCGCTGAGAGTACGGAATTGACGTAACAGGCGCAGTGACTCGGAAATATCCGGGGTGGCCGTGGTGAACACGTGCCCACGAATCTCCGCGATGGTCTCCTGTGCACTCGCGACCTGTGTGCTGTTGACGTCGAAGTAATCCGTCAGAAGAGCGCTTGTGTCTGCCAGCGTCTGATCGAAAATCACCTGCTCGCCGCGCAGCAGCGCGAGACGCGCCGCCTGTAATTGCAGTGCCAGGTTATTGCGCAGGAAGAACTCGGCGTCCGGCGACAGTTGTACGAGCTTCGCACGCTCGGGCGGAGTGACCTTGACCAGGCCGGACATGGCGCTCTTCACCGATGCCCAGGCGCGCCCCGCGCCGCTTTGCTCCGGATCGATATCGTCCGCCGCGTCGTCAGCCGCTGCGGCACTGGCCAGCGGCAGGGAATCGACGACCCTCGCGAGGCTGGCAAGCGTCAGTGTCGCGCCTTCGATATCGGGTTTTTCCATGCCATCGAGGGCCGTGAGCTCATCCGAGAGGGCGCGACGCACGTCGGTCAGCGCCGGATTGGCGAGCTGGACGATACGTTCGTCGGCCATTCTCAGGGCCAGCGCGGCGAGATGCGGATTGTTCGCAAGCTGCAGTTGTGCGTTGGCTATCTGCATGTAGTACTCGGACTCGGCGAGAATCCAGGTATCGCGGGCACCCTCGGAGACCCCGGCGAGCGAGGCCACGGAGCTTTCGAGCGCCGACATACGTGCCGGCAACGAACTCAGCAGGCGGACGCGTTCATCCAGCTCCTGGCGAATGGCCGCAAGATCGGCATCGAGCGCCGGGTCACGCACGCCGAGGCCGGCAACCTGTGCTTCGAGGTCGGCAAGCGATTGCTCGGAGCCTGCCAGCCGGCTGCCGAGTGTTGCGACGGCGTCGTCCGCGCTCGTGTCACGCGTACCCCGCCAGTCGTTCCAGGCGGTGTAACCGGCGGCCGCCACCGCGATAATCGCCAGGAGGAATGCCAGCCAGGCAACAGAATTACCGGAACGCTCGCGTCGCGGTTTTTCGGGTGTTACCTCGTCAACAGGCTCGTCCCTGGCCGGCGTTGCTTCGTCAACAGGCCCGTCCTCGACCGGCGTTGCTTCGGCTTCTGTCTCGTCGACAGGCGCGCTATCGTCTTTGATGTCTGTGTCGCTCATGGTGCTATTCCGGAGTCGGTACTGTGTAGTGCGATGATTGCCTGGACCATGTCGTCAGCGCCCGGCCCTGGTGCAAGTATTGGTCGGGACCCGGGAAAGCGGTCCAAGGCCTCTTTTAACACACGACCTGCCGGCGTCACCAGTGGAGTGGATTCGAGTTGCGTAATACACCACGCCGGCAGCAATTCGGCGAGGTTCCTGAGCGACTGCACACTCATGATCGTAATGACATTTATCTGCCCCTGCCGCCAGCGCGCCTCGAGGTCGGCGAGGACTTCTCTGTCGACAGCGGGCAGGCGACGCTTGTAGACGGACAGGTAGTCGACGTTGGCGCCGCGCGCGAGTAATTCCTCGGCGAGCAGTTCCCGGCCTACGGATCCCCGGATGATGCGCACGCGCTTGCCGCGCACGTCCTGCAAGGCGGGTTCGGCCAACAGGTGCTCGCTGTCGTAGCCATCGGCCGACTGGATATCCACGACGCGTCCGGCGTCGACGACCGCTTTCGCCGTCGCGGGACCGATCGCGGCGATCTTGCCGCCGCCCGTGAACCGGATGCCGAACTCGACGGCATTGCGGCTCACGAAAACGACGATGTCAGGTGGGAGCAGTGCGTCTGCACTATTGCGGATGTCGAGGTCATCGTGCGGCACGATCTCGATGACCGGGAAGCAATAGGTCGTGCCGCCCTCTGCTTCGATGGCATTGACGAGTTCGATCGCCTGCGTGCGCGGCCGCGTGACGAGCACGCCAACACCCTGCAGTGGTCGATCAGCCATGCGTTGCCCCGGCCGCTTCAAGCAGTTCGGCGGCACCGCGGTCCAGCAATCGCCGGGCGAGTGCTTCGCCAAGCATTTCTGCATCGGCGGCCTTGCCGCTGACGCTGTCGCGAATCGACCGGCTGCCGTCCGGCATTGCCACCAGCGCGGTCACCGTCAACGCGTCACCGTCGATGACGGCGTACGTGGCAACCGGCGACTGGCAGCTGGCCTGCAATACACGCGCGATCGCACGTTCGGCGAGGGTTGTCTGCACCGAGCGGGCATGGTTGAGCTGCGCGAGTACCTTGCGCAGTTCCGTGGCGTTCTCGAGGCACTCGATCCCCACGACGCCCTGTGCTGCCGCGGGCAGCATCTCTTCGGGCGCGAAGACCTGGCTGATGCGATCGTCGAAGCGCAGGCGTTCGAGACCCGCCGCCGCGAGAATAATCGCGTCGTAGTCGCCGTTGTCGAGCTTGGCCAGGCGCGTGTTGACGTTGCCACGCAGTGGCTCGATTCGCAGATCCGGGCGCATCATCTTGAGCTGGGCCTGGCGCCGCAGGCTGGAGCTGCCAACGAGGGCCCCCTGTGCAAGGTCCGCCAGTTGCGCGCCGTTGGGTGACACCAGTGCGTCGGCGTGGTTGGCTCGCTCGAGCATCGCGGCAAGGCAAAAACCCGCGGGCATCTCGGCCGGCACGTCTTTCATGGAATGGACGGCGATGTCGGCTTCGCCGGCCTGCATGGCGACCTCGAGTTCCTTGATAAACAGGCCCTTGCCGCCGATCTTCTGCAGGCTGCGATCGAGGATCTCGTCACCCCGTGTCGATAGCGGCACGAGTTCGACGTCCTCGATCTCGGGCCGTTCGGCGAGCAGGGCGGCGACGTGCTCGGCCTGCCAGAGGGCGAGGGCGCTCTTGCGGGTAGCGATGCGTATTTTCATGATTCTTTAAGGCGACGTTTCACTTCGGCGACATGCCGGCGACTGATTATCAGTTCTTTGTCCTCGACTTGCGAGTTGTCTCGCAGGATCACCCGGCTCTTGCCCTCGGCATTGCGGTCAATGCGGTCGATCCTGGCGACGGCGATCAGTGCGCTGCGGTGAATGCGCACGAAGCGGTCGCCAAATTCGGCCTCCAGTGACTTCAGTGAATCATCAATGAGGTCGTGACCGTTATCGTGGTGAACCGCAACGTATTTCTGGTCGGCGGTAAACGCTGTGATCTCTTCTATCGGGATCAGCTTGAGCTCTCCGTGCGCGAGCGCGCAGACGTGCTGGCGGCGGACATCGAGCCTGGCCTCCGCCGCCGCCTCACTCAAGGCGCTGCCGACCAGGCGCGTTGCCTGCTCCAGCGCCCCGGTCAGGCGTGAGCGTCGCACGGGCTTGAGCACATAACCGATGGCTCGCGCTTCGAACGCGTCGATCGCGTATTCGTCGTACGCGGTCGTGAACACCACGGCCGGGGCGGGATTCATGGCGTTCAGGTGATGCGCGGTTTCGATGCCTTCCATGCCGGGCATACGGATATCGAGAAGGACGATGTCAGGCGCCAGGCGGGCGGCCTGCTCCAGCGCCTCGTGACCGTTAGCCGCCTCACCGACCACGTCGTAGCCGTCTTCGTCCGCGAGGATCTGTCGCAAACGGTCCCGTGCAGGCTGTTCATCGTCGACGATCAGGACTTTCACGACTCGCCCTCATCGACCGGGAAGCGCAGCGTGACGACGAAGCGATCGTCGCTGTCGTCGACGTCGACGGATGCCTTGCTGCCGTAGGCGAGTTCGAAGCGTTGCCGGATGTTGCTCATCGCCATGTTGTTGCCGTTTCTGCCGCGCGATTTCCCGGGCGCGACCGGGTTGGACACGCTTATCTGCAAGGTCCGCCCGTCCCGCTTGCCACGAATATGGATCTCGCCACCGCCGGGAAGCAACTCGATGCCGTGATAGATCGCATTCTCGACGAGCGGCTGGATCGTCAGGCTCGGGATCCGGGCCCGCATGGGCAGCTCGTCGATGTCCCAGCGAACCCGCAGGCGATCGCCGAGACGCAGTTTTTCGATGCGCTGGTAGATCGCGGTGACTTCCAGTTCTTCCTTGATGCTCGTCCGGTCGCGGTTGTTCGAGAGGCTGGCGCGCAACAGGTCCGAGAGGTCCTCAACGGCCTCTTCGGCCTGGGCCGGGTCCGTGCGCGTCAACGACGCGATGGTGTTCATGCTGTTGAACAGGAAATGCGGGCGGATCAGTGCCTGCAAGGCGCTGATGCGTGCCTGCGCCTCGAGCACGATACTGCGTCGCCATTCACTCGAGATGTACAGGTAACGCATGCCCAGCGCGATGATGATGGAGCTGATGGCAAACGTGCGCAGGAGGAAGTGCGAGTGCGAGCTGTCGATGATCGATGCGCCGGTCAGCCGCCAGGGCAGTTGCCAGGCGAGCTCCGCAACGACCAGCGTCATGACCTCGAGCACGATGAAGCTGATGACGAACGCCCGGGTTTTGCCGGCGCGTTCGAGCCGGCTGCTCAACTGGCACATGATCGCCGAGCCCAGCAGCGCCAGCCACAGCACGAAGAACGATGTCTTGGACAGCAGGATCAGGAACTGGCCGTTTGCCGTGTCGGCCGCCAGCGTCAGGACAATGGCAACGAGCTCGGCAACGAGCAGGATGATAAACAACGTACCTGCCGCACAGAAATCGGGCAGGTAGACCTGGGTGTCTTCGCCGGTTGGGTCAGGTGCGGCCGTCAAGCGTGCGCTCCATCAAACATTGCGGGCATTGTAACGCTCGCGGGCGCGCTCCGCTTGGACGCGGTTCCGACTCCGGTCAGGAACAGAATTCGGTAACTTGTTCCTCGGCTTTCTGGCGCGCTTCCTCGCGCTGTGCGTCATCGAGATAGACGCGCTCACCGTTGCTATCGGTGCGGTAGAGACGGCGTGACTGCAGATAGGTCTCGAGCCGGGCTCGTGCCTTGTCGCAGCGCTGCTCGCGCTCGGCGGCTTCTGCGGCGCTCTCGGCAGCTTCCTGGCGTGACTTCTCGGCGGCTGCGCGCGCTTCTTCGCGCGCCGTCCGGGCTTCCACGTTTGCCTGGACCCGGCCCCGCACAGCGTCACTGTCGGTGCGGTTGTAGGTCATCTGCAGGCGTTCTTCGGTCGGCGCACCCGTTGGACGATCCTCGTAGTAGACGTTGCCGTCTGCATCGGTCCACTTGTAGATCTCGTCAGCTGTGGCACCACCGGCGAGCGTCATTGCGGCCACGGTGAAAAGTAGAGCGAGTCGTTTGCTGTTCATGGTCGTCCTTCCCGGCACAGCGGTGCCGCCTGGATGATTGCGTGTCAGGAATAATTAGACCATGGATGAGCCGGAATTGGCGTGAACGTGATCACAGCGGAAATTGTGATATTTAACGGCCGGAAAAAGAAAAGCGGGCCGCGTGGCCCGCTAAGTTTCTGTTTTATGGAGGAAGCCTTGAGTGGCGAAAAATTCGGGGCATCACCGTCATCGCGCTTATGGCAAATCGGGTGACGCCCCGAGAGGGGGAACTACTCCGCGGTCGTGAATTCCGGGTAGGCCTCGAGGCCGCACTCCCCGATGTCCACGCCCTCGTACTCTTCTTCCTCGGACACCCGGATACCGACTGTCTTCTTGAGGGCAAACCAGACAAGCAGGCTCGCACTGAACACCCAGGCGAAGATCGATACGATTCCGATCAGCTGCCACTTCAGCGACGCGTCCGGGTTCGTGATGCAGACCGCCAGCAGACCCCAGATTCCCACGACGCCATGGACCGAGATGGCGCCGACCGGGTCGTCGATCCTGAGCTTGTCGAGCGTCACGATCGAGGCGACCACGAGCAGGCCGCCGACGGCACCGATGAGCGTGGCAACACCGGGCGCAGGCGTCAGCGGTTCAGCGGTGATGGCGACCAGGCCGGCCAACGCGCCGTTGAGCGCCATCGTAAGGTCCGCTTTGCCGAACCAGAAGCGCGCCGTCAACAGTGCCGCGAGCAGTCCGCCCGCGGCCGCCATGTTGGTATTGACGAAGATCAGCGCAACCGCGTTGGCATTCTCGACGTCGGAGACGACGAGTTGCGAACCACCGTTGAAACCGAACCAGCCGAGCCAGAGAACCAGCGTACCCAGCGCCGCAAGCGGGAGGTTACTGCCCGGGATGGCGTTCACCTGGCCGCGCTTGCCGTACTTGCCCTTGCGGGCACCGAGCAACAGTACGCCGGCAAGCGCCGCCGCGGCGCCGCACATGTGCACCACGCCAGATCCTGCGAAGTCGAGGAAGCCGACAGTGCCGTCACCAACGTTCAGCCAGCCGTTACCCCATTTCCAGAATCCCTGCACCGGGTAGATGAAGCCGGTCAGGACGATCGTGAACGCGAAGAACGACCACAGCTTCATGCGTTCGGCAACCGCGCCCGACACGATCGACATGGCCGTCGCTACGAACACAACCTGGAAAAAGAAGTCCGACAGTCCCGAGTAATAGGTGTCGCCGTTACTGGCGATAACCTCAGCGGCCGTGTTGTCGCTCGAGGTAAGGAGACCGCTGCCAATGGATGTGAGGCTCTGGAATACGCCGCCTTCGAAAGCACCCGGGTACATGATGCCGTAGCCGCAGAGCATGTACATGACGCAGGCGATCGAATACAGGCCGACGTTCTTGGTCAGGATTTCTGCGGTGTTCTTGGCTCGCACGAGGCCCGCTTCGAGCATGGTGAAGCCCGCGGCCATCCACATGACGAGGGCGCCCATCACCAGAAAGTAAAATGTGTCCAGCGCATAGGCCAGTTCTGTGACCTGCGTTGCTACTTGAATATCTTCCACGATAATTCCTCCCTGTCCCTAAACGGCTTCGCTACCGGTCTCGCCGGTTCGAATGCGAATGGCCTCAACGAGGTCCGTGACGAAAATCTTCCCGTCACCGATCTTGCCCGTGCGTGCCGTGTTGGCGATGGCCTCGATGACCTGCTCCACCAGTTCGTCGGTGACGGCGAGCTCGATCTTGGCCTTTGGCAGGAAGTCCACGACGTACTCTGCGCCGCGGTAGAGCTCCGTGTGGCCGCGCTGGCGGCCAAAGCCTTTTACCTCCGTAACCGTGATGCCCTGGATGCCGATGTCGGCAACGGCCTCACGTACATCGTCCAGCTTGAACGGCTTGATTATCGCCGTGATCATTTTCATTGCTATTCCCCTAAGTAAATAAACGGGCAGCCGTCGCCGCCCGGTGGAGTGATTACCTGATGTCGAATGACTTGCCGATCGTGAAGACCAGGGACTCGTCGTCGCTGCCGATGAGATCGTCGTTGGCGAGGATCAATGCGAGACCGACATCGAAGTCGGCAACGCTGGTGCCGTAGCCGAGCTCCAGGTACTCGCCGTCGGCGTCCTGTGAGAATCCGGCGAGGGTGCCGTAGAAGCCCTTGTTCTCGAGCGTCAGGGCGTAGTAGGTGTAGTCGAGCGTCGGGCCACCGAAGTTGTCGTACTGGCCGACCGCGACATCGAGCGACAGCATGCCGAACCCGGCGCCGAGATTGATCTCCTGGTAGGTATCGTCGAAGTCGCCCGTGTAGAAGTAGCCCGTGTACCCGACACTCAGGTCGACATCGCCCACCGTAGTGCCGTAGCCGAAGTAGCCGTCGACTTCGAGGCCGTCGCCAACATCGGCCGCCCAGGTACCGACGTAGAATCCGCCGGACTCATAGTCGAGGCCGCCGCTCACCGAGGAGACCTTCTGCAAGATGCCGCGGAAGTGGTACTCGCTCATGTACCCGAGGTTGCCTGTGAACTCGGCCTGTGCCGTTCCGGCCAGCAGCATCAGTGCGACCCCTGTTTTTACAAATTTCATGTTTCCTGCTCCAGATGAGATAAGAATGTATGCGTCATTCCCCCAAGAGCAGGATCCGTGCCAGTTTCTCAATCTGTTGGCTTTTCAGCATGTTGCGCGAATGGCGCTGGACCCGGTGCACCGGCTTGGTGCGGGGAATAACCGCGATGGTCCAAATCGGACCGGCCATTTCTCGAGCCAGTGCAGGGAAACTGCGACTGGTTTTTTCAAGGTGGCTCAGGTATCACTTCTGCATGGCTAACGAATCCATCGAAGACATCGCCAGGAAACTGGCCGAGACCGTGCCCGAAGGGCTGCGTGCCGTGCGTGAGGACCTCGAAAACAACTTTCGGTCCGTCCTGCGGGCGTCGCTTGCCAGGCTCGATCTCGTCACGCGGGACGAGTTCGAGGTACAGGAGGCGGTGCTCGCAAAGACCCGGGAGAAACTCGACCGGCTGGAAGCACGACTGGAAGAAATAGAAGGCAGGTAATGCCGTACGGCCAGGGAGGGCCCGATGAGTCTCGCGATACTGCGCTGTCGTGCCCAGTACGGTACCGAGGCGCCCCCCGTCACGATCGAAGTGTTCCTGTCGGGCGGCCTGCCCGCCTTCACGATCGTCGGGATGGCCGAAACGGCCGTTCGCGAGAGCAAGGACCGCGTGCGTGGCGCGCTATTGAGTTCGGGGTTCGAGTTTCCGCAGCAGCGCATCACGATCAGCCTCGGCCCGGCCGAGATGCGCAAGATCGGCGGTCGCTACGACCTCCCCATCGCGCTTGGCATTCTCGCGGCACGTAAACAGTTTCCGCTGGCGGCATTGAACGATGTCGAGTGCTACGGCGAACTCGCCCTGAACGGCGAGCTGCGCCCGGTCTCGGGATTGCTCCCGGCTGTCGTCAAAGCGCGCGAGGCCGGTCGCAGCGTCATCGTGCCGCGCGGCAACGCGTCCGAAGCGGCGCTCGCGGGTGCCAGGGTCATCGCGGCAACGTCGTTGCTCGAAGTCACCGCCCACCTGGCCGGGCGCGAGCGCATCGACTTCGCACCCGTGGAAGAGCCCGGCCCCGACGCGGGCCGCGCGCCCGATCTCGTCGACGTCAAGGGGCAGCAACACGCGAAACGGGCCCTGGAGATCGCCGCGGCCGGCAATCACAACGTGTTGCTGATCGGGCCGCCCGGTACCGGCAAGAGCATGCTCGCGCGACGCCTGCCGGGCCTGCTGCCGCCCATGTCGAGACGCGAGTCGCTGGAAACGGCCGCGATCAATTCCATCGCCGGTGTGCCTGTCGTTGCCGCACACTGGCGCAGGCGGCCGTTTCGATCGCCGCACCACACGGCGTCGGCTGCGGCCCTGGTCGGCGGCGGGCCGAGATTGTGTCCGGGCGAGATCTCCCGTGCGCACAACGGCGTGCTTTTTCTCGACGAATTGCCCGAGTTCAATCGCAATGTGCTCGAGGCGCTGCGAGAGCCCATGGAGACCGGCAGTATCGCCATCGCGCGGGCCGGCATGCGGGCGGAGTTTCCGGCGTGCTTTCAGCTCGTGGCGGCCATGAATCCGTGCCCCTGCGGCTACCTCGGTGACACGCAGTCCGATTGTCGTTGCAGTACCGACCGGGTCGTGAGCTACCGCAACAAGATCTCGGGACCGCTGCTCGACCGGATCGACCTGCACGTCGAGGTGCTGCGGCCATCGACTGAGCTGTTGCGCGGCGATCCGGACGGTGAGCGCAGTGCGGTTGTCGCCGCGCGCGTGGCCACGGCCTGGCAGTGCCAGATGCAGCGCGCCGGTATCGCCAACGCGCGGCTCGAGGGAGAGGCGCTGGCAGTGGCCTGCGACATTGACGACGCGTGCTGGTCGTTGCTCGAGGGTGCGGCGGAGCGCTTCAACCTGTCGGCGCGCGCGCACCAGCGCGTCCTGCGAGTATCGCGGACGATTGCCGACCTTGCCGGGAAAACAAAAATAGCGCCGCCGCACGTTGCGGAGGCGCTATCTCTGCGTTGTCTTGATCGAAGGCCTTAAGAGGATTCGTCGACCATGTACTGCACGGCGTCGGCGACTTCCTCATCGGAGAGATCCAGGCGAGCGCCCTTCGCCGGCATGAAGCCTGCGGCGCCCTGGAAGCCCTCGATGGCATGCTTCGTCAGCACGTCCATACCCTTGGCGATGCGCTCGGTCCACTGTGCGGCGTCCCCCACCTTCGGGGCACCGGCGATGCCGAGACCATGGCAGGCGTTGCACGCCGAGTTGTATACCTGGGGTCCGGTCATTGCCGCCGCCACGGGCTCGGGCTCGGCCGCTGCCTCGACAACAGGACGTGCGGCCTCCTGTTCCTCGCCGGGCAGGTACACCTTGCCCACCGGAGCGATGCTCTCCACGATGGCCGCCTGGTATTCGGCGGTATCGCGCGTGTAAACGCCCTGCGTCGCATCGGACATCTTCGCGGCTATCACGTAGATCGCGATCGCGGCTATGGCCAGTACGCCAATGACGAGGGAATACATGTCAAAAAATTTCTGGTCCCGACTCAACTTCCTGCTCCGGAGCTTGCTGATTGAATATTGCGGCCCGACTTCCGTCCGGCGGTGGCGGGCGATTATATAACAACAGGGCGCCCGAAAGTGCAGTATGAGAACTGCTTGGTTCCGCTGTACGACGGGCTGCCGTTACAATCGATGCCCATGAACACCGCAAAAACATCGATTCTCTGCCTCCTTCTGTGCGCACACGTCGCTGTCGGCCAGGGCACGAACGAGTACACGACAAAGGCCGGCCAGCGCGTCGATGTCTTCGAAAGCACGACAATGAACTACCGGGTCGATCTCGGCGACGAGGCCTACACCTATATCGACTTCTCCAGCCAGGTGCCCGAAGCCAGTTTCGCAGCGATCCGCTTCAAGCCGAACGCGTTCTCGCTGGTCATCACGGAGGAACTGGGGACCCCGATGTCGGCCGAGACCTACGCCGACCTGGTGCTGGTCGGCATGCGGGACACGCTCGCGAGCAAGGATGGCAGCGAATTCCGGGGGGAGTCCGACATCGGCCTGCGCGACGAGCGCGGGATGCAGGTCTTCCAGAAATTCATCTACGCCGAGACGGGCTCCCTGCCGATCACTTACGTGCTGTCGACCTATGTTGACGGGCTGCGCGCCTACCAGCTGTTGACGTTTGCTTCCAACACGGGAGACGACGTGGTTCGCGCGGAGGCGGACAAGGTGCTCGCCGGATTCTCCGTTGCCGATGCCGAGAAGAACCAGCAGATCGTGGCCAGCACCGATGATGTCCGGGACTACCGTTCCGAGACCTTCGGCTATCGCTTCCGCGCACGTGACCGCACCTGGTTTGCCTGGGCCGACCTGCAGGAGACCAACGACGGCGCGGATTTCGGGGCGCTCGCGACGCGCGACTACGGGGCCGTGGTGATGCCGGCATGCTGGGCAGGACCGCGCCCGACCAACGACGCGATCTACCGCGTCACGATGCAGCAGTTCGGCGAAGACTACCCGTCGAAGTTCATCATCGAGGAACGCGACGTCGAGAAGGATGGTGCGAAGGGCAAGATGCTGGTTGGCCGCGAAGAGGCCGACGGCGAGATGTACCTCTACTACCAGTGGATCGTCGCCAACGACGCCTGCGCGTACACGCTGGCCGCGTGGGGACCCGAAGACGGCCCGACCGTGAAAAAGGACCTGGAGAAGCTCTGGGAGGACTTTGAAATATCCGGTGAGCCACGCGCCCTGCAGGGTGAGTACCGCGACCAGGCCGAAAAGGACGTCAACGCCTACCTCGTCAATGCCTATGGCTTGCATTACTACGAAGCCAGGGCGTATCGGGATGCCTTCGCGTACTTCAGCCAGGCAAACGCCCTGGTTCCCGATAGTGAGGCGTACACCGTCAATGCCGCTCGCGCGCTCGTCGAGATCGATGCCTACAAAGAAGCGGCGGAGTGGCTTGCGCCGCGCATGGGGCCTTTCGCGGAGAACCGGCTCGTTCGCAGCTGGGATGCCTGGCTCGCCTACCAGACGAACGATTTTGCGAAAGCGCTGGCCATCTACGACGAGTTGTTCGCAACGGACTACCGGGACGATGACGATTTCTCGGCCTACATGAACCTGCTCGCCGATACCGGCCGCTGGAACGACCTGGATCGTGCCTTCGAGAAATACACGGCGGATGCCAAGAACGACGCGACGCTGAAACTAAAGGTGCAGTTGCTGACGCGCCGCGAGCGTTACGATGAGGCACTGGCGATTCTCGAGGGCATGACGGCCGGGCGCCCGTTCAATGCAGAGCTTGCCTATGAGCGAATGTCGCTCCTGGACAGGGCCGGCCGTCCGGCGGAAACGCTGTTGGTCGCCGACGAACTGATAGCGAAAGGCTACCGGTCGCTGCAAAGCTATTTCTACAAGGGCGATGCCGAGTTCCAGCTACGTTCCTACCGCAAGGCACAGGCGTCTTTCGAGGAAGCGCTCAAGTTCGCACCGGCCAATGCGAAGATCCGGGAGTATCTCGACGCCATCGATCACATGCTGGGTGAGGGCGACACGACGACGATCAGCCAGGAGATCGATGCCGTCGCCATGCCGACCCAGTTGCGCCGCATTTTCGACGCATCGGACCTGCGCAGCACACAGGAAGGCTACGGTGCCGTATTTCTTTCCCGGATTACCGGGTACGACTTCGACGGCGGCGACGTGTTGCGCGAGACGCTGTACCGCAAGATAAGGATCCTCAACGACAACGGGGTGACCCAGTTCAGTACGCTCGAGTTCGACTTCGACCCGAGCTACGAGCAGTTATACGTCAACACGCTGGTCGTGCGCGATGCGGACGGCGAGGTCATCGCCGAGGGCGACCTCAACACGTACTACATTACCCACAACGAGTCGGGCTACGAAGCCAGTACCGAGAAGACGGTGCACATGCCTGTGCCGAGCCTCGCGCCGGGCACGGTGATCGAGGCCGTGGTCACGAAACGAACGTCCGTCGCAGAGGGCACGTTCCCGCTGGAGACGGCTTACCTCGCGAGCGACCGGCCCATCGAGTACAGCGCCGTGTTCGTCAACGGTGAGCACGACAAGCTCAGGTACCAGCTCAGCGGCGTGCAGCCACCACGAATGTCGGGCAAATCCCTGGTCTTCGAAATTCAGCAGCCGGTCGCGTTTCGTTGGGAGCCCCTGCAGCCCTTCGTCGACCAGATACTGCCCTGGGTACGGCTCGGCACCGTCAACGAAAGCTGGACCGAAGCGGGTTCCGAGTACCTCGGCAAGATCCGGGACAAACTCGATGTATCGACTGTCGCGGACCGCGCCGGGCGACTCACCGAAGGGGTCGACAGCCCAGCGCGACAGATAGAAATCCTGAGCGCCTATGTGCAGGACGAGATTCACTACGAGGCGATCGAGTTCGGTCGTCGTGCCTACATACCCAAGACCGCCCGGGAAACGATGCGTGACCGTTACGGGGACTGCAAGGATCACGCGGTCCTCCTGTATTCACTTTTGCAGGCCTCGGGATTCGATGCCTCGCTCGCGCTCGTCAACCTCAGTCAGCAGGTCGTTCCCAGCCTGCCGAACACGGACCAGTTCGATCACATGATCGTCGCCGTGAATACCGCGGAGGGTCGCGTGTTTATCGATGCCACGGACAAGGACCTGCGTCTCGGGCAACTCCCGCCCCGATCCATGGCCGGAAATTTCGCGCTGGAACTGGGCGAGACGCCGGAGTTGATTCAAATTCCGGACTACGAGGCCGGCCTGACCGGCATCAACGTCGAGCGCGTGGTCGAACCACGCGGTGACGGTTACATGGATGTGACCGAGACGGCACGCTTCACGGGATACCAGGCGGCGGACCTGCGGGGCCAGTTGCGCACGATCGAGACATCGGAGATGCAGGCATCGCTGCAGCGCTGGGTCGCCACGCGCTATTCGGATGCCGAGCTGACGGAGTACTTCGTCGACAATATTTTCGATGCCGGCTACGACCTCGTTGTCGAGATCAGCTACACGCTGCCGGTCGACAACGACGGGTCGTTCGACGTGCCCGGGTTCCTCGAGGCTTACTACCTCGAATTCGATCGGGTGGCGGACCGGCGTTTTCCGTTTGAGCATCATTTCCCGCTGCGACTGCGCGCGGTCACCACGGTCAAGGTGCCAGCGGGATTGCGCCTCGACGAGGCCGCCAGCAAACCCAACGGCGGCGAATCCCGGTTCGGCAACTGGCGTCGTGAGGTCAGGCGTCACGACGGTGGCTGGCAGATCGATTTCGACTACCTGGCGTCCGAAGAACGCTTCGGGCCCGAGGACTATCGCGACTTTGCCGAATTCCAGCGCAAGGCGGTCGACGCCATCGAGCAGCCGCTAATAATCCAGTAAACCCTAAATTATGGACTTCTAATATAATATTCCTTATATTAGAGCTCTATGAACGCCATCGAAAGCAAGACAAGTCCCGCGGGCGATATGCAGCTGCATGCCGCCGATGCAGCGGGCCTGATGAAAGCGCTTGGCAATGAGAGCCGGCTGATGATTTTGTGTGTGCTGGCCGAGGGGGAACGGTCCGTCAGCGACCTGAACACGATCGTGCCATTGAGCCAGTCGGCGTTATCGCAGCAGCTCGCGCGCTTGCGTCAGCAGGATCTCGTGAAAACGCGCCGCGAGTCGCAGACTATTTTCTACTCGCTGAATGAAGGTCCCGCGGACCGGGTGATCAAGCTCCTGCATGACATCTACTGCGGTTCCGCGGACTGCACACCCTGAAGGAGTTGTACATGAATTCGGATTTCGGTTTCGGCAAGGTTGTCGAAGAGTCCTTCGACGATGCCATCCTTAAAGTGACGGCGGAGCTCGAGAAAGAGGGCTTTGGCGTGCTCTCCGATATCGACGTCGCCGCCAAGATGAAAGCCAAGCTCGACAAGGACATGCCGGGATATCGCATCCTCGGCGCCTGCAACCCGTCGCTCGCCTACCAGGCCATCTCGGCCGTCGAAGACATCGGCTTGCTGTTGCCCTGTAACGTACTCGTTCGCGAAGATGCACACGGCAAGGTCCACGTCGATTTCATGGACCCCGAAAGCGTGCTCGCACTGGTCAACGATCCGGGCGTCACGCCGCTCGCGAAAGACGTCAAGGGCCGCCTGCAGCGCGTGATGGCTGCGCTCTAGAGAGAAGCCGCCCGCGCGGCCAGGGCTCGGCTTACCGCCAACAGGTCTGCCAGTCGTTGCCGGCCGAAGCCCCCTGAACGCCTTTGACGCCTGTGTTGGTCAGCGTCAGCGTACCGCAGCGGTCTCCGGCTTGCGGTCCGGTCGGGGCAGCTTGCACCGTGTATGTCGAGGCCGTGGCCGCGGAAATCGTCAGGTTGTAATACGGCGTGCCGCCGTCGATCGGGCAGGCCGTGCCGAACACGGCGGGTGCACCGGTATCCGCGCCGCCGGCGGCGGCATTGAGGTAACTGCCGTTGATCGAGTAGTGCCGTTCCATGGCGTTGGCCAGGCCGGCCATCCCGCCCGCGCAATCGGCGCGCCGTGCATCGGCGACATAGCGCGTATAGGCTGGGTAGGCGACGGCCGCGATGATCGCGACAATCGCGACGACCACCATCAGCTCAATCAGGTTTACGCCTTTCTGGCGCTGCATCAGTTTCGTATTCAATGGTCAGATTCCCTGTCAGCGCCGTCGCGTGCGTTTGTCGTAGTCGTCGGGCAATAGCCAGATCTCGCCGATCAGCCGGCCGCGCGCATTGAGTAACTTGTAGCCGACGGTCGAACCGACTTTCAGGTTCGAAATCGGAACGCTGTACGCTCGCGGCGAGTGCACGACCAGGCTTGACGAAAATGTGTACGGGACATCGTCGATAACCAGTCTCTGCGCCTCTATCTGGATAGAGTCGATGCGACCGGTTCGCTGAAAATCAGCATCCTGGTAGTACCTCGGCAGGTTCTGCGCCGCAACGGTGCCAGCGAGCAGGATAGCGACAGCCGCTATCACCAGTTGAAATGTGCGCATATCAATTATCCTCGTGTTCATGCTGCTAGCGGCTCAGCTCTTCCCAGGACAGCCGGCCGGTTCGTGGCCCGCCGAGCCTGAGAATGTCGGTGGTATCGATCGTGCTGCCGCCGGTCGTCTGCGTGGTCGACGTGTAGCGGATGTTGGACAGGTTCACCGGTGCGGTGGGAATGCCCACGATCTCCACGCCCGCCGCCGCGTTACCGGCGATCGCGTCGTCGTCGTCGAGCAGGGAATCGCCGCTCAGGTCGAACGCGATCTCCCCGGGCCTGCCGCCATTGATCGATTTCGCGACCATCAGCCAGCCGGATCCGCCCGCCTGGCAGGGATTGGTGTCGGGTGTCATCGAGTTGAAGAAGACAAGATCGCCGCGGATGACCGCGTCGGTGACGATGCGCTCACCCGAGTCCGGGAAGTCCATGTACCAGCCGTTATCGGTGGCAAAGTCGATGGCGTTGTCCGTCAGTGTTCGTCCCACCACGCCATCGGCCGTCAGGCCGACGTCAATTGTCTGCGAGATCAGATCGGAGCGATCCAGTTGGGAGTCCCCGGAGTCCCAGATGCCATAGAACGACTGGGTGCTCGTCGACGTGACGTCGCCCGACGTCATGTACTGGCCCGTACCGAAGATGACCATCGTGTTCGGGAAGTTTTGCGACGATGTCGGGACCTGGCTGTTGCGAACCACGGCGGGTGTCGCCGTAATCGGCTGGTTGGCCGGTGCAGTGAACATGGGTACGACCGACCTGCCCCTCTTGTGGGCGACATCATAGTTGCCCGGATTCGTGCCGGACAGGTCGAAGGCCCACATGTTGCCTTTCAGGTCGCCTGCGTAGGCACGGTCGGCAAGTCCGTCGCCATCGGTATCGATGACGGCAGGCGTGGACAGTCCATTGCGATCCGTTGTCGTGCCGACACCCGTCGATATCTCGACGTAGTCACCGCTTGACCACGTGCCATCGAGTCCTTCCTCGATAAACAGGATGAACAGCTTGGCTTCGCCGCTGCCGAGATCGTTGTAGCCGTTACCCGTGACGACCGCCCAGCGGATCGAATTGCTGGTGCCCTCGAGCGGCACGATCGACGGCCGACTGAAGGAGTGACCGAAATCGGCATCGTCCGCGCTCGTGAACTCCCACATGACCGTCCTCCTCGCATCGAGCTGGGATTCGGAGATCGCGGTCGGGTTGGTCACGTCCAGTGCAAAGATTCCGCGGCCGCCGGCCCTTAAGCCACCCACCAGGATCGTTTTCCAGGACGCGCTGCCCGACGTCGTGGTGCGCGCGTAAACGTCCGCTACAGACGCCGTGAGGTCGACCATGTAGCTGTGTGTGTAGGCCGGGTCCGAAAGGTAATGCAGGCCATCGGACGCGGCGTCGGAGTAGAGGCTGCTCGGTACATAGGCGAAAATCTCGTCGCCGCTCGCCTGGGAGAATGCGTGCAGCATGCCGTCGTTGCCGCCCACGTAGACGATACCGGGCCGCGAGGCCGTTGCATTCCTGAACTCGGTGTATGTTGCGCCCGCGTTGCTGGGGAACGGCGGCACATCCGGCCAGTTCGACTCGGCGGTGCCGACAAAAACCGGACCTGAGTGCACGATATCGCCCAGAGGGCCCGAGCGTTCGCGCAGGGACTTCGTCGAGAAGACATTCGTGCCGTCGTCAAAGTAGCAGGCGCCAGAGGACGAGAATTCGCAGGCGCGGTCGCCGCGTACGAAGGCCAGTCGCGCCATCCCCGAAGCCTCGGTATCCAGCGCACCGGCCGGATCCGTCCGGAAGTCCCGCTTCTGGGCCGTGGTCAAATCCGCCCAGGTGAAGGCGCTGCCGTCCGACCCGTCATACGTCAGTATCGTGCGTGGACTCGCCCCGAGATTACGATTGCGGAGCCTGTCAGCGGCAGACCATTTCGGCGACACGCTGACCGCACCTGTGCGTGGGTCGAGCGGGAAGGCGAGGAGATCGCCGCTCCATTTCTCGCTGTTGAACAACGCGAGGTAAACCTCGGAGTTCGTGCTGAGCGACCCGGTATTGAATGCCACCGAGGCGGCAGAACCGAGGCGGCTCTGGATTGAGTGCAGCGCGCCGCGTAAGCCCGTTATGAGTTCGTCCGGGTCCTGTGCGCTGTAGTATTCACCACGACCGTTCCATGCGGCGTGACGCAGGTCGTCGATGAGGCCCGCATTGGTCAGGGTCGATGGCCATGGGAACGGGCTGGTCTTGTCCGCGGGCATCGCCGTGACGTTGCCCTCGACACCGAACGCGACCGAGTAGGTCACCATGTGTTGGGCCGTGTTCTCGTCGATTCCACCGGGTGGCGGGGACAGGTTGTTGTCCGTACCCGGCCGGATATCCGTCTCGTAGTACTGCATGGCAACGTCGGCCAGTGTATCCGACTGGCTGTCGCCATAAGGGCCGGCCGTGCCGCTGTCCCACGGCGAGTTGTTGTCGCCATCGGTGTTGCCCAGGCCGGTGAACCAGCCGTTGTAGTAACCGTCGGTCATCATGATCGTGAAGTTCTGTTGGCACTCGGCGCCTTGCGCAACGCTCACGGCCGGGCAACTGCCGAAGAGGTCGTTGCTCTGGCAGCTCAGGTACTTGCCGGCGTCGTCCAGCGTATCGCGTAACGGCGTGTGTCCGGACGGGACCATTTCATACAGTGATTCGAGCAGGTCGTCCTTCGTACCCGTCCTCGGATCGTCGTTCATTGACTGGATACTGGTGTTAACCGACGCGTTGTTGTGCAGCGTTGCGAGTCCCATACGAGAATTGCTGGCGCCGGCGATAACCTGGCCATAGGCGGCCTTGGCGACTTTTTCGCGCTTGCGGTAATAGGCGAACCAGTTCGCGAAGTTCTGGATTTCCTCGGCGTAGGTGCAAGCAAGAGGGGCCGCGCAGTCGCGGCGGCCGGGGCCGCCCACATATAATGGTGTCGTTGGTTCGATTTCGACGAGCGTATGGACATCGTCTGCGTCGACGGCGCCGTCACCATCGGTGTCTACCCAGACCCAGTATTGCGCCGGCAGGAAGTTCGTGACGTTGAACCAGCCGAGCCCGCCCGCACAGTAGTCGGTCCCGAACGTGGTGCGCGCCGTCACGTCGACCGTGCCCGCGGACGGTACATAGGGATCGAGGGGAACGGCCGTTGGGTTCGCATCGCCGAGCAGCGCGTTGCCGCCGTCTTCGCCGGGCCAGGGGGTGTAGGTGATCGCGGGATTGTAGTAGAGCCTGTTGTAATCCGAGTTGCGTGCGCGCCAGACGCCGCCATAGGGTGCCCCGATGCCCTGGGCAGCCAGTGCGGCCTCTGTGGGTACGACCCAGGTGTAGTCGTTATCGGCCGCGGGTTGCGCGTAGTAGTACACACACCCGAGATTCATGATGCCGTCGGGCTCCTCGGTCATCAGGCCCCAGTCCATGCTGCCGGAGTCATCGACCAGGAAGAAGATGTTGGGCTCGACCGGGTTGGTCAGGAATAGCGGCACGTCGGCCAGCGTACCCGGTGCGGACAGGGCGGTCGTGGGCGCGAGGCTGAGTACGCCCAGCAGTGCGCTGCCTGCCGTAATGCTGAATTTTCTGATTGAAGCTCGCATGATTCGTTCCGCCTTGGTGCCCATCTAGAAGATTCGCCCGTATTGTGTTCGCAGGATGACCTCGGCCGAGTCTGCGCTCGTGCCCGTTGCCTTGACCGTGACCCGGAAAATCGTCACGTCACCCGATCCCTTGTTATCGCCGTAACCCGACATGTTCAGCGCGCCGGTCACGCCGGGAACCGTCGTCATGTTCTTGATGAAGTACTGCGGCCGAGC
Organism: uncultured Chromatiales bacterium; assembly: GCA_965368465.1. Lineage (GTDB taxonomy): Bacteria > Pseudomonadota > Gammaproteobacteria > Steroidobacterales > Woeseiaceae > UBA1847. The sequence goes on from CBDUMZ010000020.1 coordinate 45,258, forward strand.
GTAGGTTCCGACGTCGGTACCCGCGACCACGTGATAGGTGGAATCGTTCCACGTCGAGCCGCTGTAGAACGAGGGCTCCACGTCGGTGCGGCCGAACAAGCCGGCGCGTCCCTGGAAATCGCCGAGGCTCACAATGCTTTCGAGAAACACTTCACCCTCGCGCAGCGCCGATTCGGCGGCCTGGAAAGCGACGTTTCGATCGTTCGTATTGCCCGCCATTTTCTCTTCGAGGACCGAGCCGCGCATATTGCTGACCGTCAGCAACGTAACGACGAGCAGGATCATCAGTGTGGCGACCAGTACTGCACCCTCTTGCTTTTTCCGGGTTGCGGTACGCTGTAGATAGTTCCTTGTCATCATGGTTCTTCCCTGACTTACTGTCTGTTCCGGATGTTGACTGTGGTCTCGTAGACGCGCCGGATACGCCGATCGGCGGCCGTCTCGTTCGCGCCGAGAACCGCGAATGATTGCAGGTTGCCGGTCACGAGATTGTCGTTACTTGAGCGGGCCACAATAGCGATACGAATACCGATGACCCGTTCCATGTCGGCGACCTGGTCGGCAGGCACGAAGTAGTTCGCGATGCCTTCGCCGGCCGAGCCGGGTGCATCCGTGTCCTCGCCGTACAGGATCTGCAGGTCCTCGACACCGTCGAGAAACTCGGCGCCGTTCCGGAACAGTGCCGGTTCGCCCTCGGAGCCTGTGCCCACCGTGTAGACAATCTGCTGGACCCGGTAGATGCTCGCATCAGCACCGTATACTTTCGAGAGGCAGTGCGCGTTTGCGCCCGGGCAGCCCGGATTCGTCGCGTTGTAGTTGCCCGGGACGGTTGCGGATCCGGTGT
>CBDUMZ010000021.1:0-40765 GCA_965368465.1 uncultured Chromatiales bacterium
CTTTCGATACGGCCGTCCTCGAACAGCTCGGGATGCTCGTCGTAGCTGACGATCAGGTCGGCCGGTTTCTGCCCACCTGCCCGTGCGAGTGCCGCGACCGGACCACTCATCTTCGAGTGGGCAGTGCGCTGCTCCCGGGCCGCTTTTTCGGCTGTCGTCTCGCCGACCGTCCCTGCGATAGTGCGCCTGTTCTGTGCAACCGGCGTCGCAAATGTCGTATAGACGGTCGCATCGTCGATGACGACCGACTCATCAGCAACGTACGGTGCCGATTCGGGACCGAAACGGTTAAATGACGAAGTCGCCGTAGCTGCGCTGGTCGAATCGTCGACCGCTGCAACCTGAACGCTGGCATCGCGGACGTCACCGGACGGCGCTTCGATAAGGCTGTCGGTGTGCAGCATGAATACTGCGACGCCGAGTACAGCGACGAAGACTGATTTCTTAGTGATGTTTTTCATGGCTAAAACCGCCTCGATGCAATGTTTCTTGCGGGTTCTTCTACCGCGCTCGTGTCGTGTGTTAGTAGTTTGCCGGCACGCTTGGCCCGGAACAGGAGTGACGTGGGTTCGAGTTCGCCGTCCTCGACGACGTAGCTCGTGCTTGCTTCGCTTGGGGTGAACATTCCGGCCCAGGCGTCGCGTTTTTTCTTCGCCTCGTACATGAGACCGTCGGCAAGACTGATGATCTGGTCGAGACCCGTTTCATCGAGCTGCGCGCGGAACAGCGGATACGCGGCGAACCCGATCGAACACGTGGTTCTCACGATCTGCCCGTCACCCAGCGCAAAGTTGGTCGACGCGATGGTCTTGCGAATGCGCTCCGCCAGCGCTTCGGACTCGTCCGGCCTGGCCTGCTTGGCGATCACGAGGAACTCATCGCCTCCCCAGCGAATGACGAAGTCCGAACGACGACAGGTGCCGAGCAGCGCGTCCCTGACCTGCAGCAGCATCTCGTCGCCCGCCGCATGTCCATAGGTGTCGTTGATCGGTTTGAAGTTGTCCAGATCGATCATCATGAAGATCAGGTCAACCGATTCGCTTTGGTCGTACCCCTGCTGCTCATCTTCGAAGCGGCGCTTGACCACCTCGAGGTCTTTCGTGACCTCCTCGAAGACGAAGCGACGATTGCGCAGACCTGTCAGCGGATCGCTCAGGCTGCTCTCCTGCAGCGCCTGGTTCAGCAGCCTGAGCTGCTTGTTGCGATCGACGAGTTGCTCTGTCCGGGAATCCACTTCCTGTTCGAGGCGACGACTGTATTCTTCTTCGCGACGAACCTTGCGCTTGTGCGCCAGCCAGAGGAAGACGGCGCCCTGAACGACCAGGCCCAGGTAGGCGAGATAAGCCCACCAGGTGGCCCAGGGCGGCGCTGCTACGCGTACCGGCAATGCGTAGCCGGCCTCGTTCCAGACGCCTGCACTGTTGGCGGCCTTGACGCGCAACAGGTAGTTGCCGGCGTCGAGATCGGTGTACGTAACGCGCCGCTCGTTGCCAAGGTTAATCCAGTCCTGGTCGAAGCCCTCGAGCTTGTATGCAAACTGGTTCTTCGACGGCGCGGCGAAATCGAGTGCCGCGAATTCAAATGACACGACATCGTCGCGGTAGCCAAGATCGATGCCTTCGTTCTCGTCAATGGGCAGATCGGACTTCGTCGGGTCGCTCAGGTTGTAAAACCCGGTCAACATGACGGCGGGAACAACAACACTGGCGTGCAGGTTTTTCGGCTCAAACGCGTTGTAGCCATTGTTGCCACCGAAGAACAGTTCACCGCGGTCGCTGCGGTAGTGCGCGCCGAAGTTGAATTCCTCGGACTGCAGGCCGTCGGTACGGTGCAGGTTCGTAATTTCTCCGCTGGCAGGGTCGTACTGGCTGATGCCGTAGTTTGTGCTCATCCAGAGCTTGCCCGTGTTGTCGAACTGGATGCCGTAGATGACGTCGTTGCTCAGGCCATCCAGCATCGACACGTTTTCAAACCGTATGCCGCCCGGATTGCCGGCATCGCCGACAACGCGGTTCAGTCCGCCGCCGCGCGTGCCGACCCAGACCGTGCCATGCTTGTCGACGTTCAATGAATAGACGGTATCGTCGGCCAGCGTTGCAGGATCGTTTGCATCGTGCCGGAAGTTCGTGAATTCCCCGGTCTCCGGGTTGAACAGGTTGAGGCCGCCGGCGTCGGTTCCGATCCAGATCCGGCCGCGCTTGTCTTCTGCAAAACTCGTCACGCGATTGCTGCTCAGCGCTTTTCCATTGTCGGGGTCCGCGCTGAAGCGCTCGAAAGTCTGTGTCTCGCGGTCGAACCTGCTGATACCACCGCCGAACGTCCCGACCCAGACCTGGCCGGACGAGTCCTCGAACATCGCCATGATGCCGTTTGCACTGAGACTGGTCGGGTCGTCGGCATTGAAACGGAAGTTGTCGATCTTGCCGGTGCGCGGATGAATCCGATCGATGCCGCGCGCCATCGTGCCGACCCAGACAACGCCGTCCTTATCACGCATCATGCTCATGACGCGGTCGTCACTGATAGAGCGGCTGTCGGATGGGTCGTGGCGATAACGCAGCACGTTGTCGCTTGCCCGATCGATGACATTGACGCCGTCACCGAACGTACCGACCCAGAGTCGACCTTGCTGGTCTTCTATGAATGAGGTCACTACGGGCTTGGCGTCGGGCCGGGCTGTCATCTCGGTCCCGGGCTCGAAGCCATAGGCCCAGGTGCGTGAATTCCACTTGCTGATGCCCTGCATCTTGGTGCCGATCCAGAGGACGCCGCCGCGATCTTCAAAAATAGCCGTCACCGAGTTGTAGGCGAGGCTCGTGGTATCAGTTTCACTGTTGACGTAGCGAACGAACTCACCGGTGTCGCGATTGACGAGGTTCAGTCCGGCCGTCGTGCCCACCCAGAAACGATGGGCGCTGTCTTCGTAGATGGACGTGACTTCATTGCCGGAGATGCTCATCGCATTGTCGGCGTCGTGGACGTAACGGGTAAAGGAGGCGGTCTTTGCGTCAAAGCGATGCAGACCGCCGCCGAACGTGCCTGCCCAAAGCTGTCCTTTGCTGTCCTCGTACACAGCGCGCACGCTGTGGGCGCTCAGGCTGCTGTTGTCACCGGCGACGTTCATGTAAGTCGTGACTTCACCCGTGTCCACGTCAACCCGGCTGAGGCCGTGGTCACCGCCTGCCCAAACGGTGCCGGTCGAGTCCTGCAACAGCGCGAAGATGCTGTCAGAACCGATCGTTGTCGTCAGTCGGTAGTGTGAGAACTGGCCGCTTTCCCGATCGAGGCGGCTGAGTCCCGCCTCGCGAGTACCGGCCCAGATGCTGCCATCGCGATCCACCATGACGCGACGGACGATGTTGCTGCCGAGCGACCCGGGGTCGGCGGCATCGTGCAAGTAGGTAACGAACACGCCCGACTTCCTGTCGAGCATCGACAGGCCACCGCCGTTGGTAGCGATCCAGAGGTTGCCGTCGGCGTCTTCGGCAACGTCAAAAACGAAGTCGCTGCGCAACTTCGTCGTGTTGCCGCGCTCGCGACGATGCTGTGTGAACTCATACCCGTTATAGCTGTTCAGCCCGTTCTCGGTGCCGAACCACATGAGACCGGTTGAGTCCTGGAGAATGCTCAGGACATTGCTCTGCGACAAGCCGTCATCGAGGCCGATGTGTTCGAAACGCATCGGATGATGGCTGAAAGCATCGCTGGCCAAAACGGGCAGCGCCGGCAAGAGCAGCGTAGCCACCAATGCCGTACACAGATTTCTTGCTTTCCTCACGGACGTATCCAGCACGATCCGTACCTCCCTGTTCTTATGGGATGTATTAGGCCGTATGCTTAGTCCGGTCGCGGTGACCGCCTTCCGGCGGGATGCCGGAAAAGTGTGACGCAGTTCACGTAATGGCTTGGTTAAATCGCCGGATCAGGTGTCTTTGGGGTCGGCTTTTTTCAGAAGTGCTGCAAATGCGGCGGCGGTGACGGGCCGCGAGATCAGGTAGCCCTGGAACGCATCGCAGTTCATGGCGCGCAAGACAGCCAGCTGCTCACGTGTTTCCACGCCCTCGGCAATAACCTCGAGACTGAGGCGCTGCCCGAGTGCGACCATTGCGGAAACCAGGGCCTCGTCCTTCTCGTTGTCAACGAGCCCGGAAACATAGGATCGATCGATCTTGAGTACGTCGACCGGCAGGTCGCGCAGGTAGGCGATCGCGGAATCGCCGGTCCCGAAGTCGTCGATCGAAAGCCGAATGCCGAGAGTCTTGAGCTCCTTGAGTTGCTCGACGACCGCCAGGTCGCCTGACAGTACGCCGCGCTCGCTGAGTTCCAGTTCAAGGCAAGCGGGATTCACATTGTGCTTGCCCAGTATGCGCCTGACCGTCGGCACGAAGTCGCCACTCATGAGCTGGACCTTCGCCACGTTGACACAAATGTGCGGCAGCCGAATGCCCGCCGCGTGCCATGCCTTGAGTTGCGCACAGGCCTCATCGAGAACGAATTCGCCGATGCGATTCATGAGGCCACATTCTTCCGCAACCGGCACGAACTCCGCCGGCGATATGTAGCTGCCATCTGCCTGGCGCCAGCGCAGCAACGCCTCTGCTGCAAATACCCGCTTGCTGTCAACCGTCGTAATCGGCTGGAAGGCCAGGCTCAGTTCATCGCTGTCCAACGCTTCATGCAGCATGTGCTCGATCTTCAGTTTGCGGGCTGCTGCGGCGTCGGTTTCCGCGCAGTAGTATTTAAAGCCACCGCCGCGACTCTGCGCATCCCGCATGGCGTTGTCGGCGCGCTGTAGCAGACTGTCGACATCATCGGCATCCTGTGGGTACAGCGCGACGCCCTGGCAGGACGACAGCGACACCATCTGGCCGGCGATCTGGATCGGTCGCGCAAGCCGGTCCAGCAGCAGCTGTTGCAGGTGCCCGAGGTCGTCCTGCTTGCCGGACGTAGTCACCATGATCGCGAAGCGCGAGTGGTCGATGCTGGCCGCCGCCGCTGTACGCAGGCGCTGCGATTCGACCGTCGAGGGCCCCAGTTCACCCAGGCACTCTGTCAGGACCTTGCCGAGTTCGGTCATGATCATGTCGGCGCGTTCCTGCCCCATTGCCTCGACAACGAGCCGGAAGCGGTTGAAGCCGATAACGATGACGGCCAGCGCATTGCCATCGCGGTCTACGGTTCCCATGCTGCGCCTGACGAGGTCGGCGAATTTCCGCTTGTTGGGCAGACCGGTAACGGGCTCGAAGGACTCGCCGCGACGCAGCCGTTGGCGGGCCTCGTCGGCGACCGCAAGGGCTTTTCGCAACGATTCCTGGCCGTCATCAAACCGCTCTCTCAGGTTGCGCGCGTGGACAGCGTACTTCACCCGCCGGCTGATCATCGCCCACTCGAACGGCTTGCGAATCACGTCATAGGGCTCGCATTCGAGCGCTGCGCTGGCTTCCCTGGCGCTCGAACACATGACGAATACCGGCATGGTGAGGTCCTGTGCGTCGAGGAAGTCCCTATATAAAGGCTGTCCGTCTGCAGACAACATCCCGGCGTCAACGATAATCACCTGGGGCTGTTGGCTTCGTGCAAGCGCGAGGGCGTCAGACGCATCCTGCACGACCGTGGTCCTCACGTCGTATTGGTTCAACCACCGGGGAGCCCACTTCGTGGCGCTCGAGTTGTTGCTGTACAGCAACGCCGTGCCACCGTCCTCCAGCAACTCATCGTTTGCGGCGGATGTCGGCAACGCCAGCCGCTTGATCGTCCTGGTCAGGTCCAGGCCGTCGTCGGGCGTCTGCGGTTCGTTAATCAAGTCGCTCATTGAGCCATACCCTTACCTGGTGCAACGAGAAACTCTCCCATCTCGGTTGCGGACAGCGGCTTGGAAAAATAGAACCCCTGCAGAAAATCGCAATTCAGTTCTCGCAGAATGTGCGCCTGGTCCGTGGTTTCCACGCCTTCGGCAACGGCGATCAGGCCGAGTGCATGGGCACTCGCGATAGCCGCCGTACAGGCGGCACGATCGTTCTCACACGACTCCACCCCGTTGACCAGCGAGATATCGATCTTGATGCCGTCCACGGGACTGTGCGCAAGCTGTACGAGCGAACAGGCACCGGTACCGAAGTCGTCGACAATCAGGTTGACACCCAGGGCTTTCAGCGCGTCAATCGCCTGATAGCCGGCGACCGCATCCCGGCTCAGCATCTTCTCTGTGATCTCGAGGTCGACGCACGAAGGCTCAATACCGACGCGCAGCATCAGGGCCGCCATGCGTGTCGCGATTTCCCGCCGCGAGAATTCCTGCATGGACAGGTTGACTGACAGTCGCAGTTCCGGCCGTCCGGCATCCTGCCAGTTCTTCAAACGGTCGAAGCTTTCCTGCAAGACCCACTCGCCGATAGGCACTATAAGACCGGTGCGCTCTGCCAGGCCGATCACCTTGCTTGTTGAGTGCGATCCCATGACGGATTCCGGCCAGCGCAGCAACGCTTCCACCGCATGCACTTCGCCGGTCGATGCATTGACGATCGGCAGGAAGTTCAGGGCAAATGCACCGCGGTCGAGCGCCGACCTCAATTCGACCTCGAGATCCTGTCTCTGCAAGGTGCGCAGCTTGACGGTGCCGCTGTGAAAGGCAACATCACCGGCTTGCCCGGTCCTCGCGTCCTCCGTCGCCGCATTGGCGTTGGCAAACAACGTCGCAGCGTCGGTGCCGTCCTGGGGAAACAGGCTGATTCCCGAGCGGATATCCACGCGATACGTTTTGCCATCGACGATGACCGGTTCCTGCAACACCAACGCGAGCCGGTTGGTCACTGATTCCGCATCCGAACCGCTTTCGATTTCGGGCAGGATAATGCTGAAGCGATGGAAATCCGTGCGGGCAACGACTGACCGGCGCTCGTAGTCGTCATCGCGATCCGAGTTGACCCCGCGCAGCTCGCTTTCCAGGCGAGCTCCGAGCTCGTGCAGGATCGTGTCGCAGCGGGCAGTGCCGGTCGCACCCAGCTGTAAATCAAGATCGTCGACATGGCAACAGATGACAGCAGCACGCCCTTCGCGCAAACGCTGATACTCGAGAATCTTCGCAAGTTCGCCGACGAAATACTCCCGGTTGGGCAACGCCGTCACTTCGTCGACGTAAGCCAGCTTCTGCAGCCGCGTAAGCGCGCGCTTGGATTGCGAGGTATCCCGGGCTACGAGCAGGACGCGGTCGCGTCCCTGGGCGATGTACGTAAATTCGGCAGTCCCGCCTGCATCCGCGAGGTTCAGCTCCTCGTTGAAGAACCGGCGATTGCGCAGTGCGCGCCGCAGGTTTTCACGAATGCGATTGCAAACTTCCGGAGGCCAGATCGTGTCGATCGATACGTTCGGTTCGACGTCAAAGGACGCGTGCAGGACTGTGCAAACGGAGCCATCGCCGGACAGCACGATGGCCAGTTCCTTGTTCGGGAGCGCCTGCGTTTCTGAGGCTGTCGACCGGTTTGTTGCGAAGAGGTTTGCCATCCGTGACTCGTGTTGCGCTGCCTGGTCCTTTGTTGTGCACTTGCTTAGTTTCGGCAGGAATTATGTACCCATTCATAACGAGGAGACATAAGCAAAGTCCCGAAATGAGACGGAGGTCAAGAAAACCGGGGAAAAAACGGCCGTGAAGCTACAAAAAGGGCGGCTAGTGGTCGGCGCAGCCGTCGACATCGACCTCAACCGTCGAGTGCCCGATGCCGTATTCCTGCTCGACAAAGGTCTTTACAGCGCGCACGACCCCCGACTGGCTCGCCACATCGTCGGCCAGTGTGACGTGCATGGTCAGCATGAGCTGTTGCGGTGTGAGGCCCCACACATGAACGTGGTGGATACCGGAGACGCCCGGGACATTGGCGACGACACGCGTCTGCATGTCCGCAACGTCCAGCCAGTCTGGCGCACCTTCGAGCAGGACATGTGCGCTGCGTTTCACGAGCGACCAGGCACTGCGCAGGATGAGCATGGCAACGGCGATCGACAGGATCGGGTCGATCATCGTCCAGCCCGTGTAGATGATGACGACAGCGGCTACAATCGCCGCCACCGACCCCAGCAGATCGCCGGCGACGTGCAGCGCGGCGCCGCGGATGTTGAGGTTTTCCTGGTCGCCCGTGTGCAGCACGGCAAACGCAATGATATTCACGACCAGTCCTGCGACCGCGACAACCAGCATTGTCTCGCCGAGGATATCGCGAGGTGACAGGAAGCGTTCGACCGCCTCGAAGAGGATCCAACCCACGATGACGAGCAGGCTCAGACCATTGACGAATGCCGCAAGGATCTGGAAGCGCTGATACCCGTACGTCAGGTTGCCGCCCGGAGGCCGCTTGCTGACATGAAATGCGGCAGCGGCGAGTGCGAGCGCCATGGTATCAGTGAGCATATGCCCCGCGTCGGCGAGTAGCGCGAGGGAACCGGACAGGATGCCGCCGACGATCTCGACGAACATAAACGTGCCCGTCAGTACGAGCGCGATCAGCACGCGTTTCAGGTTGCCTTCGTTCGCGGCATGAATATGTGCATGACTGTGATCATGGTCATGCTCATCGTGATGCTCGTGTTCGTGCCCCATGCCAGTCGTCTTCTTACGTTTTGCTCAGACGGTAGATCAGGATTGCAGCACGCTTGATCGCCACAGGCAGCGACTCGAGATAGATCGTCTCGTTCGGTGTGTGCCCGCCTTTGCCCAGGGGCCCGAGGCCGGCAACGGCATCGGTGTAGGGCGAGACGAACGAGACATCGGCGGCCCCGCGCCTCGACGGGTCGAGTTCCTGCATCGGCCCGCGACCGAGGTCCTCGTTAATAGCCGACAACACCCTGAGCACGCTGCGATTGCCCTCGCTCGGAAACATCGGCGGGTAACCCTCGGAGAATTCAATCGTGGCGGAGGTGTGCGGCAGACTCTGCGCGACGATCGCTCGCATGGCCGCCTGCGCGCGCTCCAGCTGGTCCTGCGATAGGGTGCGGATACCGCCGTGCACCACGGCACTTCTGGGAACGACATTGGTCTTGCCAAAGGTCGTGCCACGATTCTGTGCCGCAGAATAGTCGATGTCGGTGCCGCCCAGGATTGTGCCGACGTTGAATGTCAGGTGCTCCTCGCCACGCACGTCCTCGTAGAAAGCGTTCAGGATCCGGGCTGCTTCGAAGACCGCACCGGCCCCGACGTTCTCGCCGAAGATGCCGGAAGAGTGTGCCTGCTTGCCCTCAACGGTTAGCATCCAGTCGGACGAACTGCGACGCGCGATTGTCCCCCAATCGGCACCATCGTAGGTAATCGCGGACTCGAATCCCAACCCGTAGTCCGCCCACTTGCCCGCTTCGACGAGGTCCCGACGGGATACGGAAAGCGGTTTGCCGGACTTTTCTTCGTCGCCCGTGTACGCGACCACCACCGGGATGTCGTCGAGCGCGCCGATCGCCTGCAGTGCCCTGAGCGCGTACACGATGACGACGTTGCCGCCCTTCATGTCATCCACACCGGGGCCGGTGGCAATGTCACCATCGCGTTTGAAGCCCTGGAAACTGTCGTCGGCTTCAAACACGGTATCGAGGTGCCCGATCAACACGAACTTCTTGCCGGAGCCGGTGACTTTGCGGCCGAACAGGTGCCCTGCCCGGTCTATCTCGGGCGGCAATTCGATCCACTCGGTCGTGAGTCCCAGTGCGTCGAGTTCACGTCGCATGACGTCTCCGACCTTGCGCACACCGTCGTGGTTCATCGTGCCGCTGGATATGTTGACGGTTTCTTCGAGCAGCGCGATCGCATCTTCGCGATGCGCGTCAATCCACTCCACCATGCGTTGCTCATTCTCGTCGAACGGGTTCGCGAGCACCGGCACGGCAACCACGAGTGCGGCAAGCGCGAGGAATTGTCTCATCATGAACGTCTTCCCTTGTTCTTTTGCGCGACAGCCGCTGTAAACACAACGTCTGTCGAACTGTTTAACGCGGTTTCTGCCGAGTCCTGCAGGATACTGATCACGAAGCCGACGGCGACAACCTGCATGGCGATGTCGTTCGAAATTCCGAACAGGCCGCAGGCGAGCGGGATCAACAGCAACGAACCACCCGGGACACCGGATGCGCCGCACGCGGAAAGCGCGGCAACCACGCTCAGCAGCAGTGCCGTCGGCGCGTCCACACTGATACCGAGCGTGTGCACGGCAGCCAGCGTCAGGACCGTGATGGTTATAGCCGCGCCACCCATGTTGATCGTTGCCCCCAGCGGGATCGATACGGCATAGGTATCCTCCTCCAGGTCGAGGCGTTCGCACAGCGCGAGATTGACCGGAATATTCGCGGCCGAACTGCGCGTGAAAAACGCGACCATGCCGCTTTCCCGCAGCGCCGTAAAAACCAGTGGATACGGATTCTTGCCTGTCTTGATGCCGACGATCAGGGGGTTGATTACCAGCGCGACGACGATCATGCAGCCGAGCAAGACGGTCAGAATGCGCGCGTAGCCGCCCAGTACGCCGAGGCCGCCCTCGGCGAGGTTGCCGGCAACGAGGCCGAAAATACCGAGCGGCGCGAGCCGAACCACGACACGAACGATTTTCGTGACGGCATCCGAGAGATCGTGCAATGCGGTCCTCGTCGACTCCGCGGCATGGTGCAGGAAGACGCCCAGCAAGACACCCCAGACGAGGATGCCAATGTAGTTGGCGGTCAGCATGGCATTGATCGGGTTGTCGACCAGTTTGAGGAGCAGCGTGCCCAGGACTTCGTTGATTCCCTGCGGCGCGCTCTGGCTGATGTCGGTGACCTGCAGGGCGATCGTCGTCGGGAACAAAGTGCTGACGGTCACCGCGAGCAATGCCGCCGCAACGGTGCCGACGAGATACATCACGACGATAGGCCGCATTTGCGCGGTGTGACTGGCTTTACGATTCGCGATTGCCGACGCTACGAGCACCAGTACGAGGACCGGTGCAACGGCCTTGAGCGCGGAGACGAACAGCGTGCCGAGCAGCATCGCGGACCGTGCGGCGTCGGGTGCAATCAATGCGAGCGCAACACCGAGGACGATGCCAATGGCAATTTGCAGCACGAGGCTGCCCGACATGAGGCGTTGGAGCAGGGATTGTGTGGTCATGGCGACTGATACTAGCGGAGTGTGGATCGCGTGGACAAAAAAAAGCGGCTTCTCGCGAAACCGCTTTTTTCCAAACCTACGTAAGCACGTGGTCCTGGCCCCCTGATTCCCCCGCCAAGTCGTACCTGAAGGTGTTTATCTTCGGCACCGCAGTCGATCTGTTGTGGAAAGACTACGCTTGCTGAGTAGAAAATTCGCAGAAATATCGACTGCTGTCAATCCTTTAGATGGTTTCTATACGGCAGTCCGGCATGACTGTTGTTTTTGTGGCACAAACGCAACAGGCGCTTCGCACAAGCTTTTCTTGGAAAATCAAGGCTTAAAGCGCGTTAGGGTCGCTGTTCATCCCGTACGGCGTTCGTGAGTACCCCGAGGCCCGCTATCTCGACTTCTACCGAATCCCCGTCCCTGAGCCACACAGGCGGCTTCCGGGCCGCACCGACGCCCCCTGGCGTGCCCGTGGCGATGATGTCGCCAGGCCGGAGCTCCGTGAACGTCGAGCAGTATTCGACCAGTGTCGGGATATCGAAGACGAGGTCGGCGACGCATCCCTCCTGCATGACCTTGCCGTTCACGCGCGTGGTCAGTCGCAGCGCGGCCGGATCGGGAATGTCCGCCGCGGGAACCGTCGGTCCGATCGCCCCGCTGCGGTCGAAGTTCTTGCCCGCGGTGAACTGGCTCGTGTGTCGCTGCCAATCCCTGACGGACCCGTCCATGAAGCAACAGTAGCCGGCGATATGGTCGTAGGCATCCGCTTTCGACACGTGCCGCGCGTGCTTGCCGATCACGATGGCCAGCTCCCCTTCGAAATCGAATTGCTCCGAGACGCGCGGCCTGATGATTGCCTCGCCGTCGCCCACCAGGCTGCCGGGGAAGCGGATGAAAACAACCGGGTATTCCGGGACCTCGCGCCCCATCTCTTCGATGTGCGGACGATAGTTGACGCCGACGCAGAGGATTTTGCTGTTGGTATCTGGATTCATAGTCCCCTGATGGTATCGTGTGCCGCATGCCAAAACGAGAAAGGTATTGCCGTGACCCTGAATAGATCGCTTGCTGCGGTGCTTCTGCTGGCCCTGACGTGGACGACGACCCATGCCGATACGGTGATCCACAATGTAGAGGGCTATACCTCATCGAACAGCGGCATCGTCGAATTCTCGACCCTGGTGATCAGCGACGACGGGCGCGTCGTGGCGACCGGTAATGCCGGACTGCGCAGCGAATTCCCCGATGCCGTGCACATCGACGGCGGCGGCAAGACGGTAATGCCCGGCCTCGTCGATGCCCACGCACATGTCAGTGGCCTGGGATTCCTGAAGACCAGCCTCGACCTGACCGGGGTGCGGAGCGTCGAGGATGCCGTAGCGGCCATCGCCCGGTACCGCAAGGACAAGCCCCATGCTCGCTGGATCACCGGGCGCGGCTGGAACCAGGTGCTCTGGCCCGTCAAGGCGTTCCCGACGGCGGCGCACATTGACGCCGTCGTAAGCGACCGTCCGGTCTGGCTGCGGCGGATCGACGGCCATGCGGGCTGGGCCAACAGTGCCGCGATGCAGCTCGCCGGCATCACCGCTGACACCCCCGATCCCGTCGGTGGCAAGATCGTCCGCGATGACAACGGCCACGCAACGGGCGTATTTATCGACCGGGCGATGGGGCTGATCACGGAGCACGTGCCGCGGCCCGACAAGGCTGAGCAACGGGCGGCGATAAAAGCGGCGGTGGACACACTCCTGTCCGAGGGAATCACCAGTGTCCACGATGCAGGCATCGGTATCGAGAATGCAGAGGTCTACCTGTCGATGGCCGATGACAATGAACTCGCCATGCGCATTTACGCCATGACGGGTGGTGCCGACGACGTCCTCGATGCCATTGGCGAGCCGATTCGGGCCTACGGCAACGACCACCTGGATATCGCCGCGGTCAAACTCTATACGGACGGCGCGCTGGGAAGCCGCGGTGCCGCCATGATCGAGCCCTACTCCGATGACCCGGAGAATCGCGGCCTGCCCTTCTGGACGCAGGACGAACTCAACGCGATGGTGGAAAAGGCCAACCGCATGGGATTCCAGGTGGGCATCCACGCCATCGGCGATCTCGGCAACCGCATGTCGCTGGACGCCTTCGCAAAAGCGCAGGACGGTAAGCCGTCTGCCTTGCGCAATCGCATCGAGCATTCGCAGATCGTCACGCTCGAGGACATCCCGCGCTTTGCCGAACTCGGCATCATTGCCTCGATGCAGGCCACACACGCAACCAGCGACATGAACATGGCGGAAGACCGTGTCGGGCCGCAGCGCATCCTCGGGGGCTACGCGTGGCGGCGTATGCTGGATGCGGGCGTCGTCCTCGCCAATGGCTCGGATTTTCCCGTCGAGCTCTCCAACCCGTTTCACGGACTGTATGCCTCGGTGACCCGCCAGGGACGGGATGGCGAACCGGAGGATGGCTGGTACGCCGACCAGGCACTGACGCGCGCCGAAGCGCTGCATTCCTTTACGCTGGCCGGGGCCTATGCGGCGCACCAGGAAGACCGCCTGGGTAGTCTCGAGCCGGGCAAGTGGGCCGACTTCATCGTTGTCGATCGCAACTATTTCACGATCCCGGCCGCCGAGATCGACGACATCGTCGTCCTCGAAACCTGGGTCGGTGGTGAGAAGGTATATACCCGGGAGGACCAGCCACAATGATCGTCGAACAGGTCTGGACGGGGAATGCCTACCGCAACTTCAACTACCTTGTCGCCTGCGCGGAGACCGGCGAAGCGCTGGCGATCGACCCGCTTGATTTCACCCGGTGTCTCGATGTTGCAAAGGAACGCGGCTGGACGATCACGCAGATTCTCAACACGCACGAGCACGCGGATCACACAGGTGGCAACAAGGGCATCGTGAACGCGACCGGCGCGAAGATTATCGCGCACAAAGACGCCGGCAAGCGCATCCCGAACATGGATCGCGGCGTCGGCGCGGGCGACGTCATCAAGGTCGGCAAGTCGGTGGAGCTCGAGTGCCTCGATACGCCGGGTCACACGATGTGTCACGTTTGCCTGCTGTCGCACACGGACCAGCCTGCCCTGTTCTCAGGCGATACGCTGTTCAATGCCGGTGCCGGCAATTGCCACAACGGCGGCCACCCCGAGGAACTTTACGAGACGTTCAGCCGGCAGCTTACCGTGCTGGGCGAAGATACGTTGCTCTATCCCGGGCACGACTACCTCCTGAACAACCTCGCATTCACGCTCGACCGCGAACCTGACAACACGGCGGCACAGGCATTCCTGGACAGGTACCGCGGTCAGGACCCGGACAATGCGCTTGTGACCACGCTGGCCCAGGAACGTGAAATCAACACGTTCTTTCGCCTGCAGAGCCCGTCGCTTATCGCCAGGCTGGCCGAGGATTTCCCGGAGCTGGGTGACCGCCCCGATCCAAAGGCGGTCTTCCTCAAATTGCGCGAGCTGCGCAACAGCTGGTAACTAGCGCTCGATACGCCCGGCCGCCTCGTCCAGCGCTTCCCGTGTGCTGTCCGGACGGGAGGCCAGCCACAACCAGTACAGCGCACGATACAGCGACTGTTGCTCCAGCAGCTTTTGGCGCCAGCGTACGCCATTGCCGTCGAAGTAGGCATCGAGCATTCGAAACGCGATCGACTCACTGAGCTCGTGGTGCTCGATCACGGTTGCGAGGTCGAAGAACGGATCGTTGTCGCAGGCGTATTCCCAATCCAGGAACATCACCCCGGGTGTCGTAATGATATTCGCCGCGACAAGATCGTTGTGACAGCAGCAGAGATTGTGTGGTTGACGCATCGTCTCGACAACGCGCATGCAGTGCCGAACGAGTGCAACATCCGGATGCTCGATTTTCGCGACGTAGCGCCTTGCGGCGACGATGGAATCGAACGAGCGTCCCGTAAGTGGCAGCGTATGCAATTCCCGCAATGCGCCCGCCACGATTTCGATATTGCCCTCTTGTTGAAGACAGCCAGGCTCCCACACGGTGCCCTCGACATACTCTGTCAGCAGCGTCCGCTCATCGTAGTAAAGCACGCGGCTGGCGAGGCCGCGTACGGCGGCCGCGGACTGGATCCGCGCCTCCATCGAACGCAGGTTGTAAGGCGCAACGCGGATCTCGTCGTCGATCTTCAAGACCGCCTTGTCCGCGCCGTTGTCGACGAGCCAGGTCGTGTTGGTAAGACCGCCGGCCAGCACCGTCACTGCGGCGCCTTGCCAGCCCGGCAGCGCGGCCAGGACGTCCTGCGGTGTACGTCCCGCCGTCATGCCGTCTGCTCGCGCATCGACCTGGACCAGCTGATGAGTCCAATCGGGACAAGTACGATGTAGAACACGAACAGACCGGCCGTCGATTTCAGGTCACGCGACCAGTACAGGAACACGTACACGGCATCGATGACGAGCCAGTACCACCAGTTTTCGAGGACCTTCTGCGCGACGAGGAACGTCGCCCACACGGCCCCCCAGGTGGTCAGCGCATCGAGATACGGAAACGCGGCATCGGTGCGGGTGTCCAGCAGGTAGCCGCTGAGACCGCCGATGGCGAAAATCGCCGTGAGCGCGATTGCGTGTATCGCGAGGGGCCACCTGACGACTGCCTTTTCCTGGCCATCGTGGCGGCCGCTCGTCCACACGTACCACCCGTACAGGGCCATCGCGAAATAAAACACCTGTAGCGCGGTATCCATGTACAGCTTCGCAACGAAAGTCAGCCATACATAAATCGCCGTGCTGATGCCGGCACAGAACCAGCACCAGATATTCTGCCGTATGGCAAGCAGCAGGTACGCCACCGCCATCACCACAGCGAGAGTTTCCAGCGATATCAATGCTGGCCCGGGTGGTTGAACATCTTCATGACAAACACGCCTTTCGGGATCTGCTCGAACGTCGTGCCGATTTCTGCCTTCAGGGCATCCATGACGACATCGAAGTCACCGATCAACTGCGTGCTCATCGCGTTCGTCCAGACTTCGATGTCTTTGTAGGCGTTCAGGCGATCGATAACGTCCTTGATGGGTGGGATAAATTCCGCATCGAGCGGATACAGGCTGATGTCGACAGCAATTTTCATTAGTAAAATCTCCTTTCCAGCGTCACGCCGAACTGGCGTGGGTCGCCGAGACGGGTGTACAGGGTGGCCGGGAAATCCGGCGGCTCATTGCCGAAGTAGAAGCCGCGTACCGCGTACCTCTCGTCGAGCAGGTTGCGCGCCCAGATTTCGACGAGCCAGTGCTCTCCCTCGAAACCGGCGCGCGCATGCACGAGCTCGTAGGCCTTGGAGCGCTGGTCGTGGCTGACGTCGAAATAAAACGCATCCCGTGCCGTCGCATCGATGCGGGCGAAGAAGCCGCGGTCGCCGCGGTATATGAGTCCGGCCGCGAATGAGTAGCGTGGTGCGTGCGCAAGATCGCGGCCCGATGGCCCGAGTTCCGAGATCATCAGGCCGACACTGCCATACAACTCCAGCGCGTCGCTCGCGAACCAGCGCACGTCGGCTTCCAGCCCCTGCACGCTGCCACGTTCGCTGTCGTTGACGGTGAAGAATACGAACGAGGCTGGGTCATTCGGGTTGATCTGTTCGGAGATCCGAACCTGCTGGTCGTCGCGGCGACTGTAGAACACGGCCGCATTCAACTGCACGCGATTGTCGGCCAGGGTCGATTTGGCACCGAGCTCGATCGTCCACAGCACCTCGTCATTGAAGGTCCGGAAACCGGTCGGCACGACGCCCAGGTTGAAGCCGCCGGCTTTGTACCCGCGCGACAGGCTCGCGTAGCCCATCAGGCCGTCGTTGAAGTCGTGGCTAAGGCTTAGCTCGCCGCCCCACATGGTCTCCGACGGACTGGCTTCGAGCCCGAGCGTGTCACGGTAGTCCACAGTGCGGCGCTCCACGCGCAGGCCCGCCGACAGCCGCGTCGCAGGGCCGAGGTCCCTGTCCATTTGCCCGAACACGGCAAGGTTGGTGGACGCGAAGTCGCTGCCGAACACGTCGTTGAGCGTGTCGGCCCAGTCGTAGAACGGATCGTAATAATCGCCGATATTGGTGGTTTGCAGGTCCTCGGCGAGGTCCAGGGCGTAGACGCCGACGAGCCAGCCTTCGGCGACGAAGCGGAACTCCTGGCTGAGCGTGCGCCGTTCGCGATCGGTCAGCGATATGTAGTCATACGTTACGGGTGCCCAGCTATCGTCGTTGCCCCAGTCGGCATCGAAACCGAAGTCGATGTCGGAGTCCGCGAACGCCGTGATTGCGGTGAGCGTGCCATTGGCGGGACCGCTCCAGTCGATGCGCAACGACGCGCCCAGGCTCTTCTGCGCATCCGTGCCGGGCTTGTCGGATAACACCGTGTAGCTGTTGTCCAGTGCGAAAGCGTCGTAGCCATTGTCGATGTCCGTGTACATCGTCGCGACATTGATCTCGAGTTCGTCGCTGGCCTCGATACGCAAACGTGCGCGCAGCGAGGTCTCCTCCCGACCATTGGTGTCGTCGCGATCCAGCCAGGGGTTGTCGCGAAAGCCGTTGCTCGCATGCCGCTGGCCGCTGACCCGGAACGTCACGCGTTCGGATGCGTCGAGCGCGCCGCCAAACGCCATGCCGAGCGAAAGGACGTCATCATTGCCCGCGCTGAGGCGCAGGCGGCCGTCGCGTTCTGCGGAGGGCGCCTGGCTGCGCATGTAGATCAGGCCCGCCAGTGCATTGGCGCCATAGCGACTGCCTTGCGGACCGCGCAGGACTTCGACCGATTCCATGTCGAACAGGGTGGCGACCGTGCCGATACCGCTGAAGTCGATATCGTCGATAAGGAACCCGACCGACGGGTTCGGGGCCGCTTCGTACTGCTCGAGCTCCCCGATGCCACGGATCTGGAAGTAGCGTGCACGGTGGCCGTCGCCCGACCAGTTCAGGTTCGGCACGATATTGACCAGTTCCTCGAAATGCTGCTGTGCCGCTCCACGAATTTCGTCACCCGACATGACCGTGACGCTCGTCGGCAGCTCACTGGCCGCGCGTTCACGAAAATCGGCCGTTACGACGATTTCTTCGATCGCATCGTCGGCGATGGCAGAAGTGGCAAGTAAGGCGGCAAAGAGCGCGACTGGGGCTCGCGCGGTAGACAGGTGCATCATTAATCCCTTCCTACGCCGGCATTAACCGGATCAGGTTCTAAGGGTTCCCGAAATGGATCTCAGGCCAGCTGGCCACCCCTGTGAAGGCAGGGAGTTTAACTCTTTTTGAGGCGCGCGATAAGGCTCGACGTATCCCAGCGGTTGCCGCCCATGGCCTGGATCTCGCTGTAGAAACCATCGACGAGCTCGGTGAGCTCGAGCCGCGCACCGTTCTGGCGCGCTTCCTCGATGGCGATGCCGAGATCCTTGCGCATCCAGTCGACGGCGAAGCCAAATTCGAACTCGTCGTTCACCATCGTCTGCCAGCGGTTTTCCATCTGCCAGGACTGCGCCGCGCCTTTCGATATCGATTCGATGACAACGGCCGGATCGAGCCCAGCGCACTGTGCAAAGTGCAGGCCTTCGGCAAGCCCCTGGACGACGCCGGCAATACAGATCTGGTTGACCATTTTGGCCAACTGGCCCGAACCGACCGGGCCGATCAGCGTAATTGCCCTGGCGTAACAATCGATGACCGGGGCCGCGCGCTCGAACACGTCCGGGTCGCCACCAACCATGACCGTCAGCTGGCCGGCTTCCGCGCCCGCCTGGCCGCCCGAGACCGGCGCATCGAGAAAGCCAACGCCCATTTCCGCCGCCTGCGCGTGAATCTCCCGCGAGATCGTCGCAGAAGTCGTCGTGTGATCGACAACGATGCCGCCGCGCTCGATCCCGGCGAGAATTCCATCGGGTCCGAGAATGACCTCGCGTACATCGTCGTCGTTGCCGACGCAGGAAAACACGATTTCGGCTCCGGTGGCCGCCGCTGCCGGCGTGAGTGCACTGGAGCCGTCGTGCTCGTCAATCCACTTTTCCGCCTTCGCGGAGGTCCGGTTGTAGACCACGGCATCGTGGCCGGCGTTTGCCAGGTACCCGGCCATGGGGTAGCCCATGACGCCCAGTCCAACGAAAGATACTCTCATTTCAGGCCTTCTTGCTGCGTGGGTCCAGTCCCAGCGACCGCGCAATAATTTCTTTCATGATCTCCGACGTTCCCGCGTAGATTCGTGAAACCCGGGCCGTCGTGAAATAGCGGCTTACAGCATACTCGTCCATGTAGCCGTTGCCACCATGCAGCTGCACGCACTCATCGGTGACTCGCCCCTCGACGTCGCTCGTGAACAACTTGGCTTTCGCCGCGTCGTCCGACGACAGCTTGCCGTCGTTGTGCGCCAGCACGCACTGGTCGACGAACGCCTGGGCGACATCCAGCTCGGTGCGCATCTCCGCCATCCTGAAGCGCGTGTTCTGGAACTCGGCCAGCGATTTGCCAAACAGCTTGCGTTCGCCGATGTAGTCCATCGTCGCGGCGAAGGCCGCTTCGGCATTGGCGAGGAAACCCACAGCGGCAAGCAGTCGTTCCTCTGCCAGCCCGTGCATCAGGTGATAGAAGCCCCGGTCGATTTCTCCGAGCAGGTTCTCGCGTGGAATCCTGACATCGTTGAAAAACAGCTCTGCCGTGTCCTGGCTCTTGAGCCCCATCTTGGCAAGATTGTCGCCGCGTTCGAAGCCGTCCATGCCACGCTCCACGACGAACAGGCTCATGCCGTGCCGCTTCTCGCGACTTGTACGCGCGGCAACGATGACGAGATCGGCCAGGATGCCGTTCGAGATGAATGTCTTCGAGCCGTTCAGGACGAAGTGGTCGCCTTTGTCCTCCGCTTTGCAGCGAATGCCGGAAATGTCGCTGCCGGCGCCGGGCTCCGTCATGGCGATAGCGAGGATTTTCTCACCGCTTACGCAATCCGGCAGCCAGCGTTGCTTCTGTTCCTCCGTGCCGAAGGTCCCGATATACGGTGCCACGAGACGACTGTGCAACCAGCCAAAGTAGCCGGCGTCACCGTATCTCGCGTTCTCCTCCATGAGGATCTGCTCGTAGCGGAAGTCCGGTATGCCGATGCCACCGTATTCTTCCGGCACCCACATACACAGCAGCCCCATTTCGCCGGCTTTGAGATACGCCTCCCGATCGACGATGCCCTGCTCCGCCCATTTATCGGCGTAGGGTCCAATCTCGTTCTTGATGAACGCCCGCGCAGAGTCGCGGAACATCTCGTGTTCCTCGTCGAATATCGTCCTGTCCATGTCTACTTACCTTTGAATACCGGAGCGCGTTTCTCGAGAAAAGCCTGAATTCCTTCCTGGTTGTCCTCGGTCCCGAGGAGTTCGCCCTGCAACCTGGATTCCAGGTCGTAGGCGTCGGGCCAATGGCCGTCCATCGCAAACCGCATGGCCTTCTTGGTCGCGGCCAGCGACAAGGGCGCACGTTTTGCCAACGCCTGGGCCCACTCGAGGGCCGCTGCCTGGAGCTCCGCGGCGGGCACTGCCTTGTTTGCGAGTCCAAGTTCGACACAGCGATCGGCCGGGATGCGTTCAGACTCGACGCTGAGCTGGAATGCCCGCCTGTAGCCAAGCTGCCTGACGAGCAACCAGTTGAGACCACCATCCGGCAACAGCGAGATAGTCGTGAACGGCGAGAGCAGAAAGGCATTGTCCGCCATGATCAGCAGGTCGCACTGCAGCGCCATCGACAGACCGATTCCCGCCGCCGATCCCGGCACTGCAGCAATGACCGGCTTCGGGATATTGGCGATCGCTTCCTGCACAGGCCGGTACTCGACCTGCAGGATCTCTTCGACATCCCGATCGATACCTGCCTTCAGGTCCGCACCCGCGGAAAAACAGCGGCCCTCGCCCGTAAAAACGACGGCGCGAATCGAGTCATCATCGTGCGCTTTCGCAAATGCTGCCGTGACGTCCGCTCGCAGCGCCGTATTGAACGAATTCATGCTGTCCGGGCGATTCAGGGCAATCACCGCCACCGCATCGTGCTGGTCGTATTTGACGATCTCGCTCAAAGTGAACTCCTGAAGAATTACATGTTGCGGCGGTACTCGCCGCCAACTTCGTACAACGCGCCGGAGATCTGACCCAGCGAGCTGGACTTCACCGTTTCCATCAATTCGGCAAACACGTTGCCGCGATCCCGCGCCACGTGCTGCAGGCGGCGCAATGCGTCGGCGCTCGCCGCCGCGTGCGTGGACTGGAACGCCCGCACGTTGCGAATCTGGTTCTCTTTCTCGCTGTCCGTCGAACGTATGAGCTCGATGCTGTGCACTTCGTCTTCCTGGCCCTCTTTCGGCAGGAACGTATTCACACCGATCAGCGGCAACGAACCATCGTGCTTCTTGTGTTCGTAGTACATGCTCTCGTCCTGGATCTTCCCGCGCTGGTACATCGTATCCATGGCACCCAGTACGCCGCCACGTTCGGAGATGCGCTCGAATTCCTGGTAGACCGCTTCCTCGACAAGATCGGTCAGTTCGTTGACGACGAACGAGCCCTGCCATGGATTCTCACAGAAGTTCAGTCCGAGTTCCTGCGAAATAATCATCTGGATCGCAACCGCGCGCCGCACGGATTGTTCGGTCGGCGTCGTGATCGCCTCGTCGAATGCGTTGGTGTGCAGGCTGTTGCAGTTGTCGAACAACGCATACATGGCCTGCAGCGTCGTGCGAATGTCGTTGAAGCTGATTTCCTGCGCGTGCAGGCTGCGCCCCGAAGTCTGTATGTGGTACTTGAGCATCTGGGAACGGGCGCCGGCGCCGTAACGCTCTTTCATCGCACGGGCCCAGATGCGACGGGCTACGCGACCAATCACGGTGTACTCGGGATCCATGCCGTTCGAGAAGAAGAAGCTCAGGTTCGGCGCGAACTCGTCGATCTTCATGCCCCGCGCGAGGTAGTACTCGACGATGGTAAAGCCGTTGGACAACGTAAACGCCAGCTGGCTGATCGGGTTCGCCCCTGCCTCGGCAATGTGGTAGCCGCTGATCGAGATACTGTAGTAATTGCGAACGTTGTGCTCGATGAAGAACTGCTGCACATCACCCATCATCTTCATCGCAAACTCGGTCGAGAAGATGCACGTATTTTGCGCCTGGTCTTCCTTGAGAATATCGGCCTGTACCGTGCCACGTACCATCGCCAGTGTTTCCTTGCGAATACGTGCGTAGGTCTCTGCGTCAACCACGAGGTCGCCCGACACGCCAAGCAGGCCGAGACCCAGGCCATCGTTGCCGTCGGGCAGTTCGCCGGCATAACGGGGACGATCCTTGCCTTCAAAGTACGTATCGACCTTCCGCATGGCCGCGTCCCAGCCCCCTGTCTCGCGCAGGTGCTTCTCAACCTGCTGGTCGATCGCCGTGTTCATGAAGAACGCGAGAATGATCGGCGCCGGGCCGTTGATGGTCATCGACACCGACGTGGTCGGTGCGCACAGGTCGAAGCCCGAATAGAGCTTCTTCATATCGTCTACCGAGGCGATCGACACACCGGAGTTGCCGACCTTGCCGTAGATATCGGGCCGCTCATGCGGATCCTCGCCATACAGCGTGACGGAATCGAACGCGGTCGAGAGCCGGGCGGCGGGTTGCCCGAGCGACAGGTAATGAAAGCGGCGATTCGTGCGTTCCGGTGTCCCTTCGCCCGCGAACATGCGAGTCGGGTCCTCGCCAAGTCGTCGATACGGATAGACGCCGGCCGTATAGGGGTAGGAACCGGGCAGGTTCTCTTTCTGCAGGAACTTGAGGAGCTCTCCCCAGTCGCTGAAATCGGGTGCCGCGATCTTCGGGATTCTCTGGTGACTGAGCGACTCCCGGTAGTTGTCGCCCGTGATTTCCCGTCCGCGCACCGTGTAACTGAAAGTCTCCGAACGCACGCCGGCCTTGCGTGCCGGCCAGTTGCGTAACAAGTCCAGCGACTCGCTCGTGAGCTCTCCGATCGCTTCCTGGTAGCGCTGCCTGAGCACCTGCAAACTGCGGTCCTTACCCTCCGTCAGCGCAGCGGCCGGGAAGGTCTCGAGCTCCGCCGGCAGACCCGGATCGTCGAGCAGTTTGAGTGACTCGTAAAGGTGTTGCGCACGGCTGGCAATCTCGGCCTGCGAATCCGCCTGCCGGTTCGCATCGCGACCTTGCTCGGCAATCTCGGCGAGATAGCGAACACGCGCTCCCGGGATGGTCGCCGTGGATCGAGGCTCGCGAATCGACGTGTCGATGGCCGGTGTCCAGCGCTCCGGGTCGAGACCGACCTTCGCGGCCACGCGCCGACACAGCTCGGCAAACATCCAGCTGATACCGGGGTCATTGAACTGGCTGGCGATAGTTGGAAACACCGGAACCTCGTCGTCCGGCGTCCCGAACGCAACGTGATTGCGTTTCCACTGCTTGCGCACGTCGCGCAATGCGTCTTCGGCGCCCCGCTTGTCATACTTGTTGAGCACCACAAGATCGGCGAAGTCGAGCATGTCGATTTTTTCGAGCTGACTGGCAGCGCCGTACTCGCTGGTCATGACGTAGACCGAGAAGTCGACCAGGTCGACGATCTCGCTGTCACTCTGACCGATGCCGGCCGTTTCGACGATCACGAGGTCGAAGCCCTGCGCCTTGAGGTACGCGATGTGGTCGCCAAGCATCTCACTGGTAGCGAGGTGCTGGCGACGCGTCGCGATGGAACGCATGTAAACGCGTTCGGAGCGCAGGGAATTCATGCGAATGCGATCGCCGAGCAAGGCACCGCCCGTCCGTCGACGCGTCGGGTCGACAGCGAGCACCGCGATACGCATGTCCGGGAAACAGGCGAGGAAACGATTGAGAACTTCATCGGTCACGCTGCTCTTGCCGGCTCCGCCCGTACCGGTAATGCCGATAACCGGCACCTGCCCGGCCTTGACCTGCCACTCCTTGCGCAGGCTTGCCAGCTCACCTTCGTCGAACAGGCCTTCCTCGATCGCCGAGATCATTGCCGCCTGGTCGACGCTCGATTCACTGGTCTTCGGCACGTTGGTCGGCTTGCGCGCCGCCTCGGTGCGCGCGACGAGGTCCTCGATCATCGCCTGCAAGCCGAGTTCCATACCGTCATGCGGGTGATAGATGCGCTCAACGCCATAGTCCATCAGGGCGGCGATCTCCTCGGGCGTAATCGTGCCCCCGCCGCCACCGAATACCCTGATGTGGCCGGCACCCAGCTCCCGCAGGCGGTCGATCATGTACCGGAAAAACTCGTTGTGCCCGCCCTGGTAGGAGCTGACGGCAATACCGTCGGCGTCCTCCTGGATCGCCGCGCGGACGATGTCATCGACGCTGCGGTTGTGACCCAAGTGCACGACTTCGACGCCCTGGGCCTGGATCAGGCGGCGCATTATGTTAATTGCGGCGTCGTGACCATCGAACAGTGACGCGGCGGTCACAAAGCGCAATGGGCTGCGCTCGCGCTTGCCGGAGGCGCGTGGCAATTCCGTGGCTGCGGTGCTCATGCTGAAACCTGCCAGAAAGAATTTTAATCTGGATTAAAATAATGCAGAATCGGTCAGGACTCAAGCTACCGGCCTAGAAGACCATGGCCCCAAAGGCCTCCGACAGCCGCTTCGAACTCCAAAAAGGCCGCATGTTGCGCGCCGCGGCCCGGTGTTTTAACGAAAAAGGCTACAGCGGCAGCTCGCTCAAGGACGTTGCCAATGTCCTGGGTCTGACTGACGCCGCCCTCTACTACTACGTCAAGAACAAGGAAGAACTCGTCTACCTCTGCTACCTCCGGGCCGGTGACGTCGGCCGGGAGGCCATGGACCGGGCGATCGCAGACGGCCGCAACGGCCTCGATATCGTCAGGCGCTACATTCGTTACCACCTGGAGGTCATGACCGGTGAACGTGGCCCGATCGCAATCATGAGCGAGATCCCCTCCCTCCTGCCCGGGCACCGGGACGAGGTGCTGGCGATCTCCCGCGAGCACAGCGCGCGCTTCGAGGGGATACTCAGGCAGGGAATCGGGGATGGCAGCATCGCGGAATGCGACGTGCGGATGACGGGCAACGCCATCATGGGCGCACTCAACTGGGTACCGAAGTGGTTCCGTGGCGATGCCGCCGTAGCCGCGAGCGTGGTCGAGGAGTTTCCGCGAATCCTCAGTGCGGGACTCGCGCGCTAACCCGCCGTCAGTGGGCGGCGTTCAGGCCGTTCGGCTCGTCGTCGACAACGTCGAGGTGCTCACGAACAAGCTCCCAAAGCCCGTCCATGTGCGTACTGACGTCGTCGGCATCCAGCGGCTCCATATCGAGATGCGTCGTGATGTAGTCGAGGCGCATCTGCGCGATCCGCAGATTCCGGCTCCGCAGGTAGTCGGCGGACACGGTTCGGCCCGTCTTCGGGTCGACGACCTTGACCGGACTGGTGCCACCGCTGAGACGGGAACCCGTTCGGGCGACGTTCAATTCCTCGATGTCCTGGGCGAGCAGCCCCATGATAATGACGAGGTCGCTGTATTCCTTGCGTAGCGCGACGTAGAGCTCGTCCGAGCGCGCGCGTTGCGCGTCGTTCAGCGTCTGCAGCAGCTGGTCCCTGACGGCGATAAACTCCGGCGCACGTCGTTCCGCCGCGAGGCGATACCAGGCCGACGCCTTGACCGGGTCTTCGTCGACGCCCTGCCCCATCTGGTACATGTAGCCCGTCATGTACTGGGCATACTTGTCACCGCGCCGGGCCAGCTCGTTGGAATAGATGAAATGGGCGCGCTTGTAGTCGCCGCGCTGATACAGGGATTCCACCTTTGCCTGGGTGCGCAGGGTGCGGTTGTCGAGATCACTCGTCGGGATCTCCGCCCACTGCGCCACGGCTGGCGCACAGGCCAGTAGCAGCAGGGCAACAAGCAGGCTGTGGATCTGTTTCATCAAAGTCGTTTCAATCGTAACGGACACCTGAATTTGGCAGTAGACCGAACGCAAAGTTCCGGGCAATTCGAGCAATTGTGAACGCACTACCGCGCCGTCTGGTCGACAAAGTGCGGTTCACGCTTTTCGAGATTGGCGCGCACCGCTTCCGCCTGGTTGGGTGCCCCCAGCACGCGCAGCTGCAGCTGTGCCTCCAACGCCAGCGCATCCTTTTCCGATCGTTGCCAGGCCTCGTTCACAAGACACTTTATGCCCCTGACCGCGTCGGGCGATCTGCCGCAGATTGCACGAGCCATCGTCCTGGCTGCCGCGAGCGGATCGTCCTCGATCGCCGTAAGCAGCCCCCATTGCAGCGCCTCAGGCGCAGCGAACACCCTTGCGGTCCAGGCGAGTTCCTTGACCCGATCCGGCGGCAGAATGTCGCGCAGCGTCGCGCTGATCGCCATATCCGGAATCAGCCCCCATTTCGATTCCATGATCGAAAACTGCGCGCCCGGGGCAGCATAGCGAAGGTCGGCGCCCATGGCGATCTGAAATCCCGCGCCGAATGTCACGCCCTGAAGCGCGCAGATGACCGGAACCGGCAGCTCCCGCCAGGCGTACGCGGCCCGCTGGAAGATATTGGCCGCCGACCCGCGGACGGGCTCGAGCAACGCGGCGCCGAGGTCCTCGTTACCCTGCACGGACGCGATGTCGATGCCGGCGCAGAAATTCTCGCCAGCGCCGTGCAGGACCACGGCCCGCAAGGATGATTCGCCCTCGAGCGACCTGGCCGCCTCGTCGAGTGCATGGAACATCTCGGGGTCTACGGCGTTGAATTTTTCCGGCCGATTGAGCATCACCTCGGCCACATGGTCATCGATCGTGATGGCAACTCGCTTACTCATCGTCTCCGTCCTTAAGTCTTGTCGCCGGCCAGCCACCAGGCTAGACGGCCAGTGTGCATTTGCCGTTGCGCAGGACTGTTTCGTTGCGCTCTTTGACGCTACAGCTAAACGATATGACGTTGCCGTCCTGCCACATATCCGTAGTAATCGTGTCGCCGGGCAGGACGGGCGCGGAGAAGCGTGCGTCAAACTCCTCGATCAACGTATGGTCGTAGTCGCAGATCGTCTGCAGTACCGCCTTGCAGGCCACGCCGAAAGTGCACAGGCCGTGCAGTATCGGACGGTTGAAGCCGACGGCACGTGCCCTGGCCGGGTCGGCATGCAAGGGGTTGCGGTCGCCGGTGAGCCGGTACAGGAGCGCCTGGTCGTGCCGGGTCGCAATGTCGCAGCTCAGATCGGGTTCGCGATGCGGCGCGCGGTGCGGTGGAATGCCCCTGCCCCGCGGGCCGCCAAAACCACCGTCGCCCCGGGCGATGATCGAGCAACCCATGTTGAAGATCACCGTATCGTCACTCGCAAGACGCCCTTCGGCCTCGAGCAGGATCAATGCGCCAAGCTTCGGGCCGCGATCGAAAGCATCGACGACCCGTTTGTTGATCAACAGGTCCGCTGCAGGTGGGAGTGGGCGGTAGAGGCGCAGTCGCTGTTCCGAATGCAGTATCTGGCTGTAGTCCCAGCCCAGGCCGACCGGGAACATCTCCGGCACCAGTACCGTTGCCAGGGTTGGTACGGTCTTCAGGGTCGCACCCTGTTCATACACGTAAGGCAGCTCACGCGCGTCAAGCGGGTCCTGCCCCATGCCCACGGCAAGCGCGTAGAGCATCGAATCGGCGTCCGTGTAAGAAAAGGGAAGGTCGTTTTCGACCTTCGCCATGAGTGTGTCGTAATCAAGTGCCATGGTTCATCCGTGTTTCGCGGCGTGTTGCCAGCCCAAGTCTGCCAGTGGTCGCACGGCTTTTACAGCCTCGGATGCGTGCGCACTGGCCGCTGTACCGTCTCTTACCCTGCCGGCGATACCCTGCAGGATCGCGGCGAGCCGGAAGAAGTTGAAGGCCAGGTAGAAGTGCCGGCCGGGAATACCGCCCTGTCTGCCGGTACGCTCGCAATAGCGCGCCACGTAGTCTTCTTCCTGCGGAATGCCGAGGTCCGCGAGCGGCTTGCCGACGAGCCCGATCGAGCCGATGCCGATATCCGGCATGTGCCACGCCATCAGGTGATACATGAAATCGGAAAGCGGGTGTCCTATCGTCGATAATTCCCAGTCGAGCACGGCGATGACGCGCGGTTCGGTCGGGTGCAGGACCATGTTGTCCAGCCGGAAGTCGCCGTGCACGATGCTCGCGGATTCGTCGTCCGGAATACTGGCGGGAAGCCAGTCGATAAGCTTGTCCATCGACGCAACGACACCGGTCTCAGACGCCCGGTACTGCCGGGTCCAGCGCGAAATCTGGCGTTCGAAGTAATTGCCGGGAACACCGAAATCGGCAAGGCCGATAGCGGCGTAATCGGTGTTGTGCAGCCGGGCCAGTGTCGCGTTTACGTTGTCGTAGATCGCGGCGCGCTCGGCGGGGTTCATGCCTGGCAAATCCAGTTCCCAGAGGATGCGACCCTCCACGAACTCCATCAGGTAAAAACTCGTGCCTATTACGCTATCGTCCTCGCAAAGCGCGATGCTGCGTGGCACCGGAAACCCCGACGCGTGAAGTGCGCTGATTACCCTGTATTCGCGATCGACCGCGTGTGCCGACTTGAGCAGCTTCCCGGGCGGCTTGCGACGCAGGACATAGGTGCCGGAAGCGGCACTCAACAGGTAGGTCGGGTTCGACTGCCCGCCCTTGAACTGCGCAACAGTCAGCGGTCCACGAAAGCCGGGTACATGCGCATCGAGGTAAGCCTCGAGCCGTGCCTCGTCGAAACGGTGCGCTGTGCCGACCTCCCGGGTCCCCGTGTTTTTTTCCTGCCGTGCACTCATGGTCGCTGAGTCTACAGCTACATGCGGAAAATGCCGAACGGCTCCTCATCAACCGCCAGGTTGTTCATCGCGGCCGACAGTCCATGTGCCAGTACTGCACGGGTATCCAGGGGATTGATGACACCGTCATCCCAGAGACGGCCACTCGCGTAGTACGGGTTCCCCTGGTTCTCGTACTGGGCGCGAATCATCGCTTCGAAATCCTTTTTCTCGTTTTCGGGCCACTGCTCCCCTCTTGCGACCAGTCCTTCTTCCTTCACGGTCGACAACACGAGCGCCGCCTGGTCTCCGCCCATGACCGAGATGCGGGCATTCGGCCACATCCACATCATGCGGGGACCGTAGGCACGGCCGCACATGGCATAGTTGCCGGCACCAAACGAGCCGCCTACGACAACCGTGAACTTGGGCACGTTGGCCGTTGCCACGGCGTTGACCATCTTCGCGCCGTCTTTGGCGATGCCCGCCTGTTCGACGCGCTTGCCGACCATGAATCCCGTGATGTTTTGCAGGAACACCAGTGGTATGCGGCGGCGATTGCACAGCTGCACGAAGTGGGCGCCTTTCTGTGCGGACTCCGGAAACAGGATGCCGTTATTGGCAACGATGCCGACCGGGTAGCCGTCGATGTGCGCGAAGCCGCAGACGAGCGTCGCGCCGTAGAGTTTCTTGAACTCGTGGAATTCGGACCCGTCGACGATTCGCGCGATGACCTCGCGGATGTCGTAGGGAAAACGGAACTCGCGCGAGACGATCCCGAAAATGTCTTCTACGGGGTACTTTGGATCGACAGGTTCGCGGCGCACGACGCACGCCGTGCGCGCGAAATTGAGATTGGCCACGATGTCTCGCGCGATAGACAGCGCATGGTCGTCGTCGTTTGCCAGATGATCCGTCACGCCGGATATGCGCGAATGAACGCTGCCGCCGCCGAGCGTTTCCGCATCGACAACTTCGCCGGTTGCCGCTTTGACCAGCGGCGGACCGCCGAGAAAAATCGTTCCCTGGTTGCGCACGATGATCGACTCGTCGCACATGGCCGGGACGTACGCGCCACCCGCGGTACACGAGCCCATCACTACCGCAACCTGGGGCACGCCTTTGGCCGACAACCTGGCCTGGTTGTAGAAAATGCGGCCGAAGTGGTCGCGGTCCGGAAACACCTCGTCCTGGCGCGGCAGGAAGGCCCCGCCCGAATCGACGAGATAGATGCACGGCAGATGGTTCTCTTCGGCGATTTCCTGGGCTCGCAGGTGCTTCTTGACGGTCAGCGGATAGTACGTGCCACCCTTCACCGTCGCGTCGTTGGCGACGATCATGCACTCGATGTCATGAATACGGCCGATCCCGGTCACGATCCCGGCACTGGGCACGTCGTCACTGTAGACCTGCCACGCCGCCTGGCGACCGATCTCGAGAAAGTGCGCGCCTTCGTCCAGCAAGCCCTTGATACGATCGCGCGCCAGCAGTTTGCCACGCTTCAGGTGCTTCTCGCGCGATCGCTCCGAACCACCCTGCATGACATAGTCGTCGATGTCCCGCAGCCCCTCGGCAAGCGCCTCGTGTGCTTTCTTGTTCTTCTCGAAGTCCTCGGACTTTCGATCGACCTTTGTCTGGATTACAGGCATCGACTCACTTTGTGGCATTGAACAGTTCGCGACCGATCAGCATGCGGCGGATCTCGCTCGTACCCGCACCGATCTCGTAGAGCTTTGCGTCGCGCCAAAGGCGCCCGGCAGGGTATTCGTTGATGTAGCCGTTGCCGCCCAGTGCCTGAATGGCTTCGCCCGCCATCCAGGTCGCCTTTTCGGCAGCCACGAGGATACATCCAGCCGCATCGAAACGGGTAGTCATACCCCGGTCGCAGGCACGCGCCACCGCGTACACGTAGGCCCTGCTTGCGTTCATCGTTGTATACATGTCGGCGATCTTGCCCTGCATGAGCTGAAACTCGCCGATCGGCCGCCCAAACTGCTTGCGATCGTGGACATAGGGCAGCACCGTGTCCATGCACGCGGCCATGATGCCGAGCGACCCGCCCGACAGCACAACGCGCTCATAGTCGAGACCACTCATCAGGATCGCCGCACCCTTGCCTTCTTCGGCAAGCAGGTTGGCCGCCGGTACGCGGCAGTCCTCGAACAACACTTCACTTGTGTCGGAGCCGCGCATACCGAGCTTGTCGAGTTTCTGTGGCGTCGAGAAACCCTGTGTGCCTCGTTCCACGACAAAGGCGCTGATATTCCTTGAGGCCGTATCAGGTCCCGTCTTCGCGTACACGATAACGACATCGGAACCGGGCGCATTGGTAATCCACATCTTGGAACCGTTGAGCACGTAGTGATCCCCATCGCGAACCGCTGTCGTGCGCATGCCCATGACGTCCGAACCCGCACCCGGCTCGCTCATCGCCAGCGCACCCAGGAACTCACCGGACACCAGCTTCGGCAGGTACTTGCGTTTCTGATCGGCGTTGCCCCAGCGATGCAACTGGTTCACGCAGAGATTGGAGTGCGCGCCATAGGACAGACCCACCGAGGCCGAGGCACGACTGATTTCCTCCATGGCAATGACGTGTGCAAGATAACCCAGCTCGGAGCCGCCGTACTCGCTCTCGACCGTAATCCCGAGCAAGCCCAGTTCCCCGAGTTCTGGCCACAGATCACGGGGAAACTCGTTCTTTTCATCTATCTCGGCGGCTCGGGGCGCGATCCGATCTGCAGCGAAACCGCGAACCGTTTCGCGCAGCAGGTCAAGATCTTCACCAAGACCGAAGTCGAACTCAAACATGATCTGACCACCTGTCGGGAGTGTGCATCTGTTTGCACCATTGTCCGGACGGCGCTCCCCCACATGAATACCAATCGCGGGGTAGGATCGTCAGTCGGTATCGTCCAACCGTTGCACCGCGTGCGCACGTGCGCTGACGTCCTCACCTCGCACGAAACGTGCAAACCAGAAATGCCGGCCGAACTGTTCGGCCTCGGTTCGAAAATAGGCAACCTGGCAATCCGGCATGAAACCACAACCCGGCGAAGTCCGGCCCGGCACGCTGAGTGTCAGGATGCCGTCGCGATCCGTCGTACCGAGGTACGAATTGTCGTCATGACAGATCAGGCGCGCGTTCGCCATCGGCTTGTTGTCCGCATCGCTCATCCTCAGCGTAACCGGCATGCTCATGTCCGTATAACAGCCGCACAAGCTCCTGGCGCAGTCGACTTCACCCGGTAAGCTGGTATCGTCGGCGGCACATGCGACCAGCAGAAAAGCGACTGCGAACACGGTGATAGGGTTTGCTACGTTCATTGCCATTTACTCTCAACCCTGGGACAGGTTCTCGATAAACCGGGAAAACAGCTCGTACTGGGAAGTAATGCCGAGCTTGGAAAACAGGTTGCGTTTGTGAACCATGACAGTCCCTGGCGCTATGTTGAGTTCGCGCGCAACGGACTTTGTCGAGTGACCACGCAACAGTAACTGGGTGATCTCGCGCTCACGCTGCGTGAGGACGTTGTCACCAAAGTTCTCGAAACAGTCCGTCAGGCGCTGGTGGATGTCTCGGTCCGGTGAACTCGTCTGCTGCCACTTGTCCCAGACGCGCTGCATCGCCGCGGCCACGATGGGCTCGATAACCTGCAGTCGATTCAGCTCGGTCCGTGTCAGTCGATTCTGTGTGCGCCCGACAACGACGACCAGGGTACTTGTCGGCGACATATCGCGCAAAAAGTCCATCTCGTCGACCAGGTGCGTGCGTTCAACGTACTGGTGGTAGTACTCACTCGATCGAAAGCGGTCGGGTTGCGTGTCCCGAAATCGGCATAGGGTCGGCTTGGACTCTGAAATCGCGAGCTGGTACAGCGGGTCCAGCAGGTAGGGACCGGCCAGGTAACGATCGAGAAAATGACGCCGTTGTGCCGGTGCCAGCGAGTGCGCCATCACCTCCGGCGCGGCGTCTTTGTGGAAGGCCAGCAGGCTCGTGCCGTCGTTGGCCACGGTTGCGCAGATCAGCGAAACGAGCTGCTCCGCGATCGCCCTGCTCTCTGTCGCCGCGACCAGCGCCGCGACTTTCGCGTGCCACTCAGGCGTCTCGAATACCGGTTGCGGCCCCATATCAGGGTTGGTACAGCGCCGCTGTCGCACCCGAAGGGTCGCGAATCACACAAAACCGCCCGCCCGCCAGGCCTTTCGGCGCCACAACGATCTCGCCGCCGTTCGCCGTGCACGCTGCCGCGCTGGCATCGACGTCGGCAACCGTAATATAGATAAGCCAGCCACCCGGGATGTCGGCGTTGCTGCCTCGCGCGTGACAAATACCGGAGACCGCCTCCCCTGTCGCAGGCGACGTCATCGAGTAGTCAGAGTAGTCGCCCATGGATACGGCTTCTGTTCCCCAGCCAACGACGCTCTTGTAGAAATCTCTCAGGCCGTCAGCATCGTCGACAGTCATGTCGATCCAGCCGATTTTGCCAATCTGTGAGTTGTCTGACATACGTATCCCCTGTTGTATTGTTATTTTAAAATGACGTGAGAAACGATGCCGCGTTACCGCCAATCAGACCGCGACCGGACTGCGCCGTTCTAAGGTAAGCCTCACCCTTCGGATAATCCTCAGGCTGTGGATTGTAAATTCTCTGCACCCGATTGCGGTGGAACAGTTTCAGCTGCGCTGCAAACGGAATGACACGCGCTGGGTCGTTTCCTGTGAGCGCTTCGTGCAAGGCAGGCAGGCGGAAAAAAGGCAGGTTCATGTCGGCATGATGAGCATTGTGATACCCGAAGTTCAATACCAGCCAGTTGAGCTTCGGGTAGCGCAGGCTGATCGGGTTACTGAACGTGTGCTCCTGCTCCCATTCGGCATCCCCCTTGTGCGGCGGCTTTACGTAGTCGAACAAGGTCAGGCTGTAGGGGTAGTCGTGCTGCACACTGTCCATGAACCTCAGCACCTGCATCATGATCAGGTAGGCAACCGCGTAGAGCAGCGCCACTTTCGGTGCGTATACCAGGAGCGCGACGAAGATTCCGCCTCGAACCAGGATCACGGTGACATTGCGCCTGCGCTGGTCGCGCCGCTGCGGAATGATGAACGATGTGAAGATCATGACGCCGTGCATGATCAGGTCATGGGCAGGAATATAAAACCACTCGAGAACGCGGACGATCTTCGTAACAAGAGGGTGTTCCTCAAAAAACCGCTCGTAGTCGAACCACACGACGTCGTCGTTATCGACGTGATGGCGGAAGTGCTTGTAGCGCATGTCCTCATAGGTGCCGTACGCGGCGCCGCAGAACCAACTCATGACACGGCCAAGATAGGCGTTATGCCGGATCTGCGTAAACACCATGTTATGGCCGCATTCATGAATCATGTAGGCCGCGACGATCATGCCGTGCGCGAGCAACAGCGTGCCTGCGGCATTGAGAATGCCGCTCGTCGAAAACAGCAGCGCGAACCCGGCGACATAGGCTGCGACGGCATAGACGGTGGCGGCGCCGTAGTACCGCAATCCAAGGGGGTCTTTTATGAGGCTCTTTGCTAGCATACACACCATCGCCTGCTGGCTCCGGAGAACCAACGAATGAAGCTTGTGACCGCTATTGTAAAACCCTTTCGCCTGGATGACGTACGCAATGCGCTCGGGGAGGTCGGCATCCAGGGCATGACCGTCAGTGAGGTCAAGGGCTTCGGACGCCAGCGCGGCCATACCGAATTGTACCGCGGTGCCGAGTATGTCGTTGATTTTCTTCCGAAAGCCAAGATCGAAGTCGCCGTGTCGGATGATCTCGTCGAGCGCGTGGTCGAGGCGATTGTCGATGCGGCCAAGACCGGCAAGGTCGGCGACGGCAAGATATTCGTGACGACGATCGACCAGGTATGGCGCATCCGTACCGGCGAAACAGGCGACAGCGCACTCTGAGATTCAGCCCTCGATCACGACGCGTCACTCACGATACAGAAAGCATTGAGCTTGTTACCGTCGAGATCGCGAAAATAACCCGCATAGAAGCCGTCGACACGTGGTCCCGGTGCTCCCTCGTCGGTTCCGCCCAGCGCCAGCGCCTTGGCATGCACCTCGTGGACCTTGTCCGGAGAGTCCACGGCAATCGCGACCATTGTGCCATTTCCTGCCGTCGCGGGGTTGCCGTCGAACGGTGTGATCACCGAGAGTGCCGGTGCGTCAGGCCGGGTCGACCAGGCGACGAATCGCTCACCTTCGTAAGTCCGGCCCGCGCCGATCAGAGCAAGCAGTTCGTCATAGAATTTTGCAGCGCGCGGTACATCGTTGCTGCCCAGAGTAACGTAGCCAATCATGTTCGCCTCCTCGTTGTTAGCCTGGCCCTGACAATAACGCATCACGCCAGGCGGACAGCTTACCGGAGAAAGGCATAGCCGCGTAGGCAGGACTGCTCGACGGCAGCCCGACAAGACCCACGCGCGGAGGCAGGGCCCCGGCATCCACGAAGCGCCGGAAAAGCTGCTCTGCTTTCCTGCCATTGAACGCAATCAACTCGACGGATGTATGCCGCCGGAAGAATCCCTCGAAGTCATTCACCTGTGCGCTATCGAGTTGAATATCCGCATCCAGGCTGCCGGGACGCACTGAGCTGCGCAGTACATCCCAGACCGCAATCCTTTGCCGTTGCAGCTGCCGACACCGTTGCTCGTAGTCACCCTCGATGCGAAACAGCTCGCGCATGATCGGCCAGAAGGCGTTTTGCGGGTGCGCGTAGTATTGCTGCATCGCAATCGACTTGCGGCCGGGAAGGCTGCCAAGGATAAGCGCACGCGCGTCGGGGCGCGCAATCGGCGAGAACCCGTCAGACCTTGCCATGCAGGAGACGCCGTGCCAGCAACTCCATGTCGCCTGCATCTCGCGTCCTCATCACCGGGTCGTCGGCGGTAATATTCATGCCGCGTATCGTTTTGCGCAGCAGCGTCCCGTCGGTATC
This sequence comes from uncultured Chromatiales bacterium, assembly GCA_965368465.1. GTDB lineage: Bacteria > Pseudomonadota > Gammaproteobacteria > Steroidobacterales > Woeseiaceae > UBA1847. The sequence goes on from CBDUMZ010000021.1 coordinate 35,836, forward strand.
GAAATCGAAATCCAGGACATTGAGACGACAGGTCGACTGATCCAGAAGGCCGACTGCCTGCAAGCCAACGCCCGTCGCCCGGCCCAGAATCGCCGTGGCGGTTTCCAGGGTACGCGGCAATCCCGTGCAGATTGCCTTGTCGACGTGCACATCGACGAACAAGCGGGCCATGGCCTGCGCCTGCGCCCTGCCCCTGGCGTTCAGTTTTACGAGATCCGGGTCGCCAATCAGCTCGCCGTTCTCGCCGATACAGTCAACGGCACCGTGCCGGAACAGGTAAAGGCGCCGTCGATTCGACCCATCGATCGCGACGCGTTGACGCGCCACCCGATCGGGGGTTCCCGCCACAGCCGGGCTAGTAGCCCTTGCTGACGTCAACGACGTTCAGCAACGCATCGCCGGCCAGGTAGCGGCGAATATTGTCCATTACCAGCAAGCGATGGCGCTCGCTGTCACCGCCTCGACCCGATACGTGCGGGGTGATAATGACGTTATTCATCGCCCACAGACCGTGGTCTGCCGGCAGCGGCTCGGGGTCGGTAACGTCGAGGCCCGCGCCGGCCACCTGCCCGGACTTCAGTGCTGCCAGCAACGCTGCTGTATCGACGGTCGCGCCCCGGCCGACATTGATGAAGTAAGGCGCTCCGTCCTGCGCGGCGATATCGAAGAACCCGGCGTCCAGCAACCCACGCGTCTGGTCGGTGAGCGGCAGTGCATTGACAATGACGTCTGCCTCCCGCGCAAGCTCGAACATCTCGTCGGACAAGCCAACGTAGTCAACGAACTCCGGGCCCTCTCTCGAGCTGTTCCTGGTCGCCGTGACGCGCATCCCCAGTGCGGCACCACGCCTTGCGATCTCAGTACCGATGCCGCCCAGTCCCAGGACCAGCATCGTCTTGCCGGAAACCGTTGTCATCCCGCTCGTGTGTTCCCGCGACCGCCGCCATTCACCGAGTTCCTGGTCATCCACGAAATGCGGGAGGTTGCGATGCAGCGCCAGCATCAGGGCGATCGCGTGTTCGGCGATCACGGGCGATGACATCTTTTGCATATTGGTGAGAACAACCGTGCCGCTTTTCAGCCGGTCGGACTCGAGACACCGATCAGCCCCTGCTGAATAGATCTGCACCCAGCTCAGGTGTGGCGCGGCAGCCAACAGCGCATCGTCGCAGTAGCCAAGCAGCGCGCCTGCCTGCGGCGCAAGATCCAGCGCTTCTTCGTAGGACGTGACGATGATGACGTTTTCGCTGGCGAAGTCCGGGAGATCCAGCCCGGTGTCGCGAACAACGACGGTGCGTGACGCATCCCACGACGGCCACTCGCGCATCGGCGTCTGGCCCTCACGCAATCCGGCCTGCTCGACAAGCACATCGATCGGCCGCTCGTCTGCCCACGCCGTGGATGCGCTAAAAAATACCGTGGCGCCGATGGCCACCCAGGCAACGAACACTTTCAATAGATTCATGGAGATCCCCGAATGCCGGACATACCCGGCTGTTCGCCCATTATGAGCGAACGATCGGAATTTCGACACCCGTGAATCAGGCCGGGAAGAAGTCGATCGGCTTGGTCGTGGTGATGGCTTCGACGTCCCGGGCTTCAAAGCGGAACAGCTTGACGCGTTGCACAAGCTTGCGCTCGAGATCCGCGTTATTGAGTTCGCTGGAGACCACCTCGCACATCGTCACCGTGCCGTTCGGAGCGATCGTCAGGCGCAGCACCAGCTTGCCTTCCAGCGACGGGTCTTCTCGCAATGCACGATTGTACAGCGCAAAGATGGCGCCCTTGTTCTTGTCGAATACGAGCTCGATTTCTTCACGCGAACGCGATGCCTTGCCACTCGTGCCCGAGCGGCTCGCGCCGGCTCCCTGCGCCATGCCGGCCACGGGGCTCGTGACACGTGTCGTGTTGCGGCCGGCAATACCGGTACCGCCCGTGTTGCGACTCATTGCGGCCGTATTGATACCGCCTGATGTGGCACCGGCTTTCGATGTGATCATCGAGCGCTCATTACGCTCGGCTTCGCCGACCGATGCCGTCAACGGGCGATCGTCGGCGACCTGGAGATCCTTGTCCACGAGGTCCGCGAGATCTTCCGCGAACGGCATGAGGGCTGCCTGCGCCTCTTCACGTGCCTGTTCGGTGCGATCCACGACCGGCTCGGGCTCAGGCTCCGGCACCGGCTCCGGCTCGGTCTCTACGACCTGCTCGGGCTCGGGTTCCTCGACCTCCGGCTCCGGCTCCGGCTCCTCCTGGGGTGGCGGTGGCGGTGGTGGCAGCGGCTTTTCTTCCAGCAACAGCTGAGCGATTCGCGGCGGAATCTCTTCCACATCGAACGGTTCGGGTTCGGGTACAGGAATAAACGGCCAGACGATACTGAGCGCCATGCAGATCAGGAAGACGATGCCCAGCAGACGCTGGAACTTCTTCTCCTGTTCCTGGCCCGTAGTCCAGGGCAGGTCATATTCTCTGTAAAACGGTAAATCCAATTCCGTGGCTCCTGATCTCTGTGCGCCTTACAGCGACGCCTGAAGGTCGTCCAGCTTGTCCGAACTCTTCTGCAGCACGGCCAGCGAGATTTGTCCGTAGTCCGCATCCGTACACGTCGCCATGACTTTCTTCAGCAAACGGTACGGGATGTCTTTGTCGCCCAATATCGTGACTTCGCGGCCAGCGATATCGTCGGCCGCTTCACGGCGCAGGACGCGATCGTTCTGCGACAGCAGTGCCTGACGCAGCGCAGGAATATCGTTGCCCTGGGTCGCCATCACTTGCGCGATGTTCGCCACCGGCGTGCCCTGCACGAGGATATCGGTCCGTCCAATCAGGACCGTGACCGTTTCTTCCGGTTTCTTCTCGGCGATCGATTCCGGCAGCTTCAGGTCCTTGGCATTCGGCAACGTCTGCACGTCCGACGAATTGACGAGGAGGAAGAACACGAGAATCGTGAAGATATCCATTAGCGATACAAGGTTGAGCGCAGCCGTACCCTTGTTACGCTTGTGGTGTTTTTCCATGCGTTTCGCGCGGCCCGACTTAACCATTACGAGGCACCTCCGCCAAGGACCGGCGCATCGCCGATGGATATATCCGGGAACAGATCTGAGCGATCGATCACCCCGTCGTCTTCATTCACTTCCTGCGCAACGCGGACAGTGTCCATAACCTGCACGAGCGTGTCGTACGCAATATCCTGCTCAAGCAATATCGATGCATCGGTCTTGCTCGGATAGCGATCCTTGAGTTCACGCAGTTTGACCGCAAGGGCATCATAGTCGTAACCCTCGTCGCCGTTGGGATAGACACCCAACAGGCCCTGGTTACGATCGCCGACTTCAATCTTGTCCTGACGCACGATGATTTCGAGCTGGAAGGTCTGTTCCTGCGGCTCCACGGGCTCACTAGAGGAGCCTGGCAGATTCAATTCGAGAATCGCCATTCGTGAGAACACCGCGGTTATTAGCAGGAACGGAACCAGAATAACCATCAGGTTCATGAATGCCGTGATGTTGAGTTCGACCGCCTCGTGACGACGATGGCCTCCCCTGCGGCTGCGGATCATGGTCCTACGCTCCGGTAGACTTCAGCTGACGTTCGGTAACCGCGTTCAGGAACTTGACGCTGGCCATCTCGAGACTGTCCACCAATGCATTCGTCTTCGTCTGCAGCAGCGCGTGAATCAGCAGCAACGGGATTGCAGCCATCAGGCCGAACGCCGTGGTGTTCATCGCCGTCGAAATAGACGCAGAAAGCATGTCAGCCTTCTCAGCCGGATTCGCTTCAGCGACCGCGGTAAACGCCGCGATCAGGCCGATAATCGTACCCAGCAGGCCCAGCAGCGTCGCGATATTGGCAAGCGTCGCAATATAATGCGTACGCTTCTCAAGGCGCGGCAGAACCTCCATCAGGCTCTCTTCCATCGCTTTCTCGATATCGTCGCGACGGCGTGCCGACTTGATGCGGTACAGGCCGTAGGTCAGGATCGAGCCAATGGCGGCTTTGGACTTGGCGGTATGTGCGGCAGCTTCCTGGAAATTACCGGCCTTAAGGAAAGGCACGATCTTCTTCCACAATGCCCGGTTGCTGGTGCCCGACATCGTCAGGAACGTCCAGCGTTCGATCGCAATCGCGATACCGAACCCGAATACCAACAGAATGGGGATCATGAACGGTCCGCCTTCCTGGAAAAAACGCACTACTGTGCTCATTTGTCTGCTCCTCTAAAACAGATATTTCAACATGTCGCGAGCCAGGCTCGCGTCTACTCTTCTTCAGTTCCGTACAGGTCGTCGTGATACCCGACCTGGCGAATAAACTCTTCACGATCCACTGGCGCCAGCACCTCGTCGAGCAAGGTATTGACGGGTCTGCCCATCAAGTCACCAGGATCCGATTTCTGCCAGGGCACGATGTACAACACCTTCGGCAGCTCCTGGTTGCCCGTGATCTCCGTGCGACTCAGTTCCATCGAGTCCATGACGAGATTTCCCGACGTCGTACGCCGGATATCTTCTACCGGCTCGGCTGCCTCGTCTTCTTCAACGACAGCCGACGTATCCACCGCCGGCAGCAGCTCATCATCCTCGTCCGCCGTGTCCTGGGCAAAAGCGGCAAACGTTGCCAACAACATGGCGAGCATGAATCCGGCGCCGAATACTGGTTTGTGTCGAGTACTCATGTCCATCATTCCGCCACGTTTGCCGTTCGCTGACTCGCCGCCAGGCGGCGTTTCAGATCCGCGATCCATCTCTCAACCTGCTCGTCTTCACCAACAAGTTGTTGATATGTCTCGAAATGTCGCAGCGCCTCTTCAAGACGCTGCAGGTACAGTTCGTTAAGAACGCCCAGGTTGTAGTGTGCCAAGGCGTACTCGGGTGAAACTGTGACAGCCTTCAAATAAGCGGCTTCTGCCTCGAGAAAATTGCCATTT
>CBDUMZ010000022.1:0-39598 GCA_965368465.1 uncultured Chromatiales bacterium
AGGCCAAGCAGGCTCCAAAACGATTTTCGTATCATTAGTTGTCCACCCTGCAACCGCCGAAACGATCGCAATCTGTCTAATTTCCGGATGTGACGAATACTGGAATTGCCAGTGAGCGCTGGCCCGGTGACCCCGGGAATTCGTCGATCGGCCGGTTTGACCGCCGTGTCGGTCAAAAAAGCTCGGGCAGTGTACTTAAATCGCCGCGTCCATGCAATCGTTCTGATATAAAAAGCGTTGAGATTAATTCTTATTTAACAAGGGTTTAGCGTCGTATCGGAATGTCTTTTACGTCAACCTGGTAGCGCCCGGGGGCGTTTTTCGGACCCTGGCCCCAGCAATGTCCGTAGACGAGTTCGAGCTCGAGCTGAATCCGGCCGTCAGATCGCGCCGCCGCCAGCGCGTCGGTCATGGCCTCGAAGCGCGCCCGCCCGGTGAGCCCGCGCGCCCGTCCGGTCAATGCGTTGCGCCCGCCGGATCGGGTCAGGTCGGCAAACAGCTTGTCGGTATTCTTGTAGCTCACGCCCAGCCGGTCGACGTCGAGAACCGGGTCGGCCAGTCCGGCGCGAACGAGCCCGTCGCCAATATCGTGCATGTCGGCAAAGCGCGTGACGTGTGGCCGGTCGTCGACGGCAGCCCATGCGCGTTCGATCTCGCGCAGGCTGTCGGGCCCCAGCGTCGCGAAGGCGAACACGCCGCCCTTTTTCAGGACGCGGGAGACCTGCTCGAAAACCGCCTGCGGCTCGGGCGTAAAGGGCAGCAACTGGTTGGCAACGACCAGGTCAAAGGCCGCATCCGCGAACGGCAGCCGGTTCGCCGTGCCCTGCACGAACGTTGTGCGCGAAAACCAGCGCCTGTTCTTCCTGGCGACATGCAACATGGCGTGGCTGAGATCCAGAGAGACCACATGCGCCTTCCTGAAGCGCCGCTGCAGCAGGCGACCGGTTGCCCCGGTTGCGGATCCCAGGTCGAGAATCGCCGCCGGTTGCAGCAGCAACGGCTCGAGTCGCTCGAGCAGCCCGTCGCGCGTGACCGTATGCACGAAATCGGCGTCCTCGAAGTGCGGCGCGGCGCGGTCAAAGCGGCGTTGAATGTCGGACTGGCGCAGCATTGGCGCACGGTACCATGCTTTGTGCACGTTTCGCGGCGAAAGACGCGTGGCCCGTCGCGCGCGCACCAGTAACACTGGGGCGATGTTGCTGCGGGCTATCGAGAACGCCGTCATGCCGCGGCGTTGTGTGTTCTGCGGTTTGCGAACGCGGGCGCCCGAGCGATTCGTCTGTGTGGGGTGCGCCGATGACCTGCCGGCTATTGCGTCACCGCCACCGCCCGAGTCGTCGCCACTTACCTGCGACATCGCCCCACTCGCGTACGCGTTTCCGGTCGATGCGGCGATCAAGGCGCTCAAGTTCCGGCGAAGGCTCTTCTACGTGCCCGCGTTTGCCGATCTGTTGTGCGCGGCCGCGGACGGGCTGCCCGGCGACATAGATTCCGTCCAGCCGGTGCCACTGCACTGGCGTCGCCGCTGGTTTCGCGGGTTCAACCAGGCCGTCGAGATCGCGATCCCGGTCGCGAAGCGTTTGCGAGTGCCGCTCATCGGCAACGTGCGCCGCAGGCGAGCAACGCCCTTCCAGTCGGGCCTGAGCGCGAAGGAGCGCGCACAGAACCTGCGGTCCGCTTTTACTGTTAAGGGCGACGTGCGGCAGTACCGGCATGTACTGATCGTCGACGATGTCATCACGACCGGTACGACCGTACACCAGGTCGCGCGCGTGCTGCGGCGCGCGGGCGTGAACAACGTCAGCGCACTGGCTATTGCGAGGGCAGTCTGATCAGTTCGACGCAACGCACGCTCGCGTGCGAGCTAGCCATGCCGCTCCGCCGCCAGCGCGATCGCCGCCATCCGTCCCAGAACCTTGTACGAAGTCCGGCCCAGGGAGCGGATCATTCTTGCGGCATCGTCGAGCGCCGACGTGACCTGTCGTTCACCCGGGCCGTCGTAGGCGTCGGGCAGGACGTTCGTCAGCGGCGCGTTCGCTGTGAAGGGGTCGGGAGTGTTGCCCAGCGCGCGGCGGATGCGTCGTTGCAGTTCCTTGTTGTCCTTGTTTTCCGACTCCAGCTGTCGCGTGTACTTGGGATCGTCCGGCAGGGCGTCGAGGACCTGCAGCAGCAGATCGATTCGTTCGCCGCACTCCTGCAGTTGCCGGTTATCGTCGTCTGCAGACGCAATCGCCGCATAGGCGCGCCGCAGGCGTTCGACCTCCGCGGCCTCGGCCTGCCCGCGGCGAACGGCGAGTTCGAGGCCGAGGCTCAGGCGTTGTCCCTGTAGCTCGATGCAACGGCGGAACCCGGCGCGAGCCTCGTTCTCGGATGCCTTGTATGCAGCGAGCTTCGCGGTCATTTCGGCAACGACCGTAGTGGTGAGCGGCAGCCGGTATGCGTTCAGGTCGATTTCGAATCCGGCACGCCGCCAGAAGAGCGCATGCCGATAGTAAGTCTGGAACTCGATGTCCTCATCCATACGCTTGCGCAATAGCAGGAAGTCGGTCTTGCGCTGCCGCAGGTCCTCCTTCACCTGCTCGAGGGCGTTCGTGAGTCGGGCGTCGTCGAGTTTTGCGAGGGTGGCCGGCATCAACAGCGGCAGGAACATCGTGCCGCTGTCGAGGTCGCCGAAGTAGTCGCGAACGGACTCGTCGGCATTCCTCACAAGATCCGACTCGGACGCGAATTCCTCGATCGGCGTAAGTTGATTCGGGGCAACGTTGACACCGCAGGACCGGTACCATTGCAGCGTCACGAGTTGCCCCAGACGATCTGGCTCGCGCAGGAGCTTCTCGGCTGGCCCCGTATGCACGAACCGCGCAGGCATGTTGGCCTCAACGGCCTTGCGGATGCGCTCCCGGTCTGACGGGTGGGAGTCAAAGACGCTCGGATTGACTTCCTCGACATGCGCGAGAATGTTTTGCCGCTCTTTCTCGGAGAAAGCGGCGGTTTTCAAGGCCGCCAGCTTCGGCAGATTGTTCACCTTCTTGTCGCTGTCGAAGGCCATCATCAGGTCATCGACGGCAATCTGGTGACCTATGCCCAACAGGCGCATTGCGGTCGCCGTTTTCTCGTAGGCCGCGCTGCCGACCAGGCCGATCTCGTAACGATCGGCGTCGTATTCCATCTGGCGCGAGAGCGAAAAGCTGAACACCGACGCCAGCGTCGAAAGCAAGTTCAGTAACAGGCGAACAAGGGCACTCCCTATCTGCGCAAGCACCGCGGCAAGGCTCAGCACGAGGTGTTCGGACTCACCCCATTCGTCGACCAACCGGTCCCAGCGATCGCGTTCGTTCGCCTGGCGGTAGAACCAGTAGTTGACCTGGTGAACGAGCGCCGAAGAACGCATGCCGACTTTCTGGGTAAAGTGCCCGAACTCGTGAGCGAGAACCCCCGTCAGCGACTGCATGTCGAGCCCGTACAGCAACGGCATGCCGATGGTCAGCGTCAGGCCGCTGGAGAACGCGCCGTGCGTTAGTCTCGCGGATGCATTGGCGTCCGAATCGAGCAGGATTTCCTCGGGCATCGGCGCGCCGACAGCGTCGGTCACGCGCTCGACCAGGTCGAAGAGGATCGGCTCGCGGCCCGGGTCCAGCCGCACGGGTTGCGGACCGCCATCGATTCTTGCGATCAGCGGTCGCAGCAGGAACAGCGTCAGCAGCCCCGTCCCGAGCACGCAGGATGCAACGCCGACCAGTCGCAGGAAGCTGGGGTCGTCGGCCAGCCACCCGAAGCCGGTGACCATCAGCCATACCGTGCCGATACCGCTCAGCAGGGTGATGACGACGTACACAAGCGGCAACAGCAACATCAGGGCCGTCACGGGAACCAGTCGCGCGAAGTAGTTGCGCGAGGCCGGCGGAATCTCGACGGTGTCCCTGAACGCCTCGGCAATCTCGGCTGGCGAATAAACGTTTCTCGACGCCTTGCTGGCACGTCGCGGCGCCGAACGGTCGGGCAAAACGCCGATCTCGGTTTCCTGCGGTGGGGCGATCGGTTTCTCGGGTTGCGGTTCCGGTGCGCGTGTCTTGGGAGGTGTAACGGGCGCGTCGGCGAGCGACAGCTCAACCGGCTCGGGCGTCATCGCAACCAGCTGCACCACGATGCCCAGCTTCTCAAAGATCTTCTGCTTCTTCTGCGCGTCGTCGCGGCCCAGGTCGCGATTGACCGTAACGGGCTTTCCGGAGAACAGGACCTTCGTCCTCGCGGCACCAAAGCGCCGCGTAAACTCGGCCTCCACCTCGGCGGCGTTGCGGCCGGGCACCAGGCGCCCGCTAAAAACCAGGCTAAACGTTCTTTCGCTCAAAGCCTGCCTAGCTCCAGGTGGTGAGGCCGATTGCGCCGAACCAGGCGAAGTAGCCCGCCACGACCAGGTGCAGCAACGAGCAGCCGGTTGAGTACCAGTAATTGACCCGGTTCATTGTCTCGTTCCGGTCGCGCAGGGCAACGTAGCTGCCGATGATCGCAAACACCGCGAACGACACGGTGAACAGCAGGATGCCGATCGAAATCGCCGTCGGCTTGCCGAGCGCCTCGAACGGATCGTTCATGCCGGCAGAAAACAACGCCAGGAACGCCACGATGGACAAACCCGCAAGCAGGGGCCAGACGCGAATCCAGGTTGCCGGGCCCGGCGCGATCTTCTTGCGCAGGCGGCGTATCCCCCAGACCAGCGCGTACAGGATCGAGCTTGCGATGGCGAGGCCCCATAGTGCGGCGATGACGAGTTGGCCATAGACGAGCACGGCCGACGCGGGTTTCAAAACGGTCATTCCCGAATGGACCACGGGTCCGGCAAGCGGATCCACGACCCGCGACAGCGAGATAGCGCCTGTCTCGAAGTTGCGGTACTGGTCTTGCGATGCGGCGGCATAAACCACCGGCTCGCCGCCAAGCAGTGGTACGGAGAACAGGGTGTTGCCGACGAAGGAGAGTTTCTGGATGTTGAACACCCTTTCGATGAAGTACGCGACCTGCTGGCGCGCATTGATCGGGTAGTAGAGGCCCTCGATGACCCGGTGCTCCGGTCCGATCGTCGGCACCTCGGGAGAGGCAGGCTCGGTGAGGTTCCGGGTCTCGAAGTCGCGCACGAGTTCCGAGATCTCGCGGTAGGCGGCACCGTTGCCGGAGTTGATCATGATGGCATGACCGGCGCGGCGCTCCGGCAGGTAGGCGAACTCCGTGAGCCCCCCGTTGACGCCACCGTTGTGCTCCCGGTAAATCCACTTCTTGTGACGTGACGTGTAGTTGTTCAACGCGTAGCCGATCTCCTGCCCGGCGGCCGCGGCCGGTGTTGATGCAGGTGTCTCCATGCGCTGCAGCGATTCGGGTGACACGAGCTGCACGCCATCGACCTCGCCGCGATTGACGAAGAAGGCCGTGAGCTGCGCCATGTCGAGCGGCGACGCATTGATCGCCCCGGATGGCCGCATGATGATGTGCCAGTAGTCCTGCGGGTCGTTGCCGACATAGAGCGTGACGCCGCGCTCGCGAACGGCCTGCGACAGGCGGTACGTGGCGGTGCTCATGCCCAGCGGGTCGAAGAAGTGTTCCTTGACGTAGGCCTCGAAGTCCTGCCCGGTCAGCTTCTCGACGACATAGGCTGCGACGGGCGGCCCCGAGTTGCAGTAGGCCATGCGCGAGCCGGGTTTCCAGCGTGAGGTGCGCGAGTGAGGATGAAAATCGAGACCCTGCTTCAGCGTGGCCGGCGTCGGGTCATTGTGCGCATACTCCGTGAGGTGAATATCGTCCCAGCCGGTTGTGTGTTCGAGGAGGTGAACGATGCGCACGGGGTCCGTGTCTTCCCACGGGTTTTCGAACTCGATCTCCGGTGCCAGGTCGGCCAGCCTGTCATCGAGCGACAACACGCCCTGCTCCACCAGTTGCAGGACGGACAGCGCGACAAACATCTTCGATGTCGAACCGATGCGGAACAGCGAGCGTTCATCTGCGTCGACATTGTTCTCGATGTCGGCCTTGCCGAGCGCGCCCACCCAGACCGGGCCGTTGTCGTCGACCATTGCGATACCGACGGCCGGCACCTTGTGCTTCTCCATGATCTCGATGACGGCGTCTTGCAGCTCGTCGATCGTCGCAGGCGGTGAGGCTTCTTCGGCAGTGGCGGCGCCTGCAAGTGTCGCCGTCAGTGCAAGCAGACCGATAGCGACGAGATGTTTCATGCGACCGCCTCAGGGAGTTGGATTGAAGGTGTAGTGCAATACGATACCGATGAAGACCACGAGGCCGATCTGGTGGTTCTTGAGGAAAGCCTCAAAGCAGCCCGCGGGCTGGCGGTCGCGAGCCAGCCAGAGATGCCAGGCCATCATGGCGGCGGCACAGGCAACCGACAGGTAGTACCAGAAGCCGAGCTCGGCCCGGAAGCCGACGAACAGGAGCCCCAGGATCATAACGAGCTGCAGGCCGGCAATGACGAACAGGTCAACCTCGCCGAACAGGACGGCCGTCGACTTGACGCCGATCTTCCTGTCGTCTTCCCGGTCGACCATCGCGTAAAAGGTGTCGTAGATAATGGCCCACACGAGCGCGATACCGAAGACGAGCCAGGCCAGCTCCGGCGTCTCGCCGGTTTGTGCGGCGAAAGCCATTGGCACGCCCCAGCCGAACGCCAGGCCGAGCACGAATTGCGGTATCGACATGTAGCGCTTGATGAACGGGTAGATGATCGTAAGCGCCGCACCGACCACGGCGAGGACCTGTGCCTGCTTGTTGAGCATCGTCGCGAGGCCGATGGCGATCAGGCCGAGCGCCGTGAACAACGTGAGCGCTTCGAGCGGTGCGACGGCGCCGGTTGCCAGCGGGCGGGTGCGCGTACGTTCGACGTAGGGATCTATCTTGCGGTCGGCAAAGTCGTTCAGCACGCAGCCGGCCGAACGCATGATGAACACACCGATCACGAAGACGACGAACAGACCCTGGTCGGGTGTGCCCTCACCTGCGAGCCACAATGCCCAGAGCGTCGGCCACAGCAGCAACCAGATGCCGATCGGCTTGTCGACACGCATCAGCTTGCCGTAGTTACGCAGCTGACTCGCAATCTCCGGCGCGAATTGTGCAAAGGCAGAGGTCTTCATTGTCGCGATTCTACACTTTGCCGTAGCGTCCGGCATCGCCAAGCCAGCGCCGCACGATCGCCGCGGCTCTTGGCGCGGATGATTTGCGGATCTGCTCGGCAGTGACTTGTACCTGCGGCATGAGCGCGGCGTCCCGCACGAGATTCGCCACGCGATAATCGGGCAGGCCGGTCTGGCGTGTGCCGAGCAGCTCGCCCGGCCCGCGAAGTTCGAGGTCGCGTTGCGCCACGACGAAACCATCATTGGTGTCACGCAGGACGGCGAGTCGCTCCTTGGCGATGCGTCCGAGCGGTGGTTTGTACAACAACACGCAATGACTCTGCGTCGCACCCCGGCCGACACGCCCGCGCAGCTGGTGCAGTTGCGAGAGGCCCATGCGTTCCGCATTCTCGATGATCATGAGGCTCGCATTCGGGACGTCGACACCGACCTCGATGACGGTTGTCGCGACGAGGACCTGGATCAGTCCCTCTTTGAACGCCTGCATGCCGCGTTCTTTTTCGGCCGGGCGCATGCGACCGTGCACGAGCCCGACCCGCAGCTCGGGCAATGCCTCGGTCAGTGCCTGGTAGCTCGCCTCGGCCGCCTGGTAATCGAGTACGTCCGATTCCTCGATCAGTGGGCAGACCCAGTACGCCTGTTGCCCCGAGGCGCAGGCAGCGCGCACGCGCTCCACGATTTCATGACGACGCGTATCGGGTACGGCAATCGTCGACACGGGCTGCCGGCCCGGTGGCAACTCGTCGATGACCGAGGTATCGAGATCCGCGTAGGCCGCCATCGCGAGCGTTCGCGGGATCGGCGTCGCGGTCATGACCAGCTGGTGCGGGTGCCCTTCGGCGCCGACGCCCTTGTCGCGCAGCGCCATGCGCTGGTGAACGCCGAAGCGATGCTGTTCATCGATAACGACGAGCGCGAGGCAGGCGAAGTCGACGCCCTCCTGGAACAGCGCATGCGTCCCCACGATGAGCTGCGCACGCCCGTCGGCGATCGACTCGAGGGCTGCGCGCCTCGCGGCCGCCTTCTGGCTGCCGCTCAACCATGCCGGTTCGATACCAAGGGGGCCGAACCAGTCGGCGAAGTTTCGAAAGTGCTGCTCGGCAAGGATCTCTGTTGGCGCCATGATTGCCGCCTGCACACCACAGGCGATCGCCTTCAGGCACGCGATGGCCGCGACCACGGTCTTGCCCGAACCGACATCGCCCTGGATCAGCCGCATCATCGGGTGCGGCTGCGACAGGTCGCCGAGGATTTCGTCAACAACGCGCTGCTGCGCGCCGGTTAGCGTGTACGGCAGATCCGCGATGAAGCCACTGACCTGTTCACCGCCCTCGACCAGCGCGACGGCATCGTCTGTCTCGGCGAGCGCGCGCAGACTACGCAGGCTGAGGTAGTGGGCCAGCAGCTCCTCGAAGGCCAGCCGTTGCTGGCAGGGGTGCTCACCGGCCTGCATGAGGGCAACGTCGGCGTCGGGCGGCGGCCGGTGAAGATAACGAATCGCGTCGGCCAGGGACGGCATGCCGAGCTTGCCGGTCACGGCCGCTGGCAACAGCTCCTCGGGAGGGTCGTTCTGCATCGCGCGCAGCGCCTGGTCCGTAAGGTTGCGCAGCCTGCCCTGTTGCACGCCCTCGGTGGCCGGGTAGATGGGCGTCAGGGAGTCGCTCATCGCCGCCGCCTGGTTCGCGCGCAGGACGCGGTACTCGGGATGAATCATCTCGAAGCCCGATGTGCCCCGGCGTACCTCGCCGAAGCAGGTTACATGGACGCCGTTTTGGAACTGCGCCTGTTGCTGGCGCGAAAAATGAAAGAACCGCAGCGTGAGCTGGCCGCTCCCGTCGCTGATGCGGACGAGCAGATTGCGGCGTCCTCGATACGCCGTCTCGGCGAGCAGCACTTCGCCGCTGACCAGGCAACGAGCGCCGGCGACGAGGGCGCCGATCCTGACCAGTTGCGTTCGATCTTCGTAACGCAGCGGCAGCAGGAACAGCAGGTCCTCGACCCGGTGCAGCCCCAGCTTCTCGAGCTTGATCGCAAGCGCCGGCCCGACGCCCTTGAGCGCGGTGAGTGCCTCAGATAGCAAGGATCGCGTCGGCCTCGACGTCCACGCCCTTCGGCAGCGCCGCAACCTGCACAGCCGCGCGCGCCGGGTAGGGTTCGTCGCAGAACTCGGCCATGACCTCATTGATGACGGCGAAGTTGTTGAGGTCGGTCAGGAAGACCGTGATCTTCACCGCATCGTTCAGGCTGCCGCCGGCCTCCTCGGCCACCGCTTTCAGGTTGGCAAACACCTGCCTGGCACGCGCCGCGAAATCGCCGTCGACGATTTCCATCGTGGCCGGAACGAGCGGTATCTGTCCCGACAGGAAAACGAACTGGCCGACCTTGATCGCCTGTGAGTACGGGCCGATAGCGGCAGGGGCATTATCGGAATGGATGGTTTGCTTCGACATCTGGGAGTCCCGAAAGAGTGATTGTTGTCAGGCACAGTCGCGAGAAACGCGAATGACATTGGGCATCTTGCGCACGTTACGCATGATCTGCGCGAGGTGAGTACGATTCTTGACCTTCAGAAGGAAAGTCAGCACGGAGCAGTCTTCGTGGCGGCTGATCACTTCCACTTGCTCGATGTTCGACCTGCAGTCGGCGATGGTCGCTGCAACTTCAGCGAGAACACCCGTGCGATTGCGCGTCTCGCACTGGATCTGGCAGTTGAATTCGCGGTCGATTTTTTTCTCCCACGACACGGCGATCCACTTCTCGGGCTGCTTGCGGAAGTTGGACAGATTGCCGCAGTTGTTGCGATGAATGACGACGCCGCGCCCGGCTGTCAGGTAGCCCATGACGTCATCGCCCGGCAGCGGGTAACAACACTTGGCATAGCTGACGACCATGCCTTCGGTGCCCGCGATGACCAGGCTCGCGACGTTCTCGGCGGCCTTGCCTTCCTCCTCCGCGCCGATCAGGAAGCGTGCGGTCAGTGGCGCAAGCCGCTCACCGAGGCCGATCTGTTCGAACAGCTCGTCCGTCGTGTTCAGCGAGAGCTCCGCAAGCGCCTCGGCCATGCGGACCTTGCCGACCTTGCGCAGTGACGAGTTGAGGTCCTTGAGCGATTTGTCGAGCAGCCGCCGGCCAAGGTCTACCGATTCGACCGAACGCAGGTTCTTCATGTGGTTGCGAATCGCGGTACGGGCTTTGGCCGAGCGCACGAACGTGAGCCAGTTGGGGTTCGGCTTCGCCCCGCGCGAGGTAATTATCTCGACGGTCTGGCCGTTCTGCAGTGGCGTGCGCAGCGGCACCAGGACGCGATTGATCTTGGCGGCGACGGTGCGATCGCCGACGTCGGTGTGCACGGCATACGCGAAATCGACGGTCGTCGCGCCCTTGGGTAAGGGCATGATGTCGCCCTTGGGCGTGAATACGTAGATCTTGTCCGGGAAGAGGTCGACCTTGACGCTCTCGAGGAACTCCTCGGAGGTGCCGGACTGCTGCAGTTCGGCCAGGTTCGCGAGCCATTCGCGCGCACGGCGCTGCGGCGTCGCGTCGGACTTGTCGTCCGCCTTGTAGATCCAGTGCGACGCGACGCCGGACTCGGCAACCCGGTCCATGTTGCGGGTGCGAATCTGTACCTCGAGCGGCAGGCCTTTCGGGCCGAACAGCGTCGTATGCAGGGACTGGTAACCGTTGATACGCGGTATCGCAATGTAGTCCTTGAAGCGGCCGGGCATCGGTTTGTACAACTGGTGCACAAGTCCCAGTGTCTGGTAACACGTGCTGACGTCGTCAACGATGATGCGAAAGCCGTAGACGTCAACAACATCGGACAGCACCCGTTTCTTCTCCGCCATCTTTCTGTAGATGCTGTAGAGATGCTTCTCACGGCCGATAACTTCACCGGCAATGCCGTCTTCGGCCATCGCCTTGCTGAACTGGTCGGAGATGCGCCGCACGATCTGTTTCTGGGTGCCCTTGCTTTTCTTCAGCGCATTTTCGAGCACGCGGTAGCGGTAAGGGTGCAGGTGCTTGAAGCCGAGATCCTCGAGTTGCACCTTGAGGCGATTGATGCCGAGTCGGTTTGCGATTGGCGCGTAGATGTCGAGCGTCTCACGCGCGATCCGGTTCTTCTTCTGGGCCGGCATCGCCCCGAGTGTCTGCATGTTGTGCAAACGATCCGACAGTTTTACGAGAATGACGCGGATGTCTTCGATCATCGCGAGCATCATCTTGCGGAAGCTTTCCGCCTGGGCTTCGGCGCGGCTGCGAAACTGAATCTGGTCGAGCTTGCTGACGCCGTCGACGATGAGGGCGACTTCTTCGCCGAACCGGCCCTCGATGTCTTCGAGCGTCGCCGGCGTGTCTTCCACGACGTCGTGCAGGATTGCCGCGCAGATCGCTTCGGCGTCCAGGTGCATCTCGGCAAGTTCCTGCGCGACGGCGACCGGGTGCGTTATGTACGGCTCGCCCGATTTACGAGACTGGCCCGCGTGCGCGGCGGCGCCGAACTCGTAGGCATCGAGAACTTTCTTGACCTGTGCGTCGGGCAGGTAGGTGTTGAGCGTGTCGACGAGCCGCCGGACACCGTGGTCCCTGCGCGAAGCGCCCGGGAGTTTGGACAGAAGTGTGGCGGCGTAATCCATGCCCCCATCTTAACGGCGAAGCGCCTTATGGGGTACGGGGTTTTTAGTCGCCGATCGAGATACCGCGCACAGGCAGGATCTCGTCGGTTGCTTCCGGCTGGAGCAGCTCGTCAGCTCTCGGCTGCTCGATTTCCTCGAGGATCGACGAGGTCACCAGGCCCTCGGCGATTTCGCGCAGCGCGATCACCGTCGGCTTGTCATTCTCGAGCTCGACCATCGGGTCGGCGCCGTGGGCGATGCGACGCGCGCGTTTTGCGGCGACCAGGACCATCTCAAAGATGTTTTCGACGTTATCGAGGCAGTCCTCAACGGTAATACGGGCCATGTGTTGTTCTCCGGGCAGTCACCTTACAACCCCGACACCGTGTGGCGTGGGGGGCGCTAAGGTGACGGTCCGCAACGCCGGCGTCCAGCGCATATAGCCAAACGTTATAAGCGGCTAGCCAACAATCCGCCTGACGGCGCGCCGTAACGCCTCGTTGGACGTCGAGGTTGCCTCCCCCCGGCCGGCCAGGACGTCTTCCAGGTCCGAGATGGCCTGGTTCAGATCGTCGTTGATAATGACGTGGTCGAACTCGTCCCAGTGGGACATGTCGGACAAGGCATCGCGCAGGCGCCGCTCGATGACCTCCGGGGCATCGGTCCGCCGGTCCCGCAGCCTCCGCTCGAGCTCTTCGACCGACGGCGGCAGGATGAAGATCGTCACGCAGTCGGGCATCGACTCGCGCACCTGGCGCGCGCCCTGCCAGTCGATCTCGAGGACCACGCTGCGATCCTCGGCGAGATGGGCCTCGACCTGGCTGCGGCTCGTCGCATAGTAATTGTCGAACACCGATGCGAACTCGAGCATCTCCCCGGCGTCGCGCAGGCGCATGAATTCGGCCTTGGTGACAAACCGGTAATCGACGCCGTCGGCTTCATTGCGCCGCGGCTTGCGGGTTGTGTACGAGATCGAGAACCGCAGCTCGGGGTGCTTCGTGACAATGGCATGTACGAGCGTCGTCTTGCCGGCCCCGGACGGCGCTGCGAAGACGAACAGTTTTCCTTTGGGCTTCTTCACACCTGGCTACTCGACGTTCTGAATCTGTTCACGCATCTGCTCGATCAACACCTTGAGATCGACCGCGGCCCTGGAGGTCTCGGTATCCGCAGACTTGGAGCCGAGCGTGTTGGCCTCGCGATTGAGCTCCTGCATGAGGAAGTCGAGTCGCCGCCCTACCGGCTTTTCGTCCTTGAGCGCGCCGCGGATCTCCACAAGGTGGCTCTCCAGCCGATCGAGTTCTTCGTCGATATCGATCTTGGAAGCGAGCAGCGCGAGCTCCACTTCGAGGCGCGCCGGGTCCGCTTCAACATCCAGGGCGGCAATGCGTTCCTTCTGTTTTTCGCGGGCCGCGTCGAGCACCTCGGGCATGCGCGCACGGACACTGCCGGCAATAGCCTCGATATCCGCGCAACGCGCCTCCAGCATCTCGGCAATGCGCTGGCCCTCGCTCGAACGCATCGCGCCGATCGCCACGAGCGCTTTGTCGAGGAGCGCACTGGCTTCGGCGACCAGCGGCTCGACATCGATCTCAGCCTGCTGGACAACGCCGGGCCAACGCAGGATCTCGATCGGGTTGACGGCGGCCACGTTCGGCAACTTCGCCGTCAGGTCGGAGATCCGGTGGCCGATCAGCTCCACGAGATCGGTATCGATCTGCATCTCGTTGTCCTGGTCGACGGCCCGCCGAAAATACAGCGCACACTCTATTTTGCCGCGACCGAGAGCGGAGCTCGCCTGCTGCCGGAAGGCCTGCTCCTTGGGACGCAGATCCTCGGGCAGTTTGAACTGCACGTCGAGGTAGCGATGATTGACGGCGCGGATCTCCCAGGTCAGCGTACCGATCGCGGTTTCCGCCGACTCTCGCGCGAAGCCTGTCATACTGTGTAACATCTGCATCCAACTCCCGTGCAGGCCGACAATAGTGCAGCCTGCGTCACATTTTTGTGAGGGACGACATTCTAAGCTGTGGCCGCAGCTCAAGGCCACACAACACCACTGCCATATGCAAATCGAATACGCCAAAGTCTCCGCTCTCGGTGATCGCCAGGACAACCAGGATCGCGCCGCGATCGTGGTCTCCGAGAACGCAGCGCTGCTGCTGGTTTTCGACGGCATGGGCGGGCATTCCGATGGAGCCAGGGCGGCAGAGACGGGCATCAAGGTCGTGCAGGATCTCTTCATGGCCTCTACGCAGCCGATTTTCGACCCGCAGGGCTTTCTCTACAGGGCCTTGTCGAAAGCTCACGACGAGGTCGTGCGCATCGGTGCCGACGTCGCAGTCGACTTCCGGCCACGCGCGACCTGCGCAGTCTGCCTGGTGCAGGAAGGCGGCGCTTTCTGGGCGCATATCGGCGACAGCCGCATCTACCAGGTGCGCGACGGTGAAGTGCTGAGCCGCTCACGCGACCACAGTCACGTCGAGGTGCTCATCCAGGAAGGGGCTATCTCCGAGGACGAGGCAAAAGACCACCCGATGCGCAATTTCGTCGAGTGTTGCATCGGTGGCGACGCGCCGGTGCCCGACATGAGCATTACCGGCCGCAAGAAACTCGAGCAAGGCGATGTGCTGCTTGCCTGTTCCGACGGCTTGTGGTCCGGCCTGAGCGACAGCGACATGGCCGAGATCGGCGAACCGGGCGAGAGCAACCTGGTCGAGAATCTCAAGAACCTCAGCATGAAAGCATTGAACGTGAACTCTCCCTACAGCGACAATACGACCGGTACCGCGTTACGCTGGCTTGGTGGCTAGACACGACATGGGATCGGCGCCCTGACCGCGAGGGCAGATGACCCCAACCATAGGAGAGTCCAAATGCGACCAAGTGGCCGCGAAACAACGCAAATGCGCAACCTGCGCTTTATCCACGATTACACGATACATGCCGAAGGCAGTGTTCTCGCCGAGTTCGGCGCAACGCGGGTGTTGTGTACGGCCAGCATCGAAGATCGCGTCCCGGGGTGGATGCGCAACACGGGCCGTGGCTGGGTGACGGGTGAATACGGCATGCTGCCGCGCGCCACGCATACGCGTTCCGGGCGCGAGGCATCGAGGGGTAAACAGGGCGGACGTACGCTGGAGATCCAGCGGCTCATCGGCCGCTCCCTGCGGGCGATCACCAATCTCGATGCACTGGGCGAGCGGTCGATCATGCTCGACTGCGATGTCATCCAGGCCGACGGTGGCACGCGCACGGCGTCGATCAGCGGGGCGTACGTTGCGCTCGCAATTGCGGTGCAGCGCCTGCTGGCAAACGGCCGGCTCAAGAAGAACCCGCTGCACGGCCAGGTCGCCGCGGTATCGGTGGGGATCTATCGCGGCACGCCCGTACTGGATCTCGACTACGCCGAAGATGTCGAGGCCGAGACCGATATGAACATCGTCATGAACGACGCCGGGCATTTCATCGAAGTGCAGGGCACGGCCGAAGGCCACGCGTTTACCGATGACGAATTCGCGGCGATGATCTCGCTGGCCCGCGGCGGCATTGCCGAGATCATCGAGGCGCAGAACGAGGCAGTCAAAGCCGCGACATCGTGAGCAGCCGGCCGACAAAAGTGGTCATGGCCAGCGGCAACGCCGGCAAGATTCGTGAGCTCGCGCGCCTGCTGGATGGCCTGGGCGTCGAGGTCGTCGCGCAAACCGATCTCGGTGTCGAAGATGCCGACGAAACGGGCACCACGTTCGCCGAGAATTCACTCATCAAGGCCCGGCACGCCGCGGAGGCGACCGGCCTGCCGTCGATTGCCGACGACTCGGGTCTTTCTGTCGACGCGCTGGACGGCGCGCCAGGCGTCTACTCCGCGCGCTACGCCGGAGACGCCGGCGACGAGGCCAACAACGACAAGCTGCTGGCCGCCCTCGACGGCATCGAGGATCGCGGTGCCGCGTTTCACTGCGTAGCGACCTTCGTCGAGCCCGGCGGGGGTGAACCGCTCGTTGCGGCGGGCGAATGGCGCGGCTCCATCCTGCATGCCCGGCAAGGCACCGGCGGGTTTGGCTATGATCCGCTGTTCCTGGTTCCGGACTGCAACCGCAGCTCCGCGGAACTGACGCCCGAAGAGAAGAACGCACGCAGTCATCGCGGCCAGGCGCTCCGGAAACTGGTCGAGCTCATCGAACAGAAGTACGCGTGACGCCGCCACCGCTTTCTCTCTACATGCACCTGCCCTGGTGTGTGCGCAAATGCCCCTACTGTGACTTCAATTCACACTCGGCGGGCAGTGGCGCACCGACAGAGCGCTACGTGTCTGCCCTGCTTGCCGACCTCGATCGCGAGGCGGAGCGAGCGGCAGGTCGAACGATCGTGAGCCTGTTTCTCGGCGGTGGCACGCCCAGCCTGTTCGCCCCGGCCGAAATCGAACGCCTGCTGCACGGTGTGCGCGAACGCTTCGACGTGGCCAGCGACGTCGAGGTAACGATGGAAGCCAATCCGGGCACGGTCGAATGCGGCGCCCCGGCCGGGTACCGGGACGCGGGCGTGACGCGCCTCTCGATCGGGGCACAGAGCTTCGACGACGATGCCCTGCGGCGCCTCGGACGCATTCACACGAGCGACGATGTTCGCCGTGCCGTCGAAGAGGCGCGGGCCGGGGGCTTCGACAACATCAACCTCGACCTCATGCACGGCCTCCCCGGACAAACGCTCGCCGGGGCGGAGGCGGACGTCAGGGCTGCCGTCGAACTCGGACCGTCGCATCTTTCCTGGTACCAGCTCACCCTCGAGCCGAACACGGTTTTTCACGCCCGCCCGCCGGCAGACCTGCCCGATGAGGAAGCGGTGTACGCAATCCAGGATGCGGGCGCGGCGCTCCTGCGCGCCGCAGGCTTCGAGCAGTACGAGGTGTCGGCCTGGGCGCGGGAGGGCCGGCGCTGCCGGCACAACCTCAACTACTGGCTGTTTGGCGACTATCTCGCGGTCGGTGCGGGCGCGCACGGCAAGCTCAGCACCCGGGACGGCGTGTTCCGGTACCGCAAGGCGGCCAATCCGTTGCAATACATGCTGGCGATGGAGGAGAGTCACGCCGGTGGGGATGACCTCAACCCGGTCCCGGATAACGAGTTGCTGTTCGAATTCATGCTCAATGCGCTGCGCCTCAACGACGGCTTCGCCGAAACGCTGTTCCTTGCGCGTACCGGGCTGTCGAGGCGGGCGCTTGCAGAGACAGCGAGCGGGGCCGTTGACCGGGGGCTGCTGGCACGCGGCGATGACGCGAATTGGCGGCCGACCGACCTCGGCCGACGCTTCCTGAACGACTTGCAGGCGGAATTTCTGCGCGATTCGCAGTGAGGTTGCGGCAAATGGCCGGGCCTGCCATGGTTGGCCGCGCTGGCGCAATTATGCACAAGGCAGCGTGCGTCTCTATATTTTCAGTGTCTGAGGGCTCCGATCTCACCAGGAGGTTCGTGAAAGCCTCGTAACCTATTGTTTTTAATAGCCTAACGAAAATGGACACAAAATAGTCATATTGACAGCGGTGCTTGAAAATCCGCACCTTACGTCACTCGTTCAATTTTCTTCCACAGTCTTATCCACAGGTTCTGTGGATAACATTAGGGGGCTTGCGGATACTGCGTCTTCGCTATATCCTACGCGGCCTTTTTCTTAAGCGTAGCGTGCTCCGGAGAGCAATCATGAAAGCCGACATCCATCCCAATTACGGCGCCATCAAGGTCACTTGTAGTTGCGGCAACGAGTTTGAAACGCGCTCGACGCTCGGCGAGGATCTCCTGATTGAAGTGTGCTCCTCGTGTCACCCGTTTTATACCGGCAAGCAGAAGATCGTCGATACGGGCGGTCGTGTCGACAAGTTCCGCAAGAAATACGGAATGTCGAAAGCCTGAACCCTGCCGGGCCACGCCCGGTACCATAGTTCAGGTATAAAACTTTCGTCTATCCACGACTCCGCTTTGCGGAGCTCTCTGCTATGCTCGATTGGTTAGATTAAAGGGATACAGAGGAAAGTTATGAGCCAGGACGCCTATCGGCTGATCAGCCCCAACGGAACCGAGTCCGCGCTGCCTGTCCGCAGCGGCACCACAGGCCCGGACGTCATTGACATCGCGAACCTTTACAAGGAACAGGGGGTGTTCACGTACGACCCCGGCTTTGTCGCCACGGGAAGCTGCGAGTCCGATATCACCTTCATCGATGGTGAGAAGGGCGTGCTCATGTACCGCGGTTACCCGGTCGAGCAGCTAGCCAAGCACTCGAGCTTCATGGAGGTCTGCTACCTGCTGCTCAACGGCGAGTTGCCCAGCGCGGATGAACTGGCCTCTTTCGAAGAGACGATTCGCCGCCACACCATGCTCAACGAGGGCATGCTCAACTTCTTCAAGGGCTTCCGCTACGACGCTCACCCGATGGCCCAGCTCTCGGCCGTCGTCGGCTCGATGTCCGCGTACTACCACAGCGAGATGAATGCCTCGAACAAGCATCACCGGGAGATTTTCTCGCACCGGATTATCGCGAAGCTGCCGACCATCGCCGCAGCGGCCTACAAACTCAATGTGGGCCAGCCGTTCATGTATCCGCGGAACGACCTGAACTACTGCGATAACTTCCTGCACATGTTGTTTGCCGTGCCGGCCGAGGAGTACGAGATCAACCCGATCGCGTCCGAAGCGCTCGACCTGCTCTTCATTCTGCATGCCGACCACGAACAGAATTGCTCGACGTCGACCGTGCGCATGGCCGGCAGCTCCGGCGCCAACCCGTATTCGGCGATCGCGGCGGGCATCGCCGCCCTCTGGGGCCCTGCCCACGGTGGCGCGAATGAGGCCGTTCTGAACATGCTCGACAAGATTGGCGACGTCAGCCAGATCGGCAAGTACATCGAGAAAGCGAAAGACAAGAACGACCCGTTCCGCCTGATGGGTTTCGGTCATCGCGTCTACAAGAACTTCGATCCACGCGCGACGATCATTCGCGAGATGTGCCACAAGGTTCTCAACGATCTGCACCGGGAAGACACGCCGTTATTCGATCTGGCCCGCGAGCTCGAGCAGGTCGCCCTGAACGACGATTACTTCAAAGAGAAGAATCTCTACCCGAATGTCGACTTCTACTCAGGCATCATCTACAAGGCGCTCGGCATCCCGACATCGATGTTTACGGTCATGTTCGCGCTCGGTCGCTCGGTCGGCTGGGTTGCCCACTGGCGAGAGATGATTGCGGATCCGAAGGCCAAGATCGCACGGCCCCGGCAGCTTTACGTCGGCGCCGACAAGCGCGACTACGTGCCGATCGAAAAACGCTAGACATGTTCCAGCAATAGCTGGACACCCTCTGAGTCAACCCGCCTCATCGGCTTGCCGTCGATGGGGCTTATGGGTGCCTGTCGAATACCATCGACAGGGAACACGGTCGCCTGGATCGCGCTGTTGTTGTGGTGAAACTCGAACCCCGCGAACGTATCGACCCGGTCGCGCCGGCTCTTCAGCCGCCGCTCGTAGGGTTTGTAGCTGACGCCCATATCGGCGAGCGCCATCGCGACGTACTCGGGGCTGTCGGCAAACACGTGCAGGTTCACAGCGGAGTTTTCATCGGCCGTACCGACCAATACGGGGCCCACCAGGCGGGGCGTGAACGACACGAGCAACTCCATCGCCGACAGCGCCGCGACGCGCAGCAGGCGCAGCCGATCTTCATGAGAGTCGCCGTCGAACAGCTGCAGATGTTCCGCAACCGCGGCCTCGATCTCGGCATTGCCGGGCAACGCCCCCCGCGAGCCAACGCCCAGGCGCTCAGCGGCTTTCTGCTTTGCTACCCGGAAATCGCGCACGCCGTGGTCGACAATGATGCGTGCGGCCTCCTGCGCCAGTACCTGGCGGGCACGTTCTGTTTCGTTGTTGCGTCGGCGTCCCATTGCTCAGAAGAGGGTTTCGCTCTCGTCCTGCTCTTCTTCGGGTTCGGGGTCGAGTCCCGACGCGTTGTTGAACGGGTCGATAATGTCTTCCACCGCTTCGCACTCGGGCACGTGGCCATCGCGGAAAACCTCGAAGAGGACATTGCCCTGTCCCGCCCGTGCGGGACAACCGGTTTCACGGTCTATCAGCACCGAGACAATGCCCTCGGGCATCGGCATCTGGTTCTCCGGCACGCCGCGCAGGGCGATCCGCATGAACTCCACCCAGATGGGCAGCGCGGTTCGTGAGCCTTCCTCGCCCGGCGCAAGCGGCAGGTCATCGTCGTAGCCGACCCAGACAATCGTCGTGATATCGCCATTGAACCCGCCGAACCAGGCGTCGCGACGGTCGTTCGAGGTGCCGGTCTTGCCCGACAGGTCATTGCGGCCCAGGACCATGGCGCGGCGGCCGGTGCCTCGCCGGATGACGTCCCGCATCATGTCCTGCATAAGGAACGCGTTTTGCGGAGAAATCGCCTGCGGGGCCACGTTGACGTTCTCGAACAACTCAGGTGCGGTCCTGGCATCGGGTTGGTAGACCGTTGCGATCTCGATCATCTCTTCGATCGTCAGCTCGTTCCCCGACCGGCGGTCGTAGCCCGACTCCGGGTCACTCGGCACGCAGGCGTCACAGACGATGGCCGGGTCCGCGCGGTAGAGTGTCTCGCCGTCTGGCCCGTAGATCGCGTCGATCACATACGGCTTCACGGCGTGACCGCCATTGGCCAGCGTTGCATAGCCCTGCGCCATGTCGAGGGGCGAGGCTGAGCCTGCACCGAGCGCCAGCGAACCGTTGTACGGCAAAGCGGCGGGACCAAAACCGAATTTCTCGATATGCCGCACGGCATTGCCGATGCCGGTCTCAAACAGCAGCAAGCGTACCGAGACGAGATTCATCGAGCGGGTCAGCGCTTCGCGCATGCGCGTCGGCCCGTAGAAGCGCCCGCTGTAGTTGATCGGTCGCCACACCGCCTCGAGCTCCGACGAATTGATCACAACGGGTGCATCGAGGACAACGGTTGCCGGCGTATTGCCATGCTCCAGCGCGGCCGAGTAGATAAAGGGCTTGAACGAGGATCCCGGCTGCCGGTAGGCCTGGCGTGCGCGGTTGAACTTGCTCGTGGTGAAATCGAAGCCACCTGTCAGTGCCGTGATGGCGCCGTCGAAGGGGTCGACGGACACGACCGCGCCCTGTACCTCGGGTACCTGCGCAAGAGCCCAGGTGCCCTTGGTCGTCGGCATGACATAGATAAGGTCACCCGGCGCGACCACCTCGGCGGCGGTTTCCGGTGCCGGGCCAAACGTCTCGCGATCGATAAACCGGTTCGCCCAGCGAATGCCGGACCAGGGCAGTGTATCGGTCCTGCCGCCCTGCATCAGCAGCGATGCCGTGTTGTTGTCGTGCACGGCGGTGACCAGCGCGACCGACAGCCCGCCCGGCGCGTATTGTTCCAGCAACTCGCGAATCTCGATCGGCCACTCGGTAAAGGGCGTGATCAGCAGCTCATCACTCAATTCGATGTTGCTGATCGGACCCCGGTAGCCCCGGCGTCGGGTGAACTCCAGGAGGCCGTTTCGCAACGAGTAGTTCGCTGCTTTTTGCAGGCGGGAGTCGAGTGAGGTGACGACCTGGAAGCCATCTGTCTGGTAGGCATCGCCGTAGCGCTTCTCCATTTCGCTGCGAACCATCTCCGCGACGTAGGGCGCGTTGAGTTCGATCGCCGCGCCGTACAGGCGTGACTCCATCGGCCATGCCATGGCATCGGCATAGGTCGCTTCGTCTATATAGCCCAGGTCGCGCATGCGCCCGAGCACATAGCCGCGACGATTCTCGGCATTGGTCGCGCTGTAGACCGGGTTGTAGCGTGACGGCGCCGGCAATACACCGGCGAGCGTTGCGGCTTCGGCTTCATTGATGTCGGCAAGATTCTTGTTGAAGAACACCTGCGAGGCGGCGGCAACGCCATAGGCCCGTTGCCCGAAGAACATCTTGTTGAGGAACAGCGCCATGATCTGTTCCTTGGTGAACTCCTGCTCGATCTTGTAGGCCAGGAACGCCTCGCGCAGTTTGCGCGTAAAGCGGCGCTCGCGCGTGAGGAAGTAATCGCGCGCGAGCTGTTGAGTCAGGGTCGATCCGCCCGTCGGGTCGCCCGTGGTGATCCCCTCGACGATGGCTCGCAGAACACCGCGGTAGTCCACGCCGGGATGAACGAAGAAGCGCTGGTCTTCCGCGGCGACAAACGCATCGACCACGTGTTGCGGCAATTCGTCGTAAGTCACCAGGATGCGCCGGCGTTCGCCGATCTCGGAGATCAGGTAGCCGTCACGACTGAAGATTCTCAGCGGGATCTGCAGCGGAATATCGCGAATTGTCTCCGCCGGAGGCAATCCGGGCTGCACATAGTAATAAGCGCCAATGACCCCCGCGGTCACGCCAACACCGCCAATAGCGCCAAGTCCGAGCGCCACAATAAGCGCGCGAATCAGCTTATGTCGCCTAATGTGACGTGAGTTGGATTTTTTTTCCGTTGATTTATGCATAGTTACAGGCGTTTTCGGCTGAATGCCCCGGTTTCTGCAGGCCTTTGGGTGCCTTATTAGAGATTAACGTGGTGTTCGACCGGTGACGAGAATGTGGCTTTTTCGGGGCAAGGGCTCTTGGACACAGCATCAGGCGGCGATGATAGTCATACCAGCCTGAAGGCTGCAATAACGAGTCTCAGGTCGGGTAGCCGACTGGTTCACGGAATCTGCTCCAAAGACCCCCTAACATTAGGGATTGTCGGATCGTGAACACAGTCACGTTTTATTTAACATTTTATTGATATATAGTTAAATCGCTTTGCTCAGGTCTGGCTTACATTTGACTCGCAACTTACCGACTTAGAAGGAAAAACACGTGCTTTTTGGCAACAAATCACAGCCGCTGCTAGGCCTCGATATAACGACGTCGTCGGTCAAGCTGATAGAGCTTTCCCAGAGTGGGAAGCGCTATCGGGTCGAGTCCTATTCAGCAGAGCCTACGCCCCCTAGTTCGGTGAACGAAAAAGCCATTGTCGATGCGAAAGCTGTCGGCGAGGCAATTCGACGCGCCGTGAAACGTGCGGGCGCCAAGGCAACAGACGTGGCCGTCGCCATCAGTGGTGATGCAGCCATTACGAAAGTCATTCAAATGCCGTCGAGTCTTTCTGACCGGGACCTTGAAGGTCAGGTCGAGATCCAGGCCGATCAGTACATCCCGTTCCCGATGGAAGAGGTGAGCTTCGACTACGAAGTGATCGGCCCGAATGACAAAGACCCCGAACTGATGGACGTCTTGCTGGTTGCGACGCGAACCGAGAACGTCGAGCAGCGCCAGGCAGCCGTTAACGCCGCCGGCCTGTCTACGCAGATCGTCGACGTTGAGGCCTTCGCCCTCGAAAATGCCTGCCGCCTTCTAAGCCACCAGATTCCGGACGGCGGCATGGGGCAGTCGGTTGCGGTCGTCGACATCGGCGCATCGAGCACGACCTTCAGTGTGTTGCAGGATCTCAAAGTCGTATACACGCGTGACTTTAACTTCGGCGGCCAGCAGCTGACCGAAGAAATCATGCGCACCTACGGCCTGTCGATGGAGGATGCCGGTCGCGCGAAGAAGCAGGGCGGTCTGCCATCGAACTACCAGCCGGAAGTGCTGGAGCCGTTCATCGACGACATGACGCAGCAGGTCAGTCGCTCACTGCAGTTCTACCTTGCTTCGGGCGGCGGTCGCGAACAACCTGACATGATCCTGGTGTGCGGCGGTTGCGCCAACATTCCGGGCATTTCGGACGTCATCTCGAGCCGTGTAGGTATTCCGACGGAAGTCGGCGACCCGCTCGGACAAATGAAAATTTCATCCAAGGCCAAGTCACAAGGCGTGCACAAAGATGCAACAGCACTACTCACGGCCTGTGGTCTCGCACTCAGGAGCTTTGACTAATGCCTAGTATTAATCTACTCCCGTGGCGCGAGGCGGAAAGGCAAAAGCGCCAACGCGACTTCGGTATGGCAATGGGTTTCGCGGTTATCGCCGCGGTTGCCGTTGTCGTGCTGACGATCCTCGCGTACTCGCAGATGATCTCGTCGCAGAACGCGCGCAACGATCGTCTCGAAGCCGAAATCGTCGAGCTCGAAAAGAGTATTACGGAGATCGACGGACTTGAGCGGCAGAAGGAACGGCTGCTCGCGCGCATGGAAATTATTGAACAGCTGCAGAAGAGCCGTCCGGAGATCGTGCATCTCTTCGACGAACTCGCGCGCCTCCTGCCCGAAGGTGTCTACCTGACCGGTTTGAAGCAAACCGGCACACGGGTCGAGATCCGCGGCGTGGCGCAGTCGAGCACACGCGTCTCGGCGCTCATGCGACAGATTGACGCATCGGATTGGCTGGGCGACCCCGAAGTGGAGCGCGTCGAAACGACACAGGCAGGCTCTTCACGCCAGTCGGAGTTCGTCGTTTATCTGAAGCAGATGCGCTCTGATACGGAGGAGACGGAATGAACCTCGTTGAAGAACTACAAAGCCTGGACGCGAATGACGTAGGTCGCTGGCCGCTGCCTTTCCGTATTGCCGTCATCGTGATCGTGTTCATGCTGGTCACGGGACTCGGTGTCTACTTCTTTATCATCAAGGACAAGGCACCTCAGCTCGAGCGCGCCCAGGGTGAAGAAAGAGAACTTCGCCTGACCTTCGAGAACAAGCAGAAGAAGGCCGCAAACTACGACGCATACAAGGCGCAGCTTGCGCAGATCGAACAGTCTTTCGGCACCATGCTCAGGCAGTTGCCGGGTGAGACGGAGATCCCGAACCTGATTGTCGACATATCGCAGACGGGACTGGCTGCGGGCCTGCAGGAAAAGCTGTTCGTGCCACAGCCTGAGATCCCCAAGGACTTCTACGCAGAGAAGCCAATCAAGATTCGCCTGACGGGCAGCTATCATGAGATCAGCAAGTTCGTCAGCGGCATCGCCGGCATCTCGCGAATCGTGACCTTGCATGACATCAATATCACGCCGGAAACGACCGATACGTTCGACAACCTGAGCATGGAAGTAACCGCTCAGACCTACCGCTACATCGATGAGGAGGCAAACTAATGCAACACGCTTCTTCAATATTCAAGTCAGTCACCAAGCTTGGCCTGGTTGCGGTTCTGGCGTTCGGACTCACCGCCTGCGGTGGTGACATGGATGATCTCGACAGCTACATCAACGAAGTCAAGGCACGCCCGGGCGGTCGCATTGAGCCGCTGCCTGAAATCGAGCCTTACGAGGTGTTCACGTACATCGCTGACGAGCAGGGCATACGCTCACCGTTCGTCCCCGATACGCCACAGTCGAGTGGTTCCGCTGCTGGCGGTACGCGCCCCGATCCTGATCGCATCCGCGAGTTCCTCGAGGACTTCCCGCTGGATTCGCTCAGCATGGTTGGCACGCTAAGCATCGACGAGACGCTTTATGGACTTGTACAGACATCGGACGGACTGATTCACCGCGTCGTTCCAGGTAATTACCTGGGTCAGAACGACGGACGAATCACGGAAATTTCTGAATCGGAAATCACACTGGTGGAAATTATTTCTGACGGCATCGGCGGCTATATCGAACGAGACGCCGCGGTTGGTCTTTCAGACTAACGCCTGAATGGAACTGGGAGTAATGGGAATGATGCTCAAAAACAAACCGACGGTGACACCTCGCTTCGCGAAGTTCGCCGCATTGGCACAGGCAGCACTGCTGCTCTTCTGGGGGGCTTTCGCTAGCGCCCAGGAAGGTAACAGGCTGCAAGACATTCAGGTGCAGAGTCTGCCCGGCGACCGCGTCGAGCTGAAGCTGATCATGAGTGAAACGGCGCCTGAGCCGCTGGACTTCACGATCGAGAATCCTGCGCGGATTGCACTCGACCTGCCAGGTACGTCACTGGGTATGACATCGCGTCGCCGCGATGTGAACCTTGGGCCGCTGGACACGGTATTGACGGCCGAAGCCAATGGTCGCACGCGTGTCGTGTTGAACCTCGATACGATGGTCGCGTACGAAACTCGTCGTAGCGGAAATACGGTAATCGTCACGCTTGGTGACGGAGATGACTACAGCGCAGGTACCACCCAGTTCGCCAGTGCGCCGACGTCTGACTCCCGTTCTTTTGCCGCTCCGGGTTCCCGCTCCATTTCCGCTGTTGATTTCCGCCGCACCCGCGACGGTGGTGGCCGTGTAGTCGTCAACCTTACCGACCCGTCGACGTCGGTCGACATTCGCCAGGAAGGCGGTCGTGTGGTTGCCGTGTTCAAGGACACGAGCCTGCCGGCAGAGTTGATGCGTCGTCTGGACGTCAACGACTTTGCTACGCCGGTTACGACGGTTGATGCGCTGCGCACCAATCTCGATACGCGTATCGTTATCTCGGCTGAGGGCAAGTATGAGCAGCTTGCTTACCAGTCTGACAACGAGTTCACGATCGAAATCAACCCGGCACCGGAAGAGTCACAGGCCGAATCCAGCCTGTTCGCGGAGGACAAGGAATACGAAGGCCAGCGCCTGTCGCTGAACTTCCAGGACATCGAGACGCGTTCGGTACTGCAGCTGCTGGCCGAGACGTCCGGCAAGAATATCGTTGTGTCGGATACGGTCCAGGGCAATGTGACGCTGCGCCTGCGCAACGTACCCTGGGACCAGGCGCTGGATATCGTCATGACCACGAAGGGTCTCGATATGCGCCAGAACGGCAACGTGATCATGGTTGCGCCGGCTGAGGAAATCGCCGCACGCGAAACCGCGGACCTCGAAGCCCAGCTCGCGATCCAGGAACTGGAGCCGGTTTACTCCGAATTCCTGCAGGTTAACTACGCGAAGGCGGCTGACCTGTCTGACCTGATTACCGGTACGGACAAGGGTTCGATGCTTTCGGAGCGTGGCAGCATCGCTGTCGACGACCGCACGAACACGCTGCTCGTTCAGGATACGGCCGAGCGCCTGCAGGATATCCGCCGCATGGTTCGTACGCTGGATATTCCCATCAAGCAGGTTCTCATCGAGTCGCGCATTGTTGTTGTCAACGACGACTTCAGCCGCGACCTGGGCGTACGCCTCGGCGTTACGGGCTTCAACGAAGACGGCGGCGACCTGATCGTTGCGTCGGGTACGGGTTCCGGCACGGATACGATGATCAACTCCGCGCTCAACAACCTTGCGGACCCGGCAAACGGCACGGTCTACCCGATCGAAGTGCCCTTGTTGAACAACCGCTACAACGTGAACGTACCGATCGCCGATGCGGCCGGCCGTTTCTCGCTCGCGATACTGCAGAGCGACTACCTGGTCGACCTCGAGCTTACGGCGCTTGAAGCCGAAGGCCGCGGCGAGATCGTTTCGACGCCGCGCGTGATCACGGCTAACCAGAAGGAAGCTACGATCAAGCAGGGTGTGGAGATTCCATACCAGCAGTCGGCGTCTTCGGGTGCGACAACGATTCAGTTCAAGGAAGCGGTTCTCGAGCTGGTCGTAACGCCGCAGATTACGCCGGACAACAACATCATCATGGACCTTCGCGTCAGCAAGGATAATGTCGGTGACATCATTTCAACCGGCGGCCTGGGCGGTACGGTGCCGAGTATCGATACACGTTCCGTCGAAACCCAGGTGCTTGTTGCTGACGGCCAGACGGTCGTGCTCGGCGGTATTTACGAGACCGAACGTCGCGAGACGCTCAAGAAGGTTCCGTTCCTTGGTGACATTCCTTTTGCAGGCGCACTGTTCCGCAGCAAGCAAAGAGTGGACAACAAGGCTGAACTGTTGATATTCGTAACGCCTCGCATCCTTGAGGAAGGCGCCACCATCTACTAAGCTGGCGTGCCGTTTAGCTACACGGAAAGCCAACCTTCGGGTTGGCTTTCTGCTTGAGGGCCCAAGAACCCTGGCATGAAACACCCGAAAAACATATTTCTCGTAGGCCCGATGGGCGCAGGTAAATCTGCCGTCGGTCGGCACCTGGCGCGAACCCTGCACCTGACCTTCGTCGACAGCGACGATGAAATCGAGTCCCGGACGGGCGTGGATGTCGCGTTCATCTTCGAGAAAGAGGGTGAGGACGGGTTTCGCAAGCGCGAGGCAGCGGCGATCGATGACCTGACACGGTCGGATGGCGTCGTGCTGGCGACGGGCGGTGGAGCCGTTGTCAAAGCGAAGAACCGCAGCAACCTGGCGGGACGCGGGTTCGTGGTGTACCTCTACACGTCAGTGGACCAGCAGGTCGCCCGGACACGCAAGGGCCGGATCCGTCCGTTGCTGGAGAACGACGATCCACGTGGCACGCTCGAAGAGCTGCTGCAGAAACGCGACCCGCTGTACCGGGAGATTGCCGATCTCGTGGTCGACACCGACGGCCGGAAGGTACATTCCGTGGCGAATGAGATCATCGAGAGCATTTCCTGATCTCACGCCTATCCCTGCGTGAGGGTGACGTTCCAGGAAGTGTCCCCCCTGCCACTATCAGGTAATCTACGGCGCATGAGTTCGACATTGACAGTGGATCTGGGTGAGCGCAGCTACCCGATCGTGATCGGGCGTGACCTGCTTGACGGCCACTTCGATCTCAGCGAATTTGTGCGTGGCAGCGATTGCCTGGTCGTCAGCAACGAGACCGTGGCCCCACTTTACTACGAAAGACTCCGCGCGAATCTCCCGGGGTGCGACGTACGCAGCATCAACCTGCCCGACGGTGAGTCCTTCAAGACAGTTGCGACCATGCTCTCGATTCTCGACCGGCTGGTCGAGTCCCGTGCCAACCGCGACGTCGCCATCGTCGCCCTGGGTGGTGGTGTCGTCGGTGATATAGCCGGCTTTGCGGCGGCCTGTTACATGCGGGGCGTCGATTTTATCCAGGTGCCCACCACCCTGCTGGCGCAGGTCGACTCGTCCGTTGGCGGCAAGACAGGCGTCAATCACGCACAGGGCAAGAACCTCATAGGCGCGTTCTACCAGCCCCGGGTCGTACTCATCGATACGAACACGCTCGATACCTTGCCCGACAGGGAACTGGCCGCCGGGCTGGCCGAGGTCATCAAGTACGGCGCCATCTGCGATGCCGGGTTCTTTGCCTGGCTCGAGACCAACATGGCGAAACTCCTGGCGCGGGACGCAGACGCACTCGGTTATGCGATTCATCGGTGTTGCGCGCTCAAGGCGGAGGTTGTTGCCGAGGACGAAAGAGAGGCCGGGCGTCGTGCCATCCTGAATTTCGGCCACACGTTCGGTCACGCAATCGAACATTGCCAGGGCTACGGGGAGTGGTTGCACGGCGAAGCGGTGGCGGCCGGCATGCTGATGGCTGCGCGGCTTAGCGAGCTTTCCGGGAAAGACATAGACCGCCTCGAGCGTCTCATTGCCGCGGCCGGATTGCCGACGAGACCACCGGCGATCGCGCCGGACGACTGGCAGAAGGCGATGGGCATGGACAAGAAAGTGCAGGGCAAAGCACTGCGTTTCGTGTTGCTCCAGGCGATCGGCGAGAGCCGTGTTTCTGCCGAGTATGACGACCGTCGACTCAATGAAATCCTACGCGGCTAACGAAGCGAACAGCCGCGGCCGACGAGTCGAGGAGCCGCGGCCCGCACACCGCGGCGAGTACCAGCGCGACCGCGATCGCATTATTCACAGCACGGCGTTCCGGCGCCTCATGTACAAGACCCAGGTCTTCGTCAATCACGAGGGCGACCTGTACCGGACGCGCTTGACGCACTCGCTCGAGGTCTCCCAGATCGGGCGCTCCGTGGCGGTCGCGCTGGGGCTGAATGAGCCGCTGACCGAAGCGATCTGCCTTGCGCACGATCTCGGCCACACGCCTTTCGGGCATGCGGGCCAGGACACGCTGAACGCCTGCATGCGCGACTTCGGCGGCTTCGAGCACAATCTCCAGTCACTGCGCGTCGTCGACGAGCTCGAAGCCAAGTACGCGGACTTCCCGGGCCTCAATCTCATGTTCGAAACACGAGAGGGTATTCTCAAGCACTGCTCTTTGCGCAACGCTCGCAGGCTGGGTGACGTCGGCAAGCGTTTCCTCGAGCGCACGCAGCCGGGTCTCGAAGCGCAACTCGCGAATATCGCCGACGCCATCGCCTACAACAACCACGATGTCGACGACGGCTTCAGGGCGGGATTGCTCACGCTCGAGCAGTTGCGTGAGCAGCCGCTGTTCGAGCAGCAGTACCTGCGGGTTCACCGCAAGTACCCGGACCTCGAAGACCGTCGCCTGATCTTCGAGATTATTCGCCGCATGATCGGGACCGTGGTGACGGACCTGATCGAGGAAACGGGCCGGCGCATCCGGGCAGCGGGCGTTACTAGCATTGATGACGTGCGAGCGGCCGGCGAACCGCTGGTCAACATGTCGCCGCCCGTCTACGAGCAGCATCTGTCGCTCAAGCGCTTTCTCAACAAGCACCTGTACGGGCACGAGCAGAAGCTCGAGATGACACGACGGGCCCAGGCCATCGTGGCCGACCTGTTCAACGCCTATTCGCAGGACGTCACGCTGATGCCGCCCGAGTTCGCGGATCGCGCCGCCAGCCTCGACGGCGCGCCGCGCGCCAGGGTTGTCGCGGACTACATCGCGGGCATGACCGATCGCTATGCGATCGCGGCCCACGAACGGCTCACAGGCTGATATTATGCGCGCGGGATCGGAGCCCTTCCGCCAGGGGCGCCGGCCACTGTTCCCGAAATAGAAGGTGTACCGTGAAACACAAAGACATACCGGCAAAAGACCGGCTCATATTCGCCATGGACGTCCCGACCTGTGACCGGGCAAAAGAACTCGCCGACGAGCTCGGTGACGCGGTTACCTTTTACAAGATCGGCCTCGAGCTGATGATGAGTGGCGAGTATTTCGACCTGCTCGACTGGTTGCTGGCGCGTGACAAGAAAGTGTTTTGCGACCTCAAGTTTTTCGATATTCCGGCCACCGTCGGTTCCGCCGTGCGCTCGCTCAAGGATCGCGGCGCGACGTTCGTCACCGTGCACGGCAACCGATCCATCATGGAGGCGGCTGCCGCGAACAAGGGCGACAGCCTCAAGGTCCTTGGCGTTACGGTGCTGACGAGCCTCGATCGCGGCGATCTCGACGATCTCGGCTTCGATTGCGACGTCGGCGATCTCGTGCTGTCACGGGCCCGGCAGTGCCTCGAGTCCGGATGCGACGGCGTCATTTCCTCGGGCCTGGAGGTTCCGGCCCTCAGGGAATTCGTGGACGAGAAACTGCTCGTCGTGTCACCGGGCATCCGCCCTGTGGATAACAAGCCCGTCGGCGACCAGAAGCGCGTCGTCACGGTGGAAACCGCGTTCCAAAACGGCTGCGACTACATCGTCGTCGGCCGGCCGATTCGCGATGCAGAAAGCCCGCGCGCCATGGCCGAGTCCATGCAGGCGTCGATTGCCGAACAGGTAGGTGCCTGATGACCGAACTCAAGAACGACCTGCTGCTGCGGGCCCTGATGAAAGAGCCCGTGCCGCGCACGCCCCTGTGGATCATGCGCCAGGCGGGGCGCTACCTGCCCGAGTACCGCGAGACGCGCGCGCAGGCCGGCGATTTCATGAGCCTGTGCCGCAATCCCGATCTCGCCTGCGAGGTAACGATGCAGCCGCTGCGACGTTACGCACTCGACGCGGCAATCCTCTTTTCCGACATCCTGACCGTGCCGGATGCCATGGGCCTTGGCCTGTACTTCGTGACGGGTGAGGGCCCCAAGTTTCGTGATCCGGTCCAGACGGCCGATGCGATTCGAGACCTGCGTGTGCCCGATGTCGAGAAGGAGCTGGGCTACGTCTTCGACGCAGTGCGCACGATTCGCCGTGAGCTCGACGGCAAGGTGCCACTCATCGGTTTCGCCGGCAGCCCCTTTACCTGCGGGACGTACATGGTCGAGGGCGGGTCGAGCAGGGAGTTCCCGACGATCAAGGGCCTCGCGGCCGAAGCACCCGAGGTGCTCGACGAACTCATGGACAAGGTCGCCGAAACGACGACCGAGTACCTGAATGCCCAGATCGAAGCCGGCGCCCAGGCGGTACAGATCTTCGATACCTGGGGTGCCGCACTGGAGCCGGACGCGTTTCGCCGCTTCTCACTGGCGCCTATGCAAAAAATCGTGGACGGCCTGACGCGCGAAAATGACGGTCGCAGGATCCCGGTCATTCTCTTCACGAAGGGCGCGGGTCCGTTGCTCAGGGACCTCGCCGACACGGGATGCGATGCGCTCGGTGTGGATTGGACCACCGATCTCGCGGACGCGCGTCAGTACGTGCAGGACAAGGTCGCCTTACAGGGCAATCTCGATCCGGCCACGCTCAGGGAGAGCCACGAAGTGATTCGAGAGGGCGTCGCGAGGACGCTGGCGAGCTACGGCAACGGGCCGGGGCACGTCTTCAACCTCGGCCACGGTATTACGCCCGACATCGATCCCGAGAACCTCGGCGTACTGGTCGATGCGGTACACGAGCTGAGCCCGCAGTACCACGGGGACTGATTACTCGTCGCGCAGCGCGCGTCGCAGGATCTTGCCTACATTGGTCTTCGGTAGTTCGTCGCGGAACTCAACGAGCTTCGGCCGCTTGTAGCCGGTCAGGTTTTCCCGGCAATGGTCGAGGATGTCCTGTTCGGTAACGGATTCGTCCTTGCGCACAGCGAAGATCTTCACGATCTCGCCGGAGCGCTCGTCGGGGATGCCGATGGCGGCCGCCTCGAGGATGCCATCGAGCTCCACAACCACGTTCTCGATTTCGTTCGGGTAAACATTGAAGCCCGATACGAGAATCATGTCTTTCTTGCGGTCTTCGATCCAGACGAAGCCATCTTCATCCATGCGCCCGATATCACCGGTACGAAGCCAGCCGCCCGGCAACATCACGTCAGCCGTCTCCTTGGGACGCTGCCAGTAGCCCTCCATGACCTGGGGGCCCTTGATGCAGATCTCGCCAATTTCACCCAGGGCAAGGTGGTTGCCGTCTTCACCGACAATGCTCACATCGGTCGAAGGAATGGGCAGACCTATCGTCCCTGTGAAGTCGCTGTGCACCGTGCAGCAAATGGCCACGGGCGAGGTCTCGGTCAGGCCGTAGCCCTGCAGAATCGAAGTGCCCGTTTTCTGTTTCCACTCCTTGGCAACGGCCGGTTGCACGGCCATGCCGCCACCGATCGCAATGCGCAGGTGCGAGAAATCGATCTTGCTGAAGTTCTCGGTGTTCATAAGTGCGGCGAACATCGTGTTGACGCCCGTAAACAGGTTGAACTTGTGCTTGGCGATTTCCTTGGCAAAGCCTTCGAAGTCGCGTGGGTTCGTGATGAGAATGTTCTCGCCCCCGAGCGCCGTGACCGTCAGGCAGTTCCCTTCGAGCGAAAAGATGTGGTAGAGCGGCAGCGCCGTGATCGCGACAACCTGGTCGACGCCTTCGTACGCATCGTCCTGCCAGATGACGGTCTGCTGTACGTTGCTCACCATGTTGCGGTGACTGAGCATCGCGCCCTTGGACACGCCGGTCGTGCCGCCCGTGTACTGCAGGAAGGCGATGTCGGCGAAGCCAAGATCGACGTCCTTGAGTTTGCGCCCCGAGCCGATCCTGAGTGCTTTTTTGAAGCGTGTCTGGTGGGCAAAATGGTATTTCGGCACGCTGCGCTTGACATTGCGCAGCAGGAAATTGGTAGCCATGCCGCGCGGCCAGTTGAGCAGGTCGCCGACGCCGGTCGTTATGACATGGTCGACATCGGTATCGGCGATCACATCCTCCAGGATATGTGCGAAGTTCTCGAGAATGATGATGCTGCGGGCGCCGGAGTCCTGCAGCTGGTGCCGCAGCTCGCGGGCCGTATAGAGCGGATTGACGTTCACGACGACCAGCCCGGCCCGGAATATGCCGCACATCGCCACGGGGTACTGCAGGATGTTGGGCAGCATGATGGCGACGCGCTCGCCGCGCATCAGCTTCAGTTCCTGCTGCAGGAAGCAGGCGAACTGCATGGACTTCTCGTTGAGTTCGGCGTACGTGAGCGTGCGGCCCATGTTGGTGTACGCGGGGCTGTTCGGGTACGCCGCGAAGCTGTGCTCGAACAGGTCTCGCACGGAGCGCCATGGTGGCGCGGGTATTTCCGCCGGAATGCCCTCCGGATAGGACTTAAGCCAGACTTTTTCCACGAAACCCTCTCTTTAATTAGCGCGCGTCAAGTGTAGCGCGGATTATGGGCCAGGCGTTATCCAGGAGCAGCGGCTGCGCTTCAGCGTTCGGATGGATGCGGTCGTCCTGCAGGAGCTCATCGTTCAGTGCGATGCCGTCCATGAAGAACTCTATCCACCGGATGTCGAGGTCGGACGCCACTTCGCTGAAGACCGCCTCGAAGGCTCGCGAATAGCGCGCACCGTAGTTGGTTGGAATGCGAATACCCAGCAGCACGACCTCCGCACCGGAATCGCGCGCGCGCCGCGCTATAAGCTCGATATTGCTCTTGATGCTGGCGGTCGGAAAACCCCGCAAACCATCGTTGGCGCCTAGCTCCAGGATGACAAGCTCCGGCGAAAACGTGCCGATGGCCTGGTCGATGCGCGTGGCCCCGCCGGCGGTCGTTTCACCACTGATACTGGCGTTCACCACGCGATGTTCGTACCCTGTTTCCTCGAGTCGCTTTTGCAACAAAGCGACCCAGGATTGGTCAACGTCAATACCGTAGCCGGCACTGAGACTGTCGCCGAAGACCAGGATGGTCGGGGCGTCGTCAGCCTGTACGTTGGCCGTCATTAACAAGGCAACAAGAGAAAGCAATATTCGCATGGCGGAAAAATCGATCGAAAACGTGCTCAATGCACACCAGTTAAGTAAGGAGGTTAGCAGCCCGGAAGGGACTCTGACCATTCTCAGGGACGTCAGTTTCAGCATTGATGCCGGTGAGTCGGTAGCCGTGGTCGGGCCTTCCGGGGCGGGCAAGTCCACCCTGCTGGCCCTGTTGGCGGGTCTTGACCTGCCCACGCGAGGCCATGTCGACCTCAACGGCTCGAATCTCTCGGAGCTCGATGAGGACGGCAGAGCGCTCGTCCGGGCCGAAAGTGTCGGCTTCGTGTTTCAGTCGTTTCACCTCGTGCCCTCGCTCAACGCGCTCGAGAACGTCATGTTGCCGCTGGAGCTCGCGGGTCATGGCGATGCGCGGCAGGCGGCGCGGGCCATCATCGACAAGGTCGGGCTCGCGGACCGGTGGAGTCATTACCCGGCCCAACTGTCCGGCGGAGAAAAGCAGCGCGTCGCGATCGCCCGGGCGTTTGCAACTGAGCCTGCCGTCCTGTTCGCGGACGAGCCCACGGGCAACCTGGATGCCCGCACGGGCGCCAACATCATGGAGCTCATGTTCGAGCTGAATCGCAATTCATCGACGACGCTGGTGCTGGTCACCCACGACAACGGTCTCGCCGAACGTTGCGATCGCGTGATCTCGCTGGATATCGGCAGCCTTGTAAGCGACGTCAGGACCGCCGCATGAAAGCCGTTGTCTTCGCATTGCGGAGTTTTGGCCGCGAGCTGCGCTCGGGCGAGGTGCTGGTGCTGCTCGCAGCCGTCAGCCTTGCCGTCGCTGCGCTCACGGCCGTCGGTTTTCTCACCGACAGGATCGGCAAGGCGGTAGCGCGCCAGGCCAACGAAGTGCTGGCGGCGGACTTGCGGTTGCGCTCCCAGGCACCCGTGCCGGATGAGTGGCGGGCGCTGGCGGCCGAGTACAAGCTCGAGACCGCCGATACGATGTCGTTCCCGTCCGTCGTCTTTCATGGTGACGACAACGCCCTGTCGTCGATCAAGGTCGTCAGCGACCTGTACCCGTTGCGCGGCGCAGTACGGGTTGCGGACGAGCTATTCGGTGAGCAGCGAGCGGTTGACGGTATTCCTGCCCCGGGCGAGGTTTGGGCGGACGGCGCACTGCTCGCGCGGGTCGGTGCCGACATCGGCGATGTGCTCGATATCGGCGAGCTGCAACTCACGGTGACGGCCGTGTTGACCTATCGCCCGGACCAGTCCATCGGCTTCGCGTCGCTGGCGCCCACCGTCATCATGAACATGGCGGATATCGATTCGAGCGGGCTTATCGGCGAAGGCAGTCGAGTTGCTTATGCACTGCTCGTGGCAGGCGATGAGCAGGACGTGGCCAGCTTTAATGACGCCATCCAGGACATCCTGCCCGACGAGATCCGCATACGCAGCCAGGAAGAGAGTAGCGAACGGGCCTACAACGCCGCCGACAGGGCACAACGCTTCCTGTCGCTGACAGCTGTGATCAGCCTGTTGCTGAGCGCCGTCGCCGTCGCCATGTCGGCACGCCGGTTTGCGCATCGGCGCATGGATACGGTTGCGTTGATGAAGAGTCTCGGGGCAACGCAGGGTTTCGTCATCACGGTCGCCCTGGTGCAACTCCTGTTGCTCGGTATCCTCGGTGTCGCCGCGGGCAGCGTTGCCGGGTATGTTGCCGAGGAGTTGCTGGCGAGTGTCCTTTCTGATCTGCTCGCGGGCTCGTTGCCGGACACCGGTTTGCGCCCCGTCATACTCGCGAGCGGCAGCGCGCTCGTATTGATGCTGGGCTTCGCGCTGCCGTCCATGATCCAGTTGAGAAATACCCCACCGCTGCGCGTGCTCCGCCATGACGAGATGCCACCGGCACCTTCGCGGACGCTCGTAGTGGGCCTGTCCCTGGCCGCGGTTGCCGCGTTGCTGTATCGCTCGGTCGGCGATGCCCGCATGCTGGTCATCCTGATCGGCGGCATCGTGATCATCGCGGGCGCGCTGTACCTCGTGGGTCGCGGGCTCGTTGCCGTCATCGGTAAGGCGCGCTCGGGCGTGGGTGTTGCCTGGCGTTACGGCCTGGCGAACGTGGCCCGCCGTGGTCGCGACAGCGCGGTGCAGGTCGTCGCGTTCGGTCTCGGCATTACCGTGCTCCTGCTCCTCACGATCGTGCGGACGGACCTGCTCGAAGGCTGGCGGCAGACGCTGGGCGAGAACGCACCGAATCATTTCCTGATCAACATCCAGCCCCACGAGCTCGATGCGGTTGGCGAGAGATTTGCGGCGAGTGACATGGACGTGCCTGTCTTTACGCCGCTCGTGCGGGCGCGCATGACGACCATCAACGGCGAGTCGGTGAAGGATCGCGAGTACCCGAATCGCGACGGCGAGTGGCTCGCGAATCGCGAGGCAAATCTCTCCTGGGCTGCCGAACTCAGCTCGAGCAACGAACTCGTGGCAGGTACCTGGTGGCCCGCCGGCTATGCCGGGCCACCGCTCGTGTCCATCGAGGAGGAAGCCGCGACGAACACAGGGCTCGGCATAGGCGATCGCCTCAACTTCTTCGTGGCGGGCAGGGACGTCGAGGCGGAGATCGCGAGTATCCGCAAGGTGAACTGGGATTCGTTCGAGCCCAACTTCTTTATCGTGCTCTCCCCGGGGTCGCTGGATGATATGCCGACGACCTATATCTCGAGCATGCGCATTCCGGACGGCAAGCAAGCAATGCTTGTCGACCTGATGCGCGCGCATCCGAGCATCTCGGTCATCGATCTCGGCGCTATCCTGGAGCAGGTGCGCGGCATCATCGAGAAGGCGAGTCTCGCGGTGCAGGCCGTTTTCGTATTTACGCTGGCGGCGGGCATCGCCGTGTTGTTCGCGGCCGTGCAGTCGACGATCGATGAGCGTCGTTTCGAAAGTGCGATGCTGCGTGCGCTGGGTGCGCGCCGCCGCACGGTATTTGCCGGCGTCATGGCGGAATTTGCGGCGCTGGGCGCGGCCGCCGGCATCCTTGCGTCGGCCGGAGCCTCGGTCCTCGCGGCCGTTGTCGCTGTCGAGCTGTTCAACCTGCCGTATGAATTCAACCCGCTGATCTGGATAGCCGGTGTCGGTGCGGGGATTCTTGTGGTGTGCATCAGCGGCTTCTTCGCGGCACGCGGTGCCGTCAACGCCGCGCCCGTCGATGTGCTCCGGGGGGCCACGGGATGAATGATGTCAGGCTCTCCTGCGGGGTGGTCGTCGTGAGGCGCGCGGACAGTGGCTGGCGGGCGCTCATGTTGCGGGCCTTTCATCACTGGGATTTTCCCAAGGGCATCCGCGAGCGCGGCGAAGCGCCCATGGAGGCCGCGGTACGCGAGGTCGGTGAAGAGACCGGCGTGGCCGACCTGTCGTTCGAGTGGGGCGACCGCTACTTCGAGACAGGACCCTACAGCCGCGGCAAGATTGCGCGCTACTTCATCGCGACGACGGAGCAGGAAGACGTCGTCATGGGCCCCTCGCCGGAAACCGGCGAGCCGGAGCACCA
Source organism: uncultured Chromatiales bacterium (assembly GCA_965368465.1). Classification (GTDB taxonomy): domain Bacteria; phylum Pseudomonadota; class Gammaproteobacteria; order Steroidobacterales; family Woeseiaceae; genus UBA1847. The sequence continues at coordinate 38,052 of CBDUMZ010000022.1, forward strand.
CGAGTGGCGCTGGGTGTCTTTCGATGAGGCCTACGACCTGGGTTCGCCGCGCGTGCGGTCCATCGTGCAATGGGCGCGGCAGATCGTCGGCGCCTGAGACCGGGCCAGGTCAAACGACGCGACAGCGTTCCTCGCCCCGGAGAAACGCGGCAATGTTGGCGGTGAGTTCATCGACGGCGTTCTGGCGGGCAGTCAGCGTCCCCCATGCGATGTGCGGAGTCACGAGCAGGTTATTGCCCCGGTAGTCGAGTAGTGGGTCCCCATCGACGGGCGGCTCCTTCGGCAGAACGTCAATGGCCGCCGCTGCGATTTCGCCACTGCGCAAGGCGGCAACCAGTGCTGCGGAGTCAACCAGTCCGCCGCGTGCGGTGTTGATCAGGATAGCGGTATTCTTCATTGCCTTGAACTCGTCGGCACCGAAGAGCCCGCGCGTATCGTCGTTGAGCGGGCAATGCAGCGTGATGGCATCGGCACGCGCGAGAAGGTCGCTCATGGGCACCCGGCCTTCCGGAACCTCGGCGGTTCCGGGACGCGCAGCGACGATAACTTCCATGCCGAAGGCCCTGGCGATGTTGGCGACACGCTTGCCGAGCTCGCCGTAGCCTACGATGCCAAGGGTCATCGCGGACAACTCGCTGATCGGGTACGTCAACAGGCAGAAGTTCTTCGCCGTCTGCCACTCGCCGGCGCGCACATCTGCCGCATAGGAATCGAAGTTGTGCGCGAGGCTCAAGAGGCAACCGAATACATGCTCAGCGACGGACTGCGAACAATACGCGCGGATGTTTGCTACAGCGACGCCGTATTTCTTTGCGGCGACGAGGTCGACGTTGTCGGTGCCCGTCGCGGTAAGGCCTATGAAGCGCAGGTCAGGGGCATTGGCGAACAGCGTTTCGGAGATCAGCACCTTGTTGCCGAGGACGATCTCTGCACCGGCGATGCGAGCGGCAACCTGGTTGTCGGCCGTCTCGTCGTAGATCTCCAGATCCGGCAACAGTGCCAGCAGCTCACCAGTATCGAGGCCCGGACCCATGGTCCCCCAATCGAGTAAAACAGCCTTCATGTGGATATTCGGTCCATGGTGTCGCAAAGTACGGGACGATGACCGAACCTTTCTGGAAACGCAAATCGCTGGCGGAGATGAATCGCGAGGAGTGGGAGTCACTCTGCGATGGCTGCGCGCTGTGCTGTCTGCACAAGGTGCAGGACGAAGATACAGACGAGGTTTTCTACACCGACATCGCTTGTCGGTTGCTCGATCTTGAAACCTGCCGCTGCACGGACTACGCAAACCGCGCCAAAAAAGTGTCCGAGTGCCTGGTGCTGGTGGCGGAACGGCCAGAGGCGTTCGCATGGCTGCCGGCCAGTTGCGCTTACCGGCGCCTGTCCAGGGGACAGGACTTACCGAGCTGGCATCCGCTGTTGACGGGCGATGCAAACAGCGTGCACGAGGCGGGAATTTCCATCCGCGACTTTGCCGTCGCCGAAAGCGAGGCCGACGGCTGGAGCATCATGCAGGACCTCGGTGCGAATGAAGACTGATGCGA
>CBDUMZ010000023.1:0-36669 GCA_965368465.1 uncultured Chromatiales bacterium
AAAGTCCAGCGCAAGCACCCACACAAATTATCTGATTGAGTTGTTAAAGAACGAGCCCCATCCAGCTGACAGCCTTGGCCGTCGATCGAATAGGGCGGACCCACCATTATACAGGCGAAGGAGGCCTTAGCAACATTCCTCGTACGCCTGCAGGTATTTTTGGGAGCCCACTGAGGTCCACCGTGTCCCCCAGAGAGCCGCGCATTATACGGTGACGATTCGCCCCGTCAACACTTTTTTTATTTTTTTTCGATGGGGCTGAAATCCGCGTCCTGTAAGCGCTCGGGGCGCCCACGATGCCGCTGTTTTTCCCGGTAAAAACAGCCAACCTGGCGGAATTCCGGCAGGCCCGGCGCCGACCGCCGCCGGGGCGGCTGCGACCCCGGCCCGAGGATTCCGGTTGGAATTCCGCGCCCCGGGCAGGGGCCCTGCATCAGGCCCCGTCCCGTGCCTCGCGCCAGTCCTTGTACTCCTGCTGATCGATGAGCACTTTGAGGAAGCGATCGCGCCTCAGTTTCTGGGGAATCAGGAGGTGCTTGAAGCGGTCCTCGAGCTGGGTCAGCGCCTCCGTGGCGCCCGCATAGTCGCCGGCGGCCGTCCTCGCCCGCAGCAAGGTCCACCAGCTGAGCTCAAGTGCAGGTTCCACCTCTGTCGCGCTCACCGCGAAGGCCTGGGCGCGCTCGAAATCGCCCAGCGCCATGGCCGATGTCGCCTTGAAGGCCTCGGAGACGCCGTCTTTCATGCCGAGCGCCGTCTCGAAGCGATCCAGCTCGACAATCGCCTCTTCGAAGAGGTTTCTGCCGATGTAATACCTCGACAGCCCCAGGCTATAGAGGGCGTCTCCGGGAAAGGCGGCGACCAGGGACTGCACCGCCTGGTCGAGGCGAGCAGGGTCCCCGAGCCGCCGACAGTATTGATAGTTGAGGACCACGACGTGCGGCTCATTGCGCAACACGTCCTCGAGGCCGTCGTAGATCTGGAAGTAGCGCTGCGCATTCTGGTCACGTACGGCCTTGAGGAGCTCACCCACCTGGAATACCTGCCCTTCCGACGGGTTTGGCGTCTTCATGACGGCGCGCACGGATGCCGCCGCCGGCATTGCCCGCAAGAGCGCGTTACCGGCGTCCTCGCTGAACCAGGTCGAGTGGTAGTAATCGAACCAGTCGACGATCGCGAGCTTGCTCCGGCTCCGTTTCAGCTCATAGGCATGATAGGAATACCGGTAGCCCCTGCCCTCATACCGGACGATCGCGCGGCCCTGACCGTTCTGGAACTGGAATGCGATGAGCGTGCCGATGATCTCGCCACCCGCTTCACCCTCGGTCCGGGGCCGGGGAAAAGAGGAAATAAACATCTGCTGGAGGTTGTTCGGGAATGCGGCCGCAAACTGTTCCTTCACGTCGCCGTCGATCACGCGTGTGCCGAAAATACGGTTGACCAGGGCATCTTCGTCCACGGCTCGCTGGAATGCATCAAACGCGTTGTCGTTCAGGCCATTGATCACGGCCTCGAACTGCTTGCGCATGTCTGCGTCCGCCGCCTGCCCGACCGCGGCCTGCGGGGCCATCCCAAGTACCAGGACCGCTACGCCCAAAGCCAGAAATCTGTTCACTGCATTCACCTCCTGCGTGCCGGGCCGACGCCGCGAACCGCTTGTCAGGCGAGCGTGACGCGTGCGAACTTGCGCTTACCCACCTGGAATATGTTGGTACTGCCGGCCTCAACCTGCAGGGCCCTGTCCGCCACCCGCTCTCCGTCGATCCTGACAGCGCCCTGCTCAATCATCCGGAACGCCTCGGACGTGCTGCCGACCAGGCCTGCTGCTTTCAACAGGTACGCAATACCGAGCTGGCCATCCTTCGACGCCAGGGTTTTCTCCGGAATCTCGTCGGGCATGGCGCCTTGTTGAAAGCGGGCGATGAACTCGTCCCGAGCACCCGTCGCCGCAGCGTCGTCATGGAATCTGGCAACGATTTCCATGCCAAGTTCAAATTTTGCGTCGCGCGGGTTCATGCCGTCGGCCACTTCCTGCTTCAAAGTGGCGATCTCCTCGAGCGACCGGAAGCTGAGTACCTCGAAATACCGCCACATCAGGTCGTCGGAAATCGACATGAGCTTGCCGAACATGTCCCCGGGTGCATCCGTGATGCCAATGTAGTTGTCCAGTGATTTGGACATCTTCTGCACGCCGTCGAGACCCTCCAGCAATGGCGTTGTCATCACGATCTGCGGTTGCTGCCCGAAATCCTGCTGCAACTGACGGCCGACCAGCAGGTTGAATTTCTGGTCAGTGCCGCCCAGCTCGACATCCGCTTTCAGCTCGACCGAGTCGTACCCCTGCACGATCGGATACAGGAACTCGTGAATCGATATCGGCACACCGCCTTTGTAGCGCTTCTTGAAGTCATCGCGCTCCAGCATGCGGGCGACCGTCTGGTGCGACGCGAGCTTGACCAGCCCGGCCGCATCCATCTTGCCCATCCAGGTCGAATTAAACGCCACGCGCGTCAGGTCAGGATCCAGGATCTTGAATATCTGGCGCTCGTAGGTCTCGGCATTCGCCTTGATCTCGTCCGGCGTCAGCGGGGGGCGCGTCGCGTTCTTGCCCGAAGGATCACCGATCATTCCCGTGAAATCGCCGATCAGGAAGACGACCTCGTGACCGAACTGCTGGAACTGGCGCATCTTGTTGATCAGCACGGTGTGCCCGATATGCAAGTCGGGCGCGGTCGGGTCGAAACCGGCCTTGACGATCAGCGGCCTGCCGAGTTTCAGCTTCGCGTGCAGCCCATCCTCGGGCAATACTTCATCCGTTCCGCGGCTAAGTTCCGCGATCTGTTCCTTAATACTGCTCATTGTCCTGCGTCTTTTTGTACCTGCGGCGCGTTGGCCGGTGGGCGCGGCATCGACCGCATTTCAGTTTCGCGAACTGTAGCATCCTCGCGCGGCTTTGACCTCCAAAATGCCAACCGGTAGAGTAGCGGCATCCATGCATTCGGGGACGCAGACTTGAGTCGTCAGGCCAGCCCACTTCTTCACGATTACAAGCCGTCTGCCGCGAGAAAGCCCGCGAAATCCAAAGCCTTCCAGTGGTTTGCGGTAGGGCTCGGCATCCCGCTTATCGGCATCGCCCTGATCTCCGGCCTTAGCATCAACGACCCCAAACCGATGGCACCCGAAACGCCGGCGATGGTTGCCGCCGACACCGCCGTCCTGACGGTCGACGAACTCGATGCTGCCGAGATCACGCGTGACGCTGTCGAACCGGAGATTGCCGTCGAACCTCTGCCCGTGTTCGATCGCTTGTCGCTGACCGTGGGTCGCGGCGATACGATGGAAGGCCTGTTCCGGCGCAACAACCTGGATATCGGCCACCTCATGGCCATCGCCCAGCTCGACGAAGCGAAGCAGCGCTTTCGCCGTCTCAAGCCTGGCGATGTCTTCGAGGTAACGCACGACGCGGGCAAGATCGTCAGCCTGTATTCGAAACTCGATCTGACCAATGCACTGAGCATCGAACGCCAGGATGACGGTTTCGTCGCGCAGATCATCGAGCGGCCTGTCGAAGTTCGCAAACGTCACGCCTATGGTGTGATCGAGAGTTCTCTTTTTGAAAGCGCTGCACAGGCGGGCCTGTCCGACAGAACGATCATGAACATTGCCGGCATCTTCGCCTGGGACGTCGATTTCATCCTGGACATCCGCTCCGGTGACAACTACTACGTCCAGTACGAAGAAATCTGGCAGGACGGTGAGTTCGTCACCGACGGCGAGATCATTGCGGCCGAGTTCAACAACAACGGCCGCCAGATCCAGGCCATTCGCTTCAAGGACAAGAACGACGTCACCGACTACTTCACGCCCGAGGGCGACAGCGTTCGCAAAGCGTTCATCCGCGCCCCGGTGGATTTCACGCGGATCAGTTCGAACTTCAACCCGAACCGGCGTCACCCCATTCTGAACACGATCCGTGCCCATCGCGGTGTGGACTATGCTGCGCCCCGTGGCACCCCGATCAAGGCAGCCGGCGACGGCAAGGTCATCTTCCGCGGGACCAAGTCCGGTTACGGCAAGGTCGTCATCCTGCAACACGGCGGCAATATCACGACGCTCTACGCTCATATGTCGAGCTTCGCGGCCAAAGCGAGGCTCGGTTCGCGTGTGCGGCAGGGGCAGACCATCGGCTACGTGGGCATGACCGGACTCGCCACCGCAAACCACCTTCACTACGAGTATCGGCTGAACGGGGTGCATCGAAACCCGCGGACGGTTTCACTGCCCGACGCAGAGCCGATCAAGAGCGAGTACCGCCAGCAATTCCTCGCCGAGGCGGCCCCGATTCTCGAGGAACTCGAGCAGTTCAAGAGCACGCGGGTAGCGTCGATCGCGTTCAGCGCACAATAACAGGATGTCCGATCTCTACATTGGCCTGATGTCCGGCACGAGCATGGACGGCATCGATGCCGTGCTCGTACGCTTCGCTGAGCGCAGTGTGAGTATTGAAGGGACCTGCCGGCAGGCCTATCCCGACACACTGCGCCGGGCGCTCCTGAACGCGGCCGCAACGCCCGTCGACCAGCCGATCGCCAATATCGGCTCCCTGGATCGACAGGTGGGCGAGTGCTTCCGTGATGCGGCCCTCAAGCTACTGCGGGACAGCGGCATTGCCGCCAATGACGTCCGTGCGATCGGCAGCCACGGCCAGACCGTTCGCCATCAACCGGATGCCATTGCACCGTACTCTCTGCAAATCGGGAACCCGGCGACGATTGCCGCCGGGACCGGCATCGACACCGTCGCCGATTTTCGGAGTGCCGATATCGCCGCCGGCGGCCAGGGAGCCCCGCTGGTTCCACCGTTCCACGATTGGTTGTTCGGTGGCACCGCAAATGAGCGGGTCATTCTGAACATTGGCGGCATTGCAAACGTGACGATACTCGGGGCGGGCGATGTGCCCGTCGTCGGCTTCGACACGGGTCCCGGCAACACGCTGCTGGACCGCTGGGTGCAGAAGCACAGGAAGACACCGTTCGATCGAAACGGCGACTGGGCCGCATCGGGATCCTGTGTCGAGGCGTTGCTCGAGCGACTGCTGGCATTCGAATACTTCGGCCTGGAACCGCCGAAGAGCACCGGCCTCGAGGATTTCAATCTCGACTGGCTGCTGCAGCATCACCCCGAGTCCTTTGATCCGGCCGACGTCCAGGCGACACTGGCCGAACTGACCGCGCGCACGATTGCAGACAGCGTGAAAAAGTACGCTCCGACATCCCAGGCGCTGTATGTCTGCGGTGGCGGCGCGCACAACGTGGACCTGCTCGCTCGCCTGTCCCGTAACCTCCCGGGCACGAAAGTGGATACGACCCGGGCAGTTGGCCTCGACCCGGACTGGGTGGAAGCGGTTGCGTTCGCCTGGCTGGCGATGCGCACGATGAACGGGGAAACCGGAAACCTCCCGAGTGTGACCGGTGCATCTCACAAAGTCGTTCTCGGCGCGCTACACTCTCCCTGAGATATGGACAGCCTGTACATCAATCGCGAACTCAGCCTGCTCGAGTTTCACAAACGCGTCTTCGCCCAGGCACTGGACCCTGATGTGCCGTTGCTCGAGCGACTGCGCTTCCTGTGCATCGTTTGCACCAACCTCGACGAGTTCTTCGAGATCCGCGTTGCGGGACTGAAGCAACGTATGGAAATCGGGGCGCCTGCGCAGGGGCCCGAGAAGATACCGGCCCAGGACGTGTTCAATACCCTTCGCCAGGAGGTGGCCGAACTCGTTCGCCAGCAGTACCGTTTGCTCAACGACGTCATGTTCCCGGAACTCACCAGGGCGGGCGTCCGCTTTGTGCAAAGTCACGAATGGAGCGACGAGCAACAGGAGTGGCTAAGTCAGTATTTCGACGAACAGGTCGTCCCGGTACTCACGCCGCTGACCTTCGACCCGTCGCGGCCGTTCCCGCGCATTCTCAACAAGAGCCTGAACTTCGTGGTGCGCCTGCATGGCAGGGATGCATTCGGCCGGCGCCGCCACCGTGGCATGGTACAGGCGCCACGTTCGCTCCCGCGCATCATCGAGTTGCCCGAGCATCTCAGCAAGCCGGGCGAGCACAACTACGTGTTCCTGTCTTCCGTGATCCGGGTGCATGTCGATCGCCTGTTCCCGGGGCTGGATGTCGATGGCTGTTACCAGTTCCGCGTGACGCGCAACAGCGATCTCTACATCGATGACGAGGAAGTCAGCGATCTCGTTCGAGCACTTGAAGGCCAGCTCGAGGCCAGTCGCTACGGTGCGGCGGTGCGTATCGAGATCGGGCACGAGTGTCCCGAGGACCTGCAGGAGTTCCTGCTGGATCACTTCAACCTCCAGGAAGACGACATGTACCTGGTGGAGGGACCGGTAAACCTGAATCGGATGAGTACGGTCTGCGGGCTGACGGACCGCCCGGAGCTGTTGTACCCCGCGTTCACGCAGGGCATGCCCGAGGAACTGCTTACCGATGACGACATCTTCGAGGTCCTGTCCAAGAAAAACGTGCTTTTGCATCACCCCTACCAGTCGTTCGCGCCAGTCATCGATTTCATCGCCGTGGCCGCGGTAGATCCGGACGTACTGGCGATCAAGCAAACCCTGTACAGAACCGGCGCAGACTCGCCTATCGTCGACCACCTCGTCACCGCGGCGCGATCGGGCAAGGAGGTCACGGTTGTGATCGAGCTGATGGCGCGCTTTGACGAAGCCGCCAACATCGCGCTCGCCAATCGCCTGCAGGAGGCTGGCGCCCACGTCGTCTACGGCCTCGTCGGCTTCAAGACGCATGCGAAAATGCTGCTCGTGGTGCGGCGGGAGGACGACCGGCTGGTTCGCTACGTGCACCTCGGGACAGGCAACTATCATCACGCGACCACGTCCGTGTACACCGACTACGGATACCTGTCGAGCAGCCAGCGCCTCGGCGAGGATGTGCACAAGCTCTTCCTGCAACTGACAAGCCTGACGGAGGCCGTCGGCATGACGCGCATGCTGGCCTCGCCATTCAGCCTGTTCGACGCACTGATCGCCAAGATCGGACGCGAAACAGAGAACGCCAGGTCCGGGAAGGAAGCGCGCATTATCGCCAAGATCAACTCCCTGAATGAGCCACAGCTGATCGATGCGCTGTACGAAGCGTCCCAGGCGGGTGTCAAGATCGACCTGGTCGTGCGCGGCATCTGCTCACTGCGGCCGGGCGTCAAGGACCTGTCGGAGAACATCCACGTGCGGTCGATCGTCGGCCGTTTCCTCGAACACTCACGCGTCTACTATTTTCTCAACGGTGGTGACGAAGAATTCTATTGCTCGAGTGCCGACTGGATGGACCGCAACATGTTCCGCCGCAATGAGTCGTGCTTCGAAATCCGCCAGAAGGCAATGAAGGAACAACTGCGCGCGCACCTGGAGACCTTCCTGGCCGACAACTGCCAGGCGTGGGTGCTGCATGGCGATGGCAGTTACGAGCGGCTCTCACCGGGAAAGGACGAACGCATTTCGGCCCAGGACATCTTCCTGGAGCAGCTTGCCGCGAAGGCCTGATGCGGGCTGCGAGGCCCTTATCTTACGCCTGCTCAACCACCAGTCGATAACCGATAAGACCAAGGTATTCCTGCTCGCGCTCGAGATCGGCGAGCGTCAGCGGATTGTCAGCCAGCCAGGCGGCATCGAAACCCAGCGAGATAGCCTCCTCCGCCACGTGAATCGAAACGCGTGGATGCTCCATCTCTTTCCGGCTCCGATTCAGGAGAACCGCAAGGCGCAGCAGTATCAGTAATCGCAAGCCATCTTCCTGCCAGGACTCGGGCAGCGACCCGACACAGGACCTTGCAATGCGGTGCCGCTGCCCGCCGATCAGCGCCGCCAACAAACGTTGTTCGGCGCGCGGGAACCCGGGCATGTCGGCGTACTCGGCAATATAGGCGCCGTGCCGCTGGTAGCCGTCGTGCGAGATGTCGAGGCCGATTTCGTGCAGGCGAGCCGCCCAGTCGAGCATCTTGCCGGCAAGCCGGCTCGAGAACCCCCATTCCTCCTTGCACTGCTCGAACAGGTCGGCGGCGGTCCCCGCGACGCGCCTCGCCTGCTGTTCGTCCACGTGGTAGCGCGCCTCCATCGAGCGCACGGTACGCTCGCGCGCATCCTCGTGCCGCAGCCTGCCCAACAGGTCGTACAACAGGCCTTCACGCAGGGCGCCATCGGACACCATGAGCTTGTCGATTTTCAGAACATGCAGTAGCTCAGCGAGTATCGACAAGCCACCAGGCCAGACCTGCGCACGATTGTCCGACAGGCCGTCCAGCGCGATGTCGTTGACCGAATCGAACTCAAGGACTTTCTCGATCAGCTGCTCGATGTCGCCGAGCGTCAGCCCCGCTTCAGAAATTCCCAGTGCCCGGGCAACGGCCTCGGTCGAGCGAATCGTGCCCGACGTCCCGATGACCTGGGCACCCTCTGCGTTTCGGAAAAACGCCTTCACGGGACGCAACTCGAGCTGCGCCGCCAGCCGCGCCTTTGCGAAGCCACTGCGACTGATCTTGCCACCCGGGAAGAAACGCTCGGTCATCGACACACACCCCATGTGGGTGCTTTCCAGCGCCGTCGGATTGGCGCCCTTGCCGAGGATCAACTCGGTACTGCCGCCGCCGATATCCATGACCAGCCGCAGGCCGTCTGTCGGGGGCATGCTGTGCACCACGCCGTTGTAGATGAGGCGTGCTTCTTCGATGCCGGAGATGATCTCGATCGGGTGGCCGAGCGCCGCTTCGGCCTCCGCCAGGAAGGTCGTGTCCTCGCGAGCGCGGCGAATGGTACTCGTGCCTGCCGCACGAACGTTGTCGGCCTTCATGTCGCGCAAGCGTTCGCCGAAGCGGGACAGGCAGTCGAGCGCGCGTTGCCGGGGCTCGGGCGAGATATCGCCGCTGTCGGAGAGTCCTTCGGCCAGGCGCACCGTTTCGCGGATGCGATCGAGGATCGCAAGCTGGCCATGGCGCAGCTCACCGACGATCATGTGGAAACTGTTCGAGCCGAGATCTACGGCTGCGATGATTTCGGGCTGAACGGCCTCAGACGGTGAAGGACGATCCGCAGCCACAGGTCGTTTGTGCATTCGGATTCCGGATGATGAACTGCGCCCCCTGCAGGTCTTCCTTGTAGTCGATCTCGGCACCCATGAGGTACTGGATGCTCATCGGATCGACCAGCAGCGTGACGCCGCCATTCTCGACCTGGCTGTCGCCGTCCTCGACGTCTTCGTCGAACGTGAATCCGTACTGGAAACCCGAACATCCGCCGCCGGAGATGAACACGCGGAGCTTGAGGTTCGGATTGTCCTCCTCTGCAATCAGCTCACCGACCTTGCTCGCGGCTGCGTCGGTAAACACGATGCCGTTGGGCATCTGGGGAGCGCTAGCTGTTTCTGTTGCCATGTTATTGATGTCTTGTTCCGTTTGAGGGCAATCCGCTACTCGTTGGCCGCGGCTGCCGCTTCGTCGATTCGATGGGTCTGTTCCAGCAACGGTACCTGCCCTTCGGGCTGATGTACAAGCTTGCCGTTGATTTCGGCGCCAATCGCCATTTCGATCAGATTATAGTACACATTGCCAATGACCCGTGCGGTCGGGCCAAGTTCCACCCGCTTGCTGGCGAAAACGTCGCCTTTGACGATGCCGTTGAGGACGACATAAGGCACCGTAACGCCACCGTCTACCGTACCGATGTCGCTGATGCTCAGCGCCGACTCGGTATCGGGATCGGCCGAGACGTTGCCATTGACCACGCCATCCACGTGGCAGCCGCCCTGGAAATGCAGGTCACCATTCACCTTGCTGTTAGGGCCAATGAGCGTCTCAACGACCGTGTGTCTGCGTTGCTTCTTGCCGAACATCTGGTTCTCCAATCAGCCCCGGCTCGTCGCCCAGGCGTAACTTTCTTCAATACTCGAAATCGAGCGGGTCCGGGAGCGCACTTCAACATGAATGCGCTCCGGCGTAAAACCGTCCGGCAACACGAACTGCCGGTCGAAATCCTGGAAATAGCGGAACGAGAAAGGCCAGGCGGAGTCTGCGTCGTCGGGCAACAACTCGGTCAGCGCGTAGGTCTTGAGCGTGCCGCCCTCGCTGCCCTCGACGCTGACGGTGACGTCACCGGATACCTTGCGATCGTGCTTCATCGCCTGCACCAGCACGAGGCGAAGATTGAAATGCCGTTCCTCACCCCCGCGGGTGAGCTTCAGGTCCTGGACGCGCAGGCCGGGCTTGCCGTCAGCCGGTGAAACGATACCGCGATAGAAGGCGATTGCATCCTGCTGCTCCTGGATCTTGGCCTCCAGGGAGATCAGGCTCCCCTCGACTTCCTTGTAGGCCTCGCGATCGATCTCCCGGTGCGTCTCCAGCACGGCGATCTCCTGCTTGAGTTCGGCGATCTCGTCATCCAGCGAGGCAATGTGCTCTGCGAACGCGGCGCGTTCGTTGGCGGCATCGACAACATCGTAGCCGGCGCTGATGCGACCGTATTCGAACACCAGGTAGGCCACGACCAGCACGAGCACGACCAGGCCGAGCCTGAACAACCAGGTTCGGCCCGCGCCATGTGTTTGCAGATGGTAGTTCGCTGCCACTCGTTAGCTCGCCATTAAGTTAAAGACGTTATGTTACGCGGAGCTCATGCCCTGCAGAAGTGCGCCAGGTCACGAATTTGACCCTTCATCGGCGCCTTTTTCAGCCTGGGCCAGGTCTTTCTCAAAGACCACGCGCCATCGCCGGGGCCACCAGCGCGGCTGCCGCGGGAGGCCTTCCGGGTGCACATAAGGCCCCAGCTCATGCAAGGCCCTGGCATACACGCGGCGCTTGAAGTAGATCACGTCGTTGACCGGGCGCCAGAATGGCACCCAGCGAATGCGATCGAACTCGGGTTTGTCGCCGCAATCGAAGCGGACGGCATTCTCGTCAGAGACGAGACGCAGCATGAACCAGCGTTGCTTCTGGCCGATGCACAACGGCTTGCTGTTTCTGCGAACGAACTTGTCGGGCAGGCGGTACCGCAGCCAGTCACTGGTAACGCCAAGCACCTCCACGTCTTCAGGCCGCAGCCCGACTTCCTCGTGCAGTTCGCGAAACATGGCTTGCTCGGGTTCTTCGTCTTCCAGCATCCCGCCCTGCGGGAACTGCCAGCCCTTGGCACCCACGCGACCGCCCAGCATCAGCTTGTTGTCGGCGTTCGCGAGAATGATACCGACGTTCGCCCGAAAGCCCTCGGCGTCAATCCAATCGTTGCTCATTGCAACCGTACTAAAACTCTAACTGCCGATTACTTTACACTATCGTCCGCCCTTCGCCCCAGGAGATTGTCCTTGCTTGCAGGCCGCACCGGAGCCTTGTTCGCCGCATTGCTGCTCATCGTCGTCGCCGCATTCCTGCTGGCGCTGGCGCTCGGCAGTGCGGACATCAGCCTTGCCGAGGCCCTGCAGGCGCTCCGTGGCAAGGCGCCGGAGAATGTGCAATCCCTGGTCAATGACCTGCGGCTGCCACGGGCGCTGACCGCGTTTGCCGTCGGCGGCCTGCTCGCGGTCGCCGGCGTGCTGATGCAGGTATTGCTGCGCAACCCGCTGGCCGAGCCCTACATCCTCGGCAGTTCCGGTGGCGCGGCGGTTGCAGCACTGCTCGCCATGAGCCTGGGCATGGGCAGCCTCGTCGTCGATCTCTCAGCCTTTGGCGGTGCCATGGCGGCGACGCTGCTGGTCTTTGCGATCGCCCAGGGGACGGGTAGCTGGACACCGACCCGCCTGCTCCTGACCGGCGTCGTACTTGCCGCGGGCTTCAGCGCGGCGACAACGCTTCTGCTGGCGCTCAGTCCCGACCAGAACCTTCGGGGCATGTTGTTCTGGCTGATGGGCGATCTGAGTTTTGCGTTCGACCCGATGCGCTGTCTTGTCCTGCTCGGACTGCTGGTTGTCGCCGGCGCCTTGAGCGCGAGGCACCTGAATGTGCTTGCGCGCGGCGAGTTGCAGGCTGCCATTGTCGGCTTGCCCGTGCGGACCTTTCGCTACCTGATTTTCATAGCCGCAGCGCTGGCCACCGCGCTCTCGGTAACGACGGTCGGCGTGATCGGCTTTATCGGTCTCGTCGTCCCGCACCTGGTGCGACTGGTTGCAGGCAGCGACCATCGCGTGGTCCTTCCCGCGTCGGCGCTTGCCGGCGGCGCCCTGCTCGTCGTTGCCGACACGCTGGCCCGCACCGTCATGGCGCCCCGCCAGCTTCCCGTCGGCGCGCTGACGGCCGCGATAGGGGTGCCGCTCTTTCTGATCCTGATGAGTCGAATTCGGGCGGAGCGCTACCGGTAGCCCACGCGATCCGCGAGCAGGCGCACATCTTCGTCGCGCCAGCCGACCACGCCGAAGTTGCGACCGTTCCACTCCGCAAGATCCCCGGGTGGATGATTCCGCAACAGCCAGTCGACCAGTTGCTGGGCCTTCTCCGGGTGTGCCGCATGCCGGCCGACCCCTATTGCAGAGATATCGGCATACAGGGGTACCGGGCCCGTCTTCGGCATGCCTTCGGGGAGCAGCGACGCAGACACGATGCCGTATTGGCAAACGCCCGACTCGAGCGCCTCGACCAGCTGCGCTTCCGTTTCGAAAGGCGGTAACGACAGGTTCATCATCCAGGCGCGCACGAGCCTTTCGGCCGGCTTCAGCCCAAGGTCCTCGATCAACATGGCGATGAGCGCGCGATTGACCGAGTTTTCTATCGACGACACGCAGAGTTTGCCCCGGTAGCTCTCCGCACCGAGGGCGGCGTAACTGCCGGCGGTCTGCTTCTTCGACTCGGGCGCTATGGCGACGGTTATGAAACGCCGATGCAGTGCCGCCCAGAGCCGGTCCGGGTCCCTCAAGTGCCGGTCGATCCCGTCCAGTGCGCCGGACGCTATCGGCCGCAATGCGCCCTCTTCGGCGGCGCGCCACATGGGCACGACATTCGGTGTTATCAACACGTCGGCCGGTGCCCCGGACTTCTCGATCAGCGCCTGTGCGTTGACGGCGGCGTCTCCCCAGACTACCGAGACGGGCACGCCGGTGGCTGCGGTAAACTCGGCGAACAACGTGGGCAGACCTGCGGGATCGTTTTCCGAGGCGTAGACCACGACCGCGGGTCCCTGCGGTTTCTCCGGCCCGCCGCATGCGGCCAGCATGCACGCAGCCACGATCGCGATACGGCGTTTCACGCGGCCTCCACCACGACGCGATCGCGCCCGGCTGACTTCGCGGCATAGAGCGCAACGTCGGCACGGGCGATGAGCGAGTCGCCCAGTGTCTTCAAATCCTTGTCTTGCGGGCCCGGACTAACCTCGGCAATACCGATCGATGCGGTGATGACGACTTCTTCGCCATTGGGCAGGCGGACGGGCGCGGCGGCGATCTCCGCGCGAATCCGTTCCGCCAGCTTCGCTGCCGATTGCACATCGGTACCGGGCAACAGCACCACGAACTCCTCACCGCCGTACCGCGCGGCGACGTCGCTCGCCCGGACCTGCGACTCAATGCGCTGCGCGAGCTCCTGGAGCACCGCGTCCCCGGCCGCATGGCCCCAGGTGTCGTTCACGTGCTTGAAGTGATCGATATCCAGCATCAGGCAAACCAGTCGCTGCCGGTCTCGGCGTGCCCGGGCCAGCTCCTCACCGATCCTGACGGTCAGGTAGCGGCGGTTGTGCCAACCCGTGAGTACGTCGGTAAAACCGCTGCGCAGCAAGCGCGCGCGGTTGACCACGTTCTCGATACAGAACGACGCGATGACGCCCATGTGCGCGAGGAAATCGCTCGCGTGAACGTGGGTGAAACGCAGCGGGTCGTTGCTACAGAGATTGATACTGCCCAGCAGCTTGCCGCGATGGGACAGCGGGATCATCGCGATGCTCTGTGCGCCTGCCGCACCGGGGCAAATGAGCTGGTGATCGCAGGCCGCAAATTTCCCGAGCCAGGGCTGTTGCAACGCGATGTACTGCGGCGCCAGGCCGGCGATCGACTCGACGACCAGCAGATCCCGAAACTCCTCGGCCGGTGTGCCGTTGGCCAGCAGCAGGTGACGGATATCGTGATCGGGATCGCACAGCACGAGGCTGACGTATTCCACACCGTAGCTGACGCGCAGACCGTCGATCAGCGCACGAATAAGGCCGTCCAGGTTTTCCGCCTGGAGCAGGCGGAGCTCGCGCATCTGCGCGCGCCGCATTATTTCGTCATTGCGTGCAACTTCGGCAGTCAGCTCCGCGAGCTGGCGGCGAGTTGCTTCAAGCTGCGCCTCGAGTTCTTCCCTGGCCGTCATGTCGTCAGCTCCTTAGTGCGAGATAGTCACGTCCTCTTTCCATGAGTTCGACGAAGGCACGTTCATCGCCATCCGCGACGGTTTCCCGGATTCGCCTGGCCGCGTCGCACAGCGCATCCAGCGGGCCAAGCCCGAATTTGTTCAGGTTCTGGATCTCGAAATAGAGGCGCGGATTGTCCTGCGCCACCGCCGCCGACACGAGCAGTTGAGAATCGAATGTCGTCGATGACATCTTCGCGAGTTTCGGCGCCGCCTCACCGCTCTCGGCGAGCGCCGTAAAGAACGCAATGTTCAGGGCGTGCGAAAGACCCAGCACGTAGGCGATCAGGCGGTCGTGATCGTCGAGGCCCATATCGAGCTGTTCCACCATGGTTGCCGCGAACAATTCCTTCGCGTCCGCGGTCGCCTGCGGGTCGCCCGCATCGCAGAAGATCAGGTGCCGGCCCGACAGCAGGCGCGTATCCGGGCCGTACATGGGGTGCAGGGAAGTCACACGGCAACCGGCGGCACGCAGTTCACCGATGCCGTCGATGAGCGGCGACTTGAGCGAACCGATATCGAAGATGAGACCCTTGGGCTTGAGCACGGCGAGCTGGGCCAGGATACGACCCGAAACCGCGAGCGGCGCCGCGACGACAATGACGTCGTAGTCGACGCCCGCATCGGTCCAGTTGCTGAACTGGTTGGGCCCGTTTTCCACGGTGACATCGGCGACCGTCGTCGCGAAACCCTGTGATGCGAAGAAGTCCACGAACCAGCGACCCATTTTGCCTGCGCCGCCGATAACGAGCGCCCGGCGGCCGTCACCCTTGCCCTCGGCAATCACGCGATCACGCTCCTGGCTTTCCAGCGAGGTGCGAATCAGGAGTCGCAGCAGGTTTTCGACCAGGTCCGGATCGACTCCGGCCTCGACAGCCTGTGCACGACCCATATCGAGCACGTCCTTTTCGCGCGCGTAGTCCCGCGTGCCCGCGCCCGTTACCAGTTTGCTCTTGCCTATATCGCCGACGATCTGTTGTCGCTCGGCAATCAATGCCACCAGTTTCCTGTCCACAGCCGATAGCTGGGTTCGCAATTCATCGAGATTCATAAACACGTCTTTTACAGCAGACGCGGCCACAACGAAAGCCGGCCCGGACAAATCCGGACCGGCCTGCACATCGCGTGGTTTCGGGATTATGTCAGTGGTGTTTCCGCCGCCGTTCGTGGCGGTAGTCCCGACGACGATCGTGGCGGCGATCGTAGCGGCGTTCCCAGCGACGATCCCAGCGGCGTTCCCAGCGATAGATATCGAAGAGCTCATACCAGCCGAGTCGCAGATCCCGCCTCAGCGAGGTGTGGCGGTACCAGTGCCTGAACGAGTCATCGTGCTTCAACCAGCGTGGCATGTGCTTCGACCGACGCACGTCGACACCGCGATAGTGCCGATAGTGCGGCGGCGGCTCGTAGCTGTACCGTACTTCCTTGTGTGCAGCGGCCTCTGGCGAATTCAGGAGCATGAGGCCACCGGCTATAATTGCTGCTGTCATTACTTTGTTCATATCGTCCTCCGGTTTGTCCCAGTGCAGCCTCAGGGTAGATCCGGGCATATGAACCCGAAGTGAATTCGTGAGAACATGCGGCAGCGGAAAAATGAACACGGGGTGAATGTTTTATGAAGACACGCGCTGCAGTTGCCTGGGAAGCAGGCAAGCCACTTGAAATCGAGATGCTGGACCTCGAGGGCCCGAAGGCGGGCGAGGTACTGCTCAGGAATGTTGCATCCGGTGTTTGCCACACCGACGCGTTCACGCTGTCCGGGGAGGACCCGGAGGGGATATTCCCGAGCGTACTCGGTCACGAAGGCGGCGCCATTGTCGAAGAAGTGGGTGCGGGCGTGACGTCCGTCCAGGCTGGCGATCACGTTATTCCGCTCTACACACCGGAGTGCGGTGAGTGCAATTTCTGCACGTCGGGCAAAACCAACCTCTGCCAGGCGATTCGCGTGACGCAGGGCCAGGGCCTGATGCCGGACGGAACCTCGCGGTTCTCGCACAACGGCAAAACGGTCTACCACTACATGGGCACGTCGACGTTCAGCGAATACACCGTGTTGCCGGAGATCGCCGTTGCGAAAGTCAGCAAGGAGGCACCGCTCGAGAAGGTCTGCCTCCTGGGCTGTGGCATCACGACGGGCATCGGCGCCGTATTGAACACGGCCAGGGTCGAGCCGGGTGCCTCGGTCGCGGTGTTCGGTCTCGGCGGTGTGGGTCTCAGCGCAATCCAGGGCGCCGTCATGGCAAAAGCCGGGCGCATTGTTGCGATCGATATCAACGAGGACAAGTTCGAACTCGCGAAGCAACTCGGGGCGACCGATACGGTCAACCCGCGAGATCATGACGCCCCGATCCAGGACGTCATCGTCGAACTCACGGGCGGCGGCGTGGACTACTCGTTCGAATGCGTCGGCAACGTCGATCTTATGCGTTCGGCACTGGAATGCTGCCACAAGGGTTGGGGCGAGTCGGTTATCGTCGGCGTTGCCGGCGCCGGCCGCGAAATCTCGACACGTCCGTTCCAGCTTGTCACGGGTCGCGTCTGGCGAGGCACTGCATTTGGCGGCTGCAAGGGACGGTCGCAGCTCCCCGGCATGGTCGACCAGTACATGGACGGCGATATCAAGATCGATGAGTTCATCACCTACACGATGCCCCTCGAAGATATCAACAGGGCCTTCGACCTGATGCACGAGGGCAAGAGCATTCGCACCGTCATTCACTTCTAGGTCGTGTCTAAAGTCGCTGTCGCAACAACGTCGCAGCTGGCTGTCGATGCGGCCCGTGAGGTTGCAGACATCGGTGGGAACGCCGTGGACTGCGCGCTGGCCGCCGCCCTGATGACGATCAATACGGAGCCCGGAGTCTGTGCTCTGGGCGGCAGTGCATTCATTACCCTCTGGAGCGACGGCGCTGACCCCATCACGGTTGACGGCAATGTTGCAGTTCCCGGGAAGGGACTCGCCGACAGTGAGCGCAAGCAGGGCGCCGTCGAAGTTTCGCTGGCATACGGCGGCGGTATAGCAACCCTGGTCGGGGCTGGCTCAGTTGCGGTTCCGGGAACTCTCGCGGCGATGGAAGACGCCTGGCAGAACTACGGCCGTGCGCCGTGGCGCGCCATTTTCGAACCGACGATTCGAGCCTGTCGAAACGGCTTCACGTTGTCGAAAGCCTGTCGCTACTACCTCGGTTATTCAGGCGACATCATCTTCGGCCGTAGCGAGGACGGCCACAAGGCGCTGCATCGGGATGACGGCTCCCTCATCGATGCCGGGGACACCGTGCACATACCGCATCTCGCAGACACGCTCGACGCGATTGCCCGCGAAGGCGGACGTCTCTTCTACGAAGGCGAGATTGCGCGGGCGATCTCCGATCATTGTCGCGATCGGCACGGCATGTTGACGCTCGAGGACCTCCGTTCCTACCGTGCGATGGAGCGCAAACCGCTGCTGACAAAGGTCGGCGACTGGCTGCTCGCGAGCACTCCGCCGCCCGCTGTCGGGGGTTCGGTGCTGGCGGCATTGCTGCTCGCCTGCGCCGATCTCGAGACCGATCGCTGGGATATGAAATCACTGCGACGACTCATCGATGCGCAGCGCGCCTGCCTCGATTTCCGGCAACGCAATCTCGACCTGGCAGACGATGTCGGGCCGGAGGCCGCGCGGCTCGTCGCCGACGCACGCAGCGGGCAACTTCTGTCGCGCTGGACCTCGGCATCGACCGTCCACACCTCCGTTGTCGATGACAGCGGCAATGGCTGCTCGATCACAGCGTCGTCGGGCTATGGCTCCGGCGAGATGCCGGCAGGCACGGGACTGTGGCTCAACAACTGCCTTGGCGAGATCGAACTCAATCGGCGTGGCCTCGACGCGGGTCCTCCGGGCGTGCGCCTCCCGTCGAACATGACGCCGGGGGTCGCACGGCGCGAAGGCACCGTGCTGGCTGTCGGCTCGCCGGGTGCCGATCGTATAACGACTGCGATGCAGCAGTTTCTAATCAACTACATGCAGCTCGGTATGCCGCTCGCCGAGGCCATTACCCACCCCCGGGTACATGTCGATACGAGCGGCGAGGTCGTCCGGTTGAAAGCTGAAGCAGGGCTCGAACTGCCGGAGGTCGATCTCCCGGTCACCGAGTTCCCGGGGCTCGTCATGTATTTCGGTGGCATCGGTGCGGCGGTGTTCGACGACACGGACGGTTTCGACGTTGCTGCCGATCCACGCCGCGAAGGCGCTGTGTTCAATCCCGACGCATGATGCTGCAGCGACTGGTCACCTGTTGCGTCCTCCTCCTCGGCCTGGCGAGCATCGCAAGCCAGGCTGACGAGACGATTACGCGCGGCAACAACCTGTCCGTCGACGTCACCGGGGACGGCCGCCTGGCCATGGACCTGGCCGGCGATATCTGGGCGGTACCGCACACCGGCGGCGATGCCACCCGGGTGACGAATGCACCGGGCTCGGCGCAGCGACCGCGCTGGTCGCCCGACGGCTCGCGCCTCGCCTACACGGCGCTCTCGGACCATCGGCAGGGAACCTGGGTGTACGACACGCGCGACGAGCAATCGCGCCTCGTCAGCAAGGCGCCTCACGTCGACCTGTATCCAACCTGGCACCCCGGCGGTCAGCGCCTGACCTTTTCCTCGGACCAGGGCGGTGATGGCTTCGATCTGTGGGAGGTTGATCTGCCGACCGGACTGCGCTGGCGCCTCAGCGACCGGCCTGGCGATGAACTTGAACCGGCGTGGTCCGCGGACGGCAGGGATCTCGTGTACGTGCACAGGACCGACGATCAGTGGTCTCTCGTGCTACGGCGGCTCGGCGAGCCCGAGGAAATCCTCGTCACGAGCCACGCACGGCTGGCCGGCCCCTCGTGGCGGCCGGACGGAAGCCTCATTACGGTCTGGCGCGAAAGCGATGTCGGGACGTCACTGGTCATGGTCATTCTCTCCCGGCCCAGGCTCGTGCGCCGCTACATGGACGGTGAAGACTACGTCACGAGCCCGGTCAGCTGGCTCGACAAGCACCGCATGTTTTACTCGGCGAACGGCGTGATTCGTCAGCGGCTGTTCAATTCATGGTCGTCACGCACCGTTCCGTTTCGCGCAACGATCGAGACGGCCCCGGACCGGGTTGTCGAGAGACATCGCCGTACCTTGCCGCGCGTTGGCGAACCGACAGGCAAGCTGGTCATCCATGCCAGCCGCATGTTCGACGGTATTGGCGGTGTATATCTTCGTGACCAGGACATACACATCGAAGGCGGTCGCATCAGCGCGGTGCAGCCGCACACCGATCATGGCGACTCGATCGTCATCGACATGGGTGACCTGGCGGTCCTCCCCGGGTATGTCGATGTCCAGGCGAGGTTGCCGGCGGACACGGACGAGACGACCGGTCCGTTATTGCTGGCTGCCGGCGTGACCACGATTGTCGCGGAACACCCCGATGCCGAGCATTTGAACGCGGTCTGGTCCGGGAAGGACCTTCCTGGTCCGCGCGTACTGCCGGCCGCGGACTGGCCGGTCGGCGACTACTCCGGCCTGGCCGACAGTCTGACGCCCGGCCTCGAGCCGCTGTTGGCGTCGCGCCCGGCCAGGCTGGTCGGATTCACGGCGCCGGTCGCCCGGCGCTTCGGCGAGCCCCCGACCATCGATACGGGGCAAACGTCGCTGGTCCTCGGCAGTCGCCCCAACGGCATGCCGGCCGGCATCGCTCTGCACGCGGAATTGCGTGCACTGGTCGGCGCCGGGCTCAGGCCGGAGCAGGCTCTGCGGGCCGCCGGCGTCAATGCGGCGGCCGAACTCGGGGTCGACCCGGCGCTCGGCCGTATCGCCACCGGGGCTGTCGCCGACCTCGTCTTCGTTGACGGCGATCCGCTCGCCGGCATCGATACGGCCCTCAATGTTGTCGCGGTCGTGAGAAACGGCCGCTTCTTCAGTGTCGCGGGCCTGATCGACAGGGCCCTGGCCGCGAAAACTGTCGAGTAATTTTACAAAATCTTTACCCGGCGGCGGCTCGATCCGCTTAATTATTGACTTATCAGCGATTTAGGACGCGCTCTTCTCGGCTCGCTTGACGTCGGGCGATCCAAAAGCGACGGATTTCTTTACAAAACCTGGCAAGAACGCACCGGCAAAAGCATTGAGCAATCGCTAAATCATTGAATTCGTATCCTCGTGACCGAGGTTGGCACAGGTCTTGCTTTTATTACCCTGCCCAAGCGAAGTGTAACTGCGCACGGGTAGGTTTATCGGTCAGGCACAGGATTTGGACGCCAGAAGAAAAACACAACAATAAAAAGAAGATTTGAATCCAACAACAATAAGAAAGCATCTGTCTCCGGTTACCTGATTCGCAGTTACCTCTTTTGAAAAAAAGAGAATCCAGCCCCGCCGCTCACGCCGCGGGGCTTTTTCTTTGTGTCCCCTGCACCTCGGTTACAATGACGCTTTGCCCTGGGGGGCACGACGTGGACAAAACAACAACGATTCTGCCGGCGCCGATACCGGGCGCTTGCGGCCGGCAAGCCGACGAGGTCGCGTAAGTCATGCGCATGCAATGGCTGACCTGTGTGCTACTCATGCTCGCGGCCTGTGGCAGCGAGACGCGGGATTTCTCCGAAGCCAGCATCGCGGACCTGCACGACCAGCTGCAGCGCGGTGAGGTTACGTCCGCAGAGCTGGTCTCGTGGTACATCGACCGGATTGCGGCAATCGACCAGGCCGGGCCGGCATTGAACTCGATCATCGAAATCAACCCCGACGCGCTCGACATTGCTGCGTCGCTGGACAGGGAGTGGCGATCCGCCGGTCCCCGCGGCCCGCTGCACGGTATACCCGTGGTGCTCAAGGCGAATATCGATACCGCCGACCAGATGTACACGAGCGCCGGATCGCTTGCGCTCGCGGATCATGTGCCGCCTGCAGATGCGTTTATCGTGAAACGGCTGCGCGATGCGGGCGCCGTTATTCTCGCCAAGGCCAACCTGAGTGAGTGGGCCAATTTCCGCTCGACACGCTCGTCGAGTGGCTGGAGCAGCGTCGGCGGACAGACCCGCAATCCCTACGATACGACCCGCTCGCCATGCGGTTCGTCGAGCGGCTCGGGCGTTGCCGTGGCCGCCAACCTGACCGTCGTCGCCATCGGCACGGAAACCGACGGCTCGATCGTCTGTCCCGCCGGTATCAACGGCATCGTCGGTATCAAGCCCACACTCGGGCTGGTCAGTCGCAGCGGCATAATCCCGCTTGCGCACAGCCAGGACACAGCGGGGCCGATGGCCCGCTCGGTGCGCGATGCGGCAATCCTCCTGACCGTGATGACCGGTGTGGATGCGGACGACCCCGCGACAACCGACGCCGAGATTCATCACGACTACTCGGCCAACCTGACGGCCGATGGCTTGCGCGGCAAACGCATTGGCGTATGGCGCTCGTTTTACGGAGCCGGGTCCAACCCGTATGTCGACGCGATTTATGACGCCAGTATCGCTGCGCTTAAGGACCAGGGTGCCGAGATCGTCGACGATCTCGATATAGACACGAGCGGCTTGTTCCCCGCGGAAGAAGCGGTCCTGCATTACGAATTCAAAGCCGACCTCAACCAGTACCTTGCCGCCTCCGGCGCACCGCTGCGTTCGCTCGCGGAGGTCATCGCGTTCAACGACGCCCATGCCGATACCGTGATGCCTTTTTTCGGGCAGGAGCACTTTCTGAAGGCCGAGGAGAAGGGTCCGCTGACCGAACAGGCCTACCTTGACGCACTGGCCGACAGCAAACGCCTGGCACGCGAGGGTCTCGACAAGACGATCGAGGAACATGCACTTGACGCCATCATCGCGATAAGCAATGGCCCGGCGTGGGTGATCGACCACGCCAATGGCGACGCCTTTTCCGTCAGCAGTTCGTCGCTCGCTGCCATCTCCGGGTACCCGAATGTCACGGTCCCGGCCGGTTTCGCGTCGGACCTGCCGATCGGCCTGTCCTTCATGGGAAAGCCCTGGAATGAGAAACAGCTCATAGAGATCGCGTACGCGTTTGAGCAAGCTGTGGGAGCAAGACGTGCCCCGGATCTGTGAGCCGGGATCCCACAACCCGCAGGCAGGCCGATGTTCAAAGCTGTACGCATTTCGATTTTGCTGTTTATCCTGTTCTTCGTTGCCGTCAGCACCTGGCTGACCCAGGCTCGAAGCACCGACTGGAACAACAGCCTGTGGGTCAAGGTCTACCCGATCAACGCCGATGGCAGTGCTGCGGCGACGAAGTACATCGATAACCTCGATGTTCGGCACTTCGAGGGCATCGAGGCATTCCTCGCGCGCGAGACCGAGCGCTACGGCAGCAGCGTGAGGCGCCCCGTGCGCATCGAACTCGGCTTCCCGGTACGGGAACAGCCGCCGGAGCTGCCGGCCGAACCCAATCTCTTTTCGACCATGGCCTGGTCGCTCAAGATGCGCTGGTGGGCCTCCACGGTGACCGGCAGCCAGGACGAAATCGAGCCGGACGTGCGCATTTTCGTGCGCTATCACCGACCCGACCTGGCCGTCATGCTGGAAAACTCGGTCGGACTGCAAAAAGGCATGGTCGGCATCGTGAACGCGTATGCCAGCCGCCGCCATCGCGGCACCAATAACGTGATCATTGCCCACGAATTCCTGCACACGCTCGGGGCAACCGACAAGTACAGCCCGACCGACGGTCACCCCATTGCGCCCGACGGCATCGCGGAGCCGGATCGCACGCCACTGTATCCGCAGCGCTACGCCGAAATCATGGGCGGGCGCATTGCGCTCGCCGAGGACGATTCCGAGATTCCCTCCAGCCTGAAGTACGCGGTCATCGGGCCGCTGACCGCCAGCGAAATCAACCTGATCGACTAGCGATCCTTTTTCTGCACGTCGCGCTGAGCTACGCTCACCCCATGAGTGCCACGCCTCCCGCCCTGTTTTCCTGCCGGAACCTTCGAGTCGAGGTTGCGGGGCGCACGCTTGTCGAAGCGCTCGAGTTCGAGGTGGCGCACGGCGAGTTGCTCGCTGTGCTTGGGCAAAACGGCGCCGGCAAATCCCTGACGCTGCACACACTCGCCGGACTGCGCCCCGCCACCAGTGGGCAGGTCTTCGTCGGCGGCACTGACCTGTCGACCGGCGCGCGACAGCAGATTGCCCGCCAACTTGCCTTGTTGCCACAACATGTCGACGACATCTTTCCGGCGACAGTACTCGATACGGCAATGATCGGCCGGCATCCGCATATCGGGCGTTTCCAGTGGGAGTCAGCCAGGGATTTTGCCATCGGGCGCGCCGCACTCGCGGCTGTCGACCTCGCCGGCCTGGCGCGTCGCGACGTACTCACCCTGTCGGGCGGAGAACGGCGCCGGCTCGCGATCGCACAGGTGCTGACTCAGCAGCCCGACATTTACCTGCTTGACGAGCCGACCAATCACCTCGACCCGCAACACCAGCTCGACGCGCTGCGACTGTTTCGTGAGCGCGCCGACGACGGCGCGGCCGTGATCGCCAGCCTGCACGACGTCAACCTCGCGGTTCGCTATGCGGATCGCTGCCTGCTGCTTTACGGCGACGGTCGCTGGGACCTTGGCGCAACGGACGACGTCCTCGACGAACAACGCCTCACGAGGCTGTACTCGACACCCATGGAATCCGTGGCGTGGCGCTCGACGCGCCTGTTCATAGCGACCGGGTCGTCTCAGGCAACGTAGCCGCGCAGCCGCTCGAGGTACTTTGCGTGCAGGGACGGATTGGCCGCGAGCACCGACGTAATCCCGAGATCCGGTTTCTCGCCATTCAGGTTCGTGAATACACCCCCGGCCTCGGTCACGATGATCGACAGTGCCGCAACATCCAGGATATTGACGTCAGACTCGATGACCGCCTCAATCTTTCCTGAGGCCAGCAGGTGGTAATGGTAGAAATCGCCGTAGCCGCGGATGCGGTCGGCACGCTCCACGATCCCGCCCAGCGCTGCCCAGCCTTCGCTGCCGGCAAGCGACTTCAGGTTGCCAACCGATACGGCGGCCCTGTCGGGATCGTCAATGCGACTGATCTCGAGCGGCTTGCCATTCAGCCAGGCGCCCCGACCCTTCTCGGCCCATGCCAGCTCGTCCATCATCGTACCGCTCGAGACACCGAGCACGATATCGCCACGATGCATGAGCGCAATCTGCGTCGAAAAGAACGGGTATTGCCGGACGAAGCCCTTGGTGCCATCGATCGGGTCGACAAGCCAGAGGTAGTCGGCATCGTCCTGCGTACGACCGGTTTCCTCGCCATAGAAACCGTGGTCCGGAAAGGCGTTGAGGACGATATCGCGGATTGCCTGTTCGCATTCGACATCGGCCTGGGTTACCGGCGTCAGATCGTCCTTGGTCGTTACCGTGAAATTGCCGGCATAGTAGGCACGGCTGATATCGGCGGCCTTCGATGCTGCTGCCAGCGCAACTTTGAGGTAAGCGGATGCCGTGTTTTCGTCGAATCTGTCCACGGACGGAACTATGGCGGCATCCGTGCCGGGAGACAAGCGTCTTTCTTGACAGTGTTGTGGTGCCTACCTAAGGTCGCCGCATGGGAAATCGACTGAGCAAGATCTACACACGCACCGGCGACGATGGCACGACCGGCCTCGGCGACGGCAGCCGCACGGCGAAAGACAGCGCCCGGGTGGAAGCCTATGGCACGGTCGACGAAACCAACAGCGCCATTGGCCTCGTGCTGGCCGGCGATGCCGTTCCCGACAATGTGCGCAACTGCCTGACCGAAGTACAGCATGATCTGTTCGAGCTCGGCGGTGAACTGTGTATACCCGGCCACGCGGCGATCACCCAGGCCTTCATCGATCGCCTGGAAAACGATCTCGATGCCTTCAACGACGACCTGCCGCGCCTCAAGGAATTCATCCTGCCCGGTGGCGGACCCGCGGCCGCGGCATGCCATCTTGCACGAACGATTGCACGGCGCGCCGAACGGCGTGTGTTTACGCTTTCGCAAATCGAAGACGTGCGCCCCGAGGCCATTCGGTACCTGAACCGGCTCTCCGACCTGTTGTTTGTCATCGCTCGCGTACTTGCGCGAGCCGGGGCCGGGCAGGAAGTTCTCTGGAATCGCGAGAGATAGTCGTCACGCAAACGACTTCTGCAGCCGCCGGCCGCAGCCGGATTATTGTTGTTGCGCCGCGCGGTTGCTGCGTGCGCGCTCGAGCGCTGTACAGGCCGAGCGGGCCGCCATCGCCAGGCGGGGCGTACCGCGCCCGATCGTCTCGGGCAACAGGAAATAGTTGCCGTAACGATTCGCAGCCAGGCCGGGCCAGCGTGCCCATTCCGCGAACGCCTCGTCGCCGGCATTGGCCGCCGCCAGCATGACTTCCGGATCGCGATCGAGTACGGACTCGACCGACACGGCGGGCGCGAATGCCTCGAGGTCGTCGAAGATATTCCTGCCACCGCAGAGGGTAATGATCTCGCTGATGAAATGCTCGCGATTGACCGTATACAGGGGCCGCGCCGATATCTGGAAGAACACGTCAATCGGGTCGGCGTCAACGTTGGCCGCACGCAAGGCCGCAAGCTCTTCGACAAAGTCTGCGGCGACGTTTGCCGCGCTCACCTGTTGACCGGTCAATTCACCAACGCGCCGCACGGCGGCTGCCACCTCCTCGAGATTCCGCGAGCGTATGGCTTCCACGCGGTAACCCCTCTGCCGCAGATCGTCAACGGTGTGCGCCGGCATACCGCTCTCCCAGACCAGGAGAAGATCCGGCTGCAGCAGCGACAAGGCTTCCTGGTCGATTGTAAAGGCGTCGCCGACCTCGGGTAACTCGAGTACCGCGCGCGGATAGTCCGACCAGGCGCTGACACCGACCAGCTGGTCGCCGGCGCCGACTGCGAACATGATTTCCGCCAGGTGCGGGGAGAACGTGACGACGCGCTGCGCCGCGCCCGGGCCGGGCACATGCGCAGTCGGTTTGGAACAGGCGCACAGCGCAACGCAGAGGCACGCGAGCGCCAGCGCACGGGTCACTGCGTAAAGCCGTACAACGTCATGGCGGCGATGATCACGGCCCAGATCAGGAGGAGCTTGAATACCAGGTGATTCGCCGCCTGGGCGCCGCGAACAGCACGCTCCGTCGCAGTCTCATCGGGCAGGCTCTGCAGGGCCAACGCCGCGATCCCAACCCGGGCCAGCAGGTTCTCGCTGCGTTCAGATGTCGATGCCTCCTGCTCCTCGGTTGGCGCGCGCAGCGCAGCCAGGGCATCGTCCATGTGCCCGGCGGCCGCGTAGCCGACCGCTGTCAGGCGCGCCGGGATCCAGGCAAGCCAGCCGTGCAACATCTCTGCCGCATCGCGAACGCGTGCCGAATTGCCGTCCGCCTGCTCATCACGGGCCGCCGTGAACACGGCGCGCCGCCTGATCAGATCGGTCGCGCGATAGGCCCATGCCGCCAGCGGACCCAGTACGACAAACCAGAAGACAACGGCAAAGAGCCGGTTGTTGGCCTGCACGCAAACGGCCGCTTCGACGCTGTTCGTGCGCTCGTCGGCGCTATCGGGAACATCATCCTCGACAATGGCTTTCGCGGCATTGCGAATCTGTTCGTCCTCGCCAGACTCGAGCGCCCGGCAATATTCATCGACCTCTTCGCCGATGTCGCGCGGACCCAACGAGAAGAACAGGACCACGATCGCGAGGAACAGGTAGGTAAACCCGGACAGCGTGCCGCCGAGGAACCAGATGACTGCGAATACCGGCAGGACGAGGACCAGGGCCAGCAGGATTACCGGGATAATGGCGGGCCAGGTGGCCAGCCGGTCCGCCTGGCGAAAACCGAAATCGATCAAGCGGTCCATCCAGCGCATGCGGCGCCAGTGGAAGAGTTGCGTTGCAAGCCGTTCGATTACGAGTCCGATGAGAAGAGCGATTAAGTTCATAGCACGTCAGTGTGTGGGGTTCAGCCCATCATACAATCTGAACCAGTCGAAAGCAGGACCCGGATCGGTTTTCCGTCCGGGGGAGATGTCGCAGTGTCCGGCGATCTCGCGCGGCGAGATGTTTGGATAGGCTGCAAGCAAGGCGGTCATTACGCCCTGCAGTGCTTCGTACTGCCGGTCGTCGTACGGCGTCTCGTCCTCGCCTTCGAGTTCGATGCCGATCGAGAAGTCGTTGCACCTGGATTGTCCGCGAAAACAGGACTCGCCCGCATGCCAGGCGCGCTGCGTGAAGGGCACGAACTGCAGCAGGCTGCCGTCACGGCGGATCAGGAGATGGGCCGAGACCTCGAGCCCCCTGATCTCGTCAAAGTAAGGGTGCGCGTCCCAGTCCAGGCGGTTCATGAAGAGTGCCTCGATTTCGGGACCGCCGAACTCGCCGGGTGGCAGGCTGATGCCATGCACGACAATCATCGACGGCTCCGCTGGGTCAGGTCGCGCATCGCAATTCGGACTGTCGCAGCGTGCCGCCTGCTCCAGCAAGCCGGTGGCTTTGTCCACGGTGAAAAGGCATGATTTCGAAACCATGAAGACGAGGCTATTTGTTTCCGGGCAATTGATCAACGATGCCGAGCTCGTGGTCGAAGGCGATCGAGCACGCTACCTGGGGCGCGTACTCCGTTTGCGCGTCGGCGATGAGATCACGGTCTTCAATGGCGACGGCCCTGAATGGTCGGCGACCATCGGCGCGATGACGAAGAGCACGGCCACGCTGCGCATCGGGGATGCCCATGAAGCCGGGACGGAGTCGCCGCTGAAGATTCACCTTGTGCAGGGCATCTCGCGTGGCGAACGCATGGATTTCGTGGTGCAAAAGGCGACGGAACTCGGCGTCAAGCGCATCACGCCCGTACTCACCGAATACGGCGTTGTAAAGCTGGACGAGGCGCGCCGTGCCAAGCGCCGCGATCATTGGCAGAGCGTGGCCGCCGCCGCCTGCGAACAATCCGGCCGTACCCGGCTGCCGCTGATCGATACACCGACGGCGCTCAAGACCTGGTTCGCAAGCAAGCCTGAAGAGGTCGATGCGGAACTGATCCTCACACCGGGCGCAACGTCGTCACTGGCGTCGATCGGTACGCCCACGACCAAGATCTGTTTGCTGATCGGGCCGGAGGGTGGCTTCAGCGAGACGGAGTATGAGGACGCGGCCATCTCGGGGTTTACCGCCGTGTCGCTGGGTCCGCGCGTCCTGCGGACAGAGACGGCCGCCGTAGCCGCGCTTTCCGTATTGCAGTCCCGGTGGGGAGACCTGGCCTGATCAGGCCTGCAGGGATTCTCTCGCGAGCATCGCTTCGAGCTTCTCGAGGTCCGGAATCAACGGGAACTCGTTAATCATCTTCACCCGACACAGTACGGGTGCCTCCTGCGGCCAACCCTCCGTCGTGTGCAGTTGCAGCACGTCCCGGTTGACACGGACGAGTTGCGGGAAGCCCTGCGTCAGCACGCCGAAATAGCCCGTCTTGAGTTGCCCGGTGGTCGCGTAGAACACGACGATCCGGGTCCGGCCCGTGATCGCGGGTACGTCCTTGCCCAGCGTACCCTCGAACGAAACCACGGGCAGCGGCCGACCGTTCCAGTTGACGCTGCCCAGCATCCAGTCATGCGCCCCCGCTTCCTGCTCGGGCGAGGTAAATCTCACGACCTCGGACACGCAGGCGCGCGGCACGATCAGCCGATCCTCGGACAGGGGCACGAGCAAGCTATAGAGTTCTTCGGTGTCGCTGCTCACGGCAGTTCAATCCCTTTTTCCTGCAGTTGCCGGCGAATTGCCTCCAGCAACTGCGAATCCTGGTACGGCTTGCCGAGGTAGTCGTTCACACCCAGCTCGATGGCTCGAGCGCGGTGCTTGTCGCCCACCCGCGACGTAATCATGATGATAGGTACATCCGCGACACGCGGATCGTTGCGCACGTGCGACGCGAATTCGTAGCCATCCATGCGCGGCATCTCGATATCGAGCAGGATGACATCGGGCTTATGGTCCTGCATCACGCTGATCGCATCGAGACCGTCTTTTGCTGTTTCGACGCGCATGCCATTGCGATGCAGGAAACGCTCGGTAACGCGGCGCACCGTGATGGAATCGTCGACAACGAGCGCAAGCGGGCGGTCGTCGCTCGGCGTCGGCGCGGCCTTCTTGAGTTCGACCACGGGTGCGCCGGTGCGTACGAGCGCGTGGATATCGAGAATCAGGATAATGCGCCCGTCGCCGAGAATCGTCGCGCCCGAAATGCCGCGGATACCCGCGAGCTGCGGACCGACGGCTTTGACCACGATCTCGCGGCTCGCCAGCATCTCGTCGACAAGCAATGCGGCGGAGTATTCGCCTGCGTGCACCAGGATGACGGGCACCGCCGTGTCGTCTTCCGGCAGTTTCGCAGCCTGCCCACCGAGGTACATCCCGAGGTGACGGAACTTGTAGGTCTGCTCCCCATACTGGTAACTCGGCTCGCTTTGGCTGAGCAAGCTCTCGAGTTCGCCGCGCGGGATACGTGCGACACCCTCGACGGTCGGCAGCGGCAAAGCGTAGACCTCGTCGCCCGTGCGCACGATCAGCGCCTGCGTAATGGCGAGCGTAAACGGCAGGCGTACCGTGAAGTTTGTACCCTGCCCGGTCACCGAGGATATGCGCAGCGATCCGCCGAGTTTCTTCACCTCGTTGGCAACCACATCCATGCCGACCCCGCGACCCGCCGACTGCGTTACCGTGCCCGCGGTCGAGAAGCCCGGCGTCAACACGAGGCTCATGATTTCCTCGTCGGTCACCTTGCTGTCGGGGCTGAGCAATTCCATCTCATAGGCCTTGCGGCGAATCGATTCGACGTCGAGACCAGCCCCGTCGTCGGACACGTCGATGACCATCTCGGCACCTTCCCGGTGCAGCCGGATCGTAATGCGTCCGACGGCCGGCTTGCCGGCTTTTTGGCGCTCGGCGGCGCCCTCGACCCCGTGTACGACGGCGTTGCGGAGCATGTGCTCGAACGGCGGCAACATCTTGTCGAGGACCTGGCGATCGAGTTCGCCGGCGGCGCCCTCGACGGCAAGTTCTGCCCGTTTGCCGGCTTCCTGCGCCACCTGGCGCACGAGTCGGGTCAGGCGCGGGACGTGTCGTTCGAACGGCACCATCCGGGTACGCATCAGGCCGTCCTGCAGCTCGGCCGTCACGCGTGACTGCTGGACAAGCAGGCTTTCGGCTTCCGTCGTGACCGACTTCAGGAGGTCCTTGAGGCTGCCAAGGTCGTTGGCCGATTCGGCCAACGCACGCGACAACTGCTGGATGTTCGAATAACGATCCAGTTCGAGCGGGTCGAAGTCGCGCGCGACCAGCGTATCCTGATGGCCGTGCATGATCTGCGCTTCGGTCTCGATCTCGAGCTTGCGCAACTGCTCGCGCAGGCGTGCGACCGTTTGCTCGAGTTCCTCGACATGGAATTCGAACGAATTCACCTGCTGATTCAGCCGCGAGTGATAAATGCTGATCTCGCCAGCCGCGTTGAGCAGGTCCTCCAGCAGGTCGGCGTCGACTCGAGCAAACTCCTGGCGCTGGTCGGGCGTCCGCAACGGGCGGACGTCGGCCGGCACCCTGGCCTCGGCCGCCGGTTTCTCGACGGGCGTCTCGACAGGTTCCTCGACGGGTTCCTCGACAGGCTCCTCGACAGGTTCCTCGACAGGCTCCTCGACGGGCTCCTCGACCGGCGGCTCGATCGCCTCCGGTTCCGCTGCGGCTTCGGGCTCTTGTACCGGCTCCGGCGCTGGACCCGGTTCTGGCTCGGGTTTGAGTTCGGCTTCGGCTTCGGGCGTATCCTGCCGAGCGCTGATTTCCGCAAGCTCGTCGGCCAGCGGCGAATCGACGATCACCATACTGACCGTGTCGTCGGGTTCGATCGTAAACTCGGCGGTCGGCGTCGCCTCGACACCGGTCTCGTCGGCCGGCAATTCGACATCCGCATCGTCGGCCACCTCGAAACCCGCGTTGGCCTGCTGGATTCGCTGCTCCAGATCCGCCGCCGCACGTACGGGCTTGCCTGCAATGACGAGATCGCGCATGCGATGGAGTTCGTCGATGGCGCGCTGCAACAGGTCTTCGACCGCAGGCGTCGCTTTGACCCTGCCGTCGTCAACCGAAATCAGCAAGGTCTCGATTTCGTGGCTCAAATTGCCCATCGAGGCGATGCCCGCCATGCGCGCACCGCCCTTGAGCGTATGCAGGTGGCGCTTGAGTTCGTCCATCGGCTGCGCCGATCGTTCCTTGACCCATTCGACCAGCGCTTTGTCCGCGGACTCGAGCAGCTCGGCCGATTCCTCGGTGAAGATCGCCGCGATTTCGGCATCGTAGTCGGTGTCTTCGACAACCTCTTCGACGAGGGGAGCAGGCCTTGGAGCGGGGGCAGGTGCCGCCGGCCTGGGCGGCGCTTGCACCGGCGTCGATGCTGCCTGTGCGGCGTCCGTCAACCGGTTGATGTGCTCAATGAGTGCTGTGTAGTCGGCACGATCCCGATTCGGCTTGTTGATATCGCCGACGATCGTGTTGATGGCACGCGACGCCGCGCGCAATGCGTCGAGACCGGACCGCTGGAAGCCGATCTTGTGATCGTAAATGTGCCGGACGAATCGATTGAGTGCCGCAGCGACAGCGACGCCACGATCGACGTTCGCCATGTTCGCGCTGCCATGCAGTGTGTGGCAGGCCCGATGCAATTTATCGGTAACGTCGAACGGTGGCTCATGCCCTTCGCATGCATCGAGGTAGTCCGTGATGACTTTAAGATGCCCGGCCGTCTCCTTGGAAAAGATATCGTGCAGCACCGGGTCCATTTCGAGTGCGGGCTCTGCCGCCGCCTTCTCGTCCGTCGCCGGTGAGGGAATCGTCAGCACCGCCGCGTTGGGGTCGCCCTCGGCGAAGGCATTGGCCCTCGCGATGAGCAGGTTGATATCGGCAGTCGGCTCGCTGCCCACCTCGAGCTGCTCGATCAACTCGGGCACCGCGGCCGCTGCGCTCATCACGAAATCCACCATCGGCGGCGTGCGTTGGAGCGTCCTGTTGATCAGGCGGTTCAGCAGGTTCTCAACGGCCCAGGCGTATTCGCCGATACGCTCGGCACCCACCATGCGGCCGCTGCCTTTGAGTGTATGGAAGGAACGTCGCACGGTAATGAGCATCTCCATGTCGTCGGGCGCTGCGGCCCACGACGGGAGGTGTCGTTTGATCGATGCGATTTCCTGCTTGGCTTCCTCGATAAAGATCTCGAGAAGCTCCGGATCGAGGTGCTCGGCGTCCGGCGCGACGACAGGCAACGGCATGACCTCTGTCGCCTGCAGCTGCGGCTCGTCCATGACGGCCTCTTCTGCGGCCTCGGCAATCGCGCGCTGGCCCATCGCCTCGACATCCAGCGCTTCGAGTTTCTGCGTCGGCTCGGGCGCCCTCTCCGGCTCCTTGAACGTCGTCTCGCGCAGGCGCTGTTCGACATCGCGCAGAACGGCGAGGCAGGCTTCCGCGTTGTCGAGCATGTACCAGGGCTCGCTGCGTCCGGCCTTGACCGTCTCCATGTAGTACTCGATGCTGACGATGGCGTCGGCGAGACGGTCGGTTTCCTTTTGCGTCAGCCCGATGGGACCTCCCGCACCGAGCATCGCCGACACGAGACTGCCGATGCGGTCCACGACTTCCATGGCGCGCGGCTTTTCGAGCATGAGGAGCCCTGACTTGATGCCGTTGATCAACGAAGGAACGTTGTCGAGCCCCGCGGATGGCGCCTGCGCCGCCAGGCTCTGGCTGATCGTTTCCTTGATGCGCGCCAGGTTGATGATGCACTCGCGCATGACGGATTCCGCTACCTTGCGGAATTCCTCTTCATCCTCGGGCCGGTCTTCCTCGACGTCGACCGGGGCCGGCATCGTCAGCCGGATCAGTTGCTGCTCGAGTCGATCCTCAACCCGCAGCAACGTCGACGCAATGTCGAGAATGATGTGATCATTCGCAACACCGCCCAGTTCAACGACGGACTTCAGGCGATCGATTTCACCGTCGATGTCGCCGCGCAGTTCGCCGAGCCCGAGCACGCCGAGCGTATCGCTGATCTTCTTCAGTAATTCGAGCTGCGGCACGAGCTCCGACGACTTGTTCATCCCCGTGCGAACGAAGATATCGAGTACGTCCTTGACGCGGCCCAGGTCCTCGCGAATCGCGGAACCAACGGTTTCCATGAGCTTTGCGCTTGGCGCCGACAACGCCTCGCGCGCGCTTTCGACCTGCTCATCCCCTGGCAGGAGTTCCGCCAGGTTGAAGGCCGCACGGATTTCACCGATGCGTTCCCCGGCCTTCGACGAGCGTGCGACGTAGTAGAGGAGGTTATTCAGCAAATCGTCAATCGGGTGCCTCTCGTAGGCGAGCAGGCCCTCATCGATGACGTACTTGAGTTGCCGGTCGGCCTGGCCGAGCAGGCGCTTCAGCGCCACGGACGTTTCGAGTCCGCCGTTCTGCAAGGACTCGAGCACACCGCCGACGACCCACCAGAGCTGGTACATGTCGTCACGCGTCGCCGAGTTTTCGAGCGCCGCCGCGACCATGGTCAGCGTTTCGAGATGACGCTTACTGTCGCCGCCTTTGATCCAGCCAAGCAGCGCCAGCTGGAATTTCGGGCGCAGTCTCTTCGCTACGACGACCGGGTCTTCGCCGGTGCCCTCGCGTTCGCTCGCCCTGTCCTTGGAACGCGTCGGCGAGAGGTTGAGCAGCAGCAACGTCCCTTCGGACAGCAGCGGCTGACCGCGCGCCGCCCGCAAATCGTTGAGCATGGGCAACAGCACGAGCGCGATATCCCGGCCGCCGCCGAGTATGCGTTCGATGTAGATTGGCAGCTGCACCATCGAACGCGTGAGCGCGTCCAGTCCATCCTCGCGCCCCTTGCCGGATCGCAGGGCGGACAGGAACTTGCAGGTAAGCTCCATTTCCTCGACCAGCAGGGCGGCGCCGTAGGTTTCGGTGATGCGCAATGCGCCGACGGCCTGGTGTAACAGCTCGCCGGCCCGCGTGAGCGCGGCCGTCCCGCCGCGGCCATCGACGCAATCCTCGAGCGCGAGGTGTGCGTTGCGAATAGTCTCCATGAGCTCGGTACTGACAATCGCCAGCGCGCTGACAGCGCCCTGTGCACTGTCGTCGCTGATCATCTGCTCATGAATGCCTGTATCGCCCGTCATCTGGTCGTCCGTGTTGCTCGCGAATGCAGCCCGGGGGCCTTATCCTGCTTTCACCTGCGGAGGTGCCTCGGGCGGCACCGCGTTGGATGATGTGCGCGTCAATGCGCTTGTTTGCATCATGTCTGCGGGCAGCGCGAATCCCTCGACAGTCTTCCTGAGCTGCGTCGCAAGTTCGGAGAGCTTTGAGATGGACGCGGCCGTAGCGGACGTCGCCCTGCCTGTCTGGTCGCCGATTTCCCGCAGGCGTGTCGTGCGCCGCGTGACATCGGCCGCCGAACCGGCCTGCTGCCGAGCCGAGCTCGAGATATTTTGCACGAGGCTCGCAATCTGGTTCGACACCTGCTCGATCTCGTCGAGCGCGGCGCCGGCGTTCTCAGCGAGCAGCGCACCGCCGACCACGTCGGTCGTGCTGCGTTCCATCGAGACAACAGCTTCATTCGTATCGGTCTGGATCGTCCGAACCAGCACTTCGATTTGCTTGGTCGCGTTCGTCGAGCGCTCGGCGAGGCGCTGCACTTCGTCGGCGACGACCGCGAAACCGCGTCCTGCTTCACCGGCCATCGATGCCTGGATCGACGCGTTCAGCGCGAGGATATTGGTTTGCTCCGCTATGTCGTTGATCAGTTCGACGATATTGCCGATCTCCTGCGAGCTCTCACCCAGGCGCTTGATACGCTTCGAGGTCTCCTGGATCGTCTCGCGAATTGCGTTCATACCGTCAATGGTGCGACGTACGGCTTCACCGCCCTTGTGCGCCACTTCCACCGAGTGGCGCGCCACGTCAGACGAGCGCTCCGCATTGCCGGATACTTCTTCGATGGACGCAGCCATCGACACGATCGATTCCGTTGCCGCGTTGATTTCTTTCGCCTGGTTGTCGGCGGCCTTTGCGAGGTGCGCGGCCGTGTTTTCCGTCTGCTTGGTCGCCATGTCGACCATGAGTGCGGTCTCGTTGACCGTCGCAACAAGTTTGCGCAGCTCCTCGATGGCGAAATTGAAGGAATCGGCAATAGTGCCGGTGATGTCCTCGGTCACCGTGGCCTCGACCGTGAGGTCGCCGTCGGCGAGGCTGCCCATCTCATCGAGCAGGCGCAAAATGGCCTGCTGGTTGCGCTCGTTTTGTTCCGCCTGTTCGCGCGCGGCTCGCTCGAATACGGCACTCCTGTTGTGAATTGTCTGCAGACCCAAAACCATGAGCAGCGCGAGCGCCACCAGCCCGATCGGGATCCAGACGGTATTGAGCGCGCCGGGCAGCATGCCGCCGCCGGTCGACCCGAAGGCGGACCCAAGCAACTGGTCGGCGCTCGCCGCCAGTGCCGCTTGCACGGTGCCGAGGTCGCCAATCCGGCCGGCGGCGGTCACCAGGGCCGCGGACTGTTCTTCGAGGCTTGCGATATTGGCCAGCAGGGGTACCAGTACCGCCTCGCGCGCCTCTGCATTTAACGGCCTGATGTCGAGATCGGTCGTGTCACCGGCCAGTCCGTTGGCAACATTGCGCAGGAAGGTGACGTCGGCCGCAATCCGGTTCGCCGCATTTTCGCCACCGGACGGCAGCGTCGCGGCAACCCGGCGAATTCGATCGGCGCGCTGCTGGAACTCTTGCAGGATGGCCGTCGCACCGGACCGATCGAGCAAGCCGTTGGACCCGTCGAGAATGGCTTGCGCTTCCGTGCCGGCCCTGGCCGCTGCCGCAGTCACGGCCTCGACGTCGGTCCGCCTGGCGAGAATCGCGGATGCCTGCGATTCGAGCTGCTGCCAGTCCGCGGACCGGCCCAGCGCTACGCCCCGCCGCAGCGAAGCGACTTTGCGGATGCTCGCGTCCAGCGCGTCGAACGCACCCTCTCCGCCATCGATCGCGCGGGCGGCTTGCGACGGTATTGCCTGTGACAGCGCCGCGAGCTCGGGCGCGGACGAACTCCCACCGGCGCTTGCCTGCAGGTAAATTAGCGCGG
This sequence comes from uncultured Chromatiales bacterium, assembly GCA_965368465.1. GTDB lineage: Bacteria > Pseudomonadota > Gammaproteobacteria > Steroidobacterales > Woeseiaceae > UBA1847. The sequence goes on from CBDUMZ010000023.1 coordinate 36,529, forward strand.
CGGCGAGAAGCAACAGCAGCGCCGCCAGTCCGGCAACAATTTTGAATTTGGACGCTTCGTTAGTTTTTTTGGCCATAACTCTTCAGACCTTCTATTCCGCAGCAGCCTGCAGAAACATGTTGCTTTCGACCAGGTCGAATA
>CBDUMZ010000024.1:0-36100 GCA_965368465.1 uncultured Chromatiales bacterium
CCGAACAACTTCCTCTTGATCGCGCGGCCGACGATACGCAGCTTGTTCTTCGTGTCGAAGCGCTTCAGGTTGGTCTGCACCGTGCCGATCGTGAACTGTGTCTTCTTGCTGTAATCGATGTGAACATTGACGAGGACCGGCTTGTTCCCGGCTGCGGCCGCGAGTGTCCTGGCAATACCGTCCTGCAGGTCCGCGTCGCTCCGGATCTCGACATACTCGACGCCCGTGGCGGCTGCAAAAGCGTCGTACCTGAGTTTGCCAATGTCCGTGCACGCGGTGCGTTGGTAGGGCATCGCCTGTGCCTGTGCGATTTGCGCCAGCTCACCGTCATTGAAGACAAACCAGACGGCGCCAACGGCGTTGGCCACGGCCGTAACCGACTCGAGGCCCGTCATCAGGAAAGCACCATCGCCAACGATGCCGACGACCTGTCGTTCGGGCAGCGCCATCTTCGCGGCGATCGTCGCCGGTACGCAGTATCCCATGCAGTTGAAATCGGTGGGGGACAGGTAGGCGCCGCCCTTGTTGATTCGCATCAACTCCGCAGTCAGGAAAGTGTGGTTGCCGTCGTCGGTGACGACGATGGCATCGTCGTCGAGTTGCGCGCGCAGCTCCTCGAAGAAACGGCACGGGTTTACGCGGCCCTTCGAGTCGTGCGCGAGCCACTCGTCGCGATACGCGGACTTGTCCCTGGCGATTGCCTGCTCTACGGCAGCCGCATCGCGACCCGGCAGCCTGGCGACGATTGCGTCGGCAAGTGTCGGCACCGCATCGCGCGAGTCCGCGCAGATGCCGACCGCCGTCGCGTGATTCGCGCCAATGGCCCCGGCGTTTATGTCGATATGAATCAGTTTCTCCGGCGGTACGGCGCCGTAGCTGCCTGTGCAGATTTCCGCAAAACGCGTGCCGACCGCGAGCATGACATCGCAATCCTTGAAGGCGTTGGCCGAGGCTGGAACCGCCGAAGGGCCGAAGCTCATGCCGGCATGCAGCGGGTGGTCGCCCGGGAAGGCGCCCAGGCCCTGCAGCGTGGTCGCGACCGGTGCGCCCAGGTGTTCGGCGATGCGTATGAGATCGTCCGTGACGTACCGTGCACCCCAACCGACAAACAGCCCGGGCTTCTCTGCGTCCGCGAGTAGTGCGACCGCTGCGTCGACCAGGTCCGCGTCGAACTCGGGGCGTTCCAGCTTGATATCGGCGGCAGGCATGCTCTCTACTTCGCCGGTCAGCAGCTGCAAATTGGCCGGCAGCTCGATAAAGACGGGGCCGGGCTCGCCGGAGATCGCCGTCCTGTAGGCCTCGTACACGGTCGCAATGGCGTCCTCGTAGCGCTCGATCTTGTACTGGGCCTTCGTCAGGGTCTTGAGCAGTGCCTGCTGGTCGACATCATGCAGTTGGAAGGACTGCGTCATGTCGGTACGAATACCGCCGGAGATGACGAGCATCGGCACGCCGTCCAGGAACGCCTCGCCAATACCGCTCATCGCATGCGTGATTCCGGCCGCCGGTACGATGACGAGCGTGCCGATCGTGTCTGTGGCCCGGCTGATCGCGTCGGCCATAAACGCACCGCCGCCCTCGTGGGTCACCAGCACGGGCCGGATCTGTTTCGACCCGACGAGTTCGTCATAGAGTTCGATGGTGTGAACGCCCGGGATCCCGAACGTGTACCGAACGCCAATTTGTTCGAGTGCGTGACGCACCAGCGCAGCTGCGGTAGTTTTCATTGTCTTCTGCTTTTTCCCGGATGCGATTTGCCACCATTCTCCGACATCTTCAGGCCAATGTCTCTGCTGCTCGGCATCCTGTTCATCGCGGGTTGCGCGCCGGGCGAGAAGCGCGAGTACTGGGGCAACCTGTACTTCGGCATCGGGGCCTATCTCGGCCAGCTGGACCTGCGCGATGGCAGCGTCTCCCTGCTGGCCAACCTGGGCGACACCTCTATTCGCGAGATCGACGCATTCGGAGACGACCAGCTCCTGCTCAGTGTCCTTGGGCCGGTCAATCGCAAGGATACCTATCGCCTGATGCAGTACGACCTGCAAGGCAACGGTCTTGCCACCCTGATCAACGGCCGTCACGGACGCTACCTGCCCGGACCGGAAGTGCTCGTCTTCGATGACGGTACCCATCTGAAGACCCGCATCTATGGCGGCGACGCAATGGAAGAGCTGGTCGTCGCACAGCACCGGTTCGGCGCCAGGGCGCATGTCCTGCAGGTATCGGCGACTGAGTTTATTCACAGTATCGACCCGGACAGCACGATCTATTCCTTCGATGTCGAGACGCGGGTGCTGCGGCCGTTACCAGCGCTCACCCGGCAATGCCGCATTGACGGCGCGTTGTGGATCGCCGCGCGTCGCGAACTGCTGTGCAAACGCGGCGAGGACCTGAGCGAGTACGCGTTCGTCAGCCTCGGCGGCGAGGTCCGGGGCGCGCTCGATATTCCGGACGCCGGGCCATTCAGGGCCGTCGCCCATCTCGATGACCAGGACGCGCTGGTGTTGTCCGAGACCTGGCATACCTTCGTGAGCCGGCGCGAGCGCAACGCGATCTGGATCTACGATCTCGCGAAGGACCGGATGACCCGCCTGGCGAAGCACCAGTCGATTGGCTCGCTGGCAGTGTACAAATCAGGAACTTAAGCACCGGATCCGGGATCATAAGTCCCAGCGAACCCCAATAAGGCCAGATTTTGAGGGTTCGGTACTGGTTCCGGCGGCTGACACGTTAGAGAATCAGTGTCCGGAAACCGGGAACCACCAAATGAAGCTCAAATCACGCATCTCTTTCGCTGCGTTCGTGCTGCTCGGCCTCGTTGCCACAGCCAGCGCTGAGCCGCAAAAGACCAAGTACTCGACGATCGATCTCGTCGCCGAGTCGTCGAGCCTGCCCGCAGAGGGCGGTGCTGTCGCTATCGGCTTTTTCATTCAGCCGGACGAGACCTGGCACGCCTACTGGAAGAACCCGGGCGATGCCGGCATGGAGCCGTCGATCAGCTGGGAGCTCCCGGACGGCTTTGCGGTCGGCGAGTTTGCCTTTCCAACGCCGCATGTTCTGCCATTCGGCGAACTCAATACCTACGGTTACGAAGAACCTATCCTGCTGATCGCGACCCTGATCGTCCCGGGCGGTCTCGAGGCCGGAGAGCGCGTGGACCTCGCCGGCAAGGCGCGCTGGGTGGTTTGCGACGACAACGTCTGCGTGCCCGAGCGCGCCGACGTCATGCTGAGCCTCGATGTCGGTGACGCGGCGCCAGACCCGGACACGGCCGCACTGTTTGCCGAGGCGCGGCGCAAGATTCCTGTCGATGTCGACTGGCCCGCACAGTTCGAGCTGCGCGGCGACAAAGTCATCATCGAGATCGCAAGCGACGATCTTCCAGCGGACCCTGCAGGTGCCTACCTGTTCGTCGAATCCCGGAAGCTCGTCAAGTACGGCAGCCAGACAGCCGGGTTTACCCGCGCCGGATTGTCTTTCGCGATGGAGGCCGCGCGCAGGGCGGCCGACGAAGAAGCCACGCGAGCCGTGCTCACCTATACCGATGCGTCCGGTGAGCATCGAGCCGTTGGCGTTGCCATCGACAAGGCCAGCGGCCCGCTTGCTACGGGCGCTGCAGCGGCTTCCATGGCGGCCTCGGGTGGTGGCCTCGGTTTCTGGGAGGCGGCGTTTTACGCGTTCCTCGGCGGCATCATCCTCAACCTGATGCCCTGTGTGTTCCCGATTCTCAGTATGAAAGCGCTGAGTCTCATGAACATGGCGAAGCAGGATCAGGGTGCCGCCCGGGAAAGCGGCCTGCTTTATACCCTGGGCGTCCTCATGGCATTCGCCGCGATCGGCGTCGCCATCCTCGGCTTCCGCGCCGCGGGCAATGCGGTGTACTGGGGCTTCCAGTTCCAGAACGGGCCCGTGAACATGCTCGTCGCGATGCTCATGGTCGTTATCGGCCTGAACCTGCTTGGGGTTTTCGAAGTCGGTACGCGAATAATGGGCGTTGGCCAGGAGCTGACACAGGGCGGCGAGCGCAAGGCGGCGTTCTTCACGGGTGTCCTTGCCGTCGTCGTGGCGACACCCTGTGGCGCACCGTTCATGGCGACGGCCATCGGCTTCGCGTTCCAGCAGTCGTCCGCGATTCTCGTCACCATCTTCCTGGCGCTGGGCTTCGGCCTCGCTTTCCCGTACCTGCTGCTGAGCTTCGTACCGAACGTCGGCAAGAAGTTGCCGAAACCCGGGCCCTGGATGGAGTCGTTCAAACACTTCCTCGCCTTCCCGATGTTCCTGGCGGCGCTGTATTTCTTCTGGGTCGGTGGGCGTGTGCTCGGCGTGTCGTCGATGTTCGCCGGCCTGGTCACGGCCCTGGCCCTGGCCTTTACGCTGTGGGCGTATGGCAAGGCTGCCATGGCAAGGGTTAAAGGCGCCTGGTACGTCACGGCGCTGGTCGGCCTGCTGGCCACCGGCTATGTCTACACGAAGATCGATGCCAGCAAGGTCGTGCTGGATGAAGACGGCCACGTGGCGGCCGGCATGCTTGGCGGACTCGAGCTCGAGCATTTCGATCCCGAGCAGGTGAAGCAATACATCGCCGACGGGCAGCCCGTGTTCGTGTACTTCACCGCCGACTGGTGCATCAGCTGCAAGGCCAATGAACGCGTGGCGCTGTCGACCGACACGGTTGCCGAGGCATTCAACTCGCGCGGTATCAAGGTCGTCGAAGGCGACTGGACCCTCGAGGACCCGGTCATCACCGAGTGGCTGGAGATGTACGACCGCGCCGGCGTGCCGTTGTACCTCTACTTCCCGAAAGGCTCGTCGCTGGAGAGCGTGACGATCCTGCCGCAGATACTGACTCCGGGCATGGTGGTCAGTGCGATCGCCGCGGCGGACGAGGCTGCCGGCGACCTTGTGGCAGCCGCCACGGGCGATGTTGAGGAAAGCGAAGACGAAGATGCCGAACTGGATGAGTACATCAATTTCGTTGTACCTGACGCAGCGCCGGACTGGTCGCCGGTCCAGGAATACATCGACGCCGATACCCGCTGGCATGCGATCGACGACGAGATTCGCGCGTCCGACGCCACCACGGAAGAAAAGGATCGCAGAAACGACGAGGAGCGCGGGCCGCACCCGGAAATCCTCGATGCCATGGCCGCGGCCACAGCGATCGTCAACCTCGATGGTGAGCACGAGAAAACCTACGACGCGGCACTGTTCCTGATCGAGCATACGCGCGGGGCGCCGGGCGGCGTGCGGTCCATTCTGCTGGGCCTGCAGACGATGACGGCGCACGGCGAGGACTTCGACGGCTGGCCGGCCGCGTTGTTCAACCTCGATTTCGCCGCGCCGGTCGGCTGGTTTCCCGAGGTCGACAACTACTTCGAGGACTACGAGTTCAATGTGCCCGACGACCCGCTGTCGCGCGCCACGGCGCAGTACTATGCGGCATCGCGGCAGATGCGCTTTGCCAATGCCGTGGATACGCCTGCCGCGGACCGACCCGGGCATCGACAGCGGGGTATCGCGCTGGCCACGGGCTTGAGCACGGGCGTGGAAAACGAGGAACTCATCAAGCGGCGGCGCTTCACCGATGACGGTGAACCGATTCCATTTCCGACAATGGCCGAGGCCGAAGAGGACCTGCTCTACAACCTGAACTTCCTGACCGTCGGCAACAAGATCCCGAACGTCGACGGCGTACGCCTTGACGGTGTCCCGGAGACCATCGCGACCTATGAAGGACAGGCCGTGTTACTCGATTTCTGGGCTACCTGGTGTGGGCCGTGTATACGGGCGATTCCCAAGATGGTCGCGCTGGACGAGGAACTCCCCGAGGACAGGTTCGAGATCCTGTCCATCAGCGTCGACGAAAAAGTTGAGACCGTCACCGAGTTCCATGAGACCCGGCCGATGCCCTGGACTCACTGGCACGTCGGGCCCCGGGCGAAGCTGCTGCAGACCTGGGCGGTCCGCGGTTACCCGACCTATATTCTCGTGGACCATGAGGGGCTGATCGTCGCGCGTCAGCACGATCTCAACAAGGACTTCATTGCATTGATCAAAGACACGGTAAAGAAAAGAATTGAGGGCCCTTCGTGATCGCAGCACATCGTTCGATTGCCTTATCACTCACACTGCTATTCATTTCCATCGTCGCTGTTCCTGCCGCTGCGCAGGACGACATCGCGACGCAGGTCGAAATTCCTTACGAGACATTCCAGCTCGATAACGGCCTGACCGTTCTCGTGCACTCCGACCACTCGACGCCGACCGTATTCGTCGGCATGTGGTACGGCGTAGGTTCCAAGGACGAGCCCGAAGGCAAGACCGGGTTTGCGCATCTCTTCGAGCACCTCATGTTCCAGGGTTCCGAAAACCGCGAGGGCGAGTATTTCTCGCCGTTCACCGATGCGGGGGCGACCGGGATGAATGGCACGACCAACGAGGACCGCACCAACTACTATGCAACGGTGCCATCGGGCGCTCTCGACATGGCGCTGTGGATGGAAAGCGATCGCATGGCCAACCTGCTGGGTGCCGTCACCCAGGAGGTGCTGGATGAGCAACGCGGTGTCGTGCAGAACGAAAAGCGGCAGCGGGAGACGCGCCCTTACGCACAGGTGTATGACAAGATTCGCGCAGGCCTGTACCCCGTGGACCATCCGTATCGCCATGCCGTTATCGGGTCGATGGCAGACCTGGATGCCGCGTCTCTCGAGGACGTGCACGAATGGTTCGAGACGTACTACGGTGGCTCAAACGTTGTTCTCGTGCTGGCCGGCGACGTCACTATTGAGGCTGCGAAGGCGAAGGTTGCGCACTACTTTGGCGAAGCCCCGGCGGGCAAGCCGCTGTCTTATCCCAAGGAGTGGATCCCCTACCTGCCCGAGAATCGAATCGAGGTCATGTACGACCGCGTCGGGCAGACACGGATTGTACGGACGTGGGCAATGCCCGGCCTCAACAGCAAGGACACATCCCTTGGTTACCTGCTGACCGACTCGCTCGCGGGCAACAAGAACTCACCGCTGCGCAGGAAACTCGTTGACGAGCTGCAGCTTGCAACGAGCGTCTCGGCGCGTGTGTACGGTCGAGTGATGAGCGGCGAGTTCACGCTGCAGATCGACCTGCGTCCAGGCGTCACGCCCGAGCAGGTGCTGCCGATCGTCGATGCGACCATTGCCGAGTACCTTGCCGAAGGGCCGGATCCGCAGCTCCTCGAGAATGCCAAACTGGGCGTGAACATGTACATGCTCGGCTCACTGGAGAGCACGGCCGCGATCGGCCGCATACTGGCGGACGGCTTCCTGTTCTCCGACGACCCCCTGTTCATCAACACGGAGCTCGCGTGGCTGAATGCGGCTACCAGCGATGAGCTGCGTGCGATCGCCGGGCGTTGGCTGACGCGCGGTTACTACCAGCTCACGGTCTTGCCGTTTCCGGAGTACGTCGCCGGCGAGCCGGTAGCCGATCGTTCGACGATTCCCGAGGTCACGACCAGTTCCACGATCAATTTCCCCGACATAGAAACGGCCACGCTAAAGAACGGCATGAAGCTTGTCGTTGCCCGGCGCGGCAGCATCCCGCTGGTCAACGTGGCGATCGCGGTAGAGACCGGCGCGATGGCCGCCCCGGCCGATGCACCCGGCCTCGCGGCATTCGTGTTCGGACTCCTCGACAAGGGCACCCGGCACCAGGATGCCAACGAGTTCGCCGCCGCGAGAGACAAGATCGGCATGGGCGGAGGTTTTCGCGACGGGAACGAACGCAGCACCTACACTTATCGAATCCTCAGGACTCACCTGGGCGCATCGCTGGAACTGGCGGCGGAAATGCTGCGTGAACCGGTGTTTCCCCAGGTCGAGCTGGACAAGATGAAGGCGCAGGTCGGTGCATGGCTTGCCAACCTGGAACTTGCACCGAGCCGCGCTGCGTCCGGCCTGTTCGATCGCGCGGTCTACGGCGCCGACAAGCCGATGGGTATCGTTTGGACACCGGAGCTGCTGGCGCAGGTGGACAGAAGCAAGCTCAAGGCATTTCATGCGGCTGAAATCACGCCTGACCAGATGACGGTGTACATGATCGGCGATATCGATCTCGAAACAGCAGAAGCGTCACTGAACAAAGCGTTCGGTAAGTGGAAGGCGCGGGGCAACTCGGCCCGCCAGGCCATCGGCGATGCTGCGGAACCGGTGCCGCGCGTAATCCTCGTTGACTACCCAGGCGCCGCCTCGAGCACGATCGTCGCGGGCCACGCCATCGATGACTTTGACGCCGAGACGTGGACCGAACTGTCGATCATGAACATCGTTATCGGCGGCGCGTTCGAGTCCCGCCTCAACATGAACCTGCGAGAGGACAAGGGCTGGTCGTACGGATACCGGTCCGCCATCAATCGCAACGCCAGTGGCGACATGACCTTTTCGACGCGCGGCCAGGTCCAGACGGACAAAACCGCCGACAGCATGCGCGAGATCCTCAAAGAGCTCGAAAGCTATACGGGCGACCGGCCGGCAACGGTGACGGAGGTCGATCGGGTCAAGCTGAACAGGACGCGCACGCTGCCGGGTTCGTTTGCAACGAACGCCGGCTTTCTCGGTTCGATCATGAGTTCAGACGAGTACGGCCTGCCCTTCGACTACGCCGAGTCGGCGGCCGAACGCATCGCAGCCGTGACACCGGAAGGTGTCGCAGGGCGGGCACGGGACGTCATCGATACCGGCAAGCTGACGTGGGTCGTTGTTGGCGACCTCGAGAGGATCGAAGCGGATGTGCGTGCGCTTGAACTCGGCGATGTCGAAATCTGGAACGCCTTTGGTGAAAGGCTAAAGTAAGGTCCCAACGCAGGGCGCCGCATCGAAGGGCGGGAGATTCACTCCGTGGCACCCGGCCAGGTGTCACTGATGCGATAGCCGTGCGGCCACGGGTCGCTCGGGTCGAGCTGCAACTCGCGCGTCCCCGTGATCCACGCGCGTCCCTCGATGCTCGGCACAATAGCTGCCCTGTCGCCGACGGTCGTCAATGCTTCGACGCGTCCCAGGAAGTTCGAGCCGATGATGGAGCTTGCCAGGAGCTCCGTGCCGACAGCGGCCTGGCCACGCGCATTCAACACCGCGAGTCGGGCGGAAACACCTGTGCCGGTTGGTGACCGGTCGATCTTGCCGGGCCGTATCGCGACGGCGTGCCGGGTCGTGAGTTGCGTCCCATGTGCAACCGGTGTCGCAAACAGGCAAAAGGAAATATGCGTCCACTCGGGGTTCGTCGGGTGTTCGAAGCCGAGCTGCTCCGTGGCCGCGTCGGCAATCCGTACGCCGAGTTCGGCGAGCTCACGCGCCTCGCCGGCGACGAGGTCGAAGCCCAGTGCGCTGGCGTCCACGACGATAAAGCTGTCGCCGCCGTACGCCGTGTCCCCGGTCACGGTGCCAATGCCCTGGACGTCGATCGACTGGTCGAGCCGGTGGGCAAAGGACGCAACGTTGCGCACCTGTATCGATGTCACCTTGCCGTCCGCGCAATACGCCTTGACCCTGACCAGCCCGCCGGGCGCTTCGAGGGTGAGGTGAGTCACGGGCTCCTGCATCGCCACGATGCCGGTCTCCAGCAGGACGTTCGACACGCAAATCGAGTTCGAGCCGGACATGGGCGGCGTGTCTTCGGGTTCCATGATGATGAACGCGGCGTCCGCATCCGGATGCTTAGGCGGTACCAGCAGGTTGCAATGACGGAATACGCCGCCGCGGGGTTCATTGAGGACGTACTGGCGGAGGCCGTTGTCGCTGGCGATCCAGCGGGACTGCTCCCACAGCGACGCACCGGGCGGCGGCGCGACGCCGGCGACAATGACATCGCCGACTTCTCCCTCGGCGTGGCATTCGACAATCCGGATGGTCGCGTTGACGGGTTTCATGCCGCTAAAAGTCGTCTGTCTGGCGACGGAAATCAAACGATTTCGGGCGCAGGCGCATCCAAACCAATATGCTGTCGCCTGGCTGGGGGGCTGGAACGCTGAAAATAAAAGACACATCCGCGCAGGACGTTCGCCTCGCGCCTGCCGATCCGAGACGTAAGTACATGATTTTTGGCGGAATAGGCATCGCCCTGGTCGCGGCGGCATGGATGGCGATGCCCGCTGTGCAGCGTTGGGCCAATGCCAGTGTGAGCGTTCCTGCCGACAGGGTGCGAACGGCTACCGTGCAGCGCGGCAATCTCGTTCGTGACGTCTCGGTGCAAGGGCGCGTCGTCGCGGCGGTCAGCCCGACCCTGTACGCCAGCGCCGCTGGGACCATCACGCTGGTCGTCGAGGCCGGCGAACCGGTGGTCGAGGGACAGGTCGTTGCGACCGTCAACAGTCCGGAGCTGACCAATGCTTTGCAGCAAGCTGAATCGACCCTCGAACAACGCAAGATGGAACTGGAGCGACAACGCATCGAGTCGCGCCAGCTTGCGCTCGACAAGCGCAAGGCGGCCGATCTTGCCGACGTGGCGCTCGTAGCCGCCAGGCGTGAGAAGCGGCGTGCCGATGAAGCCAACGAACTGGGCGTAATCCCCAAGATCGACCACGAGAAGGCGCAGGACGACCTGCGCAACGCGGAGCTTGCGCATGAGCATGCCGTCGCCGATGCCGATCTGTTCGATGAGCGCCTGGCATTCGAGTTAAGGGCCAGCGAATTCGACGTTGGCCGACAGCAACTGTTCGTCGAGGATTTGCGGCGCCAGGTGGACGACCTCGCCATCAAATCACCGGTGAACGGTATCGTCGGTGACCTGCTCGTCGCCCAAAAAGAGGCCGTGTCACGCGATACGCCCGTGATGGCCGTCGTTGACCTGTCACGGTTCGAGGTCGACGCGCAGATACCGGAAAGTTACGCGGACGACCTCGCCATCGGCATGACGACCGAAGTGCTCGTCGGTGGCGAGCGCTATGCAGGCCAGTTGGTTGCCGTGTCGCCCGAAATCGTCGGCAACCAGGTCGCGAGTCGCATTCGATTCAGCGGCGAGGCACCCGTAAACCTGCGCCAGAACCAGCGGCTCACGGTGCGCGTGCTCCTTGCCGAGTACAACGACGTGATGATGGTCCAGCGTGGGCAGTTCCTCGACAGCGGTGGCGGCCGCATCGCGTATCTCGTTACCGAGGATGGCGTGGCACATAAACGCCAGATCCAGACCGGCGCACGCAGTCTCGGCGCCGTCGAAATCGTCGCGGGCCTGCAGCCGGGCGACACCATCGTAATTTCCAACCTGGACGCGTTTCGAAGTGCTGAAACAGTCCTGCTGACTGATTAGCCATTCAGGAGTACAGGGCTATGTTGAACATGAAAAACGTATCCAAGGTGTATCGCACCGACACGGTTGAAACGCATGCGCTGCGAGAGTTTTCGCTGACGGTGGAAGAGGGTGAGTTCGTCTCGGTAACGGGGCCGTCGGGTTCGGGCAAGACGACGTTTCTGAATATCGCGGGCCTGCTCGAGGATCTTACAAGCGGCACTTACGAGCTCGACGGTCGTGACGTCTCGCAACTGAACGACAAGGAGCGTTCGCGCGTCCGCAACGAGAAAATCGGATTCATCTTCCAGAGTTTCAACCTGATCCCCGAGCTCAATATTTTCGACAACGTCGATGTCCCGTTGCGCTATCGGGGTTTCGACGCACCTGAGAGAAAACGCCGCATCGAAGAGTCCATCGAGATGGTCGGTCTGGGCTCGCGCATGAGCCATCTACCCGCCCAGTTGTCCGGCGGCCAGCAACAACGCGTCGCAATCGCCAGGGCGCTTGCCGGGGAGCCGCGTTTCCTGCTTGCAGACGAGCCAACCGGCAACCTCGACTCGCAAATGGCAGAGAGCGTTCTGGACCTGCTCACCGAGATCAACACGGCTGGCACCACCATCATCATGGTGACACACGAACTCGGACTGGTTGACCGGGCTCGCCGCAATATCTTCGTGCGCGACGGCCAGGTCAGCGACGGTGTTCCGGAACTTCATCTTGCCGACCTGGCGGCAGGCTGAGCGGGGAGGCTGCGATGTTTCGTTACTACCTGAAGCTCGGCATGCTCAGCATTCGTGCCAACCCGGTCCTCAGCACACTCATGATTGCCGCGATCGCTGTAGGCATCGGGGCCTGCATGACGATCGTGACCGTGCGCCATGTCATGAGCGGCAATCCAATGGAACACAAGAACGACCAGCTCTATCACGTGCAGGTCGACAACTGGAATCCAGACGACCCCTACGAGGACCCGGACAAACCGCCCGTGCAGCTCACGTACATGGACGCCAGGGCACTGCATGACGCGGGTCGCGCGTTTCGTCAGACCACGAGTTTCAAAACGGCACGTGTTGTCCAGCCGGAGGGTGACGACGCGCGGCCGTTTCAACAGGAGAGCCGGGCGACGACAGCGGATTTCTTCCCAATGTTCGACGTGCCGTTCCAGTATGGCTCGGGCTGGGACCGCTCATCGGATATGACGGAGGAGCGCGTCGTCGTTCTCGCGCGGGAGTTGAACGAGAAACTGTTCGGCGGCGAAGACCCGGTTGGACGCACACTGACACTGAACGACGAGAGTTACCGCGTGACCGGTGTGATCGACACATGGACGCCCGTTCCCAAGGTTTACGACCTCAATAACAATCCCTATGAAGAGCCAGAGCAGCTGTACTTGCCGTTCTCCGTCGCGGTCGCGGGAGGCTTTGACAACACGGGCAATACCAGTTGCTGGAAGCCGATTGAAGAGGGCTCGGGTCGCGACGGATTCCTGGCATCCGAGTGTATCTGGATCCAGATGTGGGTGGAGCTGCAGAACGCATCAGCGAAGCAGGACTACCTGAACTTCCTCGATGCTTATGTCGAGGAACAGAAGCTGATCGGGCGTTTTCCGCGCCCGATGAACAATCGACTGCACAACCCTGCCGAGTGGATGGAGGATCGCGAGGTAGTCGAAGAGGACGTCGATGTGTTGCTCGGGCTGGCGGTGCTGTTCCTGGTCGTCTGTCTGCTCAATACCATCGGCCTTCTCCTGGCCAAGGCGATGCGCCGCGCGAAAGACACGAGCCTGCGGCGCGCGCTTGGCGCGAGCAAGGTCGAGCTCTTCAAGCAGCACGTATTCGAGGCCGGAATGATCGGCGTTGTGGGCGGCGTCCTGGGAATCGGGACCACCTGGGCCGGCCTGCGCGGCATCGAGAACCTCTACATCGAGTACGAGTTCGTCCAGCACCTGGTCCGCATGGACTGGTCGATGGTGTTGCTCGCCATCGTTCTTGCCATTGTCTCGGCGCTTGCCGCCGCACTCTATCCCACCTGGCGCACCTGCAATATCACGCCGGCCAGCCATCTCAGGCTGCAGTAGGAGATCACTATGGAATTCGGACCTGTCTGGCGGGCGATGATGCGCAACAAGGGGGGCTATTTCCTGATTGCGGTGCAGATTGCAGTGACGATGGCGGTCATGGTCAACGCCTTCGCCATCATGCAAGAGCGCTCCTTCAAAATGGGTCGACCCAGCGGGCTCGACGAAGCGAACACCTTTGCGCTGGTCAGCGTTGGCTTCAAGCCCGAGATGGACAATAAAGCGCTCATCAACGAAGACCTGGATCTCTTGAGGAACACGCCAGGCGTCATCAACGCGGTCGCGACTAACTCTTACCCCCTGCGCCAGGGCGGATGGTCCGAAGGCCTGCATCGAGAGCCCGGCGTCGGCAAAAGCGTTTCAAGTTCTGCCATCTACTTTGTCGATGAGCACGGCCTGGAAACGTTCGGCCTCAACCTGATCGACGGCAGGAATTTCTCGCCGGAGCAGGTTTCCTGGGATACGGACAGCCCGGACCCCTGGCCGGCAACCGTTATTATCACGCAGGCGCTGGGCGAGGACCTGTACCCGGATCACGAAGGCTCCTACGTCGGCAAGACGTTCTGGTTCGATGACGACAATCCGGCCAACATTGTCGGTGTGGTGGAACGCCTGCAGGCTCCATGGCCGAGCTGGACCGGGGTCGAACGGTCAATGCTGGTGCCGTTGCGCCGGGAGAGCAACGACGTTCGCTACGTCGTCAGAACCGAGCCGGGGTATCGTGACCAACTGATGCTGCAGGTCGAGGAGTCGCTGGCCGACAGCAGCAAGGACCGGATCATACGGCAGGTTGCAACGGTCGATGAGGCGCGCAAGCTTGCGTACCTTGGTGATGCCGCGATGATCAAGATCCTGACGTTCGTGATTTCGCTGCTTACCGCGATCACGGGCCTCGGCATCGTTGGTCTCGCGAGTTTCAGCGTTGCGCGCAGAACACGCCAGATCGGTATTCGTCGTGCACTCGGCGCGACCCGGCCGGCAATAGTGCGTTACTTCATGCTCGAGAATTTCCTCGTCAGCAGCATTGGCATTGTCAGTGGTGCGGTGCTCGCTGTTGGGCTGAACATGTTCATGGTCCAGGCGTTCTCACTCACGCCGCTGGCCTGGTATGTCGTACCGGTCGCCATGATCATCCTGTGGATCGTCGGCCAGGTCGCTGTGGCAGGCCCTGCCCGTAAAGCGAGCGGGATATCGCCGGCCATCGCGACGCGATCGATCTAGGAAAACGGGAGAAAAAAGAGCAGAATTCCGCCATGGGATTCTTCGAACGCTATCTGACCGTCTGGGTTGGACTGTGCATTCTTGCGGGCATCGCGCTGGGCAAGGTCGCGCCCGAGGTGGCCCAGTCGCTCGATGCCATGGCGATTTCGGTCAACGGTGCGCCGGTTGTGTCCATACCGATCGCGATCTGCCTGTTCTTCATGATGTACCCGATCATGGTGAAGATCGACTTCGGCGAGGTGCTCAAGGCCGGCAGGGCCGCGAAGCCCGTCGGCCTGACACTGTTCATCAACTGGGCCGTCAAGCCATTTACGATGTACGCCATCGCAAGCTTCTTCCTCGGTTCCCTGTTCCTGGGCTTTATCGGACCTGAGGCGACCGATCTCGTGAAGATGCCGTTGGGCAAGGAGCTCCTCGCCGGCGAGACCTATGGTGCCGGTACTGTCGTGGTCGTCGACGGCGTCCGGATGCTCGAGGTCCCGCTTTGGCGCAGCTATCTTGCCGGCTGTATCCTGCTCGGCATCGCGCCCTGCACGGCGATGGTGCTGGTCTGGGGGTATCTCTCCAAGGGCAACGATGGCCACACTCTGGTCATGGTGGCCATCAATTCGCTGGTCATGCTGTTGCTGTTCGGGTTCCTGGGCGGCTTCCTCCTCGGCGTCGGCAAGCTGCCGGTTCCCTGGCAGGCACTGCTGTTGTCAATCGGTGTGTACGTCGCGTTACCCCTGGTAGCGGGTTACCTGTCGCGCAAGTGGATCATTGCCGCGAAAGGCGAGGCGTGGTTCAAGGACAAGTTCCTGCACTTTCTTACGCCCGTCACGATCAGCGCTCTGCTCATCACGCTCGTGCTCCTGTTCTCGTTCAAGGGCGACACGATCGTACAAAACCCGCTGACGATCCTCTGGATAGCAATACCGCTTTTCATCCAGACGGTCGTGATCTTTGCGCTGGGCTATGCGCTCGCGAAGGTTCTCGGCCTGAGTTACGAGAACGCGGCACCTTCCGCCATGATCGGCGCCTCGAATCATTTCGAAGTTGCCATTGCGACCGCAGCGATGCTGTACGGTCTGTCATCAGGCGCGGCCCTGGCAACCGTCGTCGGTGTGTTGATCGAGGTGCCGCTCATGTTGATGCTCGTTCGCTTCTGTCTCTCGACGCAGGGCTGGTTCCGGACGCAAAGCGCGTGACGATGTTGTGTTCACGTTCCTGAACCTCGGCTTTCGCACCTTTTACACGCTGGCCGCAATATTCGCCGTTGTCGCGATGGCCCTGTGGCTCGCGTCCTTCACGGGCATGGTGCAACCTGGCGGCCAACTGCCGGGCGTTTTCTGGCATAGCCACGAGATGGTGTTCGGCTTCAGCATGGCGGTCATCACGGGCTTCCTGTTCACGGCCGTTCGCAACTGGACCGGACTGCCGACGCCCACGGGCCTGGCACTCGGCTCGATCGCCCTGCTCTGGCTCGCGGCGCGCGTGCTGCTGGTTACAGGTACCACCGGGTTCGAAGTGGTTCTCGATGTCCTGTTCCTGCCCGTCGTTACTGTCGCGGTCGCGCTACCCGTGTTCCGGAGTGCGAACAAGCGCAACTACAAAGTCATCGCCATTCTCGCCGTGTTGGCGACATTGCATTTCGTTTACCACCTGGCGCCTGGTGGCGGGTTGCCTGCTTCGTTGTCGCGGGTATCCCTGTTCGCGGTGATTGACGTCATCACGATTCTTTTCGCGCTTGTTGGCGGTCGAGTGATCCCGGCGTTCACGCGGAACGCCGTGCCGGGGTCGGACCCGACACACAAGCAATGGGTGGAAGTTGCGGCGTTTGCCTTGCTCCTGGTGCTCGCCGCTACGACGATGATCGGGGGGCAATTTGCCCTGAACCCCTGGCTGCCTGCGAGCCTGGCCTTTCTCGCCGCCGGGGTGCACGCGCTCCGTCTCGCGCTGTGGCAACCGGCCGCGACGCTCGGCAAGCCCTTGCTCTGGATGATGCCGGTTGCCTATTCGTGGCTGCCGGTTGCCTTGTTGTTACGTGGACTTGCCGATCTCGGTATCGCAATGGCGGGCAACTGGCTGCATGCTTTAGCGGCAGGTGCGCTGACGAGCCTGATGATGGCCATGATGATGCGCAGCACGCTCGGCCATACCGGCCGTGCCCTCGACGCGAGTCGTGCCGATCTCGTCATCTTCCTCCTGGTGCAGCTTGCCGTCGTTCTCAGGGTTCTGGCCGGCGTTGCCGGCGATCACCGCACGCTGACCATCCTGGCCGGCGTCGTCTGGATGGTCGCGTTCGCCGGGTTTCTGCTGCGCTATGGCCCGATGCTCTTGCGGCCGCGCATCGACGGCAAGCCGGGTTAGTTGATCGACGGGATGATCGAGTTGCGCATCATCGTGTAGAGGTTCTCGACGCCGGCACCATTGGTGTAGTTGTGGCCTGTGAATGCGACAACCAGGTCGAGATCGGGCACGCAATAGATGTACTGGCCGCCGTAGCCGCTGGTCACGTAGGCCTCAAGTACCTGCGTGCCGTAAACGAAGTCGGCGAGCCACCACTGCAGTCCATAGCCCCGGGTACTGGTGCCCCAGGACGTCAGGTCGACATGCGGGGTGACCGAGTCGGCGATCCACGCAGGGCTGATCAACTGCTGTCCCTGCCAGACGCCATCGTCGATGAAAAGCTGGCCGAACTTGAGCATGTCACGCGTCAGCAGGAAAAGGCCGCTACCACCGTTGGGCAGGCCCGTGGGTGTCATTCCCCAGGCGGCCGTCGTGATGTTCATCGGGTAGAACAGGTGCTGGTTGGCGAAGTCCGCCATCGGTATTCCGGTTGCGTTCTCCAGGGCCTGGCCGATGGCGATCGTGGCCGCCGTGTTATAGGCAAATGCCGTGCCAGGATCCGCAGTGATCGGCAGGTCCAGGAGGGCCTTGGACCAGTCGCGGTTGTTGTTTTCGAGAAAGACCAGGTCGTTGTCGGGATCGGTGTAGGGCAAAGACCACTCGTCCCACTCGATGCCGAGGCGCATGGTCAACGCGTCCTCAAGCGTCATCTGGTCTTTCCGCGGGTCCCAGTTCTGGTAGGTGGCGTAGTTGAACAGGCTGTAGAACCCGACCTGTGTCGACGGGATATAGCCCTGGTCGATCGCGATGCCGATCAACGCCGAGGTAAAACTCTTGCTGGTCGAGTGCAGCACGTGACGGTTCGGGTCGTGATTGTTGATCCAGTCGTCGAACTCGCCGGTTGTCGTCCTGATTTGCTCGACGAGTACAAGCCGGTTGTTGCGCGCGATCGCAATCGAGTCGATGCCGGGATACGTACCGTCGTGGATGCGTTCCATCATCGTGGTGATACGCGCCTGGTCCATGCCCTCGGCGGCGAGCGTCGAGACTTCCCAGCCATCACCGTTGACGAGCGGGGCGGTGTAGGTCCATGGCTGCGGCGGGGCCGGTACGACGCTGCTGTCACCGCCACCCCCGCCGCCGCAGCCGGCAATGACAAGGTACAGAAAGGCAGTGACGGCCAGCCTGATCGTGGTTTTTCGCATAAAACGTCCTTACGTTGTCGTACACGTTCCGCTATTGAGGCGGAGCAGCCACGGAGTCACGGATGACGAGTTGGTGCGGCACGATGTCGGCCGGTTGCCCGGCATCGGGTTCCCCGGCAATGATCTTGCAGAGTCGCGCGAGTATGCGGGACCCGATGTCTTCGGCCGGCTGGCTGACCGTGGTCAGCGGCGGGTTCGCGACGGCCGCAAACTGGATATCGTCGAAACCCATGACGGACAGGTCATCGGGAACCCGAATCCCCAGCAGCCGGCATTCATGCAGGCAGCCCAGCGCCATGTCGTCGTTGCCGCAAAAGATCGCGGTCGGCCGGTCGTCGCCGCTCAGCAGGGTCCTGGCTGCCGCGCGGCCGCCAGCCAGCGTGCGGTAGCCCTCAACGAGCCACGCGTCCGGCAGTTGGAGACCGGCTTTCTCGAGCGCTGCACGAAAACCGTTTACGCGGGAGATGGTGAGTGGCGATTCCTCGAGTCCGTAGATCATCGCGATGTTCTTGTGGCCACTCGAGATCAGTAACTCGGTTGCATCGGACGCTGCGCCAAAATTGTCGATGTGCACGCGCGGCGTCGCGGCAAGTTCGGGCGGCGTTTCGCAGGCGATCACCACAGGCAACTTTGGACGGTTGTCGTCTGTAAGTACCTTGACTCCCGCGGACGGGATGCTGGCGATGACGATCATGCCGTCTGACTGCCGGGAACCCAGCAAGGTGTCGAACTCGTCGCTCGACATTGCCTGTAGCGGCTTTTCTTCAACGTAGACGGCATAGCCATTCTGTTCTGCCGCTGCCTGGATGCCGCGCATCACGCCGGCCGCGAATGGGTCGCCGATCGATGGCATGACAACGGTGACGATATTGGTATGCCCCCGGCGAAAGCTCTGTGCGAGCGAATTGGGCTGGTACCCGGTTTCGCGAATCGCGTCCTCCACCCGGAGTCGCGTGTTCTCCGAAACCTTGTCAGGAAAATTTAGCGTCCGGGAAACTGTGGCTATCGATACGCCCGCAAGTTGCGCTACTTTTTTGATCGACGTCTTGGCCATTTCCCTCAAACGCTTGCCGGACTACGGGAGTGTGTGCAGAAAGCTTACACTACCCGGGATTTCGAGGTCGGGACCGCTACAAAGGCTGGCCCCAGAAGGGCCGCTTCGGCAGTGTGACTATGCCGCGCTCGTAGACCAGGCCGCCGGGCCGGTCGTAGCGGGACAGCAGTGGCCCGTCGATATCGACGAAATCGCAAAGCTGCGCCATGACGTGGTGCGGGGCCATCGCGAGCGACGTACCTCCCATGCAGCCGACCATGAGCCCGAGACCTTTCGCACGGGCTGCACGTGCGAGTTCGAGGCCGTGTGTCAGCCCGCCGGTCTTGTCGAGCTTGATGTTGATCATCTGGTAGCGCGCTGCCGCCTGTTCGAGCTCCCCGAGGTGCAGGCAGGATTCGTCGCCGCAGATCGGCAGCGGCGGATCGTAATGCTCGAGTTCCGCGTCGTCGCCGCGCGGCAGCGGCTGCTCGATCATGCTGACGCCGAGCGCTTTCAATGCCGGCGCATGACGCAGCAATTCATCGAAATTCCAGCCCTGGTTGATGTCGACGACCATGCGAACGCCGGGCCGGACGGCACGAATGGCCGCGATCCGCTCGACGGGCCGGTCATCGCCCAGTTTTACCTTGAACAGCGAGATGTCGGTCGCTGCGGCGGCTTTGTTCGCCATCTCTTCAGGTGTGTCTTCGAGGCCGATCGTAAATACGGTTTCGACGGGCGCGGCACCTACACCGGCCATCGACCAGGCTGTGCGACCGGTGAGCTGCGCCTCGAGATCCCAGAGTGCAGAGTCGGCGGCCATGCGCGCACCGCCCGGCGGCAACAGCTCGAGAAGCTGTTCGCGACTCGCACCGCGGGCGAGTTCGTCCGCCATGGCCTCGAGCTGTGCGGTCATCGACTCGATCGTTTCGCCGATGTAGGAGACACCGAGTGCCTCGCCGCGACCGACGGCACCGTCCTGTTCGATTTCGCAGACCACGCAGGGGAAGTCGTTCCAGACGTTGCTCGAGATTCGGAACGGAATCAGAGTGGCCCACGATTCACTGTGAATGGCGACATTGCGTTTCATGATGCGTGTTTGAGCAGGAAGCTCGCGACTGGTGACATGCCGATGGCAACAGGATCGACACAGGGAATCCCCAGGTGGTCCTGCAGCTTGCCGAGATAGCCCTCGCGCTCAAAGTCGGTCATGGTCGAGGTGTTGACGCTGACGCCGGCAAAGAAGCAGCCCGGCCGGGTGCGGCGCGCGAAGCGCAACGCGTCGTCGATAACCACATCCAGTTCGGGAATCGGGTAGTCGCCGAAGACGCCGAGGGTCTCGGTGCGCGTGACGTCATGGCAGAGAACCAGCGCATCCGGCTGTGAGCCGTGCAGCAAGCCGAGCGTCACGCCCGAATAACTCGGGTTCAGCAACGAGCCCTGGCCTTCGATCACGTCCCAGTGGTCGTCGTCGTTGTCGGGAGAGAGGCTCTCCGCGGCTCCGGCGATAAAGTCCGCGACGACAGCATCGATCGGGATCCCTTCGCCGGCAATCATGATGCCGGTCTGGCCGGTCGCCCTGAACGTTGCCTTGATGCCCCGGCGTTCCAGCTCGCGGTGCAGTACGAGGGCGCTGTATTTCTTGCCCACGGCGCAGTCGGTGCCGATCGTCAGTACGCGCTTGCCGCTGCGCGGTCTGCCCTGGCCAATGGGGAGGTTGTCGGGCGGCACACGCACGTCCGTCAGGACGGCGCCGCCCTTGCGGGCCGCGGCGACGAGATCGGGCATGGACCGCAACTTGCTGTGCATCCCCGACGCGATGTCGATGCCCGCACTTGCCAGCTCGACTAGCTGGGGACGCCAGTGATCCGGAATCTGGCCGCCGAGGGGAGCCACGCCGATGATGGCGGTCCTGATGCCCGCATCGATGGCATCCTTGACGGTCATGTCGCGGAGGCCGAGATCGACGCCGCAACCCGGAAGGCGCATCTGCCCGGCACAGAGCTCGGGCCGCCAGTGCGCCAGCCCGAAGCCGGTCTTGGCGTTGTCGTCTTCGACGACATCACCGATGTACAGCAGGTAAGGTGGTGTGAGGCTGACCCTGGTGAGCGACATGCGGCCGATTATGGCAGGAAAATCGTCGCCGGGTGCTCGAGCATTTCCTTGATGCACTGGACCATCGCCGCTGCATCGTAGCCATCGACGAAGCGATGGTCGAACGAGGTCGACAGGTTCATCATGAGCCGTACCGCGATCTGGCCGTTGACAACCATCGGTCGTTCCACCGCACGATTGACACCGATGATGCCGACTTCGGGGGCGTTGATAACGGGCGTCGATGCAATACCGCCAAGCTTGCCGAGGCTCGTAATCGTAATCGTCGAGCCGGACAGCTCGTTCTTCTTTACCTTGTTCGTTCGCGCCGCTTCGGAAAGGCGGCGAATCTCGCTGGCGAGCTCGTCGATCGAGAGCATTTCGGCATGTTTCACAACCGGGACCTTGAGGCCGTCGGGTGTCTGTGTGGCCACGCCGAGGTGCACAGCCTCATGCTGCAACAGCAGGTTGCGGTCCTTGTCGTGCGTGGTGTTGCACTGCGGGAACTCCCTGAGTGCCTTGATCAGCGCGAGGCCGAGGAACGGCAACAGCGTCAGGCGCTGTGCCGCGTCCCGCTTCGCATTGAGATGCTTGCGCAGGGATTCCAGTTCGGTGATGTCGATTTCCTCGACATAGGCGAAATGAGGGATCTCCCGTTTCGCGGCCTGCATGCGCTCGGCGATGATACGGCGCAGGCCGATAATCTTTATTTCCCTGACCTTCGTCGACGGCGTACCCGGTGTTGCGATGGTGGTGCCGGTTGCGCGTGCTTTCAGGTAACGGTCGAAGTCCTTGCGTACGATCCGCCCGCCGGGCCCCGTGCCGGGCACCAGCGACAAGTCGATGCCGGCTTCCTTGGCGCGCATACGCACCGCCGGTGAGGTAATTACGCGGGCACGATCGATGACTTCTTCCGCGGGCGCTGGTTCGACAGCCGCGGGGGCTGGTGCGGGCTCGGCTTGTGGCTCCGCGGCGGCCGGTTGTTCGTCGGAACCGGTCGTTCGCCCTTCGTCCACGGTACCCTCGGTATCGATCACGACCAGGGCGGCGCCGACAGCGACGACGTCACCGGGTTCGCCCGCCAGTTTGACGACCTTGCCGGATACGGGGCTCGACAGCTCGACGGCGGCCTTGTCCGTCATCATCGTGCCGACTACATCTTCCTCTTTCACCTGGTCGCCGACCTTGATGAACCATTCGCCGATTTCCGACTCGACCGTGCCTTCGCCGAGATCCGGTAATTTGAAAATGTACTCGCTCATTCCGCCTCCATAACACGTCGGATGCCGGCAGACACACGCCTCAGCCCGGGGAAGTACTGCCACTCGAATGCGTGCGGGTACGGCGTGTCCCATCCGGCCACGCGACCGATCGGCGCTTCAAGGTGATAGAAGCACTCTTTCTGGATAGTGGCGGCGAGCTCGGCGCCATAACCGCCGAAGCGCGTAGCTTCGTGCGCAATGAGGCAGCGCCCGGTCTTCTTGACCGAATCGGCGAGCGTCTGTACGTCAAGTGGCGCCATCGTGCGCACGTCGATGACCTCCGCGTCGACACCGGTTGCCCTGGCAGCGGCGATCGCTACGTGAACCAGGGTGCCGTAGGTGATGATCGTCAGCTCGTCACCGGGCAGGGCGATATCGGCGCTGCCGAGCGGGACAGTGTAGTAGCCCTCGGGAACCTCGCCTTTCGGATGCGATGCCCAGGAGACGCCCGGCTTCTCGGGGTCCCCGTCGAACGGACCGTTGTAGATGCGCTTCGGCTCGAAAAAGACGACCGGGTCGTCCGATTCGATTGCCGCGATAAGCAGGCCCTTCGCGTCGTAGGGATTGGACGGCATGACGGTCTTGATGCCGCTGATGTGCGTGAAGATTCCCTCGGGTGACTGCGAGTGCGTCTGCCCGCCGCGAATACCGCCACCGCACGGGGTGCGGATCGTAACCGGTGAGAAAAAGTCGCCACAGGAGCGATAGCGAAGGCGTGCGAGTTCCGACACGATCTGGTCGAAGCCCGGGTAAATGTAGTCGGCGAACTGGATTTCGGCGACGGGTCGCAGGCCGTTGACGCCCATGCCGATCGCGGCGGCGACGATGCCGCCTTCGGCGATCGGTGTGTCGATAACGCGATGCTCACCGAATTTGCGTTGCAACCCATCGGTACAGCGGAACACGCCGCCGAAGTAGCCGACATCCTCGCCGAGGACCACAACCGACGGGTCCCTGTCCATCATCACGTCGTGGGCCGAACGGATGGCTTCGATCATGTTCATTTGCGCCATGATTCAATCCTCCGCCAGGATTTCGAGAAGACGGCGACGCTGCGACTCGAGGTGCTGCGGCATTTCGGCATAGACATCTTCGAACATGGTGGCGGGATCCAGCCACGGGCCCTCGGTCATCGTGCCGAATTTCTGGGCCTCCTTCCACGCCACCAGCACTTCTTCCTTGAGTTCTTTTTCGAGGCGCTCGTGCTTGTCCTCGGACCAGTAACCTACCTTGATCAGGTGCTGCTTCAGGCGTTCAACCGGATCGCCGAGCGGGAACGAGTCCCACTCATCGCGTGGGCGGTACTTTGTCGGGTCGTCACTGGTCGAATGCGCGCCGCCGCGATACGTGACGTGTTCGATGAGCGTCGGTCCGTGGCCGCGCCTTGCGTGGTCGGCGGCCCAGAGCGTTGCCGCATAGATGGCGAGAAAGTCGTTGCCATCGACACGAATGCCGGGGATCCCCAGGCCGAGTCCGCGTGCGGCAAACGGTCGGCGCTGGCCGCCGGCCGTACCCTGGAAGCTGGAGATCGCCCACTGGTTGTTGACGACATTGAGGATGACGGGCGCCTGGTAAACCGCGGCGAATGTCAAAGCATGGTGGAAATCTGCCTCGGCCGTGCTGCCGTCGCCCAGCCATGTCGCGGCGATGTGGTCTTCGCCCTTGATGGCGGAAGCCATCGCCCAGCCAACGGCATGTGGAACCTGGGTCGCGAGATTGCCCGAGATCGAGAAAACGTTGCCTTGCTTACTGTGGTACATGACCGGGAGCTGCCGGCCCTGGCACATGTCCTTCGTGTTCGACAGGCACTGGCACATCATGTCGACAAGTTTCATGCCGCGGTACATGAAGAGACCCTGGTTGCGGTAAGACGGGAAACACATGTCGCCGGCTCGCAATGCCATGCCCTGCGCGATCGATATGGCCTCTTCGCCGAGTGCCTGCATATAGAAGGAGATGCGGCCCTGTCGCTGGATCTGCCACATGCGCTCGTCGAATACGCGGTTAAGCATCATCCAGCGCAGGGCAACCTGCAGTTTTTCGGGTTCGAGATTCGGATTCCAGGGGCCAACCGCTTCGTGGTTGTCATCCAGGACCCTGACCAGGCCGCTGCTCAGGAACTCGAGCTTGCGTGTACGCGAACCAATGGGCGGCTTGTCGACAGCACCGGCCGGTGACAAATCGAGATAGCTGAAATCGGGTTCGTCGCCGGGCCGAGCTGTAGGTCGCGGTATCTGTAATCGCGATTTCTCAATCATATGGAAAACCTTGTTCTGTTATGGGCGAGCTGCCGCGACAATGCTGCGCGCCAGTTCATCGGCCAGTTCGTGCGTTGGCCGGCCCGTTTCTTTCGCCTGATCGAAGATGCTCTTCAGGCGATCTTTTATGCGACCAACGTCGGCCCGCACGTCGTCTTCCGAGCTGCTGCCATAGTACTCCGCCGCGACGCTGATTATACCGCCGGCGTTTATCACGTAATCCGGTGCGTACAGGATGTCGCGCTCGGCCAGGCGTATACCATCGGCCGGTGTCGACAACTGGTTGTTTGCGGCACCGGCAATGACCTTGGCGCGGATCTTCGGAATGGTTGCCGATGTCAGGATATTGCCGAGCGCGCAGGGCGCCAGGACATCGACGTCGGCAAACAAAAGTTCGCCGGGCGCTACGACGGTGACGGGCATTTCGCTCGTAACCTGCTTGAGGCAGTCGGCACTGACATCGGATACCAAAAGCTCCGCGCCGGCTTCGTGCAGGTGACGGCAGAGGTGCAAGCCGACGTGGCCGACGCCCTGCACGGCAACCCGCATGCCGTTCACCGAGTCCGCGTCGAAGCGTGCCTTGACGGCGGCTTCGATGCCCTGGAAGCAACCGAGCGCCGTCCAGGGCGACGGGTCGCCGCCGGCATCGCTGCCGGTCTGCGGCAGGCCGGACACAAACTCCGTCTCCTCATGCACGTAACGCATGTCTTCGACGGAACAACCGACATCCTCGGCGGTCACGTACTTGCCGCCGAGCGTGTCGACACACCGCCCAAAGGACCGGAAAAGCTCCGGGGATTTGGGCGCGTCGTCGCTCGCGAGGATCACGGCCTTGCCGCCACCGAACCTGAGCCCGGCAACCGCGTTCTTGTAGGTCATCCCGCGAGAGAGGCGCAGCACATCCATGAGCGCATCGGTGTCGTTGTTGTAGACCCAGCGGCGGGTTCCGCCGGCAGCGGGTCCGAGCGCGGTCGAATGAACGGCAACGATGGCCTTGAGGCCGGTCTGCGCGTCGTGGAAGTAGTGCAGAGATTCGTGGTTGTCGAACTCGGCGTGGTCGTATACACCCATGATTGTCCCCAAGGCCAGGCTGCATTCTTCGACTAATATACAGCGACCAAACCCGATAAAACTTGCAAAAACTTCTGCATAACTGCAAAACAGAGCATAATCTATGTGAATCCTACACCAAGAGCACATAAATCATGCAAGTGATCTCACTCGATCATACGGACCGCAAGATCCTCAATCTGCTGCAGACCGAGTCCGGCATCAATGCCTCGCTGATCGGTGAGCGTATCGGCCTGTCACAGTCAGCCTGCTGGCGGCGCATCCAGCGCATGCGTGAGGAGGGCGTCATCAAGGATCAGCCCGTTGTGCTCGATCGCGAGAAGGTCGGGCTGACGACGATGGTGTTCGCGCACGTGAAGCTGACCTCGCACGGCCGCAGCAACCTCTCAGCCTTCGCCGACGCCGTGAAGAGCTTCCCCGAAGTCATGGAATGCTACGTGCTGCTCGGCAATGTCGACTTCCTGCTCAGGATCGTGGCCGAGGACATCAAGGCCTACGAGCAGTTCTTCTTCGAGAAGCTGTCGCAACTGCCCGGCATCCAGGAAGTGACCTCGAGCATTGTGTTGTCGGACACAAAGCACACGACGGCCCTGCCCATCTAGACGGACGCTACTTTTTCGACGCGATCCAGCGTTCCACATGTGCGCGCAGGGCCGGCAGCGGAATGGTGCCGTTCTCGAGGATACGGTCGTGAAACTCGCGGATGTCGAAGTCCTCGCCGAGCTGCTCCTCGGCTTGCCTGCGCAGCGCGAGAATTTCCAGGCCGCCGGAATCATAGGCCGTTAGCTGCCCCGGCAGGATGGCAATGCGGTCAACCATCTCGTCGCCCATCGTCTCCGGGAAACGTCCCGACACCATCATGAATTCGATGGCTTCTTCGCGTGTCCAGCCGAACAGGTGGATGCCCGGATCGACAACCATGCCGCGCGCGGGCCACGCCCGGCGTGTAATCGGGCCAGTCACGGTCTGGTAGAGCCCCATCTCCTCGGACAGGGCCTCCGAGTAGCGCGCCCAGCCCTCGCCCGGTCCCGAGAACCAGATAAGCTCGGTCACGGGATGCAGGCCGCCAATCGCCTTGGCGAATGCCACCTGCAGGTGGTGCCCGGGCCAGGCCTCGTGGAACGCGACGCTCTCGGCCCCGCCGCGCGACTGCTCTTCGGGCTCGTGCAACGGAATCCGGTACTCGCCGGGCCTGTCGCTGCTTCCGGGCCGGTAATGCGCGGACCGGCCCGTACCCTCTTCGTGTTCCTCGAACGGCACGACCACGACCGGCTGCGTGGGCATGGTGCCGACCCAGTCGGGCATCTCGGCTTCGGCCCGCTTGACCATCTCGCGCGAGAACTCGAGGAGTTCATCCTTGCTCGTGAAACGGTCCGCCGGGTCGGACTTCACGCGCTCGAGGATTTCCTCGAAGTCGGTGAGCTCGTACGCGGAACGGCCGAGTTCGATCACGGACGCCTTATTGGCTTCCACGGTTTTCTTGCCGAGCTCGAAGACGTCTTCGGCCGGGCGGTCGAGTGTCGTGTAGGCGCGCAATGATGCGTCGTAACAGGCACGGCCGTCGGGATTCGCCGTAATGGACAATGCAGCGCGTGCGCGCTCAAGGTAGGGACCCGCGAGGAACTCGCGATAGCGCCTGAGCGCCGGCGTGATCTGTTCTTCGACGATGGCCCTGGTTGCGGCGGCAAACTCCGCGTCGTCATCTCGTGCAGCCGGCGAATAGAAGGGTGACTGCTCCGTTTCCAGGGCAAGCAGGCCGTCGAGCTGGTCGACAACGCGCTGCACAACGGTCTTGGGCGCCGTGTAGCCGAGCTTGATGCCTTCGCCGAGGTTGGCCATTTCCTGGTTCACGAAGGCTGCGAACTTGGACCAGCGCGCCAGCGACTGCTCGCGCAGTTCCGGTGTGCCCACCGGCTGCATTTGTGCGATCTGCGCATAGCCGGAGTGCCAGCCGCCCATCTGGTTGACGTTCCAGACCTCCGTCTTGCAGACCCGCAAACCGACCCTGGCCTCGAGCTCCTCGAGCAGGTAGGCGTGCGTAATCCACGCCGGGTCACCAACCAGGCTGTCGGCGTCAACCGTGCGCAGGCGCGCCAGCATGGCGTCGATTGCCGCGTCGTTTGCCGCAACGGCCTGCAGGCTGTTGTCAGCCAGGCCATCGTGCCGGTCGAGGTCGATGCCGGAGAAATACGCGGTCTCCGGTGTCGTGCTCATGACATGTTCGTAGTAGGCGTCCGCTACCTCATTAACGACAGTGTCGGGGCTGTTGGCGGGTTCCGGGGCCGGTGCCGGGGCTTCCCGGGAGCAGGCGCCGAGCACGAGCAGTGCTGCGGCTGCCGCGGCTACAAGTTTGCTATTCATCAGGCTTTACCATTTGTCGTCGATGCTGTTGTTGGTCCGGCAGGCGAGCGCTACTTCGGCGAACAGGGCGCTCATGCAAAATCGGCCCCTACCCGTCGAAGTGCTGTCTTGCGCAGATCATCCGGAATGGTCACGGCGATGCGTTTCTCGAGGTCGAACAATACCATGACGCTCTCGAGCGTCGCGGCCACGTGACCGCTGCCGAGGTTGATCATTTCGTAGGCTATCGTCACCGACTTGCCGCCGACCTTGACGAGTTCCGCCCGCACTTCGAGCAGGTCGCCCGCATTGACTTCAGTCGCGTAGTTGATCGTGTGACGGACATCCACCCAGCCGAGCCTGCCGTCCGGGTCCTGCGCGCTGTTCCAGCCAAAAAGGTGGTGCAGGAAGTGGTAGGACGCATCGTCGAACATCGCCACGTAGAAGCGCGTCGTCATATGGCCCATGACGTCGCATTGCCAGGGGTGCGCCAGGTTCTTGTGGACCGAGATCATGGTGTATCAAGCCCCTGCGTCGAACGTGCCTCTGCCGTTGTCTGCGCAAACGTCGCAACGAGGATATCGGAGCCGGACCTCCCGCTCGCGCGCTTCATGCCTTCCGAGTTGTAAGACATATCGATCTCGCCGTCGCTGGTGACGGCGATGACGCCCGCATCGCCGCCGAGGCGCCGCACTTCGTCGAGCATTTCCTGCACGGCATCGTGCAGCGCGATGCCGGACCGGTAACGAAATGCGATCGACGCGGCACCGCCGGCCCGGATGATGTGCTCGCCGATTCCCGTGCAGGAAATGGCGATGTTGTCGTCCGCCCAGGTACCCGGGCCGATCAATGGTGTATCGCCGATACGGCCATGCAGTTTGCCGAAAGTGCCGCCCGTCGATGTCGCTGCCGCAAGGCCGCCTGTCGAATCGAGGGCGACGGCACCGACGGTACCGTGGGCGATGTCGAACATGTCGGCGCGTGTCACGCCCACAGGCAAGGTGTAGTAGGTTGCCGGGTCGGTGACCTCTTCGAAGCCATGCTTGCGCGCGAACTCGGCCGCACCGTTGCCCGCGAGCATCACGTGTGGCGTTTTTTCCATGACGCCGCGCGCAACCCCGACCGGATTCGCGAAATCCTGCAGTGCGGCGACCGCGCCCGCTGCGCGTGACCGGCCGTCCATGATCGACGCATCGAGCTCGACGTGGCCGGCGCTGTTTGCCGCCGATCCCCGGCCGGCAACATAGAGGCCGCTGGCCTCGAGTTCCGTTACAGCGTAGTCAACGACATCGAGCGCCGCGGCATTGTCCCGCAATTTCTGCCGGCAGCGCGCCGCGAGCTCGTGCAGGTGCTTCTCGGTCTCGGCGTAGTCGCGGCCGGCGACGGCACCCGCGCCACCGTGGAGCGCGAATGCCCAGCTTTTGTGGTGTCCTGGCATCCGGCCAATGTACACGAAACGCACTGAAAATCACGACAGCCCCGGCCCCGTGGGGAACCGGCGCCGGCGGCGGCTTGCCGGGGCAGCGGGGCTGCCCGGGCGGGGCGCCCCGGATTCTGCCCGGAGACAGCGCCTGCTCCAAGGTGTTTGCAAAAAAACAACACCATAAGCCACTGTTTAATAAGAACTAATTCAATATAAACAAATGTTTGTGTGAAATAGGTCACATAAAGTTGAGCTTTTGGGCGTGGTGATATAGCATCTTCGCCACCCTATCTGAGGCTTTTTTGCCGCGTGGTCTTTGGGCGTGGTGACAAAGGAACAACGATAGATATCTGGAAGATCAACATTCCAAAAATCATTGAGGGATATAGTCATGTTAAAACGTAAGCCAGTTGCTGTAGCAGTGGCGGCCGCACTAGGAGCATCGTCTTTCGGCGTTCTCGGTAGTCCGGCACTCGCGCAAGAAAACGAGCAAGTTGGTGATGAGCCTATTGAGGAAATCATCACTACCGGTTCTCGTATCGTGACCCAGGACGGCTTCGGCCGCACCAGTCCGGTAACCGTGATGAACACGGACGACATTACGAAACTCGGTCTCACCCGTGTTGAAGATGTCTTGAATAGCCTGCCTTCTGTAGAAACCGCATTGCATTCATTCGATGCGAACGGTATCTCAGGTACTGCATCCATCGACTTGCGTGGTCTTGGCGCATTCCGGACCCTCGTTCTGATGAACGGTCGTCGCATGCAGCCTGGTGGTGTACAGGCAACGGCTGTCGACGTTAACCAGATTCCTGCTGCCATGATCGAGCGCGTTGAAGTGCTGACCGGCGGTGCATCGGCTACCTACGGTGCCGACGCTGTAGCAGGCGTTGTGAACTTCATCATGCGTCGCATGGACGGTGTTGAGCTCAGCATCGGTGCAAGCGGCTACCAGCACGACAACAGCAACGGTTTCGTACAGGGGCTGCTGGACGCGCGTAACTTCGAGTATCCTACGGGCGGCTCGGGCATCGGCGGTGAAGCCTACAACATCGATTTCGTCATCGGTTCCGACTTCGCTGACGGTCGCGGTAATGCCACGTTCTACGCTACCTGGCGTGAGAACCAGGAAATGCTGCAGGCTGAGCGCGACTACGGTAGCTGTGCACTGAGCAACTCGTCCACGTCATGTGGCGGTTCTGCAAACGCCATCGTTCCGAACTTCTTCATCGCACCTTCGGTGAACGGCGTTTCGGACTACAGCGTTTCTGAGTTCCTGACGTTGCAGCCAGACGGTTCGCTGGCTCCTTATGACGGCACGAACACGTACAACTACGCACCTGTCAACCACTTCATGCGTCCTGACACCCGCTACTCATTCGGCGGCATGGTCGACTACGAGCTGAGCGAAAAAGCCACGGTATACCTCGAGGCGAACTTCGCGAACAACCGCACGGTTGGCCAGATCGCAGAGTCGGGTACGTTCTTCGCTGAAGAGTATCACCTGCCGGTAACCAACCCGCTGTTCCCACAGGCCTTCCGTGATTCGATCGAATCGTACTGGCCGGGCGCGACCGAGGTCGGTGTTTACATCGGTAAGCGTAACGTTGAAGGTGGACCGCGTTCGAGCAACTTCCAGCATGACGGTTTCCGCGCTGTTGCTGGCGTCAAAGGCGCTATCAACGACGACTGGGGTTACGATGCCTCGTTCCTGTATGGCGAAACATCGTCAAGCATGGCGTACATCAATGACTTCTTCGCACCGAACATCGCCGTTGCAGTAGATGGCGACCTGTGTGCGGCCACGGCTGGTTGTATTCCTTACGAAGTATTCACCTACCAGGGTGTTACGTCGGAAGCAGCCAACAACATGCTTGGCACCGCCATCATGATGGGCAAGACCTCCACCGAAGTCATCAACGCGTTCGTCTCTGGCGATCTCGGCTGGAACTTCCCGAGTGCTGACGATTCGGTCCAGGTAGTTGCCGGTTTCGAGCATCGTGTTGAGAAGTACCAGCGCGTCTCTGACTCCGTCTTCGAGCAGGGCTCACTGCTCGGCCAGGGCGGACCGACGCCGGGCGTCGCAGGTTCATACACGGTTGCTGAGTTCTTCACGGAAGCCAACATCCCGCTGTTGCAGGGTGTCGCTGGCGCCGAGAACCTTACTCTTGACGTTGCTTACCGTTACTCTGACTACAACACGAGTGGCGGAGCCAACACCTACCGTGTCGGCCTCGACTGGCAGCCTGCTGAGTTGATCCGCATGCGTGCGGGCT
This sequence comes from uncultured Chromatiales bacterium, assembly GCA_965368465.1. Classification (GTDB taxonomy): domain Bacteria; phylum Pseudomonadota; class Gammaproteobacteria; order Steroidobacterales; family Woeseiaceae; genus UBA1847. Next base: position 31,848 of record CBDUMZ010000024.1, read on the forward strand.
ACAACCGCGCAGTACGTGCTCCTAACGTTGCTGAGCTGTTCTCGACGCAGTCACTCGGTCTCTGGTCTGGTGTAGATCCTTGCGCCACGGCAACGCCGGTATACACGGCAGCACAGTGCGCCAACCTCGGCGTATCGGCTGCTCAGTATGGCAACATCACGGCGAGCCCGGCTGGTCAGTACAACGGCATCTTCGGTGGAAACCCGAACCTCTTGCCTGAGGAAGCCGACACCATTACGGCTGGTTTCGTAATCGACCCGATGGAGTCGATGACGATTTCGGTTGACTACTGGAGCATCGAGATTCAGGACACGATCAGCAATATCGGTGCCACGACGATTCTGGAGCAGTGCGGCCTCTACGGCGTATTGTGTAACCAGGTGACTCGTAATGCCGGTGGCTCTCTCTGGCAGGGTACGCAGGGTTTTGTTGAAGACACGACGGTCAACCTCGGTGAGAACAAGTGGGAAGGTATCGACCTTGCTGCTAACTACGACTTCGAGGCACTGGACGGCACGTTCTCTGCAAACCTGATCGGCACGTACATGATGACGAAGGAAACGACGCCGTTGCCGGCAGCTCCTGACTCAGCATACGACTGTGTTGGTCTTATCAGCACCCGCTGCTTCCCGAGCCCGGAATGGCGTCATACGGCATCGCTGTCCTATGACTCCGGTGAGTGGTGGAGCGTGGAAGGTCGCTGGCGTTACTTCGGTGGTGTCGACTATGACGGAACCACGGATACGATCGCACAGGCCAACATGTCTGACTCGCAGAGCTACTTCGACCTGAACGCTGTATTCACCATCATGGATAACCATGACATCACGATCGGTGTTAACAACGTGACGGATGAAGAGCCGCCGATGGTTGGTGGTACTCTGACGACGAACGCCAACACGATTGCTGGCTTCTACGACACGCTGGGTCGTTTCATCTTTGCCAAGGCAACGATGCGTTTCTAAGCACCATTTAGAAGCAACAAGCAGTACCGAAAGCGGGCCTATATGGCCCGCTTTCTTTTGGGCGGGACTAAACGTATTCTGGCCGCAATGGCGACGCATCCGGATTTGCAGCAGGCACTGACTGCCCTCAGGCGTTTTGAGAGCCAGGGCGATATCGACGGCGCACAGGAACAGTTGCGGCAGGTCCTGGCCCATGTGCAGGAGGACCTCGCGGCCATCGACAACATCGCCGGCCACATGCGACAAAGACAGTACCCGCTGGGCCATGTTCTGGCGGCCTACGAGAAGTACCTTGCTGCACACCCCGCAGCCGAGAATGCGGCGTTCAACTACGCGTATAACCTCGCTAAAGACGCACAGTTCGATGCCGCGATCGATATGTACGAGCGTGCACTTCAAATGGGTATAAGCGCCCCGGAAGAAGTGCATCTCAACATTGCCAACATCTACATGGACCATTTGCACGATCACGGCAAGGCGAGGCAACACCTGCAAGCGGCTCTTCGCGAGAATTCCGGCTACGCAAGCGCCTACTACAACCTGGGCAACCTGTCCGAACAGGAAGGCGACCGGGATGAGGCACGCCGCTGTTTCGAGAGGTGCCTCGCGCTGGATCCGGCGAACGAGTCGGCGTTGGCGCGACTTGCCGACACGCAGGCGATCGTCGACCGGGACGACCCGGTATTGGCGCGCCTGATCTCGACAGCCGCCAACAGTACGAACGGCGATCTGCACATGGCGCTTGGCAAAGCCTATGAGCAATTGCGTGACTTCGACATGGCCTGGCGGCATTTCACGACAGCAAATGACCTGGACCGGAGCAGCTCTCCTCCCTACCGTCCGGAGCAGGCCGAAGCGCACTTCGACAGCATCAAGGCGCAGTGCGGCAGCGACTGGGTTAGTCGCTTCGGCGGCACCTCACGGGAACATGTCTTCATCTGCGGGATGTTCCGCAGCGGTTCGACGTTGCTGGAACAGATGCTTGCCGCACACCCGTCCTTTCGGGCGGCAGGGGAGAGCGAGTTCTTCCCACGACTAAGGGCGCGCGCGCTTCCAGATTACCCGCACGGGCTGAGCGAGATCTCGAATAAAGACCTGCGCGAGTGGCAGCGGCAGCACGAGGAGCAAACCAGGAAAATATTCGGGGAAACGGGCCGGCTGACCGACAAGCGTCCGGACAATTTTCTCTACCTTGGACTGATCAAGGCTGTGTTGCCTTCGGCGAAGTTCGTGGTGACGGAGCGCGATTGGCGTGACATTGCGACGTCGATCTACTCGGTCCGGCTTGGTGCAGGCCAAACCTACGCGACAAGCCTCGCGCATATTCGCCACTACATCGGGCTGCAGACCGACCTCGTGAATCACTGGGAGAATGTGCTCGGTGCCGACCTGAAGCGGGTTCGCTACGAGGATCTCGTACTGAACCCTGAGGCTACCGTTACCGGGCTACTGGAATGGTTGGGCGAAAGCTGGGATGAGCGCTGTCTGGCCTTTCATGAGCTGAGAAACAGCGTGAAAACCGCCAGTGTCTGGCAGGTCAGGGAACCGCTCCACGCCAGATCGATCGCCCGCTGGAAACACTACGGGTCACAGTTCGCCGAGGTCTTCGGCGATGAATGCAACGGCTGACGAGCACCCGTCGCACCGGCTATTCCGTGGTGCCGGAATCCTCTGTCGAGACTTCTTCGACGTCTGCACCTTCGACCGGGAATCTCTCCAGGTCTTCAAGCTCGACCTCGTCTTCCCGCGGATCTTTCTTCTCGCGCTCGATCTTGAGTGTGGCTAGCCTGATACTGCCGTCAATATTTCGTCGATTGCTCTTGTAAGAATCGAGAAGCGCAGCGTTGTTGTGAGCGAGGCTGCGCCCGACTACAGGAACGGTCCCGCCCATGTCCGTTACCGTCCAGTCGTCAATATCGGGCTTGATCTTGCCTACAGCCTCGAGTCGTTCCCGTTCCTTCCCGTCGAGGAAGGTGAGCAGGTGCTCGGAGAGGTCCGCGTCGAAATCGGGGAAGTACTGCCTGTTACGGTCATAGAAGCTCGATACCTGGAAGAAATCATCCTCGCGACCCAGTGTGCCGCGATTCGAGTTGATGAATACGTCTGCATTTTCTTCCAGTGCCCGATATACGTCGTCGCCCGTGTACGCTGATGTGCGGATGTTCGGCGCGCCGACGATGCCCTGGTAAAGCCCGTAAATAATGAGGGGATCGTTATCGTAGTTCTGGCTCAGGATCGTGTACTGGATGTCGTCCAGGCTCAACGGAATGCCGGCAACATTGAGCAGCTTCTTCGAGAAGATCGAGCTCCTGCCACGAAACAGCTTGCGCAGGGTCCGGCGTGGGTATACGGCAATGACTTCGTTCAATACCGTAACGTTGTACAGGTTCAGCCAGTACGCCAACTGCTCGTCCCGCGAAAAACTGGCGAGCGGTATTTCTGACGGCAGCTGTTCCAGGCTCTTGCGAATACCGAGCACGTATTGCTGCGCGGCGTCATTGTCCTTGAATGTCTCGTAGTAGAAGCGATTGCCCTCGTTGGCCGTGAATCGCTTGACCTTGGCCTTCATGCGGGTGCCGGTGATATCCGGCGGAACCTCGGTAACCGTGCGGCTGGAGCGACCGACGTCCACAACGACGGCGCGCAGCAGGCTGGTTAGATCGTCGTAATTGATCGCCAGCTGCGACGAGTCATCAAACCCGACGAAGGGCTCGGGTACCGTGGAATCGGCGGCCCTGGCGCCCTGGCACATCAGCAAGGTCGCGAATACAAAGAGTAAGACCGTAGCGTTGTGTTTCGTCATCGTGGTTCCCCCCACATGTAGCCGCCCTGTTCCGAGCGTCAATCGGGCAAGTGACTTTTGTGCACCGCCAAGGCTTTAGAGGCCGGTCCCCGCCCGGAGTTCCATACCTTATTGGTCTTCATCCTCGTCTGGCTCCTCCAGGTCCTCGACCGTGACGGCCGCATTGCGCTGGTTCTCGGCGTTGCGCTTGTCATCGATCTCCTTCAGCACCGCGAGCAGGCCCGGGTCGATGCGTTGCAGATGTGCGCCCTTCGATGCCATGGTTGCCGAGCCGTAGCCGGAGGAGGCGCCCAGCGTCGCACCGCTCTTGGGATCACCGTAGCCCAGCGGCGTGGTACTCCTGACCGAGTCAAGCAGGGCCGCCCGGCTCGTGGCGAAGCTGCCCCCGATGCGCTGGTGCGTTCCCATCAGGTCGGTGACGGACCAATCATGAATGTTCGCTTTCATCTTGAGCCCGGCCTGGAGCTTGGTGAGCTCGGTACCGG
>CBDUMZ010000025.1:0-35087 GCA_965368465.1 uncultured Chromatiales bacterium
TGTGAGCCTGCCATTCCTCGCGGTTCAGCAGCAAGCGAATGACCCAGGCAAACGAATGCAGCAATGCGAATGACAGGGTGCCGACCAGCAGGGCGGTCATTCCCCAGAAGGACCAGAACAGCCACGGGTAATTTTCCCTGTCATGGTGCGTCGCGTGCGTCAGGTAACCCGCGAACTGCCGGTGCGAGCCTTCGTGACACTGGCCACAGGTCTCGACGACGTTGTCGCGACTCAGTGTCGAATTGGGGTCGATCGGACTGAGAATGTTGTGCGTGCCGTGGCAGTCGTAGCACTTGGCCACGCCCTCGCCACCCAGGCGCGAGACTTTGCCGTGGAAGGTATCGAAGAAGGTCTCGGTCTCGTCCGTGTGACAGCGTCCGCACTGCTCCATCATCAGGTCACGGAAGCCGAGCTGCTCGGTGCGCATGATCGTGTGCGAGGAATGGCAGTCTTCGCAGGTGGGAAGCTCTGAGTTGGTGATCGGATCATCGGTCCAGTGGATGCTCTCCCTGAACTGCTCCTCGATGCCGTGGTGACAGGCACCGCAGGTTTCCGCGATGTGCTGCGGGTTTGTCGAGGCGTTCGGATCCTCCGGCGGAAGTTCGTTGTGTGCCCCGTGACAATCGGCGCACGTCGCCGTGACGACCAGGCCGCTCTGGATCAGGCCGCGTCCATGCACGCTATCTTCATAGCTGCCCACGATGTCTTCGACCGAGGCGTGAATCCGGGTCGCGGCCTGCTCACCGACGCGGTGACAGGTGCCGCAGAGATTGGGGACATTGAGCGCATAGGTCGGCGATGCCTGGGTATCCTTGTCCAGCGTGGCGTGTTTGGCGTGACAGTCCTGGCACGATGGGGCGTCCGGGTCGCCGTCGGCGTGCAGCGTCCCGTGTGTACTGCCGTTGTACTCGGTAACCTGCTCAGCGTGGCAAATGCCGCAATCGACCTGTGTCTGTATCGTCGAACAGGCGCGTTCTTCAGCAACCGTGACATCGGTATGGCATTGGGCACACGCCGTGTCCGCATGCGTTGAGCCCTCGTAGGCGTCCTCATCGACGTACAGACTGATCGTCTCGCCGTCGCGGGTCATCGTCAGATCTTCCTGGCCGTGACAGGTCAGGCAGTCCTTGTCGGCCAGGCCATCGGGATAGAACACGTTGCGGATCTTGTGCGGTGCATGGCAGTCCACACACGCCGGGATCTTGCCGGGATCTTCGGTCCACAAGTGGCCTTCGATCACCTTGCGATGCACTTTCTCGATCTGTCCATGACACGCCATACACGTCTTACCCACGTTGTCCGCATGGATCGTCGATTTCGGGTCAGTGTGCGGACGGATATCGTGCGCGGTGTGGCACGATGTGCACACGGCTGTAACCGTCAGGCCCTGGTTGAACAAGCCTTCGCCGTGAATACTCATCGAGTAGTTCTCGATGATGTTGTCCTGGGAAATCTCGTGAGTCCGGGACACGGGAGCACCCTCACGGTGACAGGTGCCGCACAACATGGGCACGTTCATCACGGCTGTCGGCGCATTCTCGGACGCGGACGAGAAGATCTCGTGCTTGCCATGGCAATCGGCACAGGTTGGCGCCATGGGGTCGCCATTGGCGGCAGCAACGCCATGCAGGCTGCGGCCGTGCTCTCTCGCTTCCCGCCTGTGGCAATCGTTGCAGTCGACGGCCTCCAGGTCTTCGGCATGCCGCCGGCGTTTGCTCCCGGCCAGGTCGCTGTGGCACTCCACGCAGGTCAGACCGGCATGGACAGAACCCGACATCATTGCCGCAGTGACATACGCCGATATCTCGGCATCTCCGCGCAGGGCGGTCAGCTCGGGATCGTCATGACACTTGAGGCACTGGCTGTCTTCCTGCGCAAGCGCCGGATTGCCGGTCAACCACAGAATCGCTGCAACCGCGAGAAGCCAGCCCTTCCTGCGCCCGCTTGTCAGCGGCCGAGGACGGGATGAGTGTGCGTGCTGCAGGTGAGCAAGCCGTGTTGCCTGAGTCATTGTTCTTGATTCCCTGATGTCTGGCGTCTTAGTAAGCGAATACGCCGCTACCCGCCATCAGGGATTTCCGAGAGTGAAATCTCGCTACTGCCGGAAAGACCTACTCCGCATACAGCGGACCGATGTCCATGTAGATCTTGTAGTGTGCAATCAGGCCGTCTTCGTATTCGAAAACATCGGTGAACGGCAGGGAGATTTTCGAGCCGTCGTGCCGCGTATAGGTGACCACCCCTTCACAGACGAGGGTGTCGCCCTGCCGCAAGGTATTGTCGATGGCATGCGCACAGCCGCCGATCGTTGAGAAAAAGCCGTCGACGGCGGCCTGGATGGCATCACGGCCCTGCACCGGTGGTGCAGAGCCGAATCGAAAGACCGCGTCTTCGGTCAGGTACGCAACGAACGCCGCGCCGTCTTTCGTATCAATGGCAGCAAACAGGCCGCCGATGTCACCACCGGCGGCCCGCGCTGAACTCATTGAACGCTGCCGTAATAGTGGACCAGCGCCTCGATGTCGTCGGCTGACATCTCGTCAAGCACCTGTTTCATCTTGCCAGGCTGCTCGCGTGTCTCTGCCGCGTAGGCGGCGAACGTGTCACGCAGGTAACCCATCTGCTGGCCACCGAGCATGCCGGCTTCGTCGTCCGGGTTGGTGCCTTCCTCGGAATGGCATTTATCGCACTTGGCGTCGTGCAACGCCTTGCCTGCGGCCGCCTTGGCAGCATCGAATTCCTGCTTGGCCTTGACGTACGGCAGCACCGCGTAAGCGGCGGCGAGTGCTTCGATGTCGCTTTCGCTCAGATCGGCGGCAATCGCGCACATCGTGGTGGCGGGCCGGCTCGTGTCGCCCTGGCGATATTTGGATTCTGAGCAGGGTCGCGCTTCATCCTGGTAGATAAACAGCGCATCGACATGCACAAACTCGGCAAGACCCGCAATCGTCGGGACATCGCTCCACTGGCTGACGCCGTTATCGCCGTGACAACCGTTGCAGTCGTTCATCAGGGCGTCGACATCGGCCGTGGCGAGCGCCGGCAAACCTAGCGTAAGCACAGATAAAATAAAGAAAAAACGTCGTTTCATTGCAGTCTCCTTGCTGCCCGGATGGGCCCGCGACAATTGTACATACATCGAATTGGATGTCGTGCTGATACATACCGAGAATCCATAGGTACTTTACGCGATTCAAGAATAGGTCCAAAGTCCATAGAAAGATATTAAGAAACACCGTTCCTGAATGCGCCATGAACGGTACACGCATCACCCACACACGTTTTCAGGCAAAAACAGTTCAAGGGGAAGGAAATGAGACGCTCGTTCGGTCGTACTACAGGATTGGCAGGTCTGCTGGTGGCCAGTGCCCTGCTCTTCGCATGCGATGGCTCCACAGGCCCCGCAGGACCCGCGGGTCCTGCAGGCGCTGCCGGCACGCCCGGCACACCAGGCCCGTCGGGCCCTCCCGGGTCGAGCGGCGCTATTTCATGGGAGTCGGCCGAGCGTATCAATGTCGAGGTCCAGAGTGTCGTGGTCCCGGCCGGCGGCGGCGCCCCTACCGTTACGCTGAGCCTGACCGATGACGTCGGCTTTGGCCTGAAAGACATGCCGGCGAGCGCGCTGCGCTTCACCCTGGCCCAGCTTTCCCCGGGCCAGAATGGATCCTCGAGCGAATGGCAGTCCTACATTACCCGCTCCAGTGGCGGCATCCCCGACGCGCAGGCGAATGCAGAAGGCGCCACCGCAGGTACCTTTACGGACAATGGCGATGGGACATACACGTATACGTTTGCGCAGGCACTGACGGCCTATCCGGCCGGTCCGACCTTCGATGCGGCGAAAACGCATCGACTCGGCCTCGAAATTCGTGGCGGCGCACCGGCCAACAATGCGCCCTATGACTTCGTCCCAACCGGCGGCGCTCCGACGTTCACGCGCCTGATCGTGAACAACGCGACCTGCAATGCCTGCCACGACAATCTCGGCTTCCACGGCGAGGCACGCTTCGATATCGAATACTGCGTCACCTGCCACAACCCCTATTCGATCGACGGCGATACCGCTGCCGAACCCTGGGGAGGCACCGTGGACATGAAACAGATGGTCCACAAGATTCACAACGGCGCCCACCTCGCCAATGGTTACTTCATTGTCGGCTACGGCGGGAACGCTATTGACTACTCGGGCATCGAATTCACACAAGACGTGCGCAACTGCACGACCTGTCATGCCGAATCCGACCCAACGATTCCGCAGGCCAGCAACTGGCGCACCGTCCCCACTCGCGATGCCTGCGGCTCCTGCCACGACCATATCGACTGGGCAGCCGGCGACCACGTCGGCGGCGTCGGCACCGATAGCGACGAATCCTGCGTAACCTGTCACGGCGAGAATGCAACGATTGCCAACGGCAATCTGCGCGTCGACGTTGTGCACACGATCCCTGAAGCGGTCGCTTCGCTGGCGTTCGAATATGACGTCGTCTCGGTCACCGACACGGCACCGGGTGAGAGCCCGACCGTTCGGATCCGCGTGCTTGACCCGACGAATCCGAACTACGCGGCGGACCCCGCGAGCACCGCCTACGACATCAATGACGCAAACGGTCCTTTCCAGACCGGCGGCGCAACTATTCGCGTCGACGTCTCCTGGAATACGGACAACCTCGGCAACGTTGACCCGAACGACGACCTCGGACGGCCGGCAGACACCGGCGCGCCCTTCCAGCCGTTCGTGATCGACTTCAAGACGGGCGCGACGAATGTCGGTGGCAATGTCTTTGAAAAGACAGCCGACGCCGGCGATGTCATCCCGACCGGCGCAACAGGCTCCGGCGTTGCGTACCTCGAGGGGCACCCGCAGGTCAACATCGCCGGTTCCGGACCAGTGTCAATCGGTGTCAAGGGCGCAGGCCTGGCCTTCCCCATCACCGATGCCAGTGCGGTTGGCAGGCGCGAGGTTGTCGATATCGCGAAGTGCAACGATTGCCACAATACGCTCGCGCTGCACGGTGACAACCGGGTCGGAAATACCGAACTCTGCGCCACCTGTCACAACCCGAATGCGACGGATATCCAGCGTCGCGTTGCGGCTTCGGACTGCGACACCGAGCTGGGCCTCGATGACGTCTCCATCGACCTGAAGCGCATGGTGCATCGTATCCACGCCGGCAACGTCGGTGTCTGCGGCTATCGTAACTCTGCGCACGACTACACGCATGTCGTCTATCCCGGCAAGCTGAATAATTGCGAAGGCTGCCACCTGGCCGGAACCTACTACCCGGTAGATCCGACCGCGGTCATGGCAACGACAGTAGACGCCGCGCCTGGCACGAACGGCCTCGACGGCGATCGTTCGTCGTTGCTGGACGATGTCGCGATTTCGCCGAACTCGGCCGTATGCTCGAGCTGTCACATGAGCGACCTCGCGCGGAATCACATGACGCAGAATGGCGGCGACTTCGACGCCCGCAAGGACGAAACCGGGGCGATGATTTCGTCCGGTAGCGAAACCTGCCAGCTGTGCCATGGCCCGGGCGCCTCGGTGGACGTCGGCGTCATGCACGGTGTCGGCCAGTTCCAGTACAACTAGGCCGGCAGAATGCGGATGACAATGAAGATGAGCGCAAGAAACACCGCGGTAGTGGCGATGGCCCTGATGGCCATCGCCCTCCCGGGATTCGTGGCGGCAGAAGAGACCGGCGACGGCGCTGACGCTCCGTCGTACAGCAAGAAAGGCGCCGACACGTGCTTTCAGTGCCATGACGACCAGGCAACCCTGGCCATCTTTCGTACCCGGCACGCAATGCCGCAGGATCCCGACTCCCCCTTCGGCCACGGGCAGCTGCAGTGCGAAGCCTGCCATGGACCCGGTGGCGACCATGCCGGTCGCGTGAGGCGCGGACAGGAACGGCCGCCAATCCCGGCTTTCGGTGCCAACTCGACGAGCTCCATCGCGGACCAGAACGCAAACTGCATGAGCTGTCACCTCGGCGATACGGGTTTTGCCTGGCACGGCAGTGCGCATGATGACGACACTGTCGCCTGCACGGACTGTCACAGCCTGCACACTGAGCGCGACCCGGTCCTCGCCACTGCGACCCAGGCAGATGTCTGCTTCGACTGTCATCAGCAGCAGCGTACGCAGTCAATGAAGCCCTACGCACACGGTGTGCGGCAAGGCAAGATGGACTGCACGAGCTGCCATAGTCCGCACGGCGAATCCACGGAACGCCTGCTTGCCGGGACGACCGTCAACGGTACCTGTTTCGAATGCCACGCGGAGACACGCGGACCGTACCTGTGGGAACACGCGCCGGTCACAGAGGACTGCGGCAATTGCCACGACCCGCACGGCTCGAACTACCCGGGCATGTTGACGATGCGCGCACCGATGCTCTGCCAGAGCTGTCATTCCCAGGACGGCCATCCGAGCCTGCCGCAGGACGAACGCGGGCTCCCGGCCAACACACCATCATCGTTGCTGCTGGGCCAGTCGTGCATGAATTGCCACGACCAGGTACACGGGTCGAATCACCCGTCCGGCTCTAAGCTGATGCGCTAGGAGCACAGAGCGATGCTAAAACAAAGAACAACCGCACTTCACACCCTGGCGGCCACGTTGTCGCTGCTCGGACCGGGCACTGTACTTGCCGAGGTCGACACCAGTGACTGGCTGTGCGAATCCTGCCCCTTCGATACGGGCTATCGCGCGGAAGTCGAGGTGGGTGCCGTCAATGTCAGTGATGACGCTGCCCGTTTCGGCAACTTCAGCGGACTGGACGAAAAAGGCACGTATGCCGATGTCGCCGGTCAGGGCCGCTATTCAAGTGATGGCTACCTGCTCGACTGGTACGCCGAAGATCTCGGTCTTGACTCGCGAGTCTTCACTGTGGACGGCGGCAAACAGGGTGTCTTTGGATTCAATGTCGGCTACAGGGAACTGCCTTTCCGCCGCTTCGACACGACGAGCACGGTATTCAACCCGTCGACCAGCGATACGCTGACCCTGCCTGCCGGGTGGGTGCCTGCCGGCGTCACCGGCAACATGACACAACTGACAACGTCGTTGCGCCAGCAGCTAGTGGGTACGGATCGGCGGATCGTTGATGCCGGTGCCAACTGGACGCCGGCGAGAGGCTTCAATGTTTTTGCCGATTTCAGCCGCCAGAATCGCGATGGCATCGACATCTCCAGCGCGGGCAGCCTCGGGCAGGCCGCTTTCCTGCCGCGGTGGATCGATTTCGAAACCGACCAGGTCGACGCCGGTGTGCAGTATGCAAAAGACAACCTGAGCCTGACGCTGGCCTGGTACAGCTCGACGTTCTCGAACAACCATCCGAACCTGACCTGGGAATCGCCGTTCTCCGCCATTCCCGGCGCGAGCACGTTGCGCTCTGCCCGTGAACCCGACAACGACTTCCAGCAGATTTCACTGTCCGGCCAGTACCGGATGAGTGCGTGGGACACGGTCATCGCGTTCTCGGCAGCATCGGGACGCGGCGAACAGAACCAGGCGCTACTGCCGTATACGATCAATCCGAATATCCTGGCGCCGGCATTGCCGCGGTCCTCGACGGACGCAAAAGTCGACACCGCAAATTACGCGTTCACACTGACCGCCCGGCCACTGCCGAAAACCCGCATCAAGTTTGGCTATCGCTACGACGAGCGTGACAACACGACACCGATTGCCAGCTGGAACCGGGTGATTGTCGATATCTTCGATTCCGGCGAACTGGAGCAAAACGTTCCTTACAGCTACGACCGTATGACGATGACGGTCAGCGGTGAATACGCGATTAGCAGGAAGCTGAAAATCGCCGCGGGTTACGAACGCAAGGAGATGAACCGTGACTACCAGGAGGTTGCCGAGCAGACGACTGACCTTGGCTGGGGACAGGTTCGCTGGCGGCCGACCGCATGGCTGGATATCCGTGCCAAAGGTGGCGCATCGCGACGGGGTAACGACCGCTATGACGATACGGTCGCCGTCAGCCTCGGGCAGAACCCGCTGCTGCGCAAGTACCACCTGGCCTATCGCTATCGCGAATTCGGTGAGGTCGTGGTCGCGGTCAGTCCGCTCGAACTGCCGATCTCCTTTGGCGTGTCAGCCCTGTTTGCCGATGACGACTTCAAGGACTCGCTCGTCGGCCTGAACGGCGCCGAAGAATTCCGTGCGACTGCCGATATCAGCTGGGCCGTCTCCGAGAGTGCCTCTGTCTTCCTCGTCTACGGTCAGGACAAAATCGATGCACACCAGACCGGCGCCGAGCAATTCGGATTCTGGGACTGGAGCGCGTTCCACGAAGACGACTTCGACCACCTGGGTGTCGGCATGACCTGGCGCCCGAGTGACAGCAAGTTCGACTTCGCGCTCGACTACAACCGCGGCACCGGCGAATCGCAGATTGCACTCGATAGCCTGAGCGGCGGACCGAGCACGCTGCCGACACTGGAGTCCACACTGGACTCGGCCAGCGTCGAAGCCAGCTATGCGTTCACCGATCGCTGGCAAGGGACGTTCAACCTGCGGTATGAGCGTTTCGATCTGAAGGACTTTGCGCTGGTGTCACCGACAACATTGCCAACCGTGCTGACGCTGGGCGCGCTGCCCTACGACTACGACGTTTACGCGATCGGTATCGGGATTCGTTACCGGTTTGGCGACGGCGAAGTAACGCTGGCCGAATAAGTCCCCGCTGATCGACCGTTTCCAGGTGCCCGGTGTTCAACGCCGGGCATTTTTTCGAGGAAGCGACGAAACGCTTCTTTCGCCGACGGGTCGATGACGTTGATTGCCGGCAGTCCGGACAGCTTGTAGACGAGCTCGACCGCTGCCGAGGTTTGCGCCGCCGGTCCCGTCACGAGATCCGGCCGCAGCCCGAATGCCCGTTCCACACCGACAACGGCGTAGGGATCCGATGCACACAGGATCGTGCAGACGATGTTGTCGCCGAGTTCGTCCATGAGTGCCGCGACATTGTAGGGCTCCAGGGGCGATGCGCCCGCTTCGACCAGCAGCAGATCAGGCTGCAGATCGTCGATGAAATTCAACAGTGGCCGGATCGCGGCCCGGTATTCGGCCTCCGGCACGATTGTCGAAGGCAGGCCGACATCGACGAAGTCGAATATCTCTGTCGCACCGGTCTTCTGGTAGCTCAGGATGTCACGGTAACGACCGGCGCCGGTTAGCTTGGTGCCGATGACAAACCTGCCCGCCCGATCGAGCTCCTTGCACACGCGCCGACCGGTCGTCGTCTTGCCGGCGGACATCGAGGTCCCGACCAGCAGCACGGTCGGTACCTTGAAGCGGTGGCGCGACGCGCCGGGCGCGAAGTGCCGCATGCATACCTTCTCGTTGTTGCGGCACAGGTGACCCCTGTAATTCAGGCGCAGCGGGTCCGGCAGCAACATCGAGTAGGAAGTGAAACGGCCGAACAGGCCGGCACCGGTCAGCGCATGCAGTTCGCCGCCTGCGTCAACGTCACGCCAGCTGCCCACACCCTCCAGCGTCGCAGCACGCTCACCCAGCGCGCCAACCACCCAGTCGCCGGGCTCGACCCGGACCATGTGCCCGCTCCGATCCTCTACGTGGTAGAACTCCGTGATTGCGCCGGCGACCTCGCCCTCGACGTAGTCACCTGTCGCCCAGTCCGAGCGTGGCAACGCCTGCACATCGAAGTTGCTGTTTCGAAAATCCGCGATTCGGGCCAGCGAGCCATAAATCCTGGTACTCATTCTAGTCCTCCACCTGGTCATGGCCCTCCATAGCCGGTGCTGTCAGCAATAGGGTCAGCAAGGCTGCCCTCTCGAGTGTCTGGTCGATCAGGAGATGCTCATGAGCTGCGTGTGCCCCGTCGCCGACCGGGCCCAGACCGTCGATCGTCGCGGTATACAGGCTGGTCGTATTGCCGTCTGACCCGCCTCCGGCACGTACCTGGTGCAATTCGATACCCAGTTCGTCGGCGGCATGTTTCGTACAATCCCACAGTCGCTGGTTGCGCGGAGTCGGCTCCATTGAGGGACGACCGATACAACCTTCGATATGCAGGCGAACATCGGGTGTCGTTGGCTGCAGCGAGTGAATGATGTATTCGATTTCGTTACCGGTCGCGACCGTCGGCACGCGCACGTCAACGACGGCGGTGCTGTGGGGCGCGACCACGTTCGGTTGAATGCCGCCGTCGACGGTGCCGACATTGACGGTAATGCCGCGCTCGACATCGTTGAGCGCGAACAGCTTCTGGATGACATGTGACAGCTCGAGAATCGCGCTCGCACCGCTTTGTGGGTCCAGTCCGGCGTGCGCTGCCTTGCCAAAGACCGTGATCGTAAAGCGGCCAATCCCCTTGCGGGCTGTCTTGATATCGCCGCGCTCCCCGAACGCCGGCTCGAGGACCAGCGCACGATCCGCACGTTGAGCCAGCAGGCGTATGTAACGCGTTGAACTGCGACTGCCGATTTCCTCGTCGCCATTGACGAAGATCACGGGCAGAACCGGCGTCGGAAGCTGCAGGTCGCGGATCGCCATGAGTGCGAGTACCAGTTGGGCCAGGCCGCCCTTCATGTCGAATGAGCCGGGGCCATGCACGATATTGCCGTCGATGCGAAACGGCCGCTCTGCCAGTGTTCCGACCGGCCAGACGGTATCGAAATGGCCGAGGACGAGTTGCGAAGGCTGGCCACGCCGCCGCTCTGCGGGTCTTGCGAATACATGTCGCGGCCTGTTGGGTCCGCCTGTCTCGCGGGATTCATAGCCGGCGCTGGCGAGCGCAAGCCGCAAGATGCGCCTGACGCCATCATGGGTTTCCGGGTGCGCGGATGGCGATTCCGCCTCCACGAGGTTCTTGATCAGATTCGTCAGGACGTGCCGCTGGTCGTTGACGTATTCAAGAACTCTTGCCGCTGTCGTGGCGCTCATGTCGAAGTTACTTCTTCATGCTCTCCGGGAACGGAAACGCATTCGAGTGTTCGATCGTCGTGAAGCGTCCCGGGGAGAGGTACGCAAACAGGGGTGCAGCGTGTATGGTCTCCTGGTCGTCGGCCTCGGACGAACGGAGATAGTCGACGTCTGCGTAAGCGGCGACGATCTCACCTGTAATCAGGCAGTTTTCGCCGAAGCCGCTCACCGATTTGTGGTGGCGGCACTCGAAATAGAGATAACCGTCCTTGATAAAACGTCCGTCAACCAGTGTGGCCGGGAACGTGTGGAAGAAATCGATGACAGGCTTGGAACCCTCCGCGCCCCTGGGTGAGGCCGCCAGGCTTGCAATCAACACCTCCGAGGGTTTGGGGTAGCTGACGGTAAACTCGCCGTTGCGCTCAATGTTGCTGCAGGTCTTGTGCCGAGGCGTGCAGACAAAGCCGAAATAGTTCTGCCAGCCCATCGGGGTAACCATGTGCTTGGGCGCCATGTCCAGCGATCCGTCCTCGTCTCGCGTGCCGATCAGCACTAGAGGTGCGACGGTAAAGAACTGCTCCCAGACTGGAACCGTCGTGTCGAGCTGGACCACATGAGCGCTGCTTGAAGACTCGTTCATGGCATCACCCGCAACCAACAAATCCCCAGATTCACCGTAGACCCCGGGCACGGCGATGCAAATAGGTAGTTGTCCTAGTCGGGACCTCAAAAAAAAGCCGCAGCCTCGCTGGAGACTGCGGCTTCCTCGCTTCGCGAGGGTCGCTCAGAATCGGTAGCCAACCTCGGCGCCGTAGGTCAACGGCGCACCGATCGACGTGAACGGCGTGCCGAACAGGATGGAGATATCGCTGATCCCGCCGAGCAACTTCTGGTCGAGCAGGTTCTTGCCCCACAGCGCGGCAGTCCACCTGGCGTCATCGCTGGCCCAGCCAATCCGCACGTTCAGCTCCTCGCGATCTTCATAGAATCCCGGGAAGAGCGCCGGATCAACCACGCTGCTGTTGTCGAGGTACGACGTGTTCTCGTTGTAGATGTACTCAAGACGTACATCGAGGTTGCCGGGCCCGAACTCCGGCTGCCAACCCAGCCACAACGTGTAATCGAGGTCGGTAGCATTGCTCGGTTGCGGCCCGCCGGCCGGGTCTCCGTTGGCATCGAAGTACGGATCCCAGGTCGCCTGTGCGTCACGCCAGGTCGTCAGGAAGTTGAACTGGACGTTGTCCGCAACCAGCCAGTTGAGCGTGACCTCGATACCCTCGACAGACTGGTCACCCGAATTCACCGTCGGGATCGGGTTGTTCTGTCCTGGCGGGCGGCTGTCGACGGTCCGCTGGCGTCCGTCGATATCCATCGCGAACAGGCTCAGCTGCAGGCGCAGTCGATCGTCGGCGAAATCACCTTTTACGCCGAGTTCGATATTCTCGGATTCCTCCGGCCGGAGCGGATGGTCGGACGTCCAGACATCGAGCGAATCGTACCCGCCCGACTTGTAGCCCGTTGAGTACGACAGGAACGCCTGTGCATTGTCCGCAACCTGGTAACGCGCAACGGCGCGGCCCGTAAGCTTGTCCCAGTCGTCGGTCGCGGTCAGTGTGCCGTTGCGTGCGTCCGGGTAGAGCGGATTCGGCTGGAATATCAGGTCCGGTGTGCCCGGTCGCATCGCGGTAAAGGTGTTTGGCGGATTGCGCCAGCTAAAGGTCTTTTCATCGTTGCTGTAGCGCAGACCGAACAACAGGTTCCAGCGATCGTTCACCTGGAAATCGACATCGCCATAGATACCCCAGTTGGTGAAATCGCCGTCGTTGTAATAGATCTCGCTCCAGGGTTGGCCCGCGAAGCTGGGACCGAAAAACGGGACGCCGGCCAGCAGCGGATCCGCTGCGAGAGCCTCATAAAAAAGGTCACCCGTCGCCATGACTTCCTGGGGAGTTACCGGAAACGGAAACAGCCCGAGCGAGTTGAGATAGGTCAGCGCGCCGGCCATTTCGCCGGGATTCCACAGGTGATCCAGCGGTACGCCGAACTCCTGCGCAAGCCCCGCCGTTACCGCGCGCATGACGGAATCGGTGTTCGAGTTGACCGGGATGACCTGGCTGGTGTCTTCCTTGCTCAGGTTGCCGCCGAAGACCAGGTTGATCCTCTCGTTGCTGAAATTGAATTGCAGCTCCGTGTACGAAATGTCCGAGTCTTCGATATTGTCCGTATCGAGATAGCGATCGTATTCGGCCGTGCCGTCTTCGTCCTGCTTGTTCACGACATCGAATGTGCGATATCCGGTCACGAACTTGGCAGACCAGTTGTCGTTGATCTCGTGAAAAAGCTTGAGGTTTGCGGCCCACATGTCGCGCGTCTCTTCGCCGTCGATCACATCGTTAAGTACGACATCGCAGCGCGGATCGGTTGGACATGCCCCCCACTGGCTGAGGCCTACGGCGCCTCGCGCAGAGTTATCCACCCTGTCGTAGTCATAGGAGAGCTGCAGGTCGGTGGCATCCGAGATACGCCACAATCCGGAGATCCGAGCCGCCAGGTTATCCTGCTCGCCCGGGTCCTTCTGGCCGGGCACGAGATTCGTGAGATAGCCATCGCGCCGATTGCTCAGCACGTTGGCGCGCAGGAAGAAGTTGTCGCTGACCGCGATATTCCCCATCGCCTCGATTCTCGCCAGGCCGTAGTTGCCGATGCGTAACCTGGTGAATGCTTCGTTATCGGCACCCGGTCGATTCGGCACAATGCTCACCACGCCGGCCGCGGCATTGCGGCCATAGAGCGTACCCTGCGGACCTTTCAAGACCTCGACGCGGGCAACGTCGGTGAACGCAATGGTGGTCGCAGCACGCGGCACGTAGATGTCGTCGTAGAACGTTGCGACCGATGGGTCGCCGCCACTCGAAATGCCAACGCTGGAGATCCCGCGAATCGAGATACTCGCCTGCGTCGGGTTGCTTCCCATTTCGAAGCCGGGAATAAAATCCTGCATCTCGGAAATGTTCAGCGCGCCGGTCTTTTCCATATCGTCGGCGGAAAAGACGTCGACGGTCAGCGGGACTTCCAGCGTGCTTTGCTCGCGCTTCTGCGCCGTGACGGTGATTTCTTCAAGGACGACATCCTGCGCCAGCGAAGCCGCTGGCAGAGCCGCTGCGACTGCAATGCACAAGGCTCCGAAACCTGCGCTGCTTTGCGAGACGCGGGCAAATTGATAGGCCATTACCGATACTCCCCCGTGTTTCTTCTTGGTCTTCTATGCTTCCCCTAAGAACAATACTGCCCGGAACCGGCGGGAAATCGCAATATCCGCTTTCTGCTATAGTGCCGAATTCTCAAAAGGAGCAGCACCCATGACACTAGCCAAGTCGGGCGATACCGTCCGTATCCACTACACGGGCACACTGGACGACGGCACACAATTCGACAGTTCCGTCGGCCGCGATCCGCTCGAGTTCGCACTCGGCGGCGGACAGGTAATCCCCGGTTTCGACAGTGCTGTGGACGGCATGGCCGTTGGCGAAAGCAAGTCAGTGACGATCCCGCCCGAGCAGGCCTACGGCGAACGTCATGAGCAACTGGTACAACAGGTTCCCAAGAGCGCGCTGCCCGAGGACATGGCGCCGCAGGTCGGCATGCAGTTACAGAGCCAGAGCCCCGATGGCCAGGTGATGAACCTCGTCGTCACTGAGGTCGACGAGGCCTCGATTACGGTGGATGCCAACCACCCGCTTGCAGGCCAGGCCCTCACCTTCGCGATCGAGCTCGTCGAGATCGCCTGAAGCCCGGGCGATGCATGAGCTCTCGGTCTGCCTGTCCCTGCTGGAGCAGGTGCAAACGATCGCCGCCGAGCGCGATGCATCCCGCGTGACGCGTATCGAACTCAGGGTCGGCCCACTGTCCGGCGTGGAATCCGAGCTGCTGCGCAGCGCGTGGCCCATGGCCTCGGCCGGGACGATCGCGGCGGGTGCCGAGTTCCTCGTCGATGATGCCGGGATCACGGTGCGGTGCAGCGCCTGCGAGGCCGAGACACCGGCGCGCGCTAACCGCCTGGTCTGCGGCGCATGCGGTGATTTCCACACGACCGTGATCAGTGGCGACGAGATGATCCTGCAACGCGTGGAACTCGAAACCGGTTAGGCGCGCTCAGCAAATGCGCGGCAACGGGTCGTCCTCGAGTTCTTCAAGAAAGCGTTCGCCGCCCAGCGGTGTTTCGAGGATGACCCGCTTTTCGGCGGCATTGATGCGGCCGATGCGAGCCGCCTCCCTGCCCTCCGGCAAGCCGCGCCACAGCGCGAGCGCCGCGTCGGCCTGGTCGGGTGCCAGGATCGCGACGACGCGCCCCTCGCAAGCCAGGTAGTAGGGATCGTAGCCGAGCATGTCGCACACCGATTGCACGGGCTCGCGAACCGGCACGGTCGCTTCGAAACGCACGCCCAGACCGGTCGCTTTCAGAATCTCGTGGCCGATCGACGCGATGCCGCCGCGGGTCGGATCGCGCATGAAGCGCAGGCCGTCGAATGCCAGTAGCGGCTCGGTCAGTCCCATGACCGGGCCTGCGTCGGAAACGAGATCGCCACGCAGGCCGAACTCCTCGCGAGCGAGCATGACGGCCGTACCGTGATCGCCAATCGGACCGCTCACGAGAATGACGTCGCCGTCGCGAATTTTGTCCATCGACGGCTTGACGCCCGGCAGGCGCACGCCGACGCCTGTCGTCGCGAGATAAATACCACCGCCTTCGCCACGCCGCACGACTTTCGTATCGCCCGCACTGATGCGAACACCCGCTTCGAGCGCCGCCTGCGCAAGACTCGTGACGATACGTTCGAGCTGTGCGACTTCGAAACCTTCTTCGATGAACGCGTTCAACGTCATGTACATCGGCTTTGCGCCTGCGACCGCGAGATCGTTGGTCGTCCCGTGTATCGCGAGCGACCCGATGTTGCCCCCCGGGAATTCCAGCGGCTGCACGGTAAATCCATCCGTGGTGATCATGACCTCGCCGTCGCCCAGATCGATCTGGACGGCATCGGCCTGCACGTCCAGCTCGCTGGCGGACAGTGCTTTCGCAAACACGTCCTCGATGAGCTCGCGCATGAAACGGCCACCGTTGCCGTGCGCGAGTGAAATACGCTCGTCATCCATTATCTGACATCCTCTCGGGCCGCAACTTCTGCCGCCTGTCCATAGCTTAGTGCCGCGTCGTTGCAAGGCAAAGCCTGCGGCAGGTACACGTCGAAATCCTGGCTCTTCAGCAGACGCAGGGCCTGCTCGGCCAGGAAGCGGTTCTGGAACACGCCACCGCAGAGCCCGACCTGGCGAGCGCCGTAGCGTTCGCGGGCGACCACGGCCTGCCTCGCGATGGCGGCTGCCATGCTCGCGTGAAAGATCTCCGCACGAAGCGCCGGTTCCCTGGACCTGTCGCCAAGCACGTCGAGCAGGGGTTCCCAGTCCAGCCGCAGTACACCGTCGTCGCTGTCGACCAGGTCGAGTTCGACGGCCGGCGCCGCGGCGCGGCACAACGCCTCGAGCAGCATCGGCCCCTGGGCCTCGAAGCTGGCGGCCGGAAAATCGATGACGATAGCCGCGGCCGCATCGAACAGGCGCCCGGCGGCGCTGGTCGTGGGACAATTGAGGTCGCTTTCCCAGGCGGCCCTCACGATGCCATCCGGATCGGGACCCGCCTGCCAGTCAGCCCCGCACTCCCAGTGCATTGCAGCGGCGCTGCGCCATGGCTCGCGTCCCGCCTTGTCGCCGCCCGGCAAGCGAAACGTTCGGAGGCTTGCAAAGCGCTGCCACGCACCGGGCCTGCCGAACAGGGCTTCGCCGCCCCAGAGCGTGCCATCTCGACCGAGGCCTACGCCGTCCCAGGCGAACACGACCCAGTCGCCTTCGGTTGCGAACTCGGCGGCCACGGCGCTGGCATGTGCCTCGTGGTGCCACACCGTTTCCACCGGCAGGCGGGATCGGCGCTGCGCCCAGCGGTTCGTCGTGTAGCCTGGATGGGCGTCGCACACGACGCGTTGTGCCCGCACGCCGTACAAGGCCTGCAAATCGCGGGCGACCTGTTCGAAAACATCGAGGCTGCGCGGGCTGTCCATCTCGCCGATGTGCGGTGACACCACGACTCGATTGTCCCAGCTCAACGCGACGGTGCCTTTCATGTGCCCGCCGACGGCGAGCAGCGGCTCGGGCTGTCGCCACGGCAGTCTCAGCTCACACGGCGCGCAGCCGCGACCGATGCGCAGCGGCCGCATGCGTCCGGCGATGCGCCGGTAGACCGGGTCGTCCGCCGGCCGCACAATCGGTCGATCATGCTGCAGGAATGCGTCTGCGATCGCGCCGAGGCGCTGCTCGGCTTCCTCGTTGTCGGTAATGACAGGCTCCCCGCTGATATTGCCGGAGGTCGCAACGACCGGCCTGCCGATGCTGTCGAGCAGCAATTGATGCAGGGGGCTGTAAGGCAGGAACACACCGATCTCATCCAGACCCGGTGCAACGTTCGGCGCCAGTCGGCCGTTCGCGCGGCGCGTTGCCAGCACGATCGGCCGCATCGGGCCGGCCGCGAGGTCGGCCTCTTCGTCGCTCAATTCGACGTACTGGCGCGCAACGTCGAGACCGTCGGCGCCGGCGACGGGAAACATGACGGCCAGCGGCTTGTGGGGACGCCGCTTGCGGTCGCGCAATCGGGCTACGGCCGCTTCATTGCCGGCGTCGCAGATGAGGTGGTATCCACCGATACCCTTCACGGCAAGAACCTGCCCGCCGTCAACTACGGCGACAGCGTCGGCAAGCGCGGTTGCCGTGTCATCGATCGTCGCCGCGCCGGCTTTGACCAGTGACAGATGAGGCCCGCACACCGGGCAGGCGACCGGCTCGGCATGAAAGCGCCGATCCGCCGGGTCGAGATACTCGGACTCGCACTCGGGACATAGCGGGAAGCCTTTCATGCTCGTGTTTGGCCGGTCGTAAGGCAGGGCTTCGATCAGCGTGTAACGGGGCCCGCACTGCGTGCAGTTGATGAACGGATAGGCGTGGCGACGATCTGTCGGGTCCCGCAGTTCTCGCCGACAGTCATCGCACATGAAATAGTCGGGGGGCACGTAAACCTGTGCCGTCGCGTCATCAAGGCTCTCGATGATCCGGAAGTCATTCCTCGCCGGCACCGCCAACGCATCGACCGACACCACCGATGGCGACGCCAGCGGTGGCGCGCACGTCACGAGGTCGTCAAGGAACCGGTCGACGGCATGGGCCGGACCGACGGCGAGCACTTCAACCTCGCCCAACTGGTTTTGCACATGGCCGCCGATGCCGTGAGCGATTGCGAGTCGATAGACGAACGGGCGAAAACCGACGCCCTGGACATGGCCTTGCAGGCGAATCCGCCGAGCGACTGTTGCGCCGCTGCAGGCGTCCTGCTCAGCCGTCGGCAGCGTCATTCCGGCGGCCTTCCCAGACGTTGTCTCGCAGACCTGACGACCACCATATGCGACAGGCGCCTTCGTCCGACACCATGCAAGGGCCTATGGGCTTGCGGGGCGTGCAGCCGACGCCGTACAGGCGGCACTGGTTCGGGTAGATCTTGCCGAGCACGACCTGTGCACAGTCGCAGCCGGGCGGCATTTCGCCCACGCGCTTCCTCGATGCATCGGCGTACGACCTGAAGCGCAGACGGGCATCGTGCGCGGCATAGGCGGCACGCAGCGCATACCCCGATTTCGGGATGACGCCGATGCCGCGCCAGTTCGCATCGACGACCTCCATGACCTCGTCAAGTTGTCGACGGGCTTCACCATTGCCGCCCGGGCGCACAACCTGCGGGTAGCAGTTATCGAGGAAGTGCTTCCCGTCGCGCAGCTGGCGCAGGACCGAGTACATCGCGGCAAGCAGGGAGTCCGGCGTGAATCCCGCGACCGCGGCCGGGATGTCGTGATCCTCGACGACGAACGCCCACTCTTCCGGTCCCATTACCGTGGCAACGTGTCCGGGAGCGATGAGCGCATTGAAGCCCGGTGTCCCGGAGTCCAGCAGCATCGCCACGGCCGGCCAGGTCAGCCGAGCGGAAAGGAGGACGAGCAGGTTCTCGGGGGCACCCTCCGCGAGCATCGCGGCAACCGGGGCGGTCGTTGTCTCGAATCCCGCCGCGAAGAACACCACCGTTCGCGACGGATCGGACCGCGCAATGCGGACGGCCTCTGTCGGCGACGCGATCGGTCGAATGTCCGCTCCCGCCGCCTTCGCGGCCTCCAGTGAGCGCGGCTCACGCTTCGGCACGTTGACAGGCACGCGCAGCATGTCGCCGAAGGCGACCAGCGTGATGTCTTCATGCAGCGCCAGCTGCATCGCTTCGTAGACGTCTTCTTCGGGGCAGATACACACCGGGCATCCCGGACCCGGAACGAGTTCAACATTGTCGGGAATGACGGTACGCAGGCCCGCCGCCGATATCGAGCGTTCATGTCCCCCGCAGACGTTCATGATCCGCAGCGGCTTCGTGATGCCGAGGTTCTGCAGTTCCTGCAGCCAGTCTGCGGCGTGCCTCGCCACTACCCTGCTCCGACTGCCTTGTCGGCCTGCCGGACCTTGTGCAGCTCTGTCCGCAGCCACGCCAGCCAGTTGTCCATGCCGTCACCCTTGCGTGCCGAGATCTCCATCATTGGCGCCGCGTTGGCCAGCTGCCGCAGGCATTGCTCGGCGTACTGCGGGTCGAAATCGTCAAGGACTGCCAGCAGATCCGACTTCGTTATCAACACGAGGTCGGACGCGCGGAACATCACGGGGTACTTGGCCGGCTTGTCGTGACCTTCCGGTGTGGACAGCAACGTCACGTTCAGATGCTGCCCGAGGTCGAAGCTCGCCGGGCAAACCAGGTTGCCGACGTTTTCGATAAAAATAATATCGACAGCGTCGAGGTCGAGGTCGTGCAGCGCCGTATGCACCATGTGCGCATCCAGGTGGCAGGCACTGCCCGTACTGATCTGCACGGCCGGCACGCCCTTTTGCCGAATGCGCTCAGCGTCGTTTTCGGTCTCGAGGTCCCCTTCGATGACCGCCATCTTCAGCTCGTCGCCGAGTGCGTCGGCCGTCGCTTCGAGCAATGCCGTCTTGCCGGCTCCCGGCGAAGACATGAGATTGACCGCCAGCGCGCGGTGGCGCGCGAAATGCTCCCGATTGTGGCCGGCCTGGTGATCGTTTGCGTCCAGGAGGCCTTTGAGGACTTCCACGGACTCGTGCCCGGTGGAGGTCTTCGCAAGATGCCCGCCAGCCGCGACCAGATGTTCGTTGCCGGGTGTCACGTTGCAACCGCAGGTGTCACACATGTTGTTCTCCTGGTGTAGCGGATCAGATCTCGGCCAGCACCTCGTCAAATAATGCCCAGGAATCGGCCGCTTCCTCTTCGGACACTTTTTGTATAGCGTAGCCGACATGGACCAGAACGTGATCGCCAATGTCCACCTGCTCGTGCTGCAGCATGAACAGGCTGACCTCGCGCTCGATCCCCTTCGCCTCGCACGTGCACTGAAAACCGTCGATGGCGGTAATCTTCATGGGGACTGCGAGGCACATAGGTGTACTCCGGAACTACATATCACGTAAAGCTAATGTATTGAGCCTGGACGCCAAATGGCAGCGTGGCGTGCAACGTACCGGTAGGTAAAAATGCCTACGGTGGAGAACAAGATGCCTGATCTCACTGCGAAAATCCTGCATTTTCTGCACGTTTACGCCCGTGCCGCGCTGCTGCTACTGGTCTACACAGAGGCCGCGGCGGCGCCGGCGATTGTCGAGGCCTGTAAGGCCTGCCATGCAGAGGATGGCTCCGGCGTCGGCAAGCGTATCGTCCCGGTCATAGCCGGTATGCCGGCCGTGCACATCGAGGAGGCCCTGTATGCCTACAAGGATGGAGCGCGCCAGTGCGGCGCGGAACCGGTCATGTGCGACACGGTCAAGCTGCTGAGCGACGAAAACGTTGCGGCGCTCGCCGAGTACTATGCGGCGATCCCTCGCCCCTCACTCGACGAGCCTATCGATGACGGGCTGGCGGCGCTCGGGGAACCCGTGCACCGCAGGCTTTGCGCCCGTTGTCATGTGCCGCCCGACAACCCGAATGTCGCCGACGTGCTGGGGCCACCGCTCCACGGCCAGCGTGCCGACTACTTAAGGTACGCAATCCGGTCCTACCTGGCCGGGACGCGTGAAAACCTGCTGGATGAAATGAAGGCCAAGATCGAATTGCTGGACGACGGCGACGTCGAGGCGCTGGTGCATTACTACGGCAGTTACTGAGTCGCAGGCATGTGGTAACGTCGTGCGCGTTCACGTTCCAGGAGTTCCGCATGATGCCTCGCCCCACTATTCTCGCAATCGTCGCCCTGCTCTTCTCGCTGAGCGCCGCCGCCGCTGATGTGACACTTATTCATGCGGGCCAGCTACTGGCCGTCCCGGGAAAGGCGCCTGCGGCCCGGATGACGGTTATCGTCGAGGACGGTCGCATCACCGGCGTCCAGAGTGGCTTCGTCGAAGCCGAGGGCGCAACCGTCATCGACCTGTCGGACAAGTTCGTGTTGCCGGGACTCATGGACATGCACGTGCATTTGCAGGGCGAGCTCGGACCGAACAACGATCGTGACGCCCTCAAGATGTCCGACCAGCTCATGCAAATGCGCAGCCTTCACTTCGCGATGAAGACACTGGAGGCCGGCTTCACGACGGTGCGGGATGTCGGCTCCTCCCCGCAGGAAATGTACGCCATGCGCGATGCCATCAACCAGGGCTGGATCGACGGGCCGCGGATTGTCGCGGCTGGCGGCGTCGGTATCACGGGCGGTCATGCCGATATCAGCGGCGTTAGCCCCGACCTGATGGAAATGATGACGTCGCCCAATGTCTGCGACGGGCCCTACGACTGCCGCCGCGCCGCGCGCAATGCCATCAAGTACGGCGCCGATCTCGTCAAGATCACCTCGACCGGCGGCGTCATGACCGAACGTGCCACGGGTACGGGCCAGCAAATGGAGATGGACGAATTGCGCGAGATCGTGCGGGCCGCCGAACGCATGGGACGCAAGGTGGCATCCCACGCCCATGAAGAGGCGGGCATCATCGCCGCACTCGAGGCAGGCGTGGCCAGCATCGAGCACGGCACCTACACGGGGCCACGCGCCATCAAGTTGTTTCGGGAAACCGGTGCCTACCTCGTACCGACCCTGCTGGCGGGCAAGACAGTGGCCACGATGGCCGTCGAATCCGAGTTCATGCCGCAGACGGTAAAGGACAAGGCGATACGGGTGGGTAACGACATGGCCGGCAATTTCGCCAAAGCGCACAAGGCCGGTGTCAACGTCGCCTACGGCACGGACAGCGGCATTTCTCCGCACGGCACCAATGCCCAGGAAGCGGTTCTCATGGTGGAGGCCGGCATGACCCCCATGGAAGTGATTGTCGCAGCGACCGTCAACGCGGCCGACCTCATCGATATGAGCGATTCCATCGGCACGATCGAAGCCGGCAAGTTTGCCGACCTGATCGCCGTTGATGGCTCTCCCCTCAACAACATCGAAGAACTTCTCGACGTCGACTTCGTCATGAAAGGCGGAAAAGTCTACAAGCAATAATATAAGTATTTACTTATCGATTAGATAAAAAATATTTAGTTTTAATTATCTTCCTAGCTGCTAACGTCCCTGCAAAGGCCGACCAGGTCCGGTCCGGCCTCACACGACCAGGGAGAGCGCAGCATGTCCAAGCAGCATCCGGTTGTCGCCGTCACCGGTTCGTCTGGCGCAGGCACCACCACCGTGAAAACGGCGTTCGAGCACATCTTCCGACGTCTCGAGGTCACCGCCGCCATAGTCGAGGGAGACAGCTTCCACCGTTTCAACCGCAAGGAAATGGCCGAGGCCATCAGCTCGGCAGCCAGCCGTGGCGAAAACATTTCGCATTTCGGCCCGGAGGCCAATCTGCTCTGCGATCTCGGCAAGCTCTTCAAGACCTACGGCGAGACCGGTAACGGCAAGCGCCGCTACTACGTCCACAATGAAATAGAAGCCAGGGAACACGGTGTCCCCTCCGGTGAATTCACGGACTGGCAGGACCTGCCGCACGACACCGACATGCTGCTCTACGAAGGCCTGCATGGCGCCATGGTGACGGACGAATGCGATGTCGCGCGCTTCGCCGACCTCCTGATCGGCGTTGTACCCATAGTGAATCTCGAATGGATCCAGAAGATCCACCGCGACACACAGCAACGCGGCTACGCGGAAACCGATGTGACCCGAACGATCCTGCGGCGCATGGAAGACTACGTGAACCACATCACCCCGCAGTTCTCGCGTACGGACATCAACTTCCAGCGCGTACCAACTGTCGATACATCGAATCCGTTTATCGCGCGCGACGTGCCGACACCCGACGAGAGCTTTGTCGTCATCCGCTTCCGCGATCCCGCCAAGTTCGAGGTCGATTTCCCGTACCTGCTGGCCATGATCGACAAATCGTTTATCTCACGCCGCAATACCATCGTGGTGCCGGGCGGCAAGATGCTGCTCGCCATGGAACTGATCCTGATGCCGATTCTCAAGCGCATGGTCCATGCAAGCAGGACCGATACGAGGCTGGTCGCATGATCGCCGGGGGATACAGCGCCGTCGTCTTTGACCTCGATGGCACGCTCGCCGATACCGCGGCGGACATCCGCGAAGCACTGGTGCGCGCCCTTGCGAACGAGGGCCTGCCACCCGTTGACGTCAAGAGCGTCCGCCTCATGATCGGTGGTGGACCCCGGCTGCTGGTCGAGCGCGTCCTGCACAGGCTTCACGTGGATACCGACGAGGACCTGGTCGCACGACTGACCGCAGGGTTTCACCGCGAGTACCTGGCCCAGGGAACCCGGCTGACGACCCTGTTCCAGGGTGTGGAAGGCACCTTGCGGACGTTGCACACGGCCGGCATTCGCGTAGGGCTCTGCAGCAACAAGCCCGACGACCTGTGCCGCATGCTGGTCCGGAACTTCTCGCTCGATGACTACTTCGACGAAATCCTGGGCTCCGGCGGCGACTTGCCACGCAAACCGGATCCGGCGCCGCTCTGGTGCATCACCGAACGACTCGGCGTCCCCACGAACGACGTACTGTATGTCGGTGACAGCGAAACGGACGTCACCACGGCCAGGAATGCCGGCGTGACAGTCATGCTGGTCAATTACGGCTACACACTGCGCTCCGCAAGCCAGCTCGGCGCCGACGGCGTGCTCGACTCCGTCGCCGACCTTGTGCAGCCGGGTCCACTGGCGCGGTCTGCCTAGTCAGCCAGCAACTCGACCGCTTCGTCGATCAACAGGGCTTTGAACTCTTCGGCTGCGAGCGACAGTCGTTTGTTCCTGTGCAGCACGACATGCCACTGGCGCATGATCGGCAAGCCCTTGACCTTGAGTTCCACCAGGCGCCCGATCTGCAGCTCGACGCGCACCGCGTCGCGCGGCAACAACCCCAGGCCCAGGCCCGCCTGCACACCTTGCTTGATGCTCGACAGGCTGCCCATGCCCATGCCGGTGGTCAGCTTCAGCTTCTGCTCCCGGAAGAACCGCTCCATCGCGCCGCGCGTGCCCGACCCGGGCTCACGCGTCAGGAACACCTCTTTCTCGAGTTCCGGCAGCGCGATGCGCTTGCGTTGTGCGAGTCGGTGGTCGGGTGGCGCGACGATGACCAGCGGGTTGTCCATGAAGGGAATCGCTTCTACCTGCGAGTCTTTTGGCGGCTGCCCCATGATCGCCATGTCGACCTCGTTGTCGATGACCTGCTTCAGCACGGCTTTCTGGTTGGTCACGTCCATGCTCACGCTGACATCGGGAAAGCGCTGGTGGAACGTACCGAGCAACCTGGGGGCAAAATAGTTCGCGGACGAGATGGCGGCAATCTTCAGGCGCCCGCCCGCGAAGCCCTTGAGCTTGTCGAGCACATCGTCCATCTCCGCCACCTGCTGCAAGATGGACCGCGCGTAGCGGTGGACCTCCTCACCGGCTTCCGTCAGGTGGACCTGCTTGCCGAATTGCTCGGTCAGAGCGAGGCCGGCCTGTTGTTCGAGCTGCCGGATCTGCATCGACACGGCCGGCTGGGTCAGGTGAAGTTCTTCAGCCGCTTTCGTGTAGCTGAGATTTCTTGCCACGGCCGAGAAACACTGTAGCTGGCGCAGGGTCAGATGCATAAGTCATCCTTATCCATAAGATAACAATTATTGAATTTCCTTATGATAGGCGATCCGCTATCGTGCCGGCAAGTAACCATCAAGGACACCTGCCATGGCACTCGACCAATCCAATCGCTACGTAGACCTGGACCTCAATGAGCAAGACCTCATCGCCGGAGGGCGGCACGTCCTGGTCGCCTATCATATGAAGCCGAAACCGGGCTTCGGCAACTTCATCGAAACAGCTGCGCACTTTGCCGCCGAGTCCTCGACCGGCACCAACGTCGAGGTCTCGACGACGGATGCTTTCACGCGGGGCGTCGATGCGCTCGTCTATGCGGTCGATGAAGCAAAGGAGCTCATGAAGCTCGCCTACCCCGTCGAACTCTTCGATCGCAACATCACCG
Organism: uncultured Chromatiales bacterium; assembly: GCA_965368465.1. GTDB lineage: Bacteria > Pseudomonadota > Gammaproteobacteria > Steroidobacterales > Woeseiaceae > UBA1847. The sequence goes on from CBDUMZ010000025.1 coordinate 25,510, forward strand.
ACGGCCGCGCGATGATCGCCTCCTTCCTGACGCTGGCAATCGGCAACAACCAGGGCATGGGCGACGTCGAATACGCGAAGATGTATGACTTCTACTTCCCGCCCGAGTACCTGCGCCTGTTCGACGGACCTGCGACAACCATCGCGGACATGTGGCGCGTGCTTGGCCGCCCGCACGTTGACGGCGGCTTCATCGTCGGCACCATCGTGAAACCGAAACTCGGCCTGCGCCCGCAACCGTTCGCGGACGCCTGCTACGAGTTCTGGCAGGGCGGTGACTTCATCAAGAATGACGAGCCGCAGGGCAACCAGGTTTTCGCCCCCATGAAGGAAACGATCCCGCTGGTCGTGGATGCCATGCGCCGCGCCCAGGATGATACCGGCGAGGCGAAACTGTTTTCCGCCAACATCACCGCGGACGACCCGTTCGAAATGATTGCGCGCGGGGAGTTCATTCTCGAGACGTTTGCCGACCTCGCCGATCACGTTGCGTTTCTCGTCGACGGTTACGTTGCGGGCCCGACCGCCATTACGACAGCACGGCGCCGCTTCCCGAACCAGTACCTTCACTACCATCGTGCCGGCCATGGCGCGGTTACTTCACCGCAGACCCAGCGCGGCTACACGGCATTCGTGCATTGCAAGATGGCGCGCATCCAGGGCTCGTCCGGCATTCACACCGGTACGATGAGCTTCGGCAAGATGGAAGGCGAGATGTCCGACAAGTTCACCGCGTACATGCTCGAGCGCGACAGTGCAGAAGGACCTTACTTCCACCAGGAGTGGTACGGCATGAACCCGACGACGCCGATCATATCCGGCGGCATGAACGCCCTGCGTATCCCGGGCTTCTTTGAAAACCTCGGGCACTCGAATGTCGTCATGACAGCAGGCGGTGGCTCCTACGGCCACATTGACGGCGCAGCCGCAGGCGCACGCTCGATGCGCCAGGCCGAGGAATGCTGGCGTGCGGGCGCCGATCCGGTCGAATTCGCGCTCGACCACCACGAGTTTGCCCGCGCGTTCGAGAGCTTCCAGGGTGACGCCGACAGGCTGTACCCGGGGTGGCGCCAGAAACTCGCGAAAAGCGCTGCCTGAGGAAGGAGACGTAGCGCACACGATCGAGGGCGACCCGGCCGGTTGCAGCAGATAAGATACGCCGACTATGGCGAAGATGTCCCCAAGCACCCTGCGCATCGGCTACCGCTACCGTCCCGGCCGGCTTGCCGCCGATTACGATGCGATCGTTATCGGCTCGGGCATGGGCGGCCTCACGACAGCGGCGCTGCTGAGCGATCTCGGCTGGAAGGTCTGCGTGCTCGAGCAGCACTACACAGCCGGAGGCTTTACGCATTCCTACGAACGCAACGGCTACGAATGGGATGTTGGCGTCCACTACATTGGCGAAGTCGGAGCCCCCACGCGCTCCCGCAAGATGTTCGACTTCCTGTCGGGCGGCAACCTCAAATGGGCACCGATGGATCCGGAGTACGACCGCTTCTATATCGGTGACAAGGTCTTCAGCGCCATCGCCGGAAAACAGGCATTCCGCGACAACCTCGTGCGCCAGTTTCCGCAGGAGGAAGGCGCGATCGATGCATACCTGGAACTTCTCGACCGTTCCGGAGACGCCCTGTCGGCTTTCGGCATGAGTCGCGGCATGCCGCCCCTGCTCCGCCGGTTCGCGAAACCCTGGCTGGCATGGAAGATGCGTGGCGCCTTTCGACGCAAGACATGGGACGTTCTCAGCGACCTCACCGGCGACGCGGACCTGATTGCGACGCTTTGCGGACAGTGGGGCGACATGGGCATGCCGCCCAGGCGCTCACCCTTCATCGCACACGCCATGATCGCCAGACACTATCTTTACGGCGGCTACTACCCGGTCGGTGGCTCGTGGCGGATTGCAGAAACGATCATCCCGAAGATTCAGGCCGGCGGCGGCGAAGTGTTCACCTATGCGAAAGTCGACAACATTCTCGTGGAAGACGGCAAGGTAGTCGGTGTCGCGATGCAAGACGGCCATCGCATTGCTTGCGGCTGCGTTATTTCGTCTGCCGGTGTCGACAATACGTTCAACCACCTGTTGCCCAGGGATGTCGCAGAGCGCAGCGGCTATCGGCGACGCATGGAAAAAGTCGAGCCGAGCCTTGCACACCTCGGCGTCTATATCGGCTTAAAGGGCGCGGCCCGGGAACTCGGACTGCCGCGGACCAATTTCTGGATCTACCCGGGCAACGACTATGACGCGGCTCTCGACGCGTTCATGGCGGACCCGGACGCCGATTTCCCCATCGTCTACATCTCCTTCCCGTCGGCAAAAGACCCGGACTACGAAAACCGGCATCCCGGCACCTCGACCATCGAAGTCGTTGCGCCCGCGCCTTACGAGTGGTTTGAGCAATGGCGCGACGCAACCTGGGGCAAGCGCGGCGATGACTACGACGCGTTCAAGGAAGCCCTGGGCGAACGGCTGCTCGAGTATGTCTACGACAAGTTGCCGCAGCTACGCGGCAAGGTTGACTACCACGAAGTCTCGACGCCCCTGTCGACCAACTGGTTTGGTGGCTACCAGCGTGGCGAGCTTTACGGGCTGGCGCACACGGATGAGCGCATGCGACAGGACTGGCTCGGCCCGCGAACGAACATCCCCGGGTTGTGGCTGACGGGGCAGGATGTCCTGACCTGCGGTGTGACAGGCGCGATGATGGCTGGCCTGCTGACGACCATGAGCCTGGTCGGCGCGCGCAAAACGGCACCGCTGCTCAGGAAGATCTACGCGTAGCCCGGCAACCCGCCCTATTCGGGCTTCCCGTGGGCGATGAGCACGTCGCAATGAAAGTGATCCAGGGCACGCGCCGCCGTACTGCCTATGATGCGCAGCTTCAGCTTCGACCTGGCAAGCGCCCCCATCACGACGAGACTTGCGCCCTGCTGCATCGCGAACGCGGGTAACACCTCGTGCGCCCGGCCCGGCAACAGGTGAAGGGCCTCATCGGCAATGTTACTGGTTTCGGCAAGCACGTGAAGCGCCTTCCGATGTGCGGCCCGCATTTTCTTGTCCAGCTCCTTGATCGGCAGCTTGACGGGCTTCATGGCCCAGGTTGCGAGCTGCCCGATTTCTGCGAGGCGTTGATACGTGTGAAGTACCTTGAGCGTACCGCCACACTCGTCGGCAATCTCGCGCGCCATGTCGATAATCCTGTGGTCCAGGCTCGCGGGCTTGTCATGTGCATTGACAGGATCGACCGCGGCGATGATGACCGGCGGGTCCCGCCACTCCTTCGGTTTCACGAACCAGAGCGGATAATCGAGGTCTCGAATGAGCTCCCAATCGACGCTGTCGAGCGACGCGCGCTCCGACGGCGAGTGGTAGTGCGTACCCTTGACGACGAACAGTGGCTGTCGTGCTGCCGCCTCCCTGCGAATGACATCGGCCACATGCCGCTCCCTGGAACGATTGACCTCGACCTGGACCCCGGCCTGCTCCACGCTCGCCACCAACGTGTTCAATGTCTCTTCCTGGGACGCCCTGATACTCTCGGCGATGTCCTGCGACTCCAGCAGGTAGACGTAGCTGTCACCGAGGAAATCCGTTACCGGGTCGCTAACCAGCAAGTGCAGGTTGCAGTCACGCGAACTCGCCAGCCATGCGGCGCGTGCAACGACGATATCGGGATAACGATCGAACTCAACGACACAGAGAATGTTGCGGCTCACAGGACACCTCCTCGCAACTATGCAGGTCTACCGTATCGCTGCAGCGCGTCCTGGGCACTTCGTATTAGTACGCATTGATTCAGGCGGTGCCGAACTTGGTCTCCACCTCGACGCCAATGCTCTTGAGAAAGCCGGTCGGCAAAATGCCCCCTGCGCAGACGATGACGCCCTGGTTGGGAAGCTTGTACGCCTTGCCCTGGTATTCGATGATGACCTCGTCATCGCGGATTTCTTTGACATTGGATTCCATCAGCACGCGCATCCGGCCCGCTTTTGCCAACTGTTCCACTTTGTCGCGATTCGCTGCCTTGGCGCGACTGAATGCGCTCGAGCGGTAAGAAAGGGTCACCGTCGTACCCGCAATATCGGCGATCGAATGTGCCGCTTCGAGCGCACTGTCGCCGCCGCCCACCACGAGCACATGCCTCCCCTCGTATTCCGCAGGGTCGATCAACCGGTAGGTCACCTTCTCCTTCTCCTCGCCGGGGACGCCCAGTTGCCGGGGCGTTCCTCGCCTGCCGATCGTCAGAAGTACGGCTCGACACGTGTAGCTGGCCCTGGTCGTCGTCAGCTCGAATCCATTGCCCGCGGATGCCGCCACCACGTTGGTGACGCGTTCGTTGTAATTGATCCTGAGCTTTGTCTTCGCCTCGACGCCTTGCCAGAATTCCAGCAGCTTTTCCTTGCTGGTCTCCGTGAATTTCATCTTGCCGACGATCGGCAGGTCCGCCGGCTGTGTCATGACCAGCTTGCCGCGCGGAAAATGCGCAACGGTGCCGCCAAGCGAATCCTGTTCCACGGTGACAAAGCGCAAGCCGGCTTCCATCGCCGCAAGCGATGCTGCGAAACCGGCCGGACCCGCACCGACGATCACGACGTCAAGAGTATCCCCCTTACCTATACCGTCGAGTTTCTTCACGGACTCCAGTGCCTGCCGACCCTGCTCGATCGCGTTGCGAATCAGCCCCATGCCACCGAGTTCACCGGCGATGAAAATACCGGGCACGTTGGTTTCGAAATTGGGTTTGACCGTCGGAATGTCGACGCCACGCCGTTCGGTGCCAAACACGAGCTCGATGGCATCGACCGGACAGGCGCGTTTGCATGCGCCATGGCCGATACAGTTTGCCGGCGCAATAAGTCGAGCCTTGCCGCGAATCATCCCGAGCACAGGATGACTGTGATGCTCCGGGCAGGCATTGACACACGACCGGCAGCCTATGCATTTCAGCGGATCAATAACCGGGTGTAGCGATGGCGGTTCGTCCATGCTGGCCGCAATTGCCTCTTCCGCCGCCCGGATGCTCGCCTCTTCCTTCAGCCAACGCGCACGCAGGTACCAGGCGAATATCGCCAGCACCGGCACCGCATAGATTGTCAGCCAGAGGTTGCTCATCAGTCACCAGGTTTCCCGAGCGCTACTCTAGCAACTCGGCGTCGAGGCAGGTTACGCCCGTGTTCACAAAACGCAATGCCCGTACCACGACACTGTCGCAAATTGCCTACAGGGGTTTTCGCCCTACTCCTGGCGGTAGGGCAACACCTCATTTATCCGGCTGCGCAGGCACCGCACACTTAACTTATGTCCGGAAACGCGAAGCAGTCGACACAATGCATCGATTTTTTCCGTCAAATTGGGAACCTTTCTGCCGCTGTGACCGTGTATGTACAAGGAGGATTTTGCGCGCATGACCAGGCACCAACTTATTAATTCGATCTTCGTCGCGGGCGCCATCGCCGTACTCGCGGGTTTTACGCTTTTCGCTGTCGTGGATCGGCCGGACGATGGCGTTGTCCAGACCCGGATGCCCGGCGCCGCACAGGACAAGTCGGCCTCGGTCAGCTCATTGATTGGCGGCCTCGAAACACGGCTCGCCGAGAACCCTGACGATGCCAAAGGCTGGCTGTTGCTCGCACGCTCGCATGACCATCTGGGCAATCACGCGGAGGCCTGGAATGCCTACTCGCGTGCCAGGGATCTCGGATTGCCCGATGAGGCCCTCGAACTCAAGCTCGCCGCCAATATGGTTGGCGGGCTTGCAGAATAAACCAGGCAAAGGACTGCAACAGTGAACGAAACGGTAATTGACAGACCCGCGGTAATCCCGCAACGCGATACGGCGCCTGCTAAACCAGGTCCCCGCAATGACACCCCGGTACGTGGCTACCTGCTGCTGGCGCTCGCGATCGTGTCCGGCTACCTGCTCAGCGACCTGGATCTGATAACACCTGAAAGCGGGGTGGGCTACTGGCTGGGTATCATTGGTGGTTCGATGATGCTTACGCTGCTGCTGTACCCACTGCGCAAGCGTATCCGTCTCCTGCAGATCCTAGGCCCGACACGACACTGGTTTCGCTTGCACATGGCATTCGGACTCGTTGGCCCATTGTTGATTCTCTATCACTGCAACTTCCAGTTGGGGTCGGTCAACAGCAAGGTTGCGCTGTACTGCATGCTGCTCGTTGCCGGCAGTGGCATCATCGGCCGTCATTTCTATGCACGTATTCACAAGGGACTCTATGGCCGCAAGACCTCGCTGCGCGAACTGCAGCAGGAACTGACATCGTCCGTCGAAAAAAGCCACGGGCTGGCGACTCTGATGCCGGAACTTGTCGCTCGCCTGGATCGTATGGCGAACGACCTGCAAGGATGCAGAGTGACGCAAACGCTCGGCATACGCCGCAGCCTGCGCTGGACGTTCACGCACCACATCACCCATTTCTCGTTGTGGCTGACCGCGCGCCGCGAATTGCAGGTCGCCGCAGAAAACTCGTCCGTCGTTGCGCGCGACCGGCAACGGCTTTCGCGGATCACGTCGAAGTACATCCGCGACTACATGTCATTGTTCGGCCGTGTCGCGCAGTTCTCGTTCTATGAACGGCTGTTTGCTCTCTGGCACATCCTGCACCTCCCGATTTTCCTGTTGATGGTATTGTCGGCGTTGTTCCACGTACTCGCCGTACACATGTACTGAGGGCGATATCGGGCGATGGGATCTAGAGCGCTATTCACCGGACTTGCACTGATGCTCCTCGTCGTCGGGTTCGATGTCGCACACGCACAGCTGGAATCGCTCGTGATGCCGGGTGAGGTCATAGCAGGACATGCGGACATCGAGAAGGAATGCGCCTCCTGCCACGTCAAATTCGACCGTGAGAAACAGAAAGAGCTTTGCGCCGGTTGCCACGAAGATGTCGGCAACGACATCGCCGCCGGTGAAGGTTTCCACGGGCGCGATCGCAATGCCAAGCGACGTGAATGCTCGTACTGCCATACGGATCACGAGGGACGCGACGCGAATATCGTGCCACTCGACGAGTCCTCGTTCGGACACAAGAACACGGATTTCCCGCTCGTCGGCAAGCACGACGGCGTGAAATGCTCGGGTTGCCATGAGCCCGAGAGCAAACACCGTACCGCACCGTCCACGTGCGTCGCCTGCCACGAGGACGACAGCCCGCATCCGGAATCGGTGGGCAAGGAATGCAGCGGGTGCCACGCGCCGACAGGCTGGGAGAACGTGACGTTCGATCACTCGCTCACCGCGTTCGAGTTGGTCGGCAGCCATGCGCAGACAGGCTGTCTCGACTGTCACGCGGAGCATACCTTCGTCGATACGCCGACAAACTGTTTCAGCTGCCATGCTGAGGACGACGCGCATGACGGTCGCAGCGGGCAAGAGTGCGGCAACTGTCACCAGCCGACGGACTGGAAAGACACATCCTTCAACCACGCTCGTGATACTTCATTTGCCCTTACCGGCAAGCACGCACCATTGGCCTGCGGCGACTGCCACAGCGACGACCCGTTCAACGACAGCATGGACATGGCCTGCATTGCCTGCCACGAAGAAGACGACAACCACGACGGTCACTTCGGAGAACGTTGTGAAACCTGCCACGTGCCGGAGGGCTTCGATGACCTCCGGTTCGACCACGATGTCGACACCGGTCATGCACTGCATGGTGCGCACGTATCGATAGAGTGCTCAGCCTGCCATATCGAGCCTATCTTCGAGGCGAAGCCGCTCGCAACCTGTGGCGAGTGTCACAAAGACGACGACCCCCATAGCGGCACCCAGGGAACGACGTGCACCGACTGCCACAACGAGGTGTCCTGGAAAGACAACCTGTTCTTCGACCACGGCCTCACGCACTTCCCCCTCCTGGGCAAGCATGCCGATGCCGAATGTACGGCCTGCCACGAGACCCAGGTATTCCGGGATGCACCGGACAACTGCAGTGGCTGTCATGCAGATGACGATCCGCACAACGATCGTTTCCCCGACGATTGTGCAATGTGCCACGCGCCGGTTGAGTGGTCGAAATGGCGTTTCGATCACGATACGCAGACAGACTTCATGCTGGAAGGAGCGCATCGCTCCTCCGACTGCGAGACCTGCCACCGACAATCCCTCAAGGCCCAAAAGCGCCTGGGCAGCCAGTGCAGCGATTGCCATGCAAGCGACGATATCCACAACGGCGAGTTCGGACCGGACTGCGGCCGGTGCCATTCGAGCGACTCGTTCGAGGAGGTTCAACAGATACTATGACTATTCGCGCCAGCATCATCCTAAGCGCCCTGCTGCTCTGCGTTCCGGCGGCAGCCCAGGAATCGTTCGATCACTTCAGCACCGGCTTCGACCTCGACGGCGCCCACGAAAACGTCAGTTGCGATCGTTGTCACGCCGGCGGTATTTTCGAAGGCACCAACCCGACATGCGTCGGTTGCCACTCGCAAATCGGTACCGTCCTCTCCTCAATGAAACCCGCGGACCATGTCACGTCCGCAGCGACCTGCGACAGTTGCCACACGACGTCCGCGTGGAGCCCGATCTATTACATGGACCACATGGCAGTCTCCGGCAGCTGCGGGACCTGTCACAACGGCACGACCGCGGAAGGAAAGCCGCCCGGGCACATTGCGAGCGGCGACAACTGCGACGACTGTCACAACAGCTCACTGTGGATTCCGGCCGTTTTCGATCACGCCGGCATCTCTAGCGGCTGCTTCTCGTGCCATAACAACATTGACGTAGAGGGCAAGAACAACGGGCACATCAATTCGACGAACACCTGCGAGGACTGCCACCGCAATACGTCCTGGGAGCCGGCGTACACAGTGGACCACACGCAGGTCCTGGGCAGCTGTTCTACCTGCCACAACGGTGCTGTCGCAACCGGTAAACACCCGAATCACATTTCAAGTAGCGACAATTGCGACGATTGCCACACGACTGCCGCATGGACTCCGGCGAATTTCGATCACGCCGACATTACCGGCAACTGCTCAAGCTGCCATGACGGAATCCAGGCTGTCGGCAAGGATCCCGACCATATCAACACCACCCTGGTCTGCGAAGACTGCCACAACGTCGTGACGTTCGCGCCGGCCGACCGGGTTGACCATACACAGGTCATCGGCGCCTGCTTCTCCTGCCACGATGGCAACACGGCCGAAGGTAAGCACCCGACGCACATTACCAGCGGTGACAATTGCGACGATTGCCATACGACCGACGCATGGATCCCGGCGAACTTCGACCACACGAATATCACGGACAATTGCATCAGCTGCCATAACGGTACCGACGCGACCGGCAAGCATCCCACGCACATCAACACGACCGATGTCTGCGAGGATTGCCACAACAACGTGACCTTCACGCCGGCCGACCGCGTGGATCACACGCAGGTCATCGGCACCTGCTTCTCCTGCCATGACGGCAACACGGCGACCGGCAAGCACCCGACGCACATCGCGAGCGGCAACAACTGCGACGACTGCCATACCACCGACGCGTGGATCCCCGCGAACTTCGACCACGTGAATATCGTCGACAACTGCATCAGCTGCCA
>CBDUMZ010000026.1:0-33672 GCA_965368465.1 uncultured Chromatiales bacterium
GTCGCCGCCGTTCACGGCAGGCAGGTCCTGGATAAAGTTTTCCAGCGTCAGGTTGCCCGATACGGCAATGTCCTGCTCGGTCAGTACCGAGATCGGACTGATGCTGGACGAGTCACTGCGCTTGATTCGCGACCCGGTCACAATGACTTCTTCAAGTGTTATTTCATCTCCCGTCGTTTGCGCAGACGCGCCGACCGGGATGGCGAGCGCAACACAAAGCGCAAGTAGCCAGGAATGGCCGGATGACCAACTTGGTTTACTCATAGTAATCTCCCCGCTTGAATAGAGCTAAGAACACGCTGCGCGAGTTGCGCACAGCACATGAGGGGATTCGAGCACTCGACTCAAGTGTTGTATATATGACGCACTGCGGGTAACGCGGCATAAATGCCATGCGGTTTACGCAGCGTTGTAAAAGCGCCGCACGTTGTGCTGATTACCGCTGGCGTCGCCGGGAAAAAGCGACGAGATCGCTTACGAGCCGAACGCGCAACGTGGCGAATATGCCGCAGCGTTTTCGGCACGTTTCGTAAAGCCTTCGTGTTGTTAATTACAAACAGGCATCTGCGCAAGCACTGGCTGCTTACATCCATGAGTCGCTGCCTTTTTGTGTGTATTGCCACTATTCGGGCTTTGGCTCGCGGGCGTTCTCGCCGTACTACTGTGTCATGCACACGCGAACGCCAGAGGACCTGTTCCGACAACGAGCGATCGACTCGTTATCGACGCGGCTGGATGGTCGACCGATTGCTGTCCTGCCAAAACCGCTGATCTGGCTCGCAGTCTATTGTGCAGTCTTTCTTGTCTGTGCCGGCGGCTTCATCCTGAGTATCGAGTATGCGCGCAAGGAAACCGTGCGCGGCTGGCTGGTTGTCGATCCCGGGGTCGCCCGGTTGGCACACAAGGATTTCGCAACGGTAGTCGGACTTGAGCGTAAGGCCGGCGACCCGGTTCGGAAGGGAGAAGCGATCGTCCGCCTCTCGTCCGACGTCGAGCTCGATAACGGTACGGCGATGACGCGCCAGGCGGAATTGCAGCTGCGGGAACAACTGGCGGCCGTCGGTGTGCGAGACGCGCTGGCGCGGGAGCAGTTCAAGGCAGACCACGAGGCGCTCGAGCAGCAGCTCAACGGTTTGGCAGCGGAAATGGACGCGCTTGTCGCCGAGCAGCGGCAGCAGGCGCTGCGTGTGCAACGCGGTATTGCAAGGGTCGAAGAACTGCGACAGGCCTACGAGCGCGGTGCGATCGCCAGGGTGGAGCTGCTGCGGCAGCAGGATGAACTGACCGGGCTGCGACTGGCGGTTGCGCGCCTGCGCCAGGAGGAAAGCCGACTCGAGAGGGTGCGCAAGGAACTGGTCGCCGCCCGGGAGCGACTGGGCATCGGGCTGGAGCGCCAACTCGCGATACTCGGCGCCGAGCGCAGTGAATTCGGGCAACGGCTGGCACAGCTCGAGGAACAGCGCCTGGTCGTCGTGGTTGCGCCGGTCGACGGCGTTCTTGCAACCCTCGATGTTTCCGCCGGAAGCACGGTCAGGCCACAACAGTTGCTGGCCACGATCGTCCCGGCGCAGTCGTCGTTGCTGGCCGACGTTTACGTCCCGTCCACGGCCATCGGGATGATCGAGGCCGGTCAGGAAGTCAGGCTCCGCTACGACGCGTTTCCGCATCAGCAGTTCGGGTCGGCGCGGGGCAGCATAGACGCTGTGGCCGCTTTCGTCTCCTTGCCGGGCGACATGCCGGTGGCGTCGCGCATGCAGGAGGCGGCGTACAAGGTGCGGGTAAGGCTTGCGGCCGATCATGTCGAGGATGAGCAGGGGCGTTACCCGCTGCGCCCCGGCATGGCCCTCGCCGCCGACATCGTGCTGGAAAGGCGCAGCCTTGCCGAATGGTTTTTCGCGCCGCTGCTGGCGCGTATCTAGATGCCATCGAGCGCCGCGGCGTGGTTGAGCCTGTCCGGCCGGCGTCGCCTGCCGGTGATCCGGCAGTCCACCATCGCGGAATGCGGGCTGGCATGCATGGCCATGATCGTCGCCTACTTCGGCAGGAACGAGGATCTCGTCAGCCTGCGTCGCCGCTTCGGCATGTCGCTGTCAGGAGCAAGTCTCTTGTCGCTTGCGCGTATCGGCGAGGCCCTGCACCTGTCACCGCGTGCAGTGCGTTGCCGCCTGTCCGAACTCCGGCGTCTAACCGCGCCGTGCATCCTCCACTGGGAGTTCGATCACTTCGTGGTGTTGAAGAAGGTCACGCGCCGGCAGGTGGTGATTCACGATCCGGCCAGTGGCGCGCGGCGTGTTCCACTGGCCGAAGCCGACGGGAAGTTCACGGGGGTGGCGCTGGAATTCTCGCCGACCGGGAGATTCGAACGTCGTAAAACGTCAAGAAGGCTGCGGCTCGGCGATCTTGTCGTTTTCGAACGCGGTCATGCGCTGTCCATTCCGGTCGCATTGTTGTTCGCGATCATCTCGGAACTGCTGTTGCTGCTCACACCGTTCTACCTGCAGACCGTCATCGACCAGGTCCTGACACGTGGCGATCACCTGCTCCTGCATACGCTGGTCATCGGCTTTGCCATGCTGACGGTCTTTCAGCTGGCCGCGAGCGCGATGCGGCGGTTGACGTTCCAGTTTCTCTCCCACGTGACGGTGTTCAGCCTCGCGTCGCGCGTAATACGACACCTGCTGCATCTGCCCGTCACGTGGTTTCGTGAACGGACGACAGGTGACATCCAGCAGCGCATGCAGTCGCTGACGGGAATCCAGGCGTTCGTCACGCAGGCGCTGCCATCGCTCGTGCTCGACAGCATCTTTCTCCTGATCGTGGTCGTGATGATGACCGCCTACGCGCCGTTGCTGTCCATGATCGTCGTCGCGACGGCCGCAATCTATACGCTATGGCGAGTACTGGTGTATCCGGCGATGCTCGAGCAAACCGGCCAGCTCGTACGGGCCGAAGCCGCGGCACAGTCTCACCTGCTCGAGTCGCTGCGCAGTATCCAGTCGATAAGAATGTGTGCCGGCGAGGCCAGTCGAACGACGGAATGGCAGAACCTGCTGGTGCGCAGAATCAATACGCAGATTCGGGCCGGAAACCTGGGCATCGTCGATGGCAGCGTTCACCAGGCGCTGTTCCAGGGCCTGCATATCGGCATCGTGTTCCTGCTCGCGAGGTATGTGCAGCGCGGTGAGATGTCCATAGGCGAGATCTCCGCATTTGTCGCGTACACGGGCATGTTCGTCACGAGAGCCAGCGGCATCGTCAACAGGCTCTTCGAATACAAGCTGCTGCGGGTGCCGCTCGAGCGGCTTGCCGACGTCGTCTTCAGCGAGGCCGAAGAGCCGGAGCGCGATTCCTGCAGTCGAGCCAGGCTGGCGGGCAGCGTGCGTGCGAGCGGCCTGAGGTTTTCCTACCCGGGCATGACGTCGTTCGTGCTCGACGGTGTTTCGCTCGATGTCACCCAGGGCGAATCGCTTGCGATTTGCGGCGGCTCGGGAAGTGGCAAGAGTACCTTGCTGAGAATACTCGCGGGCATCGAGCGAGCTGAGTCGGGCTCGCTCTGTTTCGATGGCAAACCGCTCGCTCACTGGCCGCCGGCCGTCGTGCGTCGCAGCATGGCCACGGTCTTCCATGACGACGCCCTGGTGTCGGGCTCCATAGCGAAGAACATCGCACTCTTCGATCCCGCGCCCGACCATGAGCGTGTGCACAGGGCGGCCGAGCTGGCCGCGGTTGCAGGTACGATCGAGGCGCTGCCGATGCGCTACGAGACACCGATTGGCGACCTCGGCTCGGCGCTCTCCGCCGGGCAGGTGCAACGCATATTGTTTGCCCGAGCGCTCTACCGTCGTCCAGCGTTGATGCTGCTCGACGAATTCACAAGCGGTCTCGACGAGGAGAGCGAGAGACGAGTCCTGCAAACGCTCCTGCGCCTGCCGATCACGCGCGTCGTCGTGACGCACAGCCCGAACGTACTGCGAGCGTGCGACCGGGTCTATCGGCTCAGCGACGGCAAACTGACGCTACTTTGAGGCGCCCGTTCTAGTCCCGGTAGGCCGGCGGTTTCTCCGTTTGCAGGTAACGATCGCGCAACAGCGTCTGGCGACTCACCATGGGTACCGCCTTGCCATTGATGAATACGGCATCAGGGTAGTTTGTCAGCTCCAGGGGATCGCCGGGCCAGATCACCACGTCGGCCGCCTTGCCGGTTTCGAGGCTGCCGGTCGTCGATGCCATGCCGAAGATCTCCGCGGGCGTCAGCGTGATGGCGCGCAGCGCCGCATCCCAGTCAAGACCGAAAGCAACCGCATTGCCTGCCGATTGGGTGATGTTGCGCGCATTGTGCGTCTGCGCGTCTGAGTCTGCGATGGCGACCTTGACGCCTGCTTCTACAAGTACCGACGCGGTGCCGAGTCGCGCATTGATGCGGTCGAAGCTGCCAGGAAGATTCGCTGTCGGCCCTACGATGACGGGAATGCGAGCGGCTGCCAGCTTGTCCGCAACCATCCAGGCCTCCGAGCCGCCGATGATGATGGCGCTGATGCCGTACTCACTTACGAGGTCGATGAGCACCTCGATGTCACTGGCGCGGTCGATGCTCACGAGCATCGGTGTGTTGCCGTTGATGACACCTTGCAGCGCTTCGAGGTCGGTCATGCTGTGCATGTAAGCGCGACGCATGCCGCGCTCGAAGTCGCCCTTGTGCTCGCGATAGTCGAGCGCTTCGTTCAGCGAGTTGCGCAGGGTGAGCCACGCGGCCGTGCGCGTGCCGCCGGAGAGCATTGCGCCACCCTCGCCGAGTTGGACGACCATGGCTGCGGCCCGCTGGTCGAGGACGTTGTCGTCACCGAGATTGACGATCGCCGCAAGTCCCGCGAGGACATGACCACTGCCCGTCTCATCCGGGAAGCCGGGAGAGGGCGCCACAACGGCGCGCGTCACGCCTTCGATGCGGTTTATGGCGATGAGTGTTGAACGCGGATTGTAGGCATCGGCAATGTCGAACCCGGCCGTAAACTGCGCGCCGCGCTGCGCATAGTCGGTCGGGCCTGCGGACGAGCTGACCTCAACCAGGCCGAGCCGGCCGAACGGTGAGAACAAGCCCGGCGTGACGATCTTGCCGCTGGCATCGATCGTCTGCGCATCGGCCGGCACCTTGATGCCGGCACCGACAGCCGCGATGCGCCCGTCGACGATCAGCACCGTGCCATTCTCAATCGTGCCCTGCGGACCAACCGTGTGTACCTTGCCGCCGACAATCGCGGTTGTCTGTGCGCAGACCGGCAGGGCAATAACGAGGAACAGCGTTGCGGTAACGAGGCGGCTCATTTCGCACCTCCGGCGGCGGCTGCAGTGCCGAGCGTGAAATCGGTAACCGGGTTGACGGCGTCGTTGCCACGCTCGAAGGCGAGCGCACCGTCTATGTAGACGCGCTCGGCCTTCGTATAGACGCTGAACGGGTTGCCGTCCCAGATGACGACGTCGCCCATCTTGTCGGCCTCGAGCGTCCCTGTCTGGTCGGCAATGCCGAGTGATTTGGCCGCATTCGCGGTGATCCAGCGAATGGCGCTTTCAGGCGGGATGTCCATGCCAACCCGGGCCGCGGCACCCATGACCTTTGCCGTCTCCTGGTTGAGGCGCTGGATGCCGATCTCGGAATCCGAATGGATAACGGCACAGGCGCCGGCCTTGTCCACGATAGCCGCGTTTTCGCGAATCCCGTCGAAGGCTTCCATCTTGAAGCCCCACCAGTCCGCCCACATCGCGGAGCAGGTGTCCGCTTCGGCCAGCAGGTCGGCAATCTTGTAGGCCTCAACCGCGTGATGGAAGGTGCCGACCTTGTAGCCGAACTCCTCTGCTATATCGAGCATGACCGACATTTCGTCGGCACGATAGCAGTGGTTGTGCACGATGATTTCGCCTTCGAGCACGCCCATGAGTGTCTCGAGTCTCAGGTCACGTTTCGGCCTTTCACCCCGGCCTTCCTCTGCAGCCTTGATCTTGTCGCGGTACTCCGCGGCATCGATCCACGCGGTGCGGTACCCGGCAACATTGCCCATGCGCGTGGCAGGCTCCTGGCCACGGCTGCCATAAACGCGTTTGGGGTTTTCACCGCATGCCATCTTGAGACCGTACGGTGCGTTCGGGAACTTCATTTCCATCACGTTGCGGCCCGGTACGTTCTTGAGCGTGACGCCGCGCCCGCCGACGAGATTGGCGGACCCGGGAAGAATCTGCATGGCCGTCACGCCACCGGCCAGTGCCGTCGTGAAACCGGGGTCGTTTGGCCACACGCTGTGTTCCGCCCAGACCTGTGCCGTCACGGGAGCTGTCGCTTCGTTGCCATCTGAATGCGATTGCGTACCCGGCGATGCATACACGCCGAGATGCGAGTGCACGTCGATAATGCCGGGGGTGACCCACTTGCCCGTGGCGTCAACGACATCGGCGCCTTCGGCGCTGAGCCCGCTGCCGACGCCCGCAATCCTGCCGTCGACAAGGAGCACATCGGCATTGTCGAGTCGCTCGCCCGTGCCCGTCAGGACAGTTGCGCCCGTGATGAGCGTGGTCGCGGACTCAAGGCCCTGGTAGCGGCTGGCGAACGCGGCCGGCCCGTTGTCTTCAGCCGATTTCTCGCAGCCCGATACCAATAGAACAGATACCGCGGTCGCGGTGATGAGTCGTCTCACGTGAAGTCCCCTGCCGATTCGTTGTTGTGTTTCAGCTAGGATAGCAAGAACGGCTATCATGTGGCGTATGAAGAAACGATCGATACACATCATGGTCCTGCTTGCATTGCTGCTCGCGGGTGGATGCGGCGACAAGGAGAAGACGTGGGATCCTGCCATGCAGCGCTTCACGCTGCAGCACGACGGCTTGACGCGCGAGTACTTCGTGTTCCTGCCATCGAGCTACGACGGGGAGAAAGCGCATCCCGTTGCGATCTTTATGCACGGCTACGGCGGCACCGCGACAGGCACCGAGGCCGAGGTAACCCAGGGGCTCAACCAGTACGCCGAGGAATACGGTTTCGTCATGGTGTATCCGCAAGGCACCTGGTTCATGTCGAGAAGAGGCGGCGAGGAACCGTGGGAGGTGACTTCCTGGAATCACATCTCCGATGGTTTCGACACGGGGCCGGAGGGTCCGATCTGCGAGCCGGATGCGGTGAGGTCGCCGTGTCCGCCGGAATGCGGCAATTGCGGACAGTGCGGCTGGACTTCCTGCAACGACGATGTGGGTTTCCTGCGCAGCCTGGTCGCCGCCGTGACGAAACGCTGGCAGGTGGACGCGACGCGCGTGCACGTTACGGGATTCAGCAACGGCGCGATGATGGCCAACCGCATCGCGTGCGAGGCGCCGGAGCTGTTTGCTTCGGTTGCGCTGATCGGCGGGCGACTGGAGCGCGGGTTCGAGTGCGCACCGTCGAAACGCCTGCCCCTTCTGCAGATCAACGGTGGCGCGGACGAAGCGGTTCCCCATGACGGGCGCGTCAGCTCCTACGGCCAGTATTTCGCGAGCACGGCATCCGTCACGCGCCATTGGAACCAGGGGATGGCCTGCGGCGTGGAACTCGAGGAATGGACGTCGCCGGCGATCGAGGGAGAAAACGTGCAATGCACGATAGCCTGCGGCGAGACCGATCACCCCGCGATCGACTGTCTCTGGCCGGAGGGCAATCATCGCTGGCCCGGCACGGCAGACTTTCGGGGGAGTAACGGCTATTGTGTCACTGCTCTGCAGGCGGCCAGCATGCCCGATCAATTGATCTGCATCGAGCCGGAAGAGAACACCGATTTTTGGGGATCCCGAGTGTTGTTCGAGTTCTTCAGCGCTCACCAGGGAGGCAAACAATGAGAAATGCCGTCGTATTGACACTGCCCGCACTGCTGTTGCTCTGGGCGTGCGGCCAGGAAACGGATGAGGCGCCAGCCGACGTTGCGAGCGCGGTCGGGGAGACACACGAGTTCGAGTGGATGTCCGAAGGCAACGAGGCGGGGCATTCAAGAATGGTCCGTACCGGCGACGGCAAAGTCACGGTCGAGTCGTTCCTGCACTGGAATAACCGCGAGTACTCGGTCAACTCCGAACTGCAGCTCAATGCCGACGGCATTCCCGTGGCACAAAAGATTACGGGTACTTCGGCCTTCGGGGCGGCGATCGACGAGACGTTTACCTACACCGACGGCGTCGCCAGCTGGAGCACGGCCGGTGAAAGCGGCAGCGTTACCACCGATGACCCCGGGTTCTACGTGGCCACGGAGTATGCCGACCTGAGTTTCGGCGCGCTGGTGCAGGCCGCGCTCCGCAGCATGGACGGCGAGATCGCATTGCTGCCGTCCGGCACCGCGCGGGCCGAGAAGTTGACTACCGTCGACGTCGACACGCCCGACGGCGAGAAGACACTGACGCTCGTTGCCGTATCCGGCCTCGGTCTCACCCCGTACTACGGGTGGTTCGATGAGAAACTGAACCTGGCGGTGCTCGACTTGAGCGGCTGGATGGGCATGTTGCCGAAGGGCTGGAGCCCGGAGGTCCTGGAGAAGCTCAGCGCAATCCAGATCGAGCAGGATGCGGCCATGGTAGAGCGCATCGCGGGCGATCTCGCCTTTGTGCAGGATGGCGCGCTGGTCTTTGATAACGTCGATATTGTGGACGTGGAGAACGCCGCATTGCTTGAAGACCGCTTTGTCATGGTCGAGGGCGGCAAGATCACGGCCATTTCCGAAACGCAGATCGACAAGCCGGGCGCGAAGCACATCGATGCCACGGGCAAGAGCCTGATGCCCGGCATGTGGGACATGCACGGCCACTTCAACCTCTCGGACGGCGTTCTTAATATCGCCGGTGGTATTACGAGCGTGCGCGATATCGGTAGCGTCCACGAGCAGATCATGGGGATGACGGCGAAGTACGACGCGGGCGAGGTCATCGGGCCGAACACCTATCGCTCAGGGTTTATCGACCAGGCGAGCCCGTATGCGTCGGGCGATACGGTCGAGTCGCTGGAGGAGGCGCTCGAGCGCGTCGACTTCTATGCCGAGAACGGCTACATGCAGATCAAGCTATACAGCTCGATCGATCCGGAGTGGGTCGACGACATCGCCGAACGCACGCACAGCCACGGCATGCGGCTCAGCGGACACATCCCCGCATTCATGTCGGCCGAGCAGGCGGTACGCGCCGGCTATGACGAGATCCAGCACATCAACATGGTGTTCCTGAATTTCCTGGCAGGAGATCGCGAAGACACGCGCAAGCAGTTGCGCTTTACGCTCTACGGCGACGAAGCCGGCAAGCTGGACCTCGACAGCAAGGAAGTCGAGGACTACATCGCACTGTTCGTGAAGCACGGTACGACCATCGACCCGACGGCAGCCATTTTCATGGAACAGCTGGTGCATCACGATGGTGATCCCAACCCGACGTTCGCCCCGGTGCTCGACCACCTGCCGATCAATGTCGCGCGTGGCTACTACAAGGCGGACATGGACATGGGGGACAAGGTCGAAGAATGGGCGGCCTCCGCCGTAGCCCAGGCGGCGATGATCAGGAAGCTGCACGACAGCGGTGTGCAGATCGTGCCGGGCAGCGACAACGTCGCCGCGTTCACGATTCACCGGGAGCTGGAGCTGTACGCCGAGGCCGGCATCCCCAACGCGGACGTGCTCAGGATCGCGTCGCTCGATTCCGCGCGGGTCGTTGGCGTCGACGACCGAACCGGGTCTATCGCGGTGGGCAAGGACTCCGATCTCGTGCTCGTCGCGGGCAATCCGCTTGAAGACATCTCGGCGATTCGCCGCGCCACGCTCGTCATGAAAGGCAACACGGCCTACAGGCCGGACGAGCTCTACAAAGCCGTCGGCGTGAAGCCGTTCCTGGAATCCGAGACATTGTGAGCAGGTAAGGCCCGTGGATATAGGCACACTCGACAGCCTGCGTATCGTACTGGACCCGTTAGGGCAGGCCGGCGTCGCTCTCGCGCTGGTCATGGTCATGTTCAGTGTCGCACTCGGCCTGCGAGTCAAGGATTTTGCCTTCCTGCGGAAGCGGCCGCTGCTGTTCGCGGGCGGTGTCCTGTCACAGGTCGTGATTCTGCCGTTGGTGACTTTCCTGCTTATCCTCGTGTTGCAGCCGGCTGCCTCGATAGCGCTTGGCATGATCGTCGTTGCCTGTTGCCCTGGCGGTGCGGTCTCGAATCTCCTGACCTACCTGTCACGGGGCAACGTCGCTGCATCGGTGGCGCTGACGGCAACATCGAGCCTGCTGGCCGCGATCCTGACGCCGACGTCTATCCTGTTCTGGTCGCACGCCTACGAGCCGACCGCGACGCTGCTCGATACGCTTGACGTCAATCCGCTTATCTTCGTCGCTCAGACGACGTTCCTGCTGGCCGTGCCCCTGGTAATCGGGATGACGGTTGCGGCGAAAGCACCGGCTGTAGCCCGTCGTATCAAGCAGCACACCACGGTTCTCGGCGTGTCTGTCCTCGTGGGCGTCATCATCTACGGCATCGCCTACTTTTTCCCGATATTGCTCCCGGCCCTGAGCCTGTTGGGGGGCATTGTCGTACTGCACAATGCCATCGCATTCCTGACGGGCGCGCTGGCGGGACGTATCCTGTCGCGTATTCCCGCGACACGGCGTGCATTGACCTTCGAGGTCGGCATCCAGAATTCCGGACTCGCATTGATCATCCTGTTGAGCCAGCTCAAGGGCCTCGGGGGAGCTGCTGCGGTTGCGGCGGTCTGGGGCGTGTGGCACCTTATCGCCGGCGGCCTGCTTGCCGCCTTCTTCCGTCGCATTGATGCAGGCCGCAGGTTGCCTGCAAATTTGAGGACCGACGAATCCTCCTAACCCCGCCGGGAAGCACGTTTGAGATCCGACGACGATCCGATAATCGACCACCACGAGTTTCGCCGCGCACTGGGTTGCTTTGCGACCGGTGTGGCTGTCGTGACTGCACTTGATGCCCGTGGTGAGAGAGTCGGCATAACAATCAGCAGCTTCAACTCGGTGTCGATGGATCCGCCACTCGTGCTCTGGAGCATCGCGAACAGCGCGAATACCTTCGACACGTTCATCAATGCCGAGTACTTCGCGGTCAATGTGCTGACTATTGACCAGCATGAGTTGTCGTCGCGATTCGCCAGCAAGGATATCGACAAGTTCGCGGGCCTCGATTGCCGCGAAGGACTGCATGGGGCGCCCATCCTCCCGGAGTACGCCGCGTGCTTCGAGTGTCGCACGGAACACCAGTATGACGGTGGCGATCATACGATCATCGTCGGCCGCGTACTGCGTCTCGACGATCGCGACGAGGATCCCCTGATCTTCTACAGGGGACACTTCCACAACAAGGGTGCGCCGAAGTCAGGCGACAGCTAGGTTCCGCGGCGCCTGCCGGCGTCGTCATCGGCCCTGTTCCATGCCTGTCGGCCGAGCGTCACCACGAGATCGATCAACGAGCCGGACACAAACGCCTGGAACAGCGCGAGGTTCCTGCTCTCTGCGAGCTCGACGACCGGGGTGGCTGAATAGAACGTAAGGCCGGTCGCTGCAATGATGATCGCAAACGCAGCGATTGCCGAGGCGTTGCCGATGGCGGGCCGAAACGTGCACCAGATCGCCATGCCGACGGGCAGGCGGTGCAAGATGACCGCCAGCGGAAGGTGGTCGCCGCTTCCCGGAATCAACGCGACGCCATCGATAATGGCGTGCAGGGCCAGTGCTATCGCGGCCAGGAACATCATTGCGAAGTGCGCGGTGCCGGTGGCGACATGCAGGACACGCTGCATGACCAGCGGAAATGCGATACCCGCCAGGAGGAAGGCGATCGCGAGCAGTCCGCCTGTCTTGATCGCGACAGGAATGATGTGGACCCCGATAATCCATGCCACGGCGACCAGGATGAACGCGTCGAGGGCGTGCCTGCTTGCACGATTGCGGCCGGCAAGCGTGTAGATGAGCGGCCCCAGCAGGAGCGCCAATGTGCTCAACAGGAGATTCATGATAAGAATAGTCTCATGATTCGATCCGCGCTGGCTCTCCTGTTTTTATGTGCCGCCCTGCCGCAGGTCGGGTTCGCGCATGGCGGTGTCGTCGAAGAGGACGACATTTGCGTCATCAAGGTCAATTACCTGCGCGCCCATTTCAAGATCTACCAGCCCCGCGTTACCGGACACGAACAGTTTTGCGAGGACCTGCCGGCCGCGTCCGAGAGCGTCTTTGTCATGGAATACATGCATGACGCCCTGCAGGCCATGCCGATCGAGTTTCGCATCATTCGCAATGCCACCGGCAAAGGCCGCTTCGCCCGCATGGAGCATGTTGCCGCCATCGAAGACCTCGAAGCCGAGACGGTGTACTTCCAGTCAGCGGTCGTGGAACCGGATGTCTACACGATCGCTCACACGTTCCGGGAAGAAGGGGATTTCATCGGTATCGTCTCAGCCAGGAACCCGGATACGGGCGAAGTGTATGCGGCCGTGTTTCCGTTCGAAGTCGGATTTACCGGCTGGGGCTACTGGCCGTTGCTCATCGGGCTGCTCGTCCTGATCCAGGTTCAATATCTCGCCATGAGCGGCCGGCTCAGGCGCTGGTTCGGACGCGCCGGTCCCGTGGCCTTGTTGCTCGGTGTCGCGCTGCTGCACATGCCGCAGGGGGCTCATGCGGCAGAGTTCGTCGTAACCTACTCGACGCCGGGTGGCGCGCCCGGCATCAACCGCATGCATAGCTGGATACTGCATGTCGAAACCGTCGAGGGGGTTCCGGTCGAAGGCGCCGAGATCGAGGTCGATGGCGGCATGCCGGCGCACAATCACGGGCTGCCGACAAGGCCACGCGTTACGCGGGACCTCGGTGGCGGCGACTATCGCCTCGACGGCGTGCGATTTCACATGCGCGGGTACTGGGAAATCGTCGTAACGATTCGCCACGACGGGATCGAGGAAGCCGTGGTAGTGCCGTTAACCCTGTGAGCATTCGTCCGGTCACGCTTGCTGCCCTGCTCATTTCGGTGGTGGCAGCGATTTGGCTGGTGTTGCGGTGGGACGCGGAACCGCGGACATGGTCCGCGGAGAGCGTCGCCATGCTCGAGTCCCTGTCGCTTGCGTCGCTGCCCCCGTTGCCGCCCGATCCGACGAACGCCGTTGCCGACGACCCCCTGGCCGTTGAGCTCGGTCGCAGGTTGTTCTTCGACACGCGCTTCAGCGCAAACGGCAGCGTGTCCTGCGCGACCTGTCACCAGCCCGAACGGCGCTTCACCGACGGCTTGCCAAAAGGTGTCGGGGTCGGCATGTCCAGGCGCAATACGCCGAGTATCGTCGGCACCGCGTACAGTCCCTGGCTTTACTGGGACGGTCGCCGCGACAGCCAGTGGTCGCAGGCACTGTCGCCGCTCGAAGACCCCGATGAGCATGCGAGCAACCGGCTCATGACGATTGCGATCCTGGTCGAGGACAAGGAATACCGGGGCATCTACAAGGCGCTGTTCGGTGAAGCGTCCGGCGTCGATACGATGTACGCGAATGTCGGTAAGGCCATTGCGGCGTTCGAGCGAACGCTCATGCCGACGACATCGAGGTTCGATCGCTACGTCGCGGCCGTCGTCGCCGGTGACGAGGCGCAGCAAGCGGCCTTGTTTACGGAAGACGAGGTCCGCGGCCTGCGGCTGTTCATTGGCGAGGCCAACTGTACCCAGTGTCACAACGGCCCGCTCCTGACCAACAACGAGTTCCACAACACAGGCCTGATCAATTTCGCAGGAGAGGTCCCTGACAAGGGGCGTGTAGCCGGTGTCCGCGAAGTGCTCGAGCACCCCTTCAACTGCCGGAGTCCGCACAGTGACGATCCCGACAAGGATTGCGCCGAGCTGGATTTCGCGCGCACGGGCCCTGAGCTGATCGGTGCCTTTCGCACGCCGTCGCTGCGCAATCTCGACATGACCGCTCCCTACGGCCACAAGGGGCAGATCGCCACGCTCGGCGACATGCTGATCCACTACAACCTGGCGCCCGAGGCGATGATCGGCCACAACGAGGCGGAACCACTGAACCTGAGCACGCGTGAGCTGGCTCAGCTCGAGGCGTTTCTCCTGACGCTGTCAGCGCCGTTCACAATGGCCGGCGACGCGCCGTAAGTCGTGAATCCCCGGCGCCTGCTTCAGGCGGGTGGCAGGCAGGATTCCGTGTCTATCCGCACGACGTCGTCGCTGTAGAAGCCGTTGAAATTCGTGCGACCGCTTAGCGAATACGCGCCCATGCCGCCGAATTCGATGTAGTCGCCGACATCGATATCGGCCGGCAGCTCCACGCTCCCGGGTAATTCATCGCTCGAATCACAGGTCGGCCCGAACAGGCGGAACGAATGAGGCTTGCCGTCCAGTGGTTCATGCCCGCGGTAGGCGCGTGCCGGATAACGAACATGTCCCTTGAAGCGCAGCTCCCAGAATGCGCCGTACATACCGTCATTGAGATACAGGCGATTTTCCTTGCGCAACAGGACCCTGGTAATCGTGGACATGCCGGGCGCGCTTAGCGCGCGCCCCGGTTCCGCCATGATTTCGCTCGAAGCGCCGAGCGGCAGTTCGTGCCGAATGCCCCGTATGGCCGCAAAGAACTCGTCGAGCGGCGGTACGATGAACCCCGGGTACTGGCGCGGGAAACCGCCGCCGATGTCGAGGAGACGTACAGGGAAGGGCGTGTTTTCGAGTACGTCGCTCGCGAGGCCCATGGCGTACGTGTAGGCCGCGGGCTCGGTAACCCCGGTGCCGACGTTGAACGCAAGCGCGGGCTCGGCACCGGCATCACGGATGTTCGTGAGGATCCCCGGCATGTCTGCCGGCGGTGCGCCGAACTTTTTCGACAGATCGACCATTGCCGAGTGATGGCTGACGGCCATGCGCGCAAAAATGACGGAGCGTGCCGCATCTATTTCGTCGACGAGCGGTGCCAGCCCCGACGCATGGTCGATCATGAAGTGGCGTGTGCCGAACTCACGCTGCGCCTGCCGCGCGTCGCCGGCGATTCTCACGGGGTTCATGAAGTAACAGCGAGCGTCAGGGCAAAGTGACTTGACGAGCGTTATCTCCTGCAACGATGCGCAGTCGAAATCGTTCACGCCGGCCGCGTGCAGTGCCGAGATCACGAACGGATGGTTGTTCGCCTTCACGGCGTACAGGACGCGACCCGGAAAGTTCTCGACGAAATGCCGTCCCGCGTCGCGGTAAACGTGCGGGTAGATGCAATAGACCGGCAGCTCCGGTTGCCTGGCGCGGAGCAATGCAACGGTGCTGGCGTAGCGGTGGTTCATTCCCCGGGCCTCACGATCTGGCCGGAGTATACGTGCGTCGTCTTCCCGGCGTCGAAGGCGAGCCTGCCGTTTACCCAGACTTTTCGGATGCCCGTCGACATCGCGGTCGGGTCGGTCATGGAAGCATGGTCCCTGACGGTCGCCGGGTCGAAGACGACGACGTCCGCGAAATTACCGACCGCGAGGCGACCGCGGTCGGCAATGCCGAGCGTGTCTGCGGCGCGCCCCGTCATCTTGTAGATCGCCTCTTCGAGGGAGATGACCCGATCATCGCGAACGAAGCGTCCGAGAACACGCGGGAAGGAGCCATAGCCGCGCGGATGGCCACCGTGCCAACCGTCCGAGCAGATATTGATGTACGGCCACTTCATGAAACCGGCGATGTCCGTGTCGTTCATGCTCTTGGCGATGATCTCCGACCCGGGCTCACCGGTCTCCAGCCTGTAGTCGGCGGCGGCCTGCGACAGATCGAGTAACGTGTCTACCGCGTCGCGTTCGGTCACGGTCGCGATTTCGGCGATCGTCATGCCCTCGAAGCGCGGCTCGGGCGGGTAGCGGATCAGCAGGATGTCCCCGGGCGCTGCAGTCCTCTTGAACGTGTACTCGGCGGTCGCTCGATTGCCGTAGTCACGGTCGGGAAACAGGACGGCGAGATTGCTTGCCCAGCGTTCGTAGGGATAGATGTCGGCCGTCAACTCGATGCCATCGTCGCGTGCGGCATTCATCACGCCCAGCACTTCGTCAGTCGTACCCCAGTACAACTTGTCGGCGAGCTTGATGTGCGACACGTGGACCGGGAGCTGCGCCTCCCGGCCGATACGAATAATCTCCTCCAGCGCCTCGATAAAGCGATCGTCCTCATCGCGCAGGTGACTCGAATATCGACGACCGCGCTCCGCCGCGACTTTCGCCAGTACGACAAGCTCCTCGGTCGACGAGAAGATGCCGGGCTCGTACTCGAGACCCGTGGACAGACCGAGGGCGCCGGCATCGAGGTCGTCCTCGAGCAATGCGGCCATGGCCGCGATCTCCTCGTCCGAGGCATGGCGGCGGTTATCGGCGCCCATGACCCGCTGCCGGATCGTGTTGTGCGGTGAAAAAGATGCAGCATTAACCGCGGCCGGCCGCGCTTCGAACGCCGTATTGAAGTCGGCAACCGACGTGTAACCCGCCGTCGACCCGTCCATACCGCGCACGATCGTCGTAATCCCCTGGCTCACTACGCCGGGCATGTCGCGATGTTCTTCGAGGTCTTCGTCATGGTGGCTGTGTGTATCGATGAAGCCGGGCGCGACCGCAAGCCCGTCGACGTCGTAGACGACCTCACCGGGTACCGGTTCCACGTCGCCGACAGCCAGTATTCGCTGCGTGGCGAAGTCGATGCGCACCGCTCCGCGGTACGCGTCGGCGCCCGAGCCATCGTAAATCGTCGCGTTCGAAATCAGGGTACTCGTGACGGGTTGCTGCACGTCACTGTTGCACGCGGTTAGCAGAAAAACCGCCGGCAAAGCTAAGGACAGAAAGCGTACAGGCATTCGGAAAACCCCACGTGTCGAAACAAAATACTCCTGTGCTATCGTAACAATACCTTCAATGTTTTGTTTCATAGTGTGGAATCAGCCATGCGTTCAATCGAGCAACTTATTGCAAACCAGAGACCCGGATATTCCCTGGATCAGCGCTTTTACACGGACCCGGATATCTACGCGCTCGAGCTCGAGAAGATCATTTACAGAAACTGGATCTTCGCCGGACACGTATCACAATTTGCGAAGGCCGGGGACTTTCGTGTCCTGAACGTTGCCGGTGAGTCGGCAATCATCGTGCGTAACAAAGATGGTGAGTTGAACGGTTTCGCGAACGTTTGCCGCCACCGCGGTTCACTCGTCTGCCTGGAAGAGCAGGGCAATACCGACAAGTTTTCCTGCCCGTATCACGGCTGGATGTACGATCTCGACGGCAAGCTGTTCGCCGCGAGGAACATGCCCGGTGATTTCGACATGGCGTCCCGCTCATTGAAGCGCGTGTCCGTCGAGGTTGTGCATGGGCTCGTGTTCGTCTGTTTTACCGACAACCCGCTGTCGCTCGAGAGCTGCAAACGCGACCTGGCCGAGCCCATGGCGATGTTCGATTTCGAGAATCTCAAGGTTGCCGCGCAAAAGACCTACGACATACCCGCGAACTGGAAGCTGTCGATAGAGAACTACCAGGAGTGCTACCACTGCGCGACCGCTCATCCGGAATACGCGCGTATGCACACCCTCATGCTGGGTGACGATCGCCGGGACCGGGTGCAGGCTCATATGGAGGAGCGCATGGCAGCTTGCGGCGTCAGGAAGATGAACGTCAAGCGCGTCGACACCGCGGCGCCTCCCGGAGAAATGGGTTACGGCTACAGCCGCACAGCGCTCTTCGAAAAGTACAAGACCGGCAGCAGGGACGGTGAACCGGTCGCGCCGTTGCTCGGTAAATTTACGGACTACGATCATGGCGCGTCCGATTTTAACTTCGGCCCGTTCTCGTTCATGCTGGCCTACAGCGACCACGTCGTCGCTTACGTCTTTACGCCAATAGACCACAACAACTCACGCTGCGAGATCTATTGGATGGTGCGCGGCGATGCCGTGGAAGGCAAAGACTACGACGTCGACGAACTGACCTGGCTCTGGGATATCACGACGATTTCGGACAAGGAAATCATCGTCAACAACGCCAGGGGCGTGCACTCGAAGTACTATGAGCCGGGTCCGTTCTCGCAAATGGAAAAAGAAGAACGCACCTATACCGAGTGGATCCTGCGGGAGCTGCAGACCTAGTCTCTGCGACGTGCTACCAGCCAGGCGACGAACACCCCGAGGCTTACAGCGACAATAATCAATGTCGCCAGTGCGTTGATGTCGGGGGACACGCCGAGTTTTACCTTCGAGAAGATGTACATGGGCAGGGTGTTGCTTCCCGGGCCCGATACGAAGCTGGCGATGACAAGATCGTCAAGCGACAGCGTGAAGGCGAGCAACCAGCCCGCGACCATGGCCGGCGCGATCAGCGGCAAGGTGATATCGAACAACACGCGTAGCGGATGACCGCCAAGGTCCATCGCGGCTTCTTCCAGCGACTCGTCCATCGCCATGAGTCGCGACTGCACGATGATCGCGACGTAAGCCATTGCAAACGTCGTGTGGGCGA
Organism: uncultured Chromatiales bacterium; assembly: GCA_965368465.1. GTDB lineage: Bacteria > Pseudomonadota > Gammaproteobacteria > Steroidobacterales > Woeseiaceae > UBA1847. Next base: position 18,493 of record CBDUMZ010000026.1, read on the forward strand.
TCGTGATCGTGCCGAAGCCGCGCTGCCCCGGCCACCCGGTTAGTTGCTGTAAAGTGACAAACAGCAGCAGCAGAGAGAGACCCGTGATGACTTCAGGCATCACCATCGGTGACGTGATCATGCCGGACAACAGCGTACGTCCCCTGAAACGACGGAAACGTGCAAGTGCAATGCCTGCCATCGTCCCGAGTACCGTCGCGATCGTTGCGGCCGTGAGCGCGATGCGCAGGCTCAGGTAAGCCGCGTCGAGAATCTGCTCGTTGCGTATCAGCTCACCGTACCAGCGTGTCGAGAATCCACCCCAGACCGTGGCAATGCTGGACTCGTTGAAGGAATAGACGACGACCAGGACCAGCGGGATGTAGAGAAACGCGTAGCCAAACGCAAGTACCGACACGATGAACCGGGACTGGCCGTTCATGCGGCATTCTCCTGGTCGCGCGCCTGGTAGCGCTGCAGCAATACGATGGGCACGACGAGGAGCAGCAACAGCACGACGGCGACGGCCGATGCGAGTGGCCAGTCACGGTTTACAAAGAATTCATCGAACAGAACGCGCCCGATCAGGAGGGATTCCGGCCCACCGAGCAGGTACGGAATAACGTACTCGCCGATGGCCGGTATGAATACCAGCAGGCAACCGGCAATGACGCCGGGCCGGGCCAGCGGCCAGGTGATATCCCGGAACGCCTGTGACCTCGATGCGCCAAGATCCTGGGCGGCCTCGACGAGGTCGAGATCCATGCGTTCCAGCGACGCGTACAGTGGCAGGATCATGAACGGCAGGTAAGAGTAGACCAGCCCGACGAACACGGCGAAATCGGTGTACATCAGCGGAATCGGCTGATCGATGACACCCAGCCAGAGCAGCAGCGTGTTGATCGTCCCGTAGTTGTTCATGAGCCCCATCCACGCGTAGACGCGCAGCAGGAACGAGATCCAGAAGGGCAGGATGATCAGCAGCAGGAGCAGGCTGCGCGTGCTGCGGCGAGCACGCGCGATGCCGTAGGCCATGGGAAAACCGAGCGCGAGGCAAAGTAGCGTTGCGCAGGCCGCCATGAACACCGAGCGAAGATACGTAATCGCATACAGCTTGTCGGAGAACAGGAAGGCGAAATTGTCGAGCGATGCGGTTTGCGAGTAGGGCGGCAGGCCGAACACGGGATCGGCAAGGCTGATCTTCAAGACGATGGCAAACGGCGCCAGGAAGAACAGCAATAGCCACAGGTAGGGTGCCGCCAGTATCGCTTTCTTCCACATGTGCCTAGTCCAGCAAGACCACGGCGCTGCGCGGACGCCAGGAGATCCAGACCTTGTCGTCCCACTCGAGGAAACGCGTCACGGAGCGGCGCCGGTTCTGGGAGCTGACCTGGACGATCTTGCCGCTTTCGAGCCGGATCCGGTACAGCGAGCGGTTGCCGAGGTAACCGAGGTCGTCGACGACACCCTCGATGCAAACGTCGTCGCTGTTGCCGGGCTTTTCCTTGCTGACAAAGATTTTCTCAGGGCGCACGGCAACATGGATTTCCTGCCCCTCCTCGACAAGCTGCTTGCCGAGTGCCGTCAGCGTCACGCCGGCCTCGGTCGAGTAGACCTTGATGCCGCCTTCGGCGACGGCGGCGACCCGGCCCCTGAACGTATTGATCGTGCCGATAAACTCCGCGACGAAACGATTGGCGGGAAACTCGTAAATCTCTTTCGGTGTACCGACCTGCTGAAAACGGCCGCGGTCCATCACGGCAATTCGTGACGACAAGGTCATCGCTTCTTCCTGGTCGTGCGTGACAACGACAAAGGTAATGCCGAGCTCGTCCTGGATATTCATGAGTTCGAACTGGGTGCGCTCGCGAAGTTTCTTGTCCAGCGCCGCGAGCGGCTCATCGAGGAGCAGGACTTTCGGCCGCTTGATCAGGGCGCGGGCGAGGGCGACGCGCTGGCGCTGGCCGCCGGACAGCTGGTCCGGTTTGCGCGAGCGCAGCTCGGTAAGCTGCACGAGTTCCAGCATCTCGTCGACGCGCTTCGCGACCTCCTTTCTCGGCGTCCTTTCCTTGTGCAGGCCGTAAGCAATGTTCTTTTCCACGGACATGTGCGGGAAGACCGCGTAGGACTGGAACATCATGTTGACGTGGCGCTCATAGGGCGGCTGAGCAGTGACATCCTTGCCGTCGATCTCGATCGTGCCCGAGGTCGGGGTTTCGAATCCCGCAAGCATGCGCAGCAGCGTTGTCTTGCCGCAGCCCGAGCCGCCAAGGATCGAAAACAGTTCGCCTTTTTCGATGCAGAGGTCGACATTGTCCACGGCAACGAAATCCCCGAATTTCTTCGTGACGCCCCGTATGTGGATGAAGTCCTTCACAGGCCGCTCTTTATCCTTGCGTAGGCGCGCGTCATGTTGCGATCTTCCGTTGGCGACGGCAGCGGTACCGCGTAGATACGCTCCCAGTCTTCTTCGCTCGGATAGATCGCCGGGTCGCCGGTGATCTCGGGATCGAGTAACGCCCACGACGCGCGATTCGCGTTCGCGTAGTACGTCTCGGCAGCGTTCATGGCGGCGACGTCGGCGCGCAACAGGAAGTCGATAAACCTGTAGGCGTTGTCCTTGTGACGGGCGTCCGCAAGGATATACAGGCCGTCGACCCAGAGCCCGGAGCCTTCCTTCGGCATCGTGTAACGCATGTCGATATCCAGGCCGACCGCTTTGGCCCGTGCCCTGGCGGCGGCGTAATCGCCCGACCAGCTCATCGCAACGCACACCTCCCTGTTCGGCAGGTCCGAAATCATCTTGGTGTTGCTGAAGTACCGCACGTGGGGTTGGACGGATTGCAGGGTGTCCGCCACTGCATTGACGCTGTCCGCATCGAACGCGCCGGGGTACCGGCCCAGGTAGGCCAGCGTCATGGGGAAGAGGTCCGTCGTGCTGTCGAGCAGGCTGACGCCGCAATCGGCGAGTTTCGCAACGATCTCTGCGTCGAAGATCACGTCGGCGCTGTCCATCGGGTGATCGGGAAGTCGTGCGCGCACCAGCTCGACGTTCCAGGCATAACCGGTCGTTCCCCAGTGGTAGGGAATGTAGTAGCCCCTGACCTGTTCGAAGATGTCGATACGTGCCGCGAGGTCCGGGTCCAGGTTCCCGAGGTTGGTGAAGCGGCTCATGTCGAGTTTTTCGTAGACCCCGATGGGGGCGAGACGCGTCGAAAAGCGGTTGGAGTGCATGACGACGTCATAGCCGCTGCTGCCGGTCAACAGTTTGACGTCGAGGACCTCGGACGAATCGTAGGTATCGTAGTTAACCTTGATGCCGGTCTCTGCCTCGAACAGCGCGATGGCTGCCGGGTCGATATAGTCGGCCCAGTTGTAGACGTTGATGACATTCTGCCCGGTAGCATCCTCATCCGCTGTGTCGGCACAAGCGCCCAGGGCTATGGCCGCAGCCAGGTAGCTCGCGAGGATGATTCCGGTTTTCGTCACATGCCGTCCAGGCCGCGCTTCAACAGCGATCGAGCGATTATAAGCCGTTGTATCTCGCTCGTGCCCTCCCAAATGCGATCGACCCGGAGTTCGCGGAAGAAGCGTTCGGCCACGTTCTCGCGCATGTATCCGCGGCCGCCGAAGATCTGCACGGCGCGGTCGGCGACGCGGTTCGCGGCCTCCGATACGAACAGCTTCACCATGGAGCAACGACTGTGCTGCGTCTTGACGTCCGCACCCAGGTCGCCGGACCTGGCCGCGTCATAGGTCATCAGGCGAGCGGCGTAGAGTTCCGTTGCGCAGTCGGCGAGCATGAACTGGATCGCCTGTTTCTCGCTCAACGGGGCGCCATCGATGATGCGCTCGTTGGCGAAGGCCATGGCTTCCTCGATGAGCCGCGCCATGGCGCCGCAACTGCGAGCGCCGATCATGAGGCGCTCGTGACGAAACCAGCTGTGTGTATAGGCCATGCCGTCACCGGGTTTGCCGACCCGCTGTGTCGCAGGTATACGCACATCCCTGAACCGGTAAGTCGGGTGATGCGATGCATAGGTATGGCTGAATTTCGGGTTCGCGATGATCTCGATCCCCGGCGCATGCGTATCGACGAGAAACAACGCCTCATCTTCTTCGTCGGGCAGCTTCGCCTGGAACCACATGAACGTCGAGAGGTTGCCGCTCGTGACATACCACTTTTCGCCGTTGAGCAGGTAGTCGTCGCCGTCGCGTACGGCGGTTGCACTAAGGCCCGACACGTCGGATCCCGGTCCCGATTCCGTGATCGCGTAACACTCCTTATGCTCGCCGCGCATCATCGGCAGGATGAACTTCTGCAACTGGTCTTCCGTGCAGGCCTCGAACATCCATGACTGCGCCTCGGGAAAGCACCAGGACAACGCGTTGGTGACACGGCCGAGTTGTTCCCAGATAGCGACCTGGCATTCCATGGGCAATTCCAGCCCGCCGTGACGCCTGGGTACGTCGATCGAGGTGAAGCCGAGCTCGATGGCGCGCTGCTTGTTACGCGCGGTAATCTCCGCGGGCAGCACGCCCTCGTTCAGCTCTGCTTCGACTTCATGCGGTTGCAGGTACTCGTCCGCGTACTGGCGGGCAACCTGTTGCCACTTGCGGGCGTCGTCACTCAGTTGAATTTCCATAGCGGTCTCGTCAGGAATAGTGTTTCGGGAAATAGCGGCAGAGCAGGCCCGTGATCGCCTGCCTGGCCTGGTCACGGTCAAAGGTCCGCGGACTGATCAGGCAGGACAGCCACATCCCGTTCGTCATGGAGGTCAGGGCTATCGCAACGGACGTCGCGCTGACGTCCTTGTAGTGACCGTCTTCGATGATTTCCGCACACAGGCTTTCGACGACCTGGTCGTAGTACTTGTCCTGCTCGTAGCAGATCCTGCGATAGGTGGGCCTCGACTTGACCTCGCCCCAGAAGGCGAACCACACGGCGATCTTCTGCCGGTCGATGATGGAAGGCCGCAGGTCGAGCTCCATAACAGCGAGCAGCTTGTCCGCCGCGCCGGGGCCCGACGACTCGAGCGTCTTTACGAAGCGCATTTTGTAGTCATCGGCCAGGTGTCGCAGCGTTTCCCGGAGAAGGTTGTCCTTGCTCTCGAAATGCAGGTTGACGATGCCCTGCGACAGCCCGGCTTCCTTGGCCACGTCGCCGATCGACGTGCTGCTCATGCCCTTGCGGGCTATGCATTTCATCGTCGCGGCGATGAGCTGGCCGCGCCGTCGTTCGCGGCTGGCCGTGCGCCTCGCGGTTTTTACGGTGGTTGCCATGGACCGATTCTGCCATACTATGAATGAATACTCATTCATTTTGAGGACCTATGCGTGATCTTAGCCGCTCCAACTCGCACTATCGGAAGGCCAGGCGAAAACTGCCGCTCGGCGTAGCATCGAATTTTCGCTACTGGGGTGATGACCAGACGATCTACGTCGATCACGGCAAGGGCGGGCGTATCTGGGATATCGACGACAACGAGTACATCGACTACCGCCTCGGTTACGGTCCCATAATCCTCGGCTACGCGGACGAACGTGTGGACGCCGCCGCCCGGGATGGCATGGACGTCGGTGGCGTGTTCGCCCTGTCGACCGAGCTGGAGTACGACGTCGCCTGCCGCATCAGCAGGATGGTGCCGGCCGCCGAACTCGTGCGCTTTTCGAACTCGGGAACCGAAGCCGTGATGGCCGCGCTTCGCATTGCGCGGGCGTTCACGGGCAAGGACGGACTCGTGGTCATGGAAGGCGGGTATCACGGCCTGTCCAACGTCGTGATGTGGGGCAAGGAATACGACGACTGGACGCCGGGCGACGCCGAGCCGCCGATCGAGCCCTACGGTGAGGGTGTTCCGGCTGTCACGAAGCGGCTGTTCAATCTTGTGCCGATGAACGATGCCGATGCACTCGAGGACCTGCTCAAGCAGAAGGGCGACGAGATCGGCATGTTTCTCATGGAGCCGATCATGGGCAACTGTTGTGCAGTGACGGCGGACCCCCAGTACATGCAGGACGTTCGCGAGATCTGCGATCGTTACGATGTGTTGCTTATCATCGACGAAGTGAAGACGGGTTTCCGCGTTGCGAAAGGCGGCGTACAGGAGCTCTACGGCATCAAGGCGGACCTCTGTACGTTCGCCAAGGCCATCGGCAACGGCTATCCGCTGTCCGTGGTCGCCGGCCGCGAGGACATCATGCGACAGGTCGGCGACGGCGTCGCACATGGTGGCACGTTCACCGCGCACAGCGTGTCGCTTGCGGCGGCCGCCAAGACGCTCGAAATTCTCGACGAGACCACGGCGCTGGCGGACATCGAGGCCTGCGGGCGCGAGCTGCAAGCCGGGCTCGGCGATATTCTCGAAGCACGCGGCATCCCGCACAGCTTCACGGGCCACCCGGCATTGATGGGACTCTTCTTCGCGGAGGCACCACCCGCGAATTACCAGGAGTGGGCGCACTCCGACTATGCGTTCTACGACACGCTCGCGCCGGAGCTTCACAACCAGGGGATTCTCGTTGAACCGGACTCGCGTGAGCCATGGTTCCTGTGCGAGTCTCACAATGTGGAATGCCTCGGCGAAACGCTGGACAAATTCGAACGTGCGGTGGACATTACCTTGCCGAAATTAAAGTCACAAAAAACGGGCACCCGCCAATGAAAACCTATGACGCGATTGTTGTCGGCGCCGGTCATAACGGCCTGACTAACGCTGCCTTTCTTGCGAGGGCCGGCCTCGATGTCGTCTGCGTGGAGAAGAACGACTACATCGGTGGCGCCACCGTCAGCCGCAACCTCTATAAAGACTGGTGGTACTCGAACTGCTCTTACGTTTGCAGTCTCCTGCGCCCCGAGATCTACCGTGAGCTGGAGCTGCACAAGCACGGCTTGCAGGTCACGCCGTACGGCGGTTCGGTCCAGTTCATGGAGAACGGCGACTACTACGGTTCCTACCAGGATTCGGAAGTCGCCTACCGGGAGATGGCGCGGTTCTCGCGTCACGATGCGGATGCCTACAAGACCTACTCGGCCGACACCATGCGCCAGTGCCGGTTCATTCGTGATTTCCTGCTGAGCACGGCGCCCGACCCGACATCGTTCAAACCCAGGGACCTGATGGAACTCGCGCGCATCGGCGGCAAGTTCATGGACATGGGTGAGGATCGCATGTACGAGACGATCCGTTTCTGGACGATGAGCGTCGCCGAGTACCTGGACGAGTACTTCGAAACCGATGTGATCAAGACGGCATTCTCCGGCAGCGGCATTATCGGCACCGCACTCGGCATCCACTCTCCCGGAACGGCCTACGTTCTCCTGCATCACTACATGGGCGATGTCGACGGCAACGTCGGTTCCTGGGGTTTCGCTCGCGGCGGTACCGGTTCCGTAGCCAAAGCCATCGCGGGTGCCTACCAGGCGGCCGGCGGCGAATTGCGCACGGAATCCGGCGTCGACCAGATCATCGTCAAGAACGGCAAGGCAACGGGTGTTGCACTTGAGAACGGCGACGAGATCCACGGACGTATCGTCGTCTCGGCGATGGACGTGAAACGTACGTTCCTGACCTGCATGGACAAGAGCGATCTGCCCGAGAAATTCCACCGCCGCGTCGAGAACTTCAAGATTCGCGGTTCGTCCGGCAAAGTCAACATCGCACTCGATGGCCTGCCCACGTTCCCGGCGTTGCCGGAGGGCAGCACGCTGTATCACAGCGACATGCATTTCATCGATTCGATGGAACGCATGGAGCGCGCCTACGACGACTGGAAGGCGGGCACCTGGTCGCAGGACCCGTACATCGACATGCTGATCCCGACCCTGAACGATCCGACGATGGCGCCGCCGGGCAAGCACTTCATGAGCTGTTTCGTACAGTACTGCCCGCACCAGATAGACGGGCGCCGCTGGACGCAGGAAGAAAAGGACGCCTTCGGCCAGACCGTCATCAACCAGATCGCAAACTACAGCCCGGACTTCAAGGACCTCATCCTGCACATGGAAGTCCGCACGCCACAGGACATCGAAGACGAGATCGGCATTACCGAAGGCAACATCTTCCACGGCGAACTGACCATGGACCAGTTGCTCTTCAACCGCCCGATACCCGGGTATGCGCAGTACCGCAGCCCGGTAGAGGGGCTGTATATGTGCGGCTCGAGCAATCACCCTGGCGGCGGCATCATGGCGGCACCTGGCGCCAACGCCGCACGCGAAATTCTTGCGGACCTGAAACGGCCCAACACTGTTCCGGAGAATTGGGGCGATGACTGATAAATACGACGCAATAGTAGTAGGTGCGGGCCACAACGGCCTGGTGTGTTCGGCGCTACTCGCCAGGGCCGGCAAGAGCGTGCTCGTGCTCGAGGCGAATGACAGGGTCGGCGGCGCAGCGGTCACCCGGGAGTTCGCGGACGGCTATTCCACGTCGGCCTGCGCGCACCTCCTGTACCAGCTCCAGCCGGAAGTCCGGAAAGAACTGAAACTCGCGCCGCAACTGGCAACCGAGGACATGACGACCATCGCGCTTGGCGACGCTGGCGAACACATCCGCATCACGGCGGACAAGGTCAAAGGTGTATCCGATGAAGACGCCGAGCAGTTCCGCCGTTTTCGCAAGCGGACGACGCGCTTTGCCGACCTGCTGCGGACCTACCTGAACAAGCCGCCGCCACGACTGGGCACGAAAAGCTGGAAAGACCTGTTCGCCCTTGCGCGGCTCGGCCTGGACGTGCGTCGCCTGGGCAAGGACGAGATGCGGGAGTTCCTGCGCATCATCGGCATGAACATTCATGACGAGCTGACGGAACGCTTCGAACACCCCTTGCTCAAGGGTGCGATCAGCCTCGATGCCGTACTCGGCACACACCTGGGGCCACGCTCGCCCAACACGATGATGACCTACCTGTACCGGCAGGCCGGTGATCACGGGCGCATGGCCGTGCCGCAAGGCGGTATGGGCAGTGTCAGCGAGGAACTGGCCCATGCAGCGCGCAGCGCCGGGGTGACCATTCGTACGGGCATGCCGGTCAAGCGTATTGTCGTCGACAACGGTCGTGTGACGGGCGTCGAAACAGCAAGCGGGGAGACCTTCTCCAGCTACAAGGTCATCTCGAACGCCGACCCCAAGCGCACGGTGATGCAGCTTGTCGGTGCGAAACACGTCGAGACGGGTTTCGGGCGGCGCATCCATCACCTGCGCGCACGCGGCAATGCCGCCAAGCTGCACCTCGCGCTCGACGGCCTGCCGACGATCGATGGCCTCGAGAAGAAAGACTTCGCGCAGAGAATCGTCATCGCGGGCGACGAGCACTACGTGGAGCGGGCATTCAACCCGGCCAAGTACGGCGAGTATTCACCCGAGCCCGTTGTCGAGATGACCTTCCCGAGCTTCCGCGACGACTCGCTGGCGCCGACCGGCAAGCACGTGATGTCGGCGGTGGTTCAGTACGCGCCGTATGGCCTCAAAGCAGGCTGGGACGACGCCGCGAAAGAAGCATTCAAACAAACCGTGATCAAGACGATCGCCAGGTATGCGCCGGATATCGAGCAGCGCATCAGCGCCAGCGAACTGCTTACGCCGGCAGACATCGAACGTGAGTTCCATATCACCGGCGGTCACTGGCACCATGCCGAACTGACGCTCGACCAGTTCCTGTTCGTTCGCCCCGTCAACGGCGCCGCGCAATACGCGCTGCCGATCGACGGCCTGTTCCTCTGCGGTGCGGGTGCGCACCCGGGCGGAGGCGTGAGCGGTGCCGCGGGCAGAAACGCCGCCCGAACCATCCTGAGCCGGGAGAAAGCCGCATGAAACACGAGCAAGTACACCAGGGGCGCCTGAAGTCTCCGTTCTACCCGCGGCTTAAGGAACTCGACACCGTCAACGAGTGGCACCAGTGGAAGGGCTATTCGAGTGCGAACGAGCTCTATTGCGCCGACACCGAGTACTTCGCGATCCGTAACGCGACCGCCGTGTTCGACCTGACGCCGATGACGAAGTACCGCATTACCGGTCCCGACGCACTCGACTACCTTAACCGGCTCGTCACGCGTGACATGGCCAAGATACGGCCGGGTCGTGTCGCGTACGCGGTTTGGTGCGACGACAACGGCCAGGTAATCGATGACGGCACCCTATTTCATTTGCGCGAAGGCGAGTACCGCCTGTGTTCGCAGGAGCGTCACTATTCGTGGTTGATCGCGGCCGCCATCGGTTTCGATGTAACGATCACCCACGAGACTGAAGACGTTGCCGCGCTGGCCGTGCAGGGACCCACGTCGTACAGCGTGTTGAGCAAGATGAACCTCGACGGCCTTGGTGACCTCAAGCCATTCGGCCTGATGCACTTCGACTTCGAAGGCACCGAGTTGATGGTGTCGCGCACGGGGTTCACCGGCGACCTCGGTTACGAACTCTGGATCGACCCGGACAAGGCGGAAGCCCTCTGGGATGCACTGTTCGAGGCGGGCAAGTTGCACGGTATTCGCGCGATCGGTACCAGCGCGCTGGAGATGGCGCGCATCGAGGCCGGGTACCTGGCAGCCTACATGGAGTTCCTGCCTGGCGACGAAACGGTGCGCACAGGCGTGTCACGTTCGCCACTCGAGCTGGGTCTCGAATGGCTCGTCGACTTCAAGAAGCCCAACTTCAACGGTCGCCGCGCTCTCGCCGAGGAAAAACGCAGCGGCTCAACCTGGCAGCTCGTGAAACTCGATATCGAAGGCAACAAGCCCGCCCACAATTCCTACATCTTTTCGAACGCGAAAGCGCGTGGCGGAAACATCGGCTTTGTCACCTCGGCGGTCTGGTCGCCCGTGTGCAAACAGAACATCGCGCTCGGCACGGTCAGGACGCCGCACGGCAAGCCCGGTGACACGGTCTGGGTCGAGATCTATTACCAGCGCGAGATGCACTGGAACCGCAAGATGGCCAGGGCGACGGTCGTCGACAAGCCGTTCTGGTTCCCGCCGCGTCGCAGCGCGACACCGCCGGGACCGTACTAGCTGGGGCATGGCGTGAAGCACCGCCTCGATCCACTGCTGCGGCCGCGCTCGGTCGCCGTTGTGGGGGCGTCGGCACGGGCGGACTCACTGGGCTACTGGGCTCTCAGGAACCTGCGCCGCGGCGGCTTCCGGGGCGAGATCTACCCCGTGAACCCGGGCTACGACGAGCTGCAGGGAATCCCTTGCCATGCCGCGCTGGCCGAGCTGCCGCAAACCCCGGACCTGGTTGTCTTCGCCGTCGGCGACCACCGCATCGAAACTGCGCTCGACGGGGCCATCGCCGCGGGCATTCCTGCCGCGGTTATCCAGTCGACGTTGTACATCGACGATGACACGACGCCGCCATTGCGGGAGAGGGTTCGAAAGAAGATCGAGGCTGCGGGCATGCTCGTGTGCGGCGCCAACGGCATGGGCTTCTACAATGTTCGCGATCATGTCTGGACCTGCGGTTTCGACAGCACCTCGCACGCCGCGCCCGGAAAGATCGCACTCATCAGCCATTCGGGCGCCGGCATGTCGGGGCTCATCGACTGCGACGAACGCCTGCGCATCAACGTTGCGGTCTCGACCGGCAATGAACTCAGCGTCGCGATGGACGAGTACCTGGACTTCGTCCTCGACCTGCCCGAGACGCGCGTCGTGGGCCTGTTCATCGAGACCGCGCGCAATCCCGAAGCGTTCAGGGCGGCGCTTTGCAAAGCAGCCGATCGTGGCATCCCGATCGTGGCGCTCAAGGTCGGGCGAACCGAGAAGTCGGCGGCGCTGACGGTCTCGCACTCCGGCGCCATGGCGGGCGACGATGCGACGTATGAAGCCCTGTTCGACCGGTATGGCGTACAGCGAGCACGCGACCAGGATGAATTCACAAGCATGCTCATCATGTTTGCGGAACTGCACCCGGTCGGTCCCGGCGGCCTTGTGACCCTGCACGACTCGGGCGGCGAACGGCAGCTCCTCATCGATCTCGCCGACGATGCGGGCGTGCCTTTGACCGAGTTGAGTGCCGACACGGTCCGCGCGCTTGAGAACACACTGGACCCGGAATTGCCCGCCGTAAATCCGCTCGACGCCTGGAGTCGCGGAGGACCGGATGCTTCGCAAAACATCACTCGTTGCCTCAAGTTGATGATGCAGGATCCGGGGACGGCGATCGCCGCGGTGATTCATGACCGGGCCCCCGGAGGCAAGATCTACGAGAGTTATCTCGACTACATGCGCGATGCCCATGAGGATAGCGGCAAGCCCGTCGCACTGGTGGCGGCGCGGCAGGGGACCGGCAGTGACCCCGCGGTTGTTTCGAGTACGCACGCCGGGTACCCGGTACTCGACGGTGTCAGCCAGTTTCTCGCCGGCGTTCGTGCCTTGTTCGCGTATCGCGATTTTCGCGAGCGCAAGACGACCGCTGCGAAGACGCCGGATCGGCAACTCGTCGACCGCTGGTCGAGCAGCCTTGCCGGCGGCAGGACCTTGCCCGAACGGCAATCACTCGCACTGCTTGCCGACTTCGGTGTCAGGACAGCCACTTGCGAGAGAGCGGGAAGCAGGAACGACGTCGTTGCTGCCGCGTCGCGCGTCGCCTACCCGGTGGTGCTGAAGACGGCAGCACGCGGTGTCCTTCACAAGTCCGAGCTGGGCGGCGTGGTGCTGGACATACAGGATGAGGAACAGTTGCGGCGCGCGTACGTCACCATGAGCAGGGAGTTGGGTGACGACGTGCTGGTGTCGGCCATGGCGCCCGAGGGCGTCGAGATGTTCCTGGGCGTCAAACGTGATCCGCAATACGGGTCCGTGGTGCTCATCGGCTTTGGCGGAATCCTCGCGGAGGCGATCGCCGACGTACGATTTGCACTGCCGCCGTTCGATGCCGCCCACGCACGGCGCTGCGTGGATCGACTCAGGTTGCGGCCGTTGCTCGATGGCGTAAGGGGCAAGCCGCCCGTCGACATCGATGCGTTTTGTGAGGCCGCGGCACGGTTCTCCGAGATGGCGGCCGCGCTCGGCGATGCGTTGGCCGAAGTTGATGTGAACCCCGTCATCGTCCATGAAAAGGGTGCCGTTGCGGTCGACGCCCTGGTGGCCGGGCATAGCGAAGAGGGAAGCTGAAGTGCAGAAACTCGAAATCTACCAGTCGCTCTGGGGCATGCAGCTCCGCAACCCGAACACGCCGGAGCGCAGCGACGCAGAGTCCTTCGCGATGGTGGCGGAGGCTGGGTTCGATGGCATCTGCCTCGATCCTTCGGTGGAGGAGATAGCGGAAAACCTCGACAGGCGGCACCTGTTCGAGACGTACGGCCTGGGCTGCATGGTCAACGCATTTCCCTATACGCCGGACGACATGGAGCCGCTGCTCGACTTCGCGAACGACATGCAGGCCTGCATGGTCAACGTGATCAGCGGTGTCATGCCCATCAGGCCCGAGGATGCCGTGCCCGTTGTGCGCGACTGGATCGGCACGGCGCGGCGCAAGCGCATGCCGCTGTTGTTCGAGACTCATCGCGACGGCCTGCTCAACGACCTGTACTTCACGCTGCAACTCATGGACCTCGTTCCCGACATGCGCCTGTGTGCCGACCTGTCGCACTTCGTCGTCGACCGCGAGCTGCGAGCGCCGATACCCGAGCGCGACGAGGCGTACATCCAGGCCGTGCTCGAGCGCTCCGATTGTTTCCAGGGCCGCATCGCGAGCCGTGAGCAGGTGCAGATCCAGATCGACTTTCCGCAACACCAGCAGTGGGTCGAGATCTTCAAAGGCTGGTGGCGAGATGGCATGGCCGGGTGGCGCGCGCGCAATGATGACGACGCGACCCTCGTCTTCCTGTGCGAGCTTGGGCCGCCGCCGTACGCGATCACCGATGCCAACCAGGACGAGCTGTCCGACCGCTGGCAGGAGTCGCTACAGATAAGAGACTGGGTCCGCGAGATCTGGTCGGAGCTGGAGGAAGCATGACGGACGAATTTCCGGGACCGAAAACGCGCGCGACGCTTGAGCGCGGGATACCCCTGTTTCGCAACGGCCTGCGCTTCAACGAAGAGCTGGAGAAGGCGGGCCGCCGCGGCTTTCGCACGGCCAACCAGATTGTCATCGACCGTGTCGAGGGCGATTTCATCTGGGACCTCGACGGCCGGCGTTACATTGATTTTCAGAACGGCTGGGCCACGAATCCGCTGGGCAATGCACACCCGGAGGTTATAGAGGCTGTCGATGCGGCGCACAGGCGCTACGGGTTTCACTACGATCACCCGCTGCGTTACGACCTTGCCGAGATGCTCGCTGACATCATGCCGGAGAAGGCGCTGCCGCGATTCAACTACGAGGTTTCCGGAACGGAAGCCGCCGAAGCGGCTGTCTACCTGGCGCTGACACATACGAAGCGCCGCTATGTCATCACGTTCAGTGCGTCGTATCACGGCATGAGTCTTGGAGCGAAGATGCTCGACGGCTGCGACAGCCAGCTGAATCGCTACCTCGAGGCGTGGACCGGTGGCGTCGTCAAGGCGCCGTACCCGTACAGCGACCAGTCACCCGCCGGCATGAGCCAGGAGCAGTACGTCGACTACTGCCTCTGGTATCTCGACAATCACATTCCCGACAGTGTCGCGCCGCGCGACAACATCGCGGCAGTCCTGGTCGAGCCGGGCCTTGCGGAGGGAGGCAACTGGATTCCGCCGACCGCGTTCCTGCAGGGCATTCGGAAGATTTGCGACAAGAACGACTGGCTGATGATCGCCGACGAGGTCCTGACCGGCATGGGCCGGACCGGGAAGATGTGGGCGGTCGAGCACTACGGCGTTGTTCCCGACATCCTCGTTGTCGGCAAGAACCTGTCCGGCGGTATCGCACCCTGCGCGGGCATTGCCTCGAGAGACGAGATCCTGGGCGACGCACCGGAATTCTCGTCCGGATCGACGTTCGCCGGCACGCCTGCCGGTTGTGCTGCCGGCATCAAGACACTGGAAATCTACGCACGGGACAAGGTCGTCGAGCATGCCGCCAGGCTTGGCAAGCTGGCCGAGGCGGCCATGCAGCAGTGGGAGCAATACGGGATCGTGCGCCAGGTCCGCGGCAATGGCCTGCTGCTAGGCGTCAGCTTCCAGAGCCCCGACCCGGGCGAGAAGAACTGGTGGTACGCGCGATCGGTGCGTAACCGTATGCTGAAGAACGGCGTGTGGGCGATCAGTGATCGCGAGGACAC
>CBDUMZ010000027.1:0-32932 GCA_965368465.1 uncultured Chromatiales bacterium
TTGAATGCACTGGTCTTGAAAACCAGCAAAGGTTAGTAGCCTTTCGTGGGTTCGAATCCCACCCTCTCCGCCAGTCATTTCGTTGTCCGGAAGGAGCGTGACCCACCATGCCCACCACCCTCGTCACGGGCTGCAACCGCGGCATCGGTCTGGAACTCGTCACCCAACTCCATGGCCGGGGCGATGTCGTCATCGGGGTTTGCCGGCATGCCAGCGACGCGCTCCGCCAGCTTGACGTCCGCGTCATCGACGGCATCGATGTCGCCAATGGCCCGTCAGTCGCAGCACTCAAAGACGCGCTCGGCGATGAGCCCCTCGACGTGTTGATCAACAATGCCGGCATCCTGCGCAGCGACCGATTTGGGGAACTTGACTACGCCGGCATGCTCGAACAATACGAGGTCAATGCTTTGGGACCGCTACGCGTGACAGAAGCACTGGCGGACAACCTGCGCGCCGGCTCCAAGGTCGCCATCGTGACGAGCCGCGTCGGCTCCATCGAGGACAATGGGTCGGGCGGCAACTGGGGCTACCGGGCTTCAAAGGCAGCGGTCAACATGCTGGGAACGAACCTCGTGCACGAGATGCGTCCGCGGGGCATCGCCGTGGCATTGCTTCACCCGGGCCTTGTGGCGACGGACATGACCGGAAACCGTGGCATCACGGCGGAGGTCTCGGCACGTGGCCTGATCGCTCGTATTGACGAGCTGAACATGGAGAATACAGGCGGTTTCTGGCATGCCGAGGGCTATACCCTGCCCTGGTAGTTCCTTGAATCCGGGCCGTAAGTCACGCGCTCATCGCCAGCTTTTTGGTAGTATCCGTACACGATTGAACTTATTGGAGTCGCTCGCATGCAAGACAACTTGAACACCATGGCGCCGGTATCGGCCCTCTCTGTTGAGGATCGTTCTACTTTCATCTGGAAGTGCTACGCGCACGTCGTCGGCGCGATCCTCGCGGTCCTCGCTATCGAGACGTACCTGTTCTCATCGGGCGTCGCCTGGCAGATCGCCGAGCCCATGTTGAACAGTCCGATGCTGGTCCTGGCTGCATTTATCGGGCTTAGCTGGGGTGCGAGCCATTTCGCACATACCCTCAAGTCAACGACGTCCCAGTACGTCGCCTTCGCGGTACTGGTTGTTGCCTGGTCATTGATGTTCGTACCCATGCTGGCCATGGCGCTGATCATGGACCAGAGCGGCAGCATGATCCAAAGCGCTGTTGGCGTTACGATTTTTGGCTGCGGCGCGCTGATTGCGACCGTCATGATCACGCGTAAGGACTTTTCCTTCCTGCGCGGCGTCCTCGTGTGGGGCTTTTTCATCGCGTTGGGCCTGATCGCCGCATCGCTGTTGTTCGGCTGGAACCTGGGCACCTGGTTCTCGGTCGGCATGATCGGCTTCGCCGGCGTGGCCGTTCTCTACGACACCTCCAATATCATGCATCACTACCCACAGGACCGTTACGTCGCTGCGTCGATGGCGTTGTTTTCATCGATCGCACTGATGTTCTGGTACATCCTGCGGCTGTTCATGAGCCGCGACTGACGCGCATACCCAAGGTAATCAGAAAAGGGGCCCCATGCGGGCCCCTTTTTTTGTTCAGGCGCCGGCCGCCGCGATGCGTTCGAGGCCACCCATATAGGGTAGCAACGGCTCTGGAATACGAATGCTGCCGTCAGCCTCCTGGTAGTTTTCCATCACCGCGATCAACGCCCTGCCCGCTGCAACGCCGGAGCCGTTCAGCGTGTGCAACAGCTCCGGTTTGCCCGTGTCGGGATTGCGCCGGCGCGCCTTCATGCGCCGCGCCTGGTAGTCGTTGTAGTTGCTGCAGGACGATATCTCCCGGTACTTCTGCTGGCCGGGCAACCAGACTTCGATGTCGTAGGTCTTGGCCGAGCCGAAACCGACATCCCCTGCGCACAGGGTCACAACCCGGTACGGCAACTCGAGCTTCTGCAGGATGACCTCGGCATGCCCCGTAAGTTCTTCGAGCGCCTGCATGGAAACATCGGGTGCAACGAACTGTACGAGTTCGACCTTTTCGAACTGGTGCTGCCGAATCATGCCGCGCGTGTCCTGCCCGTGCGAGCCGGCTTCGGAGCGGAAACAGGGTGTGTGCGCGACATGGCGTACCGGCAATGCGTCGGCGTCGAAGATCATGTCTCGCGCGAGGTTCGTCACCGGGACTTCTGCCGTCGGAATCAGGTAGAACGGCGTTTCCGTCTCTGTCTTGAAGAGATCCTCTTCGAACTTCGGCAACTGGCCCGTACCCACCAGGGCCTGCGCGCGCACAAGATACGGCGCATAGGTTTCGGTATAGCCGTGTTCGGTGGTATGCGTGTCGAGCATGAACTGGATCAACGCACGCTGCAGCCTGGCCAGTGCCCCGGTCATGACCACGAACCGCGCGCCCGAGATCTTGCTCGCCGCGTCGAAATCCAGCTGGCCGAGTCCTTCGCCCAGTTCGATATGATCGCGCGCCTTGAACCCCAGCTCGGCCGGTTCGCCCCAGCGGCGAACTTCCAGGTTGTCATCCTCGCTCGCACCATCCGGTACGTCGTCGGCCAGCAAATTAGGCAGGCCGAGTTCGATGTCGTTGAGTTCTCCCTGCACGGCCTGCAGCGCCTGCTCACTCGCCTCCAGGCGTTCGCCAAGGTCCTTCACGGCGGCCAGCAACGGCGCTATGTCGTCCCCCTTGGCCTTGGCCTGACCGATGCTCTTGGCACTCGTGTTCCGCTCGTTCTGCAGCGTCTCGGTTTCGACCTGCAGCGCCTTGCGGCGCTCGTCGAGCGCGAGGTACGCGTCGGCGTCGAACTCGAAACCACGGCGGGCCAGG
The DNA here is from genome assembly GCA_965368465.1 of uncultured Chromatiales bacterium. Lineage (GTDB taxonomy): Bacteria > Pseudomonadota > Gammaproteobacteria > Steroidobacterales > Woeseiaceae > UBA1847. Next base: position 2,842 of record CBDUMZ010000027.1, read on the forward strand.
TTGGCCGCCACATCGGCCGCCGACTGGCGGAGTAATTTTGGATCAATCATTGGTCTTTTCTGCTTGTTTTTTCGCGTGCGCGACGCTCGATGTCGTCGAGTTTTTCCTTGATTCGGATCTCGAGTCCGCGAGGCACGGGATGATAATACTTAACCGGGCTCATGTCGTCCGGAAAGTACGTTTCCCCGAGCGCCACGCCGCCCTCCTCGTCGTGAGCGTAGCGGTAATTGTCGCCATACCCGAGGTCCTTCATGAGATTCGTCGGTGCATTGCGCAGGTGCATCGGTACCTCGAGCGACCCTTTGTCCCGCGCATCCGCCATGGCGGCTTTGAACGCCGTGTAGACCGCATTGCTCTTTGGTGCGCACGCGAGGTAGGTCACGGCGTGAGCAATGGCCAGTTCGCCTTCGGGGCTGCCCAGCCGCTCGTAAACGCTGCAGGCGTCAAGCGTGATCTGCAGGCTGCGAGGATCGGCATTACCGATATCCTCCGAGGCGAGCCTGACCAGTCGGCGCGCAATGTAGAGCGGATCGCACCCGCCGTCGAGCATGCGCGCCAGCCAGTACAGGGATGCGTCCGGATCGGTTCCGCGAATCGCCTTGTGCAGGGCCGAGATCTGGTCGTAAAAGTACTCGCCCTGCTTGTCGAAACGCCGCCGGCCTCCGGAAGCCACCTCGGCAACGATCGCATCGGTGATACTGCCGTCTTCTGCGAGGTCCGCGGCGAGTTCGAGCAGGTTCAGGGAGCGGCGCGCGTCACCGTCGGCCGCCGCGGCAATCGATCGCAGCGACTCGTCGCTGATCGTGTACGCGCCGCCGAGGCCTCGCTCGGGCTCGACCAATGCGCGTTGCAGAACCGCGAGTAAATCATCTTCGGTCAGCGACTTGAGGACATAGACGCGTGCGCGGGACAGCAAGGCGTTGTTCAACTCGAACGATGGATTCTCGGTCGTCGCGCCAATGAACGTCAGTGTGCCGTCTTCCACGTAAGGCAGGAACGCATCCTGCTGTGACTTGTTGAAGCGATGCACCTCGTCGAGAAACAGGACGGTGGCACGGTTACTCATGTGCCGATGCTGCTCCGCTTCCGCGACAGCGGCGCGTATGTCCTTGACGCCGGCCATGACCGCGGACAACGCGATGAAGTGCGAATCGGTGGTCGTGGCAATCATTCGGGCAAGTGTTGTCTTGCCGGTCCCCGGCGGACCCCAGAAGATCATCGAGTGTGCGCGTCCCTGTTCAATGGCGCGCAACAGCGGCTTGCCTTCCGCGAGCAGGTGCCGTTGCCCGGAAAACTCGGCCAGGGATGCCGGCCGCATGCGATCAGCCAACGGCCGGTCGGTACCGCTCACCGTGTCAGTGGAAAATAGATCGGTCAATGCGAGTGTCGTCTCGAGTACCAGTCTTCAATGCGCAGGCCCCATCCACCGAGACCTGCCGCTGCGACTGCAAGGCCGACGATTATACCGGCAGTATTCGCGGCGATGTCGAACCAGTCCGCTGTGCGATAACTGACCTGTAGCTGGCAAAACTCCACGAGGCAGCCGAAGAGCATCAGGCCGGCCGCGATCGCCCAGTAGCGGCGCTTTTCGATCAGGCCTGAGAACCACACAGCGAGGACGACGAACGTGAGCCCATGCAGCCATTTGTCGGCATTCTGGAACAGGGAGAGCGTCGGGCCGCGGTTTTCGAATAGCCTGAACGTCGGTGACATCGCCGCGACCAGGACCATTGCCAGGAGCAGCAGACTGAGGACCCGCCACAAACGGGCGTGGCGGAGCGGCAACATCAGGGAACGGTTTCTGCAGCGACCGCCGGGACGCCGACCAGGTCGGCGTCTTCAGGCACCGAGAATGCAAAGCGTTCGGGCGCAATCGGCTCGTTGGAAATCACGTCATGCAGCGAGACGAGGGTCTTCTGGTCGAGGTTGTCGAAGAACACCATGCGGCTGAGCTCCCCCCCGATGAAGCCGAGTTCCATGCGTTCGAAACCGCTCTTGGTATCGATGGGGATCATGCGTACCCAGGTCGTCCCGGCTTCGACCATCGACCCGTCGAATCGAAACTGCGACAACGCCTCTGCGTCGCCCCCAAGTAACAGGGCCGGCGTGTTCGCGAGTGCCTGCGACTGTGCCTTTACCGTGACCTGTGCGAGGTCGACGTCGTAACTCCAGATGTTCAGCCCGTCGGCCACCAGCAATTGCTCGTAGGGTTCTGCATAGGCCCAGTGGAAACGCCCGGGCCGCGCGATCTCGAGTGTGCCGCTCGAACGCTCGACAACAGCGCCGCCGGCATCGATGAGCGACTGTTCGAAGCGACCCTGCAGCGTAATGACGTTGTTGACGAAATTGCTGACAAGCTGTTCGCCGACTTCGTCGACCCTCGCCTGTGCCTGCGCGGACTGGCTTGCCAAGCCAATGAGAAAAAGTGCCAGCAGGGAAATTGTCTTGTTAATCACATGCTAATCCTTGAGCTAGTCCCGGGTGCGCCTATTCGTCAGCCGGGTTGGTCGGCACGAGGATCTCGCGCGTCCCGTTTGGCTGCAGCGGACCCACCATGCCGGCCGCTTCCATCGACTCCACCATGCGCGCCGCACGGTTGTAGCCGATCTTGAGGCGCCGCTGGACGCCTGAAATCGAAGCTTTCCGGGTCTCCATCACAACTTGTACCGCCTGGTCGTACAACGGGTCTTGCTCAGCGTCAACACTATCGGCTGACGGCTTGTCGATACCGACCAGTCCTGGGGTTGGACCCGACGGACCCTCAAGAATTTCATCGATATAGCGCGGTGACCCGGTCTTTTTCAGGTGCCGGACAACCGAGTGCACCTCGTTGTCCGCGACAAACGCACCGTGCACCCGCACAGGCAGGGACGTACCCGGCGGCAGGTACAGCATGTCGCCGTGGCCCAGCAGGTTTTCGGCGCCCTGCTGATCGAGAATCGTCCGCGAATCGACCCTCGCGGAAACCTGGAACGCAATGCGCGTCGGCACATTGGCCTTGATCAGACCGGTGATCACATCGACCGACGGTCGCTGTGTCGCGAGAATCATGTGGATGCCTGACGCACGAGCTTTTTGCGCAAGTCTCGCGATCAGTTCTTCGACCTTCTTGCCCACGATCATCATCATGTCGGCGAGCTCATCGATGACGACGACGATAAACGGCAACGGCGTCAGCGTCGGGTGCTCGATAGGCTTCTCTTCGTCGAAGATTTCCGGCGGTCTGAAGGTCGGATCCTTGATCGGTGCGCCCGCGTCGATGGCATCCCTGACCTTGCGGTTGTAGCCGCCGATATTGCGCACACCCAGCTTGGACATGAGCGCATAGCGCCGATCCATTTCGGCTACGCACCAGCGCAGCGAGTTCGACGCCTCTTTCATGTCGGTCACGACCGGTGCCAACAGGTGCGGAATACCCTCGTACACCGATAACTCCAGCATCTTCGGATCGATCATGATCAGGCGCACATTCTCCGGCTGCGACTTGTAGAGAATACTCAGCACCATCGCGTTGATACCGACGGACTTGCCTGAGCCTGTCGTTCCCGCGATCAGCAGGTGCGGCATGCGGGCAAGGTCTGCGACGACCGAGTTGCCGCCGATGTCCTTGCCCAGGGCAAGCGTCAGCGGCGACGCCATGTCATCGTAGGCACGGGACTTGAGGATCTCACCGAGGGTCACGAGCTGGCGGTTCTCGTTCGGAATCTCCAGGCCGACAAAGGACTTGCCAGGAATCACCTCGACGATGCGGACGCTGACCACGGACAGTGAACGCGCAAGGTCTTTCGAGAGGTTTGCGATCTGGCTGACCTTGACGCCGGGTGCCGGGTCGAGTTCGAAGCGCGTAATGACCGGCCCGGGAGAAACCGACCTGACTTCGACATCGATCCCGAAATCCTTGAGCTTGAGCTCGACCAGCCGCGACATGGCCTCCAGCGAGTCCTTCGACCAGCCCTGCTTCTGTTCCGGGGGATCGTCGAGCAACGACAATGGCGGTAACTCACCCGCGGCGGCGGGTTCGAACAGAGGAACCTGCCGCTCCTTCTCCGCCCGCACGCTGGGCTCGAGGGCCTGCATGACCGGCTCGATACGTGGTTTTGCCCGATGCTCCTGCAGCTTCTTCTCGACTTTGACGATGTCCTGGCGTGCAGCCGCCTGCTTGCGGCCCTCGGCCTTGTCGCGCAACTCGTCGATTTTCAAAAGTGCGCGTTCATAGCCGACCAGGCACCAGCGCCCGATGCGATCCATGACGCTGATCCACGAGATACCCAGGAACAACGACACGGAAGCCACCCAGAGACAGAACAGCAGCGTGCTCGCGCCGAGCAGTTTCATGACGCCTTCGAGGCTCTCGCCCACCATCTTGCCCAGGGCACCACCCGCCGAATTATTGAAGCCGGCCGAAGAGAAATGCAGGGTGGACAACGCGCAACTCGTGATCAGCGTCGCGAGGAAACCGCTGAAGCGCAGGCCGAAATCGAGCTTGGTCAGCTCGATCTGGGTCTTTTGCTCGCGATACAGCATCCAGCCCAGGTAGAAGACCATGAGCGTAAACAGGTACGCGGGTCGACCAAAGGCGCTGAACAGCAGGTCGGACGTATAGGCGCCGACTCGCCCCACGCCGTTGCGCACAGTCTCATCGGTTGTCGCATGATTGAAACTCGGATCGGCGGCATCGTAGGTGAATAATGCATACCAGAGGATCAGCGCCAGCGCACCGAATACGTACAACGCACCCTCGCGCAAGGCCCTATGGACCTGCGACGACAATCGCGATTGCGGTTGCCTGGCTTTAGCGGCTCTTGCCATAAAGAATCTGTTTTCCCTACACTTGCCCAGCGAAGATCTTGAACGCACCGATCCGCATAAAGCTTGCCCGCATCTCAAGCCCTTGAAAGCCGTCCTTTACGGCCGCATTTCCGGGCTCTGCGCGGGCAGATCAATGCAACGTCATATTACGGGCAAATTATACATGAGTGACTCAAAACATTACCGGGTTCTGATCCTGGGCTCCGGACCGGCCGGCTATGCTGCCGCTGTCTACGCCGCGCGCGCCAATCTCAATCCGGTCATCATCACCGGTATCGAACAGGGTGGCCAATTGATGACAACCACCGACGTCGACAACTGGCCTGGTGACGTTGAGGGCCTGCAGGGACCGGAACTCATGGATCGCATGCTGCGCCATGCCCAGCGCTTCAATACCGAGATTGTCAACGATCACATTCACACGGCGGATGTCACCCGGCGCCCGTTTCGCCTGGAGGGCGATCTCGGTCATTACACCTGCGACGCCCTGATCATCGCGACGGGCGCTACCGCGATGTACCTGGGACTCCCGTCCGAAGAAGCGTTCAAGGGACGCGGAGTTTCAGCCTGCGCAACCTGTGACGGTTTCTTTTACCGCGGCAAGCCCGTTGCGGTCATTGGCGGCGGCAACACCGCCGTCGAGGAAGCGCTTTACCTCAGCAATATCGCGTCCAGGGTGACGCTGGTCCACCGTCGTGACGAGCTGCGCGCCGAAAAAATCCTGCAGGACCACCTGTTCGAAAAAGAGCGCGAAGGCAAGGTCGACATTCGATGGGATCACGTCCTGGACGAAGTCCTGGGCGACGATGCCGGCGTGACGGGCATACGGATCCGCAGCACCAAGGACGCCGCCCGGACCACCGACATCGATCTGGATGGCGTGTTCATCGCCATTGGTCACAAGCCGAACACGAGCCTGTTCGACGGTCAGCTCGACATGAAGAACGGCTATATCATCGTCAAGTCCGGAATAGAAGGCGACGCGACGGCAACCAGTGTCCCGGGCGTTTTCGCGGCCGGCGATGTGGCCGACCAGGTCTATCGCCAGGCGATCACCTCGGCCGGTGCCGGCTGCATGGCGGCGCTCGACGCCGAGAAATTCATCGACGCGCTCGACTCCCAGGAGACCGCGGACGACGCGGCAGCCTGAAGGCCCGGTGCCCTCTTGAAGGTCACCGTCCATGAGAGTATCTCCGGGATCGCCAGCGACGCCTGGGATGCGCTCGCCGGTGACGCCTATCCATTCCTGAGCCATGCGTTCCTCGAACTCGCCGAAACCACCGGCAGCGTCTCGCCGGACGCGGGTTGGGCGCCGCGCCACCTGACACTCGAAGACCGTGGGGTGCTCCTGGGGGCGCTGCCGCTTTATGAGAAAAGTCACTCCTGGGGGGAGTTCGTGTTTGACTGGGCCTGGGCGCAAGCCTATGAGCAGGCCGGCTTCGACTATTACCCGAAACTCGTGTCCGCCGTGCCCTTCACGCCGGCGCCCAGCTCGCGCATTCTCCTCGCCGACAAGGGCGATACGCAGGCGGCCCGGGCCCTGATCGCGGCAGCGACCGGGCTTGCCGCCGAAACCGGGTGTTCTTCGGTCCACTTCCTGTTTCCGGCAGAGGAGGAAAAGTCGCTGTTCGAAGAGAGCGGCCTGCTGCTCAGGAAAGACTGCCAGTTCCACTGGCAGAATCGCGGGTACCGCGATTTCGACGCCTTTCTCTCGACCTTTACGTCGGCCAAGCGCAAGAAAGCCCGGCGCGATCGACGGCGCGTGCAGGAAAGCGGAATCACCTTCAGGCGGCTGCGCGGCGCTGAACTGGACGCCGACACCTGGTCGACCGTGTATGCGCTCATCGCTCGCACGTTCATGATGCGAGGCTCATTGCCCTACTTCAACCAGGCCTTCTTCGAGGGACTGAGCGACCAGTTGCCGGACAGTGTTCTCGTGATTCTTGCCGAGAAGGACGCGCTGCCGGTCGCGGCCGCCGTCTTCTTCGAAAGCGCAACGACCTTGTACGGACGCTACTGGGGCAGCGATGGGCACTTTGATGCCCTGCATTTCGAGACGTGCTACTACCAGGGTATCGAGTACTGCATCGAGACCGGCAAGCAACACTTCGAGCCGGGAACGCAAGGTGAACACAAGATCAGTCGTGGCTTTGCGCCCGTCACGACCTGGTCGGCGCACTGGCTCGCGCATCCCGAGTTCGCCGACGCGATCGGCCGCTACCTCGATGAAGAAGGTCGTCACATTGAGCGATACATCGATGCGATCGACCGACACACGCCCTACAAGGACGAGGAATGAGCAACAAGCGGGTTGCCTGGTTGACCGCCGACGATTCACCCGAGGCGTTCCCACCCGTCGACCATGCGTTGCGCGATCCCAATGGCTTGCTGGCCGTCGGTGGCGACCTCAGTCGCGAGCGCCTGCTGGCCGCCTACCGGCGCGGAATTTTTCCCTGGTACGAAGAGGGGCAACCGCTGCTCTGGTGGTCACCGGACCCACGCTGCGTCTTTCGACAAGGGGACCTGCACATTTCGCGACGCCTGTGCCGGGAACTGCGCCGGTCAAGGGCCGAGGTACGCGTCAATACGGCGTTCGCCGAAGTCATACGTGCCTGCGCCGGGCCCCGCCGCCGTGAACAGGGCACCTGGATTACCGATGAAATGATCGTCGCCTTCGAGGGTTTGCATGCGTCTGGCTGGGCACATTCCATCGAGGTCTGGCAGGACGACTCGCTGATAGGGGGGCTTTACGGGCTCGTCATCGGTCGCGCCGTGTTCGGCGAATCGATGTTCAGCCGTCACTCGAACGCGTCCAAGATCGCCCTGCTGTTCCTGGACCGCAGGCTGGCCGACGATACGTTTGGGATGATCGACTGCCAGGTCCAGTCCGCCCATTTACTCACCATGGGCGCCACCGCGATGCCCCGTTCGCAGTTCGTCGAGACGCTCAGCGCCTTGTGCGACCCCGCTGATGCATTTGCAAAATGGCCTGCCGACCCCATATCTGCTCGCGAATTGGTGTAGGGCAACGTCCCGCGGTTGTTGCGCATTGCAATACCGGGTCTGTTTCTGCACAATTCGCCAGCCTTTTAGCAGTACAGGATAATTATCCCCTTGGCGAAAGAAGAAGCCATTCAGATGGAAGGCGTCGTAACAGAGACGCTGCCCAACACGACGTTTCGGGTTGAACTCGAAAACGGTCACGTAGTCACGGCGCATATCTCCGGAAAAATGCGCAAGAACTACATACGTATTCTCACGGGCGACAAGGTCACCGTAGAACTGACACCGTACGACCTTTCCAAGGGCCGTATCGTCTACCGCGGCCGTTAGAGCCCGGTAGGGCCAGAGCCCTTGACGAAAGGGCTCAAACCCCGGCTAGTCCGGCAGGTGCGCCAGCTCTTTCAGCACCGGTTCCGCAAGCAACTCCAGGTTTCCGTCCTTGCCGACGGTTATCTTCACATGCCCACCCTGTTCGAGGCTGCCGAATAGCAGTTCCTCGGCGAGCGGCCGTTTGATTTCTTCCTGGATGATGCGCGCCATCGGACGGGCACCCATCTTCGGGTCATAGCCACGCTCCGCAATCCACGTGCGCGCCGCGTCATCGAGTTCCAGCGTGACCTTGTTGTTCTCCAGCTTGGCCTCGAGTTCGACGACGAGCTTGTCGACCACGCGAATAATCGAGTCGAGCTCCAGCGGTGCAAACTGGATGATAGCGTCGAGACGGTTGCGGAATTCGGGCGAGAATTTCTTCTTGATAATCTCCATCCCGTCCGTCGAATTGTCCTGCTGAGTGAAGCCGATTGACGCACGGCTCATCTCCTGGGCGCCGGCATTGGTCGTCATGACGATGATGGCATTGCGAAAATCCGCCTTGCGGCCGTTGTTATCGGTCAGCGTGCCATGATCCATGACCTGCAGGAGCAAGTTAAAGACCTCGGGGTCCGCTTTTTCAATTTCGTCCAGTAACACGACGGCGTGCGGATTCCTCGTGACCGCCTCGGTCAGCAAGCCGCCCTGGTCGAAACCTACGTAACCCGGCGGCGCACCGATCAGGCGGGATACCGTGTGCCTCTCCATGTATTCCGACATATCGAAGCGAATCAGCTCGACGCCCATCAACAGGGCGAGCTGCCGCGTCACCTCGGTTTTGCCGACGCCGGTTGGTCCGGCAAACAGGAACGCGCCGATCGGCTTGTCTTCCTCGCGCAGGCCGGAGCGCGCCATCTTGATGGCTCCACCCAGTGCCTCGATTGCACGGTCCTGCCCGAAGATCGTCAGCCTGAGGTCGCGTTCGAGTGTCCGCAGTGCATCGCGGTCCGACGCGGACACACTCTTGGCCGGAATACGGGCCATCTTGGCCACGATGCTCTCGACCAGTTCGACCGTGACCGTGTCGTTGCGATTCGCCACGGGAACCAGGCGCAGGTTGGCGCCCGCCTCGTCCATGACATCGATTGCCTTGTCCGGCAGGTGGCGGTCGTTGATGTGCCGGGCCGACAGCTCCACGGCGGCCTCGAGGGCGGCGGCTTCGTAACGAATCCCGTGATGTTCCTCGAATCGGGACTTCAGGCCGTGCAGGATCGAGACCGTCTCGGGAATCGTGGGCTCAGGTACATCTATTTTCTGGAAACGTCGCGCAAGTGCATGATCTTTCTCGAAAATACCGCGGTATTCCGAGTAGGTTGTGGAACCGATACAGCGGATCTCCCCGCTGGCGAGAACCGGCTTGATCAGGTTGCTGGCGTCCATCACGCCACCGGACGCAGCGCCGGCGCCGATCACCGTGTGAATTTCGTCGATGAACAGCACCGCTCCCGGGTCTTTCTGGATCTCGGCGATAACACCCTTGAGCCGCTTTTCGAAATCGCCCCGGTACTTGGTACCGGCGATCAGGGTGCCCATATCGAGGGCGTAGATCGTGCTGTCCTGCAGCACTTCCGGCACACGTTCTTCCGTTATCATGCGCGCCAGTCCCTCGGCCAGCGCCGTCTTGCCGACGCCGGCTTCTCCGACGTACAGCGGATTGTTCTTGCGGCGCCGGCACAGGATCTGCACGGTCCGCTCGATTTCGAGTTCGCGCCCGATCAGCGGATCGATCTTGCCTTCGATCGCCCGCTGATTGAGGTTGGTCGCGTAGAGTTCGAGAGGAGACGCCTCGGACTCCGCCGCGTCGGGCGAGACCTGGGCCTCGCCCTCTTCGCCGGCTTCGCCCGGCAGCTGCGGCATGCCATGGGAGATGAAATTGACGACATCCAGCCTCGTGACATCCTGCAAACCCAGCAAATACACGGCCTGAGACTGCTTTTCGCTGAAAATCGCCACGAGCACGTTGCTGCCCGTCACTTCCTTCTTGCCGCTCGACTGCACGTGGAAGACAGCGCGCTGCAAGACACGTTGGAAACCCAGTGTCGGCTGCACGTCGCCCTCGTCGTCATCCGGCAATAGCGGCGTTTGCTCGTCGATGCACTCGACAAGCTGCCGGCGCAACTCCGCAACGTTGGATTCACAGGCCTTGAGGATCTCGTGGACCTTGGGGATATCGAGAATCGCGAGCAGCAGGTGCTCGACCGTCATGTATTCATGGCGGCGGTCATTGGCCCTTTGAAAGGCCTCGTTCAGGCAAAACTCGAGCTCACTGCTGAGCATGGGCGACAACTCCTGTCAGGATTCTTCCATTGTGCAAAGTAAAGGGTGCTGGTGCTGTTCCGCAATACCCATGACCTGGGCGACCTTGGTTTCCGCGATCTCGAAATTGTACACGCCGCAGACGCCTTTGCCCTTCGTGTGCACCTCGAGCATGACCTGGGTCGCTCGCGTCCTTTCCATGCCAAAGACGGACTCCAGGATCTCGACAACGAATTCCATGGGCGTGAAATCGTCGTTAATCAGCACCACCCGGTACAACGGCGGTTGCTTGAGCTTCGGCCGGGCTTCCTCAAGGGCCAGGTCGTGGGCACCGTGTCGCTCGGGGTTTTCGGGATGGTTAGTCATAATCAGTGTGCGGATATACGGTCGGATCCGGGGATGTCAATGGCGGCAGGCCGCCTTTTGCGTACTCGTGGACCATTATATATGGACCCATCGCCTCGCCGATATATTATTGCCAAATAACACATTTTAGGGTTTTCACGGCTTGTGGCTGCAAGGTATCAACCCGTATCATCGGGTCGCTGCGTTTATATGGCGAGCAGCACCGCAAGCTGACCTGGCAGGACATGATTAGCAAAGCACAATGGACGGACTTTTCGAGCGTTAGCGCAAGCAACGCGCTCACGACCCTGAACAGGACGTTGCCTCCCTGGGTAGCCCTGTTGCTGGTCATCGCGATCGGCTGGCAAATCGCCAGGATCGCCTGGATGCTGGTGCCTGCGCCATCGACCGGGGATCCGATCCAGGCCCCGGCCGGCATTCAGTCCGCCACGACATCCGGCGGCACGAGCGCAGCGGTCCAGGCCATTGCCGACAAACACGTGTTCGGTGCGGCCGACGCCGAAGCGGCTCCGCCACCTGTTGTTGCTGCCGATGAAAACCTCAGCGATACGCGACTGACCAATCTTGTACTCAAGGGGACCATAGCGTCGAACATCCCCGAGTTTTCCGTTGCGGTCATCGCGAACAACAACGCCGAACAGAAGGTGTACGCAATCGGTGACCAGGTCACCTCCGGGGCAACCCTGCATGCCGTCTATCGGGAACGCGTCGTGCTTAACGAAAGCGGCGCCCTGACGAACCTGCGCATCCCTTCCGAATTCCCGCAAGGACAGGCGTCGGCGTCGCGGCGCACGACCAACACCACCCGGCAGGCTGAACTCAGCAGTAATGCACAGAGTATTCAGAGCGTCGTCTCCCAGAACCTGACGACGTTGTCCGACGTTATCAGGCCGACGCCTTACGCGGTCGATGGTCAGCAGGCCGGCTACCGCGTGTACCCGGGGAGAAACCGGCAGCAGTTCGCCGCGCTCGGACTGCGCCCCGGCGACCTGATCAAGGACATAGACGGACAACCGCTGACAGACCCGACCCAGGCCATGCAGGTCTTTCAGTCTCTCGGTACGGCAGAACAGGTAACCGTAACCCTCGAACGTAACGGACAAGACGAAACGATTGTCCTCAAGACCAGCCAGCTCGACATGAGCGGTGAGCAAACTCAATGATAAAAAACCAAAGACACATACTCCGAGGTCCACGGCGGCTGCTGGTCGCGACGGGTCTTCTGTCGCTAACGGTACTTGCCTGGGCGCAACAGCCCGCGGCAACGGTCAACTGGAAAGACGCCGATATCCGCCAGGTTGTCGAGGCCGTTTCCGCCGTAACCGGCAAGAACGTCATCCTCGATCCCCGGGTGACGGGCAAGGTCACGTTGCTCTCCCCGACTCCCCTGGGGCCGGACGCGATGTACGAGGCTTTTCTCTCGATCCTCCAGGTACACGGTTACGTCGCTATCGAGAGCGACAACCTCGTCAAGGTTGTGCCCGACGCGACCGCGAGGCAGCTGCCCACTGCGATCGGCGCAGGCGGCACTTACGGTCCCGACGACCTGACCACCCAGGTTGTGCAACTCAAGAATGTCGGCGCCACGCAGCTCGTCTCGCTGCTGCGACCGTTGCTCCCGCAATATGGCCATCTCGTCGCTCACGCCGGTTCAAACATGCTGGTCATTTCCGACCGTGCCGCGAACGTTGCTCGCGTCGTCAGCATCATTCGACGCATTGACCAGGCAAGCGACGAAGACATCGAGGTCGTATCGCTGCAGCATGCCTCGGCCGGTGAGATCGTGCGCATCATGACCGCCCTGACGGCCACACCGCGAGCCGACGGCGCCCCTGTCACAACCAGCCTCGTTGCCGATGCACGCACCAACAGTGTGCTGATCGGCGGCGACAAGAACGAACGCCTGCGCCTCAGGACTTTGATCGCACACCTCGACACGCCGCTCGAGGACGGTGGCGACACACAGGTCCGCTACCTGCGCTATGCCGATGCGGAAGAACTCGCGACCAAGTTGCAGCAACACTTCACGAGCCAGACGCAGTCTGCGGCAGGCCAGGCTGCGCCGCCGGCCGGTATGGACGGCCTCAGCGTCTGGGCCGATACGCAAACGAACGCACTGGTTATCAATGCGCCGCCCAAGCTCATGCGCTCGACGATGCAGATTATCGACAAGCTCGACATACGGCGCGCGCAGGTTCTCGTCGAAGCGATCATCGTCGAGGTGATCGTCGACAAGTCGAAGGAACTCGGCGTATCGCTCGCAGTTGAAGCAAGCGGTTCCGATGCACCGATTGCGGTCACGAACTTTCCCGACTTCCTGGCGGGCGTCGTGCAACTGGGCAGCGCTGCCGGCGGCGGCGTCACTGACCCGAGCGGCCTGATCGGCGAAGGCGGCACCATCGGTGTCGGGCGCATCACGGATGACGGCGTCAGCTTCGCCGCAATCCTGCGTGCCGTCGAAGGCGACGCCGATACCAACCTGATCTCGACGCCATCGATCGTGACGACCGACAACGAGGAAGCAACGCTGAACGTCGGGCAGGATGTTCCGTTTGTCAGTGGTTCGTTCACGAACACGGGCGGTTCCGGCGGTGCCGTGAATCCGTTCCAGACGATCAACCGGGAGGCGGTCGGTGTCAAACTCGCGATCACGCCACAGATCAACGAGGGCGACTCGATGGTCCTCGACGTATCCCAGGAAATTTCCAGCATCGCGCAGTCAGCCGCCGGAGCCGTCGACCTGATCGTCAACAAGCGCACGATCGATACCACGGTTATCGTCGATGACGGCGAGATACTGGTTCTCGGCGGGCTGCTTGAGGACGTGTTGCGCGAAAGCGACCAGCGCGTTCCGGTGCTGGGAAGAATCCCCCTGCTCGGCAACCTGTTCCGTTCTCGCAAGACGGAAAAACTCAAGACCAACCTGATGGTCTTCATCCGGCCGACCATTCTTCGCGACGCGACGCAGACAGCCTTTGAGACCAACCAGAAATACAACCTGATTCGTGACGTGCAACAAGGCCGGAAAGGCGACGATGTCCGGCTGATGCCGGGACAAACACGTCCGATGCTGCCTCCCATTGAGGAGTACCGGAATGCCAGAGAACCTGAGGAAGATGAGCAGTAAGCCCGATGGAAGCTGAAACCGAAATCATCCTTGAGAGTGGCACCACAACGCTGGATGTGCCTGAACACCGGCGGACGCTGCCCTTCAACTTCGCGAAGCGCCACGGCGTACTGATCCAGGAGCTTGGGTCGGCAGGAGGTACAGCGGTCTATCGCAGCGGTGCTTCCCCGCTGAGCCTCGCGGAAGCACGACGCTTTGCCGGCGTGCCGCTCAAGATGTCGCGCGTGTCCGGCGAGGTTTTCGACTCATTGTTGCAGGAATCCTACGAGCAGGACTCCGCCAAAGCCTCGCAAATGGTCGATGGTCTGGACGAGGACTTCGACCTTACCCAGGTCGCGCAGGAACTGCAGGAACCATCCGACCTGCTCGACAACGACGACGATGCGCCGATTATCCGCTTCATCAATGCCGTCCTGACCGAGGCGATCAAGGAGAACGCGTCCGACGTCCATATCGAACCCTACGAGAACCGGCTGGGTGTGCGTTTTCGGGTCGACGGTGTCATGCGCGAGGTTCTGAAGACACGGCGCGGACTTGCACCGCTGGTCGTCTCGCGTATCAAGGTCATGTCAAAGCTGGACATTGCGGAGAAACGCCTCCCCCAGGATGGCCGTATCTCACTGCGTATCGCCGGTCGCGCGGTTGATGTCCGTGTATCGACGATGCCGTCGGGTCATGGCGAGCGCGTCGTGCTGCGACTGCTCGACAAGCAGGCCGGCCGACTGGACCTCATGTCGCTGGGCATGGATTCGGTGACCGAGAAGAAAGTCGATGACCTGATTCACAAGCCGCACGGCATCATTCTCGTCACCGGACCCACCGGCTCAGGCAAGACGACGACGTTGTATGCCGCGCTGGAACGCATCAACGACAACAGCCGCAACATCATGACGGTCGAGGACCCGATCGAGTATTTCATCGACGGTATCGGACAGTCGCAGGTGAATACGAAGGTCGAGATGACCTTCGCGCGCGGTCTTCGAGCAATCCTGCGCCAGGATCCGGATGTCGTCATGGTGGGTGAGATACGCGACCTCGAAACCGCCGAAATCGCCGTGCAGGCCAGTCTGACGGGTCACCTGGTGCTCTCCACCTTGCACACGAATACAGCCGCCGGCGCGGTGACACGATTGCGCGATATGGGCGTCGAGCCGTTCCTGCTCTCCTCGAGCCTCCTGGGCGTCATCGCCCAGCGGCTTGTGCGTGTGCTCGACGATGAATCCAAAGTGCCCTACACGGCCCGTGAATACGAGTGCGAGCTGCTCGGGCTCGATGCCAACAATCCGCCGACCCTCTACCACGCCGGCGATGTTCCCGGCGGAGGATTCCAGGGCCGCGCGGGCATCTACGAACTCATCACGGTTGACGACGACATGCGCGAGATGATCCACAGCGGTGTCAGCGAACAGGAACTCGACCGGCATGCCCGCAAGACCAGTCCGAGCATCCGCGCGGACGGTCGTCGCCAGGTACTGGCCGGCCGCACGACGGTTGAGGAAGTCCTGCGCGTTACCCGCGAGGACTAGCTTAAGCAATGGGCGCCTTTGAATACGTCGCGATGGACCAGGCCGGCAAGCAGGCGAAAGGCCTGCTCGAAGGCGACACGCCGAAACACGTTCGCCAGATACTCCGCGATCGCAACCTGTTTCCCGTCAGCGTCACGGAAGTTGCGAAGAAGGAAGCTCGGCGGCAAAGCACGTTTTCTTTCCGCAAGGGACTGTCGTCAGCGGAACTGGCCCTGATCACGCGACAGCTGGCCTCATTGTCGCAATCCGGCCTGCCCCTCGAAGAAGCGTTACTGGCGGTCGCGCAGCAAAACGACCAGCCGCGCAGCAAGAGCATCCTCCTCGGCGTACGCGCCAAGGTCATGGAGGGCCACTCGCTGGCCGATGGCTTTCGCGAATTTCCGCAAGCGTTCCCGGAACTCTACCGGGCGACCGTCGCGGCCGGCGAACAGTCCGGGCATCTCGATGTCGTACTTGAGCGCCTGGCCGACTACACCGAGGCTCGCCAGGAGTTACGGCAGCGCATCACCAATGCAATGGTTTACCCGATTGCCCTGGTCGTCATGGCGCTGGCCATTATCAGCTTCATGCTCGCCACGGTCGTGCCGAAGATCGTCGGCGTGTTCGAAAATACCTCGGCCGAGCTGCCGGCCCTGACCACCGGTCTCATAGCGACCAGCGATTTCCTGCGCGGCTACTGGCCGCTGGTCATTGCGGGTGCCGCCGCGATCGGCTGGCTGGTCTGGTGGATCCTGCAGCAGGAAAAACCGCGCCGGAATTACCATGCCCTCCTCTTGCGCCTCCCGATCGTCGGGCGTCTGTCGCGCGGCGTGAACACAGCCCGGTTCACGCGCACGTTGAGCATTCTTGCCGGTAGTGGCGTACCGATTCTCGAATCGCTCAAGATCTCCGCGGAGGTGATAGAGAATATTCCGATGCGCGATGCGGTCGTCGAAGCGACCGTGCGCGTGCGCGAAGGTGCCTCGATCAGCAAATCGCTCGCCGCCAGCAAGCTGTTTCCGCCAATGATGATTCACCTGGTTTCCAGCGGTGAGGCGGGCGGCCGCCTCGAGGAGATGCTGGCGCGCTCGGCAAGCGGCCAGGAACGGGAAGTCGACGGGCTGATCGCCGCCTTGCTCGGCATTCTGCAGCCGTTGCTGATTGTCGCCATGGGCGGGATTGTGATGGTAATTGTGCTTGCAATTTTGCTTCCAATCTTCGAAATTAATAACCTGATTCTCTAGTCCTGTTGCAATAACCCGATGACGGTGGAGCTGCTGTGATGGCCGGTGACAAAGACGACTTGGAAGAGCTGGAAGACGAAGATCTCGACGACCTCGACGATCTCGACGATGCGGACGATGATGACGACGATGACGACGACGTCGAAATCGCCGATTTCGGCGGCGACACGGTTGTCGGGCTGTCCGGCGAATTCGACATCGACACGCTGGTGAAGAGACTCGAGGCCACCGACCCGGACGAGGTGGCGCATCGCCGCGAGATCCGCCGCCGTCTCGAGGAAATTCGGGAGATGCGCGAAGTGGATCTCGACAGCACGTTTAACTTCAATCTCGACGACGATAGTTAGTTTGCCCTAGCGAAAGTCACGCGAGTGGACGCTAAGGTCGCCCAGCAGGCCTGAGTGGTCGATCAGACGCTGTGCCACCACGTGGATCACCTGCCCCTCTATCTGTAACTTCCCGGTCACGCCCAGCAAACGCGCGTTCAGCAACTCGGCGCGGTACTGTTCCGCGACCTGTTTCCATACCACCAGGTTAATCTGCCCCGTCTCATCTTCGAGCGTTACGAAAGTCACACCACTCGCTGTCCCGGGACGCTGCTTGGTAATGACAAGGCCGGCAACGTTGACCTTGTGACCATCACCGAGGACCGGTAGTGCCTCTGCCTGTGCGTAGCGATAGCGATCAAGGTGCTGTCGTAACAGGCAAACCGGGTGGCGCTCGAGCGTCAGCCCGGTGCTGCGATAGTCCGCAACGATATTCTGTCCCTCTGTGGGCTTTTGCAGCAGTGGTGCGGGCTCGTAACGCGCCATGCTCGGAAACAAGGGCATAGGCTTCTCGACACCAGCCACCGCCCAACGCGCCCGGTGCCGGTCCCCCGAGAGCGGCTGCAGCGCGCCTGAGGACGCCAGCACGCCGAGTTCACGTCGATCCAGCCCCACACGTTCAAGCAGAGACTGAACCTGCCGGTAGTCGCCATTGGCGCGTTCCGCGACGATGCGCCGCCCGGCTTCTTCCGCTAGCCCTTTGACCATCCTGAGCCCGAGACGCAGCGTTGCCGCCCCGGCTTCGCCAGGTTCGAGCGAGCAGTCCCAGGCGGAGCGATTGATATCGACAGGCCGTACTGCAACACCGTGCCGCTGCACGTCCTGTACGAGTTGCGACGCTGAGTAAAAC
This sequence comes from uncultured Chromatiales bacterium, assembly GCA_965368465.1. GTDB lineage: Bacteria > Pseudomonadota > Gammaproteobacteria > Steroidobacterales > Woeseiaceae > UBA1847. The sequence continues at coordinate 20,697 of CBDUMZ010000027.1, forward strand.
CCCATGGGCTGGCTGTTCAGCAGCGCACAGGTAAACGCGGCAGGCTCGTGGCACTTGAGCCACGACGAGACGTACACAAGCAAGGCGAAACTTGCCGAGTGCGACTCGGGGAAGCCGTACTCGCCAAAACCCAGGATTTGTCGAAAAATCTGCCTCGCGAATGTCTCGTCGTAGCCCCGTGCGCGCATCCCGTTGACGAGCTTGTCCTCGAAAGGGCCGAGCCCGCCCCGGCGCTTCCACGCCGCCATGGCGCGCCGCAGGCTATCGGCCTCACCCGGCGTAAACCCGGCAGCGACGATAGCCAGTTGCATGACCTGCTCCTGGAAGATCGGCACACCCAGCGTGCGCTGCAACACGCCCTTAACTTCCTCGCTCGGGTAATCGACAGCCTCCTCCCCATTACGCCGACGCAGGTACGGGTGCACCATGTCGCCCTGGATCGGGCCCGGGCGAATAATCGCGACTTCGATGACCAGGTCGTAGTAACAGCGTGGCCGCAGCCGCGGCAGCATCGTCATCTGCGCACGTGACTCGATCTGGAAGACCCCCATCGTGTCACCGTCGCAGATCATGTCGTAGACCTCGGGGTCCTCGGCCGGCACTGTCGCCAGCGTGTACTCCCGGCCGTCGAAGTCACGGATCAGGTCGAAACTCCTGCGTATCGCCGTCAGCATGCCCAGGCCAAGGACATCGACTTTCAGCAGGCCCAGGTCTTCGAGATCGTTCTTCTCCCACTGGATAACCGTACGCTCCGGCATCGCGGCGTTCTCGATCGGCACGAGTTCGTACAACGGTGCATCGGAGATCACAAAACCGCCGACGTGCTGCGACAGGTGCCGTGGAAACCCGATCAGTTCCCGCACGAGATACAGCAGGCGCTTGATAATCGGACTGCCGGGCGACAGGCCGGCTTCGAGAATACGGCTGTCGTCAACGGCCTGGCCATCCCACCACTGCATCGATCGCGACAGGCGCCCGACCTGCAGGTCGCTGAGACCGAGAACCTTGCCCATATCGCGCAGAGCGCTGCGCGGTCGGTAGGTGATAACGGTCGCCGCGAGCGCCGCGCGCTCACGACCGTACTTTGCATAGATGTACTGGATGACCTCCTCGCGCCGCTCATGTTCGAAATCCACATCGATGTCGGGCGGCTCGTTGCGCTCTTTCGAAATGAAGCGCTCGACGAGCATCTCCATGCGCGCCGGGTCTACCTCGGTAATCCCCAGGCAAAAACACACCGCGGAATTTGCCGCCGATCCACGTCCCTGGCAAAGAATGTCCTGTGAACGTGCAAATGCGACGATGTCGTACACGGTCAGGAAATAGCGCTCATACCTGAGCTCGGCGATCAACTTGAGTTCGTACTCAATGAGTTGCCGCACTTTTTCGGATACACCTTGCGGCCAGCGACGCCGCATTCCCTCCTCGGTCAGTTTGCGCAGGTAGGTGGCCGGTGTGTCGCCATCAGGAACGATTTCGTGGGGGTATTCATAGCGCAGTTCATCGAGTGAAAAGTCGATACTCTCGGCGATGCATACCGTTTCTTCGAGCAGGTCATCCGGATAAACGCGCCGCAGTATATCGAGGGAACGTAAATGCCGTTCGCCATTGGGATACAACGCAAAGCCGGCATTGTCGACGGTGGTGCCACAGCGTATTGCCGTCACTGCATCCTGCACGATACGGCGCGCCCGACAATGCATATGGACATCGCCACTTGCGACCAGTGGCAGCTTCAGCCGACGCCCTTCCTCACGCAGCTTTGCGAGTTGTTCGCGTTGTCGCCCGTCGGCCAGCAACTCAACGGCAATCCACAAACGATCGCGAAACGTCTCACGCAACCAGTGATCCTCAACGTCGAGCGTGAATTGCCTGTCGGGAACCCACAGCATGAGGCATCCCGGCAGGCCCGCCTCGAAATCCAGGCGCTGCAGCGCATAGTGGCCCTTGTCAGCCGCGCGACGTGCATTCGTGACCAGGCGGCATAGCGATGTGTAACCCTCTTTGTTTTGCGCGAGTGCGACCAGTTTGCGACCACTGCAGAGGTGCAGCTCTGTACCGATAACCAGTTTCTTGAGACCGCATTCTTTTGCCGCCGCATGCGCGCGCACAATCCCCGACATGGAACACTCGTCGGTGATGGCGAGCGCTTCGTAACCGAGTGCCGCAGCCGTCTTGACAAGTTCCTCGGGATGGGATGCACCACGCAGAAAAGTGAAATTGCTGAGCGCGTGTAGCTCCGCGTAGCGACCCGACATGTCTCTATCCGAAATAACCGTGCAGGTACCAGGATGATGTGCGGTTACGATTACGGAATACCCACAGCCGCCTGCCATCCATGCCCAGGGCCGTGTAGTAATCGCGCGCAATGCCATCCTCGTCCCACCAGCCGGTTTCAAGACGCTCCGGCCCATCAATCAGGCGCAAACGGCAACCCTGGTGCACGGGGTAGCCGCGGTCTGCCGGCAGCAGGGCCGGCTCGGGCAACATCCACAATGGTCGTTGTACAGACTGTTCACTGGCATCCAGCGTCGAACCAGACCAGTCAGCCAACAGGCTTTGCGAGCGCCACGCATAGTCGGGTCGGTGCTCAGCCACTATGGATGCCGCCTGTACGGACTGGTCGCCAATACGCGCAATCAGGCGCTCAGCCAGCTGGGTGATCGAAAAACGTCTCACCGCTGCACCGGGTTTGCCGTGGAAACTTAGGGTGCCTGACTCAGCCTGCAGTGGCTGTGCCACACCACTGCGTAAGCGCACAGCGATAACGGGCCCCGGCAGGACCAGTTGCTCGAAACGAATACCCAGTAATTCGAACCAGCGCTCGGCAGAACGCTCTGCCCGCGCGCAACCGAGACGCAATTCGGTTGCAGGGCCCTTAAGGTGAAAAAAACTGAAGCACACGCGTTGCGTACCGAGCTGCCGCGCCAGCAGAAACTGCTCGTGTGACAACAACAACTCCTGGCAAATGTTGAGCAGCAACTCACGATCCGCCTGCTCTTCGAGCATCTCGTAATCGGCACAAAACCGCTCGGGAGCACGCCAGGAATTACGCGGGTCCGGCAAATGCCCGAGTGCCCGGTCGAGTTGCAGCAAATATTCGGCGCCAAAGCGTCGCGTAAAACCCTCGCGCGGTAACCGCAGGCAATCTCCAACCGTCATCACACCCATACCCGTCAGCGCTTCACACAAACCCGCCGGCCAGTCCATGCAGGCGAGCGGCAGCTTGCGCAAGGCCGCTGCGAGGTTTGCATCATCACGTATGCAGGCACGGCGACCGGCACGTGCCAGCCAGGTGGCTGCAAGCGGTGTCGGTGCGATAGCGAGTGCGGCCGTCAGGCCAAGCTCCCGCAACCCTCTCGATATCTTTTGCCGGAGTTCCTGCAAGCCACCGAACAGTCGTACGCTGCCGGCAATTTCGAGGACCAGCACATCGTGCTCGGCAATCGAAACAAAGGAAGAAAAACGTTCCAGCCAGGTTGCCAGGCCTTCGAGCGCCTGTTGCTCCCGGAGCAGGCTGCGCTCCTCGAGTTGCAGGGTCGGCAGTAACGCGAGCGCTGCGTTTGTCGTCTGCCCGGGCCGCACGCCGGCCGCCTTCGCCTCGGTATCGGCCAGCAGGATGCGGTGGATGCCGTGCTGTTCCTCGACAATCGCCGTCGCCGTCGCCGCTGCTCGATTCGCTTCCAGCGGCAGTTGTGGCAACCACACGCAAAACCATAATTGATCCGCTGACCGCGCCTGTAAAACCGGCCGCGGCCTGCCTGCAGGGACTACCCGCTCAACGAAGGGCAAATCCTGCTGTACGGCAGGGGGAGCCGGGGCGATGTCCCGCGCCATGGCAGGTGGTCCGCATGCTCGCCGCATGACTAAATCAGGGCAGTGATAACAGCCGGGCGACCGCCACGACTTTTGAGGATATGAACGCGCGATCCCTTCTCGCCGGGATGCAGCTCAAGGCGTAACGCCGCCGCAGAAGGCTGCCTGCGTGCCGCCAGCGGGCGAAATGCAATCGCCCAGCTCCGCCCTTTCTCGGCGGCAAGCTGCAATCGACGACTGGCCTGATCGTCGAGTCTCGACGGCCACAACAATACCGCCGCACAGGTTCCTGATGACAGGGCCTGTTCGGCCGACCAGAGAATTTCGCCGTCGTCGCGGGGACGCACGATCAGCATGCGCGATAAATCGATGCCGTACTGCTGCAGCGCGGGAGGATAAGGTTGAAATGGTGGGGCCACCCAGGCAAGCCAGCCTGGTTCGGCAAAATCTTGTGATGATACTTCGGTGCTCAAGCGTGCCAGTGCCGGCATCAGCAGGCGCAGTTCGCCAATGCCGTAGTGCTCGGTAAGCACTTCGGTCAGTGATTCACGAGGCCAGCCCCCTCCTGGCAGGTGCCGGTCGAGTTCCGGGTAACCGCTTGCCAGCCCTGCCCGCTTCCCGGCCTGGTCACGCCCGCGCCAGACACGCGGGTTCGCAAGTATCTTGTCGAGAGACGATGACAATGCTCAATGCAACGGCAGGCCGTCACGAATGACGCCAACAACGACGCCTTCGATCACCAGTGCCTGTTCCTTGAGGTCAACGATAATCGGTTCGAACTCATCGTTTTCGGGCAGGAGCGACACCAGTGAGCCGTCCTGACGATAACGCTTGACCGTTACCTCGTCATCGAGACGGGCAACAATGATTTGCCGACTGCGAACTTCCGGCGTGCGATGTACGGCAACCAGGTCACCGTCGAGAATCCCCACATTTTTCATACTCATGCCGCTAACGCGCAACAAGTAATGCGGTTTTGGACTGAAAAGCTGCGAATCGATCCGGTAATGCGCTTCGATGTGTTCCTCGGCGAGTATCGGACTCCCTGCCGCAACACGGCCGACCAGCGGCAAGCCCATCTGGTCACGTAATGAATCCTTGAGCTGGATGCCACGCGATGCGCCCGGCAACAGCTCGAGTACGCCCTTGCGTTGCAGGGCCCGGAGATGTTCCTCAGCCGCATTGGCGGACTTGAAGCCGAGCTGGCGGGCGATCTCAGCACGTGTCGGGGGCATACCGGTTTCGTCGATAAACTCCTGAATCATCTCGAGAATTTGCTTTTGTCTTGGGGTCAGTTCGCGCATTTGAGCAGTTCCTGTATGGATTCACAGTATATGGGATTATATACAGTACCCGACGCGGTGCAAGCCCCGAATGTAAAAAGCGACAGATCCCGGTGAAACCGGTAAGTTCTGCTGTTTACAGGCTGCGACACGACCCAGGAGACGTACATGCCCCGCCCGCTACCACCGCTACTGCTCATCACGCTCATTGCATTGCTGCTTGCCTCCCCGGTCACGCGCGCCCAGCACGACCCACTCAGCGGCTGGCCCGATTGGGTCAGGGATTCCATGCAGGCCGAATCGCGGCGCATGAAGTTTCGCGCGGTCGCAACGCCCGACGACGCGCTGCGCAGCAAGCTGCCGGGTAAACCCGCGGACCCGGAGGCGTTCGACGGCGGCTGGTATTTCGCGTCGGATATCAAGGCCCAGTCCCCCCTCGAGTGCTACATCTTCACGGGGTCCATGGACCTTGCATCCCTGGCCAACCTGATGGCAGAAACCAATATCGAAACCATCACCGACACCCATGGTCCCCTCGTCACCCGCCAGATTTTCCATACCGGATCCGGCGAGGTTGCCGGCATGCCTTACCTTGCGCTGGAGTGGCTCTACACGGTCAAAAGCGAAACCCAGAATATGGTCGCGTTTACCAAGGTGCGCGCTGCCACCAAGGGCGAGGTCTCCATCGCCTGCGCCCACAACTACCTCGGCTATCGCGATACGTTCGCCCGGGCTTTTGCCGAGTTCGTCAGCAATGCTGAATACGCCGATGACACCCCGGCACCCTACTTTGAGGAAATCGCGCAAATCGACGTAACCGGCCTCGGTACAGGCGTTGCTTACAACTCCTATACCATCGACGAGGACGGCGACATCAAGATCTATGCCGTCGAATCCTCGCTGATGGCCACCGATCCAGCCACGCTGATCACAAGCGACTCTTACTCGATCACCTATTCCACGCCGAACGGCCAGCTGATCAATGCTATCGACATATCGCTCGAAAACGGCGAAATCACAAGTGACCTGAGACTGGAGCTCAACGATGACGACCTGTGGGTTTCGAGCGGCACATTGCAGGGCAAGACATTCGAGGCCGTACTCGACGGCGCACGGTCACCGACCAGCGAACTCCAGCAGATTGACATGGCGCGCGAGTTATTCAGCGGCGACGAGACCACGAAGACCGCGCATCTCTGGATACCCGGCATCGACCCATCCCGCCTGCTCGAATCCACGATGACACGCGACGCAACGGCAGAACAGCAGGCGATCATGACGATGGGGCCCATGACGGCCACCGGCCGGTTTGACGATGAAGGTCTCCTGGAAGAATCCGACATGACGATCGGCCCCGTCACGATCAACCTTCGCCGTATCTGGACCAACGGTTCGTTCTCACGATGAGAATCGGCAGACCGACCTGGCTGGTTCTGACGTACGTGCTGCTGTGCGGCATCGTCCATGCCGACGATGACCTGCCCTACATGACGACCATTGCCATTGAACGCGTACCCGGCGACGAGGCGGCGTTCGGCGAGATCCTGTTCTCGACATTGCATGTCAACGACCCGGGCAAGTCGGCGCTCTTCCTGTCCCGCATCGACGGTCTCGAGATTGTCGCAACCGGCGCAAGTACGGTCAGCATCGAGTATGCCGGGCGCCCCACAATAGCCGGCGGCGACGACGACCGGTTTCGGCAAAACACCTGGGTCGTCGATTTCGAGGAACCGAGCGTGCAGGAACTGTTGCAGGCACTGCGTTCGAGTTTCGGGGAACGGCCTACGGTCGAGGAACTGCGACGTTTCGTTTTCGAACACATCGACCAGAAATCCTACTCACGTGGTTTCGACCTGGCCTCCCAGGTTGCTGCCACGGGTGAAGGCGACTGCACCGAGCATGCGGTATTGCTTGCTGCGCTGGCCAGGGCCAATGGCTACGCGGCGCGCATTGCCCTCGGCAGCCTGTTGATCGACGCCGATACCGGGCTTGCCGCATTTGGGCACGCATGGGCGGAAATACACGACGGGCAGGCCTGGCAAATCCGGGATGCCACGATGCCGGACAGCGATTACTCGCAGGGCCAGCTGAGGTATCTGCCGGCCGGATTCCTCGGCGACGAGGGGCCCGGCTACAACCTTGCGCTCATCGATGTGGTCGCCACGATGCCTGTGCGCATCAGTGCTGTCGGCAATGTCCCCTGATTTTGCGTGTTTTTGTCGCGCTCAGGCGACAAAAACGAAGGAAAGTAAGAGTTTTCATTGCAGCGCCGCGCGTATTGGGAAATAATGCGCCTGCAGTTTTACCCAACAAAGGAACCTTCCAAAATGAAAAAGACCGCACTCAGAGCAAGCGCACTTGCACTGTTCGTCGCAATGGCCGCTGGTTGCGCAACCACGGGGCTGGATGATGTGAAAGCTACGGCAGATCGCGCCGCCGCTGACGCAGCCGCTGCTGCCTCTGCCGCAGAAGCTGCTCGTGCAGCCGCTGATCGCGCCGCTCAGGCCGCCTCATCAGCACAAAGCACCGCTGACCGGGCCCTCGCAGCCGCTACGCAATCCCAGGCTTGCTGCGAAGCCAATAAACAAGCCATGGAACGTATGTTCCAGAAGTCTATGTCCAAGTAAGTCAGGACAAAATGTTCTATTTAAACGCCGCGCTTGTCGCGGCGTTTTTTATGCCTGTCCCAACGGCCTGAGGGATACCGTCGGACCGCCGCACCAGTTCTTCAACGCCATCCCAGTCGAGCCGCCCGGCACGCTCGGCGGTCGCGGCAACGAACTGCTCGGTGACATGTGTCAGCGGATCCTTGCTGTTCGGATCCGGCTCCTGCAACTCGACATCCGCATCCAGTTGTTCAATGTGCTCAATCGTCTCCTCGACCAGGGGCTGCGGCGACTCGAGCAGAGGATGTACTTCGGCGACGAGAGCCTCCCCATCCCAGCCGATTTTCACGGGCACGTTGATAATGCGCACCGGCGTATTGACCGCAATGTGCTCGAACAGGAACTCGATGTCCTCGGGGAACATGCGCACACAGCCATGCGACACACGCATGCCGACGCCGGCCGGCCGGTTGGTGCCATGGATCAGGTATCCCGGAAGCCCGAGGCGCAGCGCGCGCGTTCCCAGCGGGTTCTGCGGGCCGGGTGGCACAACGCGCGGCAAGGGATCGCCGTCCGCGGCATGTTCGTCGCGCACCGACTGTGGCGGGTACCAGGCCGGGTTCCTTGCCATGGCGACGATGTTTGTCCTGCCGAGCGGTGTCTCCCAGTCCATGCGCCCGATACTCATCGGGTAGGTATACACATAGGCCGGCTCACCCGCACGCGGCTTCGGGAAGTAGTACATCCGGTACTCGGCCAGGTTCAGAACCAGTCCCTGCCGTGGCCCCGGCGGCAGCACAAAGCGATTCGGCAGGATGATTTCCGTGCCCTCGCCCGGTACCCAGACGTCGACACCCGGATTGGCCAGTACCACGTCCGTGTACCCGAGACCGTGACGACGTGCGATGTCGACCAGGGTGTCTTCGTAGCGTGCCGTGATCGTCGACACCGAACCGATAACGTCATAGCCCTCGGGCGGCAGTTCGAAGACCTCCGCGTAAACCGGTGTGTTGGCCAGCAACCAGGCGGCCAGGCCGAGAATCCCGTTGCGCATTACTGGCCTTTTTCGTCCGCGTCGATGACTTCTGTTTCGCATTCGGCGGCCGCGAGCCAGTCCTGCATTGCGGCGCTTTGCAACAGGCGTTGAGGATAGTAGCCGGCCGATTGCGGCAGGTTGATGCCATAAGTCCGCAGGCGCAGGACGACCGGTGCGTACATGGCATCGGCGACTGAGAACGTGCCGAACAGCCAGCCACCGCGATCGCCGTAGTGCTTGTGGCACTCCGACCAGATTTCGATGACGCGCGTGATGTCGTCGCCAAGTTCATCCGGAATGGGTACTTTGCGGCCCATCGCCCGGCAGTTCATGGGCATACAATTGCGCAAATGCGGGAAGCCCGCATGCATTTCGGCGGAAATCGCGCGCGCATGCGCACGCTCGGCGGGGTCCATCGGCCAGAGTTGCTTGTCGGGCCAGCGCTCCGCCACGGTCTCGGCGATCGCCAGGGAGTCCCACACGGTGACATCCGCCAACTGCAATATGGGCACGCGTCCGGCCGCCGAGAACGCCGCGATTTCCTTTTTCGTGGTCGGCGTATCGAGCACGATGCGGTGCTCCTCGAAGTCGATTCCGGCTTCTTTCATAAGAAGCCATGGCCGCAGCGACCATGACGAGTAGTTCTTGTTGCCTATAACGAGTTTCGGTTTCATTGGATCGGACCAGCCAGCCTGCCCCTATGGTAAACCATCATGCGTTGACCGACATAGGGAGTTGCCGTTAGCCTGTCCCGATGGGCCTCCGGATCTCTTTTGAATTGACCGACCGCGATCTGCGGTTCTTCCGTAAGGCCCTGCGGCAGTCGCGTGAAGCCGTCAAGGACGCGGAGGACGCCGAAATCATCGACGCGATTCAATCCGTTCTCGAAGAAATCCGCGCCAGCGACCCCCTGCCCGACTTCGTCGGCAAACGTCTTCCCGAGCTCGAGTCGCTGATCAGCATGCTGACGGACGAGGAATGGCAGCTTCCCGACGGTGACCGCCAGCGGCTGCTGGCAACCTTCGTCTATTTTGCCGACCCCGAAGACATCCTGCCCGACGACATCCCGGTCATCGGCTACCTGGACGACGTCATCATTATCGAGCTCGTTGCACGTGAACTGCTTCATGTGCGCGAAGCGTACGACGACTTCTGCCGCTTTCGGGACCAGTACGAGAAAGAGCATGGCAAGCATGCCGATGCCGTGATTCGTCGCGACCGGATCGACCGTCGTCGCCAGCAATTGCATCAGCGCATGCGCCGCCGCTCAGCGCGGCAGAAGAAAAGCAGCCTCTGGTAGGGCTACATTCGCATCAGGACGGATCCCCAGGTGAAGCCGCCACCAAAGGCTTCCATGAGAATCAGCTGACCCTCTTTGACACGGCCGTCACGGCGGCCAACGTCCAGCGCCATGGGCACGGAGGCTGCCGAGGTATTGCCGTGATCCTGTACGGTCAGGATGACCTTCTCCATCGGCATGTTCAGTCGCTTGGCCATCGCCTGGATGATACGAATGTTGGCCTGGTGCGGAACGAGCCAGTCCAGCTCCTCTTTCGACACGCCGGCCTTGTCGAGCGCGGCCTTCGCGATCCTTCCCAGGGTCTTGACCGCCACTTTAAAGACCTCGTTGCCCTGCATGATGATGTTTGCTTCGTCGGTACCGGCGATGGCCAGGTTCTTCGACACGCCGGCCGGGTAATGCAGCAACTCCCGGTACTGACCGTCCGCGCCGAGCTCGCAGGACAGAATGCCCGGCTTCTCCGACGGGACGACAATGGCGGAACCCGCACCGTCGCCAAACAGCACACAGGTATTTCGATCGCCCCAATCGAGCAACTTCGTGATGCATTCGGCGCCTGTCACGAGCACGCACTTGGCTTCGCCGGCCTTGATGAACTTGTCGGCGACCGTCAGCGCGTAGATAAACCCGGAACACGCCGCTTCCAGGCTGAACGCCGTGCACGCCGGGATGCCGAGTCGATACTGAATGATTGTCGACACATTGGGAAAAACCACGTCCGGTGACGTTGTACCCGTGATGACCATGTCGATATCGGCCGGCCTGACACCAGCATCGTCCATCGCATTCTTTGCCGACTCTACGCACATGTCTGAGGTCGTCTGCTCGTCCTCCACGACATGCCGGCGCTCGACACCCGTGCGCGTTCGAATCCACTCGTCAGACGTGTCGACGATCTTCTCGAGATCGGCGTTGGTCATGATGCGTTCGGGCAGGTAGCGCCCGGTGCCGGCAATCCGCGAATAAATCATGCAGCTTCCTTTTGCAGCAAGGTACCGATTTGTTGTGGCAGCTGGTTGCGTACTTCGACGACCGCCGTGTCGATCGCATGCTGGAACGCATAAGCGTCCGCACTGCCATGGCTCTTGATCACAATACCATTCAGCCCTGCCAGAGTCGCACCGTTGTAATTGCGCGAATCCAGTTCCGCGCTCAGCTGACGCAACACGCTACCCGCGAGGAACGCCTGCAGCCTGGTGAACCAGTTTCGTTTGAACGCACGAGCGAGGTAGTGCTTGCCGAGAACCACCGTGCCTTCCATCGTCTTCAACGCCACATTGCCGGTGAATCCGTCTGTCACGACGACATCGACCTTGCCGGACGTCAGGTCCGAGCCTTCGATAAAACCCACGTAGTTCAGGGTGCTGTCGGCAAGCATGGCCGCGGCTTCCCGAACGGTCTCATGCCCCTTGATCTCCTCGGCGCCGACATTCAGCAGGCCGATACGCGGCCGGTCGACACCCGCGACGTCCGTCGCAACGATGGAGCCCATAACGGCGTACTGGAAAAGCTGGTCAGCGGTCGCCTGCGTGTTGGCACCCAGGTCGAGCATGTGCACGGAGCCACCCTTGGCGGGCAACTCACCGATGATCGCCGGGCGATCGATGCCGGGCAGCATCTTGAGGACGAACTTCGCCGTGGCCATGAGTGCACCGGTGTTACCGGCACTGACGCATGCAGCCGCAGTGCCATCCTTGACGAGGTTGATGGCGACGCGCATCGACGAATCTTTCTTTTTGCGCAACGCATCGGCCGGCGGTTCCGACATGGCGACGACTTCGCTCGCGTGTTCGATACGCAATCGAGGGTCATCGCCGACGATGCCAGCGACCAGCCTCTGCAGCTCGTCCCGGTCGCCGACCAGGATCAACTCGAGGTTCCGGTACTTGGCGAGCGTTGCGGCAGCCGCGCGCACGACAACCTCGGGACCGAGGTCACCGCTCATTGCATCAAGTGAAATTATTGAGTGAGAGCCCACCAACAGACAAACCGGACAGGGCCCGGTCGATCAGGGGATGATCTACTCGTCGTCTTCGATGGATTCAGGCTGAGTGACAACCTGGGTGCCGCGGTAAAAACCATCCGGCGTCACACGATGACGCAGGTGCGTCTCGCCCGACGTCGGGTCTACCGACAACGACGGCTTCTTCAGCTTGTCGTGCGAACGACGAGCGCCGCGCGTTGCAGGGGTCCTG
>CBDUMZ010000028.1:0-32796 GCA_965368465.1 uncultured Chromatiales bacterium
AAAAGCCGGTTGCCCTCGCCCGCAGGACCCTGAAGGACCTGGGCGAATTCCTGGATCGGAAAGTCCTGATTGATCGCTCTTAACCGGAAATATTTGCGCCTGCGCCAGACACGCGAGACAGCGATCAGATGCTGATTTCCTGCACACGCTCGAAGCGATGGTGCTCATCGAGCGCCTCGATGCTGATGCGATTTGCGAAAATCGAGAACGCCAGGTAGCCGGCCAGGCCGTTGGTACGCGTCATCCACGTCGGCAGATACTTTGGCCCGGCGAGAATGCCTTCCTTGAACATCGGCGCAAGTCCGCACGCATCGGCGATTGTCATTCTGCCCGCAAAGAAATACCGACAAAGCTCGAGGCGCTGATGCTGCAGCGCCCAGCGAAAGAAAGTATGCACTTCCATCAAGCCGTGAAGGTAAACGAGGTCCTTGGTGAACGCCGCCCCACCCGTGAGGGGTGCACCGCGAAAAATCCGCATCGCCGAGCTAAAGCTGTCGTTTTCTGTCTGTCCGGCATTGAGGAAAAACTCGAACACATCGATAAAATTCGCACCGGACAACGCCTTGTCGATGCCTACAACTCGCAGCGCGATGCGTTGCATGCGGTCGATATCAATTGAGCCTGTGACCAGTTCGGCGAATGTAGCCAGACCTTCCTGCGGCCCGGTCGTGCGAGGCGCGCCGAGGCCGAGGCTGCGAATAACCGGTTGAGCTCGCCCGTTCAGAGCGGTCAGGCTGTGAACGAACGCTTCGTGCTGCAATAGTTGCTGGATGTCATATTCGGAAAAACAGGTGCCGCCGCGCAGGCGAATTCGAGTTGCGCCGGCTGCGGCTTTCGATGCCATGTTAGGGTCGACCACTACTTCGACTGTTTTTTCCGGAAACACTTCGGCAAGTCGTGCCTCGAGTTCACGTTTCACAATTTCCGCAGGTACGCAATAATCTGCCTCGCGCAGATCGCTCGCCTCGCCGAACTGAGCACTTCGTTCCAGGAAGTATTCCGCGGCTTCCAGGTTGTTGACACTACCTTCCGACAACGCATCGCCAGGAACGCCGTACAGCGCGCGACTGAACTTCAATACATCGGGCTTGCCGACTTGCTTCAACAAGTCGCAAAGCATGAGGTAGGACTCGGCCGTATTGCGAAGGAACTCCGCGAGAGGGTCGTCCAGGCTCTTGAGTGAATCGAGTGCGCGACCGAGCTCGCGCGCGGGTTCGTCGAGGTCATCGCACTTCGCATACTCAACCACCGGCAGCCTGGGCTTTCCGGAACGCCAGCCTGTAAGGAATGTCTCCATGATTCCGGCGGGCCAGGTCAATCGACTCAGAACCTTGATGTTCTTTGCCGACTCGACGATCCGCGCGTCAATCTTCTGGTGTTCCTCGGTGTTCAATTGGGTTCCACCCTGCGACTATGATTGGACCGTTTACAATGCGGCATGTCGCCTATGTATCTACTCGCTTCGGCCGGCTTCGCTGATTTCCGTCGCCGAAGCGGTCTCACGAAGCGCCTGTGCCTTGCTTGTTCGCAGTGTTTCATGGACGGCAGCTGCAATGCGGGAATGGTCCCAGGCCGAATTGACCTTCAGCACGTTCGACATGAGTGTCGCAATATAAAACGGCTCGCTTGCATCGTCGCCTTCGACGACCGCGACTGAATTCATCATGTTCCTGACGTTACCCATGTATTTTTCGCAGCGAAAGCCTTCCTCCGGCCGGCACGAATAGAGCGACCCGCTCTTGAAAAAAACCGCCTCATCCTTGAGTTCGGGCGCGTAACAGTACCGGTACCGGCGCTTGGTCAGGTACATGTATTTCTTCATTTCCAGGCTTGACCACTCGTCAACCAGCTTTCCCTGTTCGATGCGGAACGCGAAACGCGCGAGCTCACGCGGCGTTGCAAAGGACACGGTGCCGGGTACCTTTTGCTTCGAATTGGTCGTCCACATAGATCCTTGCTGTAGATTCGTCGTGTCGATGCCGGCTTCCTGCAATGGCTCCGTCACTGCCGCGAGAGCGAGCGCCGCAAGCTCTTTCTTCGGCGTTTCGGCAAAAAAGCGCTCGCTTTCGGCAAAACTCTTCGGATACTCGTTGCCGAAATGGCGTATGAGCATTGCTTCGCGCCAGATGATCGACCCCGCGCCGTTCGCCGACGCGGATATGGCATGGTCCAGCCACTCGCCAAGGCGAAATTCGTCGGTCGGTTGGACGACCGAGTAATAGTTGCGCTTATCTTTGTCGCTCCACTTCGGCACCTTGTGAATCTCGTTACTCACCCACGACCCGGCCGGAGAAACCGCTTCGCGCAGTACCCGGGCGCGATCGGCCGGATCAGGAAACGCTTCGGCGAGTGCATGAAACAACGCCGCCATGCAGATCAGCTTGCCGACGCTGCCCGCGTTCTGCCTGAGATCCGGCCGCAGCCCCGCCCATCGCAGGTTATCGGGATCGGACATATCCACCAGCACCATCGAATAGCTGGAGTCGCGACTGCGCAGCGCCTTCGTCAGGAAGGCAGATAGTTCCTCATCCTCGGGCAACGCGTCGAAATCCGGGCCGGCATAGTCGAGAAGGCGCAGCTGAATGCTCTCGCTGCTCCACAGTTGCCCGGGCGCCAGCCTGGCGGCACCGGGTATTGTTTCCGCAAGCTGAAACCCCTCGAGCCTGCGTATGCCGGACTCATTGATGCCGTCCAGAGGATAGGCCTGCACGATCCCCGTCGGTGACAGCGCGATGGACAGCGCCATAATTGATCCAAGTGCCCGTTTTCTCACTATTCACCTCGCCAGTGGCTGGTCCAGGTCCACCTGGATAGTTGCGTTTTCCACAACGGAAGATGCAGGTCGGCGCGCACGTATGACCGCGTCGGGTACGCTGCTGCCACGCTCGACCAGTGGCCGAATCTGAAACAAGGTCAGCTCGCCGTCAACGAAGCCAAACTCGATATCCCAGGGGCGTGGTTCGCCCTCGTCGTCCGGTACGGGCACGTACTTTGCCGCTACCTCGACGGCGAGGTCCCGCAACTGGTCAATTTCGGCAGGCGTCATGACCGGCCCCGAACTTGCGGGCAGCCAGACCACTCCACCCTTGTCGGAAATACGGCGTTGAAACGGCGACTTGGCCTCGGAAAGCACCTCGATGTCGTCCGCATGAATGACGACGGTTTCGGCTGCTTCGCCCGCGACAGCTCCGCCAACACCCCAGGCGACAGACGCGGTCAGCCCGGGCTGCGTACGGTCGGCAAGGTTGGTGGTAACCAGCACTCCTGACTTGTTTGCCGGAACCGATTTCATCAGCAGCACGGATGCATAAATCTGCTCCGGATTGGTGAGCACGCTCGATCGCCATGCGAGTGCGCGCGGGCTCAATATCGACGACCACACCCTTGGAACCGCGGCAGTCTGTGCTTCGGGCTCAACGACGTTCGGAATCGTCTCGTTGAGACCGGCACCGGTAAATTGCGGCAAGTCCTCCACGTTGGTGTCGGACCGGACGAACACGCCGTACGTGCCGGGAGCGCCGAACTGCTCCTGCATCAATTCCCGGAGCCTTGCGCTGACCGGTTCCGATAGCTCAAGTGCAGCAATTGCAGTGCGCACGGCGGCGAGCTCGGCGGCGAATGCTTCCGGCGTTATCCGCTCTTCACGCCTTGCGCCGAACGCCTGCGCGACGCGCTCGCTCAGGCCGGCGGCCGCCAGGTGATCCGCATAGACACCGAATGGAATCGCGATTGCCGGCGCCACACGTCCTGGGAACAGCCGGTTGAGCTCACCGAGATTGGCGGCTTTCGGCCCGACGACCCGTCCCGACATCGCGCGATCGATCTGGTCCAGCGTGAGCAATTCGCTTGCGGCCAATTCCGGCACCGGCACGGTCACACTGGCCGGTGCCGCAGCCGCTTCCGCGCGTTGCGTGTTGGCGACTTCGAGAATGACACTGCCCTCCGAACCGACAATCAGGCGCACTACCTCGTCCTGCAATGGCTTGAGGATGGCGACAGCATCGTAGTCGACGGCCACGTTTGGGATACCGAAATTTCGTGCCAGTAGTTGCACGTGCGAAAGCGCATTGCCTTCGCCGAGAGTCAAGATGCCGGCGACCGGCGTCAACTCCGCGATGGTCTCGGGAATAACGACGATGTCGGCCGCTGTGAGCGTTGCGCCTTCCAGTGATTCCAGCGTCTCGAATAGACGTAGCCGACCTGTCGCCATGCCGGGGTTCAGGGCTACCGCGCCAGCAACCGGCCGGCCGGAGAACTCTGCGACGCTTCCCGTCAGCTGATCGACGTCGCGCGACAACACCTTGAGCGTGTCGCCGAGCATCCACATCGGCGAACCGCGCAGCAGGTCGTCGCTGAAACGCGCAGCCCGGGAGTCAAGTGCGGTATAGCGGATCAGTGCTTCGGCAAACGTGTAACGAACGGTACCGATTGCCCAGCCTGGCGCACGCTTCAGCCCTCGTACGATGTCCCTGTATTGCGCGAGCGGCAGCGATGAGGCGGCGTCCACGGAGGGCAGCGCCAGCGCATCCAGTTCCGTTTGCGACAACAGCCCCGATGCGTAGGCGCACTCCAGCAACGAGCGGCTGACCTGCAGGATCTCCGCACGGTTCAAGTCGCGTTCGGCGACCATGCGCTGGTAGGACATCTGCACGTCGGTCTCGAGTTCGCGCAGGGAATCGACCATCGCAAGCCGGCGCTCGGGCGGCAGTTTCGCAAACAGTGACGATCGTGCCGTTGCCATGGCGGCGCACAGCCCGGTGACACGGGAAAAATCATCCTGGCTGAGTGCCTGCCGGACGGTCTGGCGCCAGCTCGAGCCCAGAGGACCACTGCCGATTTTTGCAAGGGCAGCATCAATCCGTGCCCTCCGACCTGCTTCGCCGTAGAGCGTGTCGAGGGTAACTGCCAAGGCCTGGCCGGCCGCGGCAACCGCCTTGTTGCGATGCGACACGGACCACTCGCGCAGTCGCGGAGCGGTAGTGGCGCCGGGGTTATTGTGGATCTCTATTCGCCACTTTTCCGCCGAGGCGTCGAGTTCGGCAAGCTCGATCGCTTTTCTGCGCGCTTCCCTGGCGAGGTCGCTGTCTTCACCATGCGGGATTGTGCGTGCCAGTTCGCGAACAAGCAGGAAGTTGTCGAGTGACCACCGGGTATCCAGCATCAGCTGCTGCAGCATGCCTGCGCCCGCGGCTTCCTCGTCTTCTACCTGAACGCGGCCGCGATAGGTCTGCGCTCGCCTCAGTACCCAGCCGTCGTCAATATCGACGAGGTACCGTTCCAGCGGCAGCTCGCGCAACCGTGCTTCCCGCGGTTGGCTGTTTCGCAGTTCATCGAGCGTCGTTGCTGCAAACACGGTTCCGACCGACCAGCCGAGTTCCGCAAGGCGTTTTCGCGCCGGCGAATACTCTGCGTGCTGCCGCCCACCACCACGTTCCTGGCAAGCATAAGCAACGGGTGCTTGCACAGTGCCGTCGTTACAAAACCAACGAATTCTCGAATACGGGCCGCGCGGATTGTCGATCATCTCGTGTACAATCCGCCGCGCCTCGGTCAACATCTCTGGCGTCGGCTGATCGAGTGGCGCCGCAGTAGCCGAACCGGCCAGGAGCACTAATGCAATACACAATGGCCCAAGGCGCGAGACACACGGTGTACTGGAATGACGACTGACAGCGACTCTCATCATGGGTATTCCCGCCTGGAACGCGTGCTGCGGCTCTTCGCAAACGTGCAGCCTCGCGAGGGCGTCACCAGTATCATCCTTATCGCAAACATCTTCCTGATCCTCGCAGCGTTCTACCTGATAAAACCCGTACGCGAGGGTTGGCTCGCAATTACGTCCATCGGCGACTTGACCAAGCTCGAAATCAAAGCGTACTCGGCATTCGCACAGAGCATTCTGCTGGTCGGGATCCTACCATCATATGCTCGACTCGCGGCGAAGTGGCGCCGTCGCGATCTGATCATACGCGTAGGTATAACTTTCGGCATCCTGCTGGTCGCATTCTGGCTATCGCAGCCCGGCCTGATATTCGGTCGGCATCCGGCATTTGGAATACTGTTCTACCTCTTTGTCGGCATCTTCAGCGTCACATTGGTAGCGCAGTTCTGGGCGTTTTGCACCGACATTTTTGGATCGGAGCGTGGCGGCCGCTTGTTTCCGATAGTCGCCATCGGCGCAGCACTAGGCGCCACCCTGGGTTCGTGGATCGGAGAAAAACTCATCGCATCACCTGCCATCGAGGCATTTGACGTGATCCTGGTCGCGTTGGTTCCGCTCGCGGCATCATTGTTACTCGCTACATGGACGGACAAACGCGGCACTTACGGTGACCCCTCGAACTGGACAACCGACCGCTGGGAACAGCCTGCCGCGCCGTCGCCGGGCGGCCCTTACCGAATGATCCTGAAACATCGCTACCTGACAGCAACGGCAGCGATGATCATGGTTTTCACATGGGTCGTCACCAGTGGTGACAACATCTTGTTTGGCATTGTGCAAAGTTCGCTGGCAGAAGAACTTTCCGCAGTGCATACCGATCCCGCCGCCTTCGAGCTGGCGATTCAGGAGGCGACAGCCAGTTTCTACGGGGATCTTTACTTCTGGATAAATTTCCTCACACTGTTGCTCCAGGCATTCGTCGTGTCACGAATCCTGCAAGCCGGCGGTATGCAGGCACTGCTCTTTACGACGCCGTTCATTTCGCTGGCTGCGTACGCAGCCATGGCTTTCGTGCCACTTCTTGGTCTCATCAAGATTTTGAAAGTTGCCGAAAACTCGAGTACATACTCGATTCACAATACTGCCCGACAAATGCTGTGGTTACCGACGTCCAAGGAAATGTTGTACCAGGCGAAGCCAACTATCGATACACTCTTCGTGCGCCTCGGTGACGGCATGGCGGCTCTAACCATCCTGATCGGCACCCGGGTGTTTCACCTCAGTAACACGGGATTTGTTATCTTTAACATCTTCCTGGTGCTCGTCTGGATCGGGCTTAGCCGCTACCTTCACCGCGAACATGATCGCTGGAAGGCGGTAGCTGCCAACCCCGATCCGCGGCAGTTCTTCCAGGATTCCTCGGAGCGATGATATGAACAAGCGCCTGTCCCTGATAATTCTCATGATCTTTTGCGCCCCACAGGTCCTGGCGGACGAATGGCAGCCACTCTACGAACGCGTCGACCCGGAGCTACAGCGAAGCCTGGAAGACCGGCTCGCGCAGAACCCCGAATGGGCACGGCTGATCGGCCGCAAGCAGATGGCGATCGGCGTGGTTGATTTGAGCGGCGACACCCCCCGCTTCGCGCGAGTCAATGGCAACCAGATGATGTACGCGGCCAGCCTGCCAAAGATCGCTATCCTGCTGGCGGCTTACGTATCGTTTGAGGACGGTTCGCTCGAGGAGACTGTTGAGGTCCACGAAGACCTCGCCAACATGATCCGGGTGTCCAGCAACTCTGCGGCGACCCGGCTGATCGACCGCATCGGCATGAAAAAGATTCAGTCGGTATTGAGAGACCCGCAATTCGGCCTCTACGACGAGAAGCGGGGCGGTGGGCTGTGGGTCGGGAAGCGCTATGCCAGCGCGGGACCCCGTGTCGGCGATCCCATGCACGGCATATCTCACGGCGCCACCGCAACGCAGGTTTGCCGATTCTTTTACCTGCTGGCGTCCGGGCGGCTGATCAGTCCGGAACGTTCTGCGATGATGCTGGAAGATCTTGTCGACCCCCGGCTACACCACAAGTTCGTATCCCAGATTGACGAGCGTGCACCGAAGGCGCGGATCTTTCGCAAATCGGGTACTTGGAAACAATGGCACTCGGATGCCGTCCTCGTACAGGGAACGGTCTGGCGTGACTATATTCTCGTCGGCCTGATCGAGAGTCCGAACGGCGAAATGATCCTGCGCCAGGTTCTCCCCGCCGTCGAGGAATTGATCGTGCCGGCGGAGTATGCCGAAGGCTTCGATGACGCTGGTTAGATACAAAGGCTAACGGACAAAGACGGAGTCATTTGCCTCCAGCGCCCCACTTCGCGACAACCGGAGGAGCGCAAGACTACTCGTACTGCACGGTCATGACCGTACCGTCATTGCCGACGATGACGAAATAGGGAGCGGCGACACCGTCATCCACCCAGGTTAGTCCGCCGAGATGCTCGGTCGTACCTGTGCGGATAATGGCTCCCGGATCCGCATCAGGATCGGTTACAAACGTCCCCGCCGAACCCACTGCACCCAGTACCGGAACCAAGGGGAGGCCAGAATCCCACTGCGTAACCGCAGAGAACCTGATATCGGACGTTCCAGGAATGTGTGCCGTCCACGTCAGACCATCAGGGCTGGTCAGCATGGCGTCGTTGGATCCGGCGGCGACGAATTGACTGCCGTCCCAGGTGATGTCGTTGAGATCGTTGTTGAGCGGTTTTGCCTGCTCTACCCAGGTCACCGCATCGAGGCTGCTCAGGATAGTGCCGTTGGAACCCACGATGACGATTCTGTTGTTGTCGGTGGCGACCGCGTTAAACGACGTATTCGCAACACCCGCGCCGGCGTCCTGTAATGTCCAGGCACTGCCATCGGCATTGCTGGTAACAATCGCGCCGTTGTTGCCAACGGCAATGTACCGGTTACCCAACCAGGCAACATCCTGCAGGTTCCTGGCCCCGGCAATATTGCTCAGGTCTTCCTGGACCCAGTTGACGCCGTCGCCTGTCAGCACGGTACTGCTGGCACCCACGATCATGAACTGCGAATTAATGCCTTCCCAGGTGACGCCTGACAGCGGCTCGGGAACTGCGGCCACCGAGACATCGACCCAGGCGTCAGCCGTGCCGTTCGGGCTGCTCAGAATGACCCCGCTGTCGCCGACGGCCACCAAGGTGTCGGTCCCGTTCCATGCGACATCGTTGAGTGATCGAGCCGTTATGGCGCTCTGCGGCGTGCCGGCAACCTCGTTCGATAAGGCGGAGGAACCGCCCGCGGAGTTGGCGCTGACCCGGTAGTAGTAGGTATTGCCGGCCAGTACATCGACATCCCTGTGGATGACGTAGCGCGTTCCCGCTGCCGCGGGAACGACAACGCTGCTCGCAGCCGTTACGCCCGGCACGTTGTCCCAGTACACCGTGTAGCTCGTCGCGGCCGCGTCCAGCGTCCAGGAGATAGTGTTCTGTACCTCGGTGCTGTCACCGTCGCCGGCAACAACCTGCACAAACTCGGGCACCGCCGGTGGATTGGCCGGCGGGTTAACCGGCGGGTTGACCGGCGGAACGAATGCCTCGCTGCCACTGCTCCCACAGGAGGTCTGGATTAGGGCAAAACCGGCTGCTACCAGCAGCGTCACAACATCGGGTCGTTTGCTTGTGAACATGACGGGCACCGTAGGTTCTTGGTGGAAAGTCTCCCTGCCCTTTTATAACGGGGCAGGGAGACTTGCGTTTACACGCCAGTTACTCTGGCTGATTGGTCCCTGGAAGTGTCCACGTGTTGGCTGCATCCGCTGAGCGGTACAGATCGATCCACCAGACACGGCGCGCCTTGGCATCCGACTCGATGACTTCCTCACCGAGATCGTCGAACACCCATTGCGCCCAGACGCCATACAGCTTCGAGCCGTCCGGGTTGGCCTCGAGATTGGCCTCGCTCGAGTGCGTATCACCACCCGCGTTCATGCGGTCGAACTCGTTGCAGAAGCCGGAGTTCTCGACGACCGTCCCTGCGACCTTCGCGTCTTCATACGCCATGGAGGGATAGCAAACGCTCGTCGGATCGGCATCGAAACCGGTATCCGTCTCGGTCCAGACTGCATAGTCGTCACCGAAGCCCTCGGCGCGGCTGTAGAACAGATCCTCCGGCTCAGCCTCGCCCTCTGCGACCGTGCTGTTATCGCCGGTCTCGAAGACCATGAAATACCGGCTCGGGTCACGCAGGTCAGAGTCGAACCCGGACACGTCGTCACAGGTCATGACGGTCGTGTCGATCGTCGGATCCGCGTCGTCCACGCAACCGGCTCCGATCGTTCCCGGGGTCGGCGCATAGCGTGGGTCCAGCGTCGTCACGCGCATGCGGCTGTGCTGGGTTACGTTGCGTGCCTGCTCGTTGTCGCCGGCGGCATAGTCATAGCAGACATGCGGCTCCAGCGCTCCGGACGTTCCGGTCTCCGACGACCGGTAGGTCTCGCAGGTCACCGTGCCGTCACCCGAGTAGCTCAGGCCGTCACTGGCTGCGAACGAACCCGGCGTTGTCCGCCAGGACTGACCACCGTCGAAGGAACGCCGCACGTACAGGTCGTAGCGATCGTTGCCCTTGGCGTTGAGGCGCCAGTTCGGCGACCATGCGTACAGGAACATGACGAAGTCACCGTCGATGAAGCCTCGGTGGCCCTTGGAGACGTCGAGCGGGTTGTACCAGCTCTGGTCCCTCAGGTTGGCGAAGTCGTCCGGACGGTTGTCCGTGCTGCAGTCGAAGTAGGTACCACCCTCGAGCTCGCTGGTATCCTGCGCGACGCCATCCGACGGGCATTGATGCCAGGTGAGCACCCGTGTGGTGTTGCCCTCGCCCTGGGTGAAACCCTGCAGGATCGGGTTGGTGTCCCCGACGCCGAAGGTCGATCCGCCGAAGGTCACGGACGGGCATGCAACCGGAGCACCGGTCTCATCGTCCTTGCACGTATCCGGCACCACGCTGGAGAGGTTCGTCGCGGGCTCACCGCATACGCCGCCCGGGTAGTACGGATTCACACCGGGGCCGACCAGCCAGTAGTTGCACTCAATATTGCTGAAGGCGTAAGGATTCGTGTAGATACCGTCCTCGACATAAGAACCGGGGTTCGGCAGCACGATACGCCGCAGCATCGTGTCGGCAGGGCCACCCTGCCGCATCGCGCCCTGCTTCCAGGACGGCGTGGCAAGGATTCCGCTTGAGCTCGCCCTGGCTTTGGCGATGGACTGCACCAGCAGGCTGGAGCGGCGTGCGATCTCGGTGTTGTACATGTCGTAGTTGTACGGACCAAAGTCCCACATCTGCGATGTGTTGATCACCGGGTAGAACTCGCCAGTCCTGAAGTCGACCTCGGGCTGGTTGAGCAGATTGCCCTGGCTTACCAGGTTCTGCACCAGGCCGGTTTCGAAGCCGCTGGTATCGAGCGTCCGCGGATCGCCCATGTCGAAGCTGAAATACCACTGGTTCTTGCCGAGATCGGCGCTGCACTCGGGTAGCGCATCGTCGGCATCCTCATCACAGGGCGCGCCGCCAGGCAGGAACGCGTAGCGGCCAAGCCCCTTGGACTCTTCGGCCGCCACGATCACCCAGGCACTGTCGACGGCAGAATCGCCATTCGAGTCATAGCCCTGCAGCGACAGCCGTGGGCGTGTCGATGCCGTATTGGCGATGTTGGGCAAGCCGTCATCATTGACACAGATCGGTCCGAGAGTGCCGTCCTGTCCCGTCGGAATGTCGACAACGTCAGAGCAGAAATCCTGCAGACCGTAGTGCTGCGCAACCTCGAAATTGCAGTAGCTGAAGAACTTGTTTTCTGACGGAGTCGCCCCGGGACCGTACTCATCGGCAACGCACTTGTCGTTGTTGGTCAGGCGCATCGGTACGGCCATGGGGACGTAGGCTTGCGGCCTGCCTGTGAGCAGCAGGTCATGGTCTACGATGTTCACAGCCACACCCGCCGGATCGTCCCGGTTCTCGACCAGGTCGAAGTACTCCCACGGAATGAAGGAGTACCAGATGTCCGTCTTGTCATGCGCGACGGCACCGCTCCAGCCTTCGCCCGGGCCTTCACCCTGTCCTGGACGCAGCCCGTCGGGGTCTTCCTGCCAGGTGATAACGAAACCTGCCCCCTGTACGCCTTTGACTTCGATGCGGTTGGGGTCACGACGGCCTGAGGTCAGCCGCTCGGGTTTGGTCCAGACCATGTGCGAGTATTCGAACTCGCCCGTTCTCGGATCGTCGCCGGGCAACAACACGCCGCGCGTCGTCCACACACATCCGAACGGGACTTCGCCGGCCTGCGGATAGCCCTCGTCCGCAAAGTCGATTGAGCCTTGCGAACCAGCGACGCCGAAGAGGTCGGTCAGGTACAGGTCCTGCGTAACGTCGATGTTCAGCAGGGTTTCCAGGGCCTCGCGTTTCGCGAGCTGATCGGCACTCAAGCCCTCATCGTCGCCGTCCCAGGCCATCGCGTACGCGGGCTGACCCTGCCGGCAATAGCGGCTCGGCCATGCGACCAGCACCTTGTTGCCTGCTGTCGCGTGGAATACGTTGTAGGTGCCGCCTGGGTAAACACTGAGGTCGGTAGGTTCGCCTTCACAGGTTTCGAGCGGCTCGCCTGTCTTCTTGTCCACCACAGGGACTACGAAGCTTTCGACATCCTCGACAATAACGGCAACCGTGCAGGGCGCCAGTCCGCGGTACTCAAGCTCAAACTTGAACTTGCCGTTGTCTTCAACCCGTTCCGTATCCAGGACGGCTTCGGTGACGCCATTGATCAGTGTAGCGGTCGCTCTGTCATCGACGCCTTCTACTGCACCAATAACTTTGAGTTTGACCTTGTTTTTCTCTGTCTTCGCAAAGGCTTCCTCGATGTAGACCACCATAACGCCATCCGGTGCATCCTCTTTCCATTCCGGACCATGGCAGCTATAGCAGGACGGCTCGCCGTGATGACCACCCTGCAGCGTCGGGCCATGGCACTCGGTGCACTCGTTTGTGTAGGGATATTCCATCCCGCGTGCGTGGAACGCGGTGACGCCATCGTCTCGTTCGAGCTGGTTGTGATCGGCCGGCACCTCGTCGACATCGTCGCCGCCACCACCACCGTCCACGCCGAGCGTGAACGAACTCAGGCCTGCTGTTTGCGAGAGGTTCGTTGTTTTCCACGTTACACCGTCATCCAGGCTGACGCCGCCGAACGTGTCCATGAAACTGTGCGCGAAGGCCGTATCGTCAACCGGGATTGTCGGTCCGTAGATGAAGACACTGACCAGGGGTTTCGCGACAGTCAGGTCTTCCACGTCGCCCAGGTCGACATTGTTGTAGTCAATGGGCCCGATCAAGCCGCTGGCGGCTTGCGACGGAACGTAGAATTTCATCATGTCGATAAACGCATGCTCGGCATCGGACACGTGATGCCCGATGTCTACCGGCAACACCTCGAGCTGATTGTCGATGTTGCCACCTGTCATATCTTTCAGCGTTTTCTCGCCATCGTCCGCGCTGGCCCCCATCCAGACCAGTAGTCCGATAGACACTAGTAGTGCCGATTTATATCGTTTCACGATCTTCTCCCGCGAGTTCTTGTTTTGTGTCGAATCAGCACAGACTGGCTGATACTGGGAGTGATCCTGCTCCCGGGAGAAGCGATGGGAAATTGGATATTCCTCGTAACGACCTGTGGCTACCCACAGGCGCGCTGCAGGCGCAGAAGCTGCTCCACCAGCATCCCGTCGACGAAGGGCTTCTCGATTACGCTGATCCGGCTTGACCTGCGCGCCGCTTCGATCAGCTCGGGCGAGGATGTACTGACGAACAGCAGCACAGGAACGTGCGCGAAGCCATGGCTAAGCTGCTGCAACAGCGCCGGCCCGCTTAGCCCGGGCAGATCGGCATCGATAAGCAGACAGCAATGACCACGGCACATCCGGGGGTGCGCGGCAAGAAAGGATTCGGAATCCGGATAATAGGAAACCTGCATTCCGTACGTGCCCAGCAAAGTCTCCAGCCCGTCCGCGATGGCCGGGTCCGGATCCACGACGTGAACTACAAACGTGTCATGTTTCAACGGCCGCAACTCGAATTAACTCGAACCAGTTCGCGGAGTATCACTCGACGTCCGGGCAAAGAGGTATTGGGACTACCTCGTAATGGATTGCGGCTCCCACGCGTTATGAGATCGACAGGCGATCAGGCTGTCAGAATGAGTTCGGCCTCGATCTTTATCCGGACGAGCTGTGCCAGCGTCTTCACGCCGAGCTTTTTCATCACCTGGCCGCGATGCACCTCGACGGTTCGCTCACTGATACCGAGATCAGCCGCGATGATTTTGTTCATCTCGCCGTCGGCAACTCGCTCGAAGACCTGTCGCTCGCGATCCGACAGCCGCGAGAGTCGATCCTTGACGGCCTGGCGATCCATGGCCTGCTTGCGGACAGTATCGTCAACCGCCAGCGCCTCGTTGATTCGGTCGAGCAGATCATGTTCGCGGAAGGGCTTGCGAATGAAGTCCACTGCCCCGCGGCGCATCGCTTCGACGGCCATGGGTATGTCGCCGTGACCGGTTATGAATATGATCGGCAACCGCGAACCCATAGCGATGAGTTTCTCCTGCAGATCGAGACCTGTCATACGCGGCATGCGGATGTCGAGCACGAGGCAGCCACCCTGCTTCTCGTCATAGGAATCGAGGAATCCCTGCGCCGATTCGAACAGCTCGCAGGGCAAGCCGATGGTAGCCAACAGGAGCGCAAGTCCGTCACGTACACCTTCGTCATCGTCAACGACATACACTTTCTGCTTAACGTCCATTATGGCTCTCTCGTTTAGCTGCCGGCAGGGTAAACCAGAACGTCGCCCCGCATTTCTCATTGTTGCGAAAATCGATACGCCCACCATGCGCACGAATGATTTCCTGGCTGATGGACAATCCCATCCCCATACCGGATTTCTTGGTTGTCGAGAACGGCGTGAAAAGCTTGTCGATGCGATCCTCCGGAACGCCACAGCCGCAATCCGTGACTGCAATCTCGATCTCGTCGCTTTCGTTGCGTCGCGTCTCGATGGCAATCGGGCAGTGTTTGCGCGATTCCAGCCCGATCATCGATTCCATTCCGTTGCGCAGGAGATTCAGCGCAACCTGTTGAATCTGGACGCCATCGACCGAAACCGGAGGAAGGTCGCTTCCCTTGCCGAACGCAATCTGGATGTCGTGTATACGCGCTTCGGATTCGGCCAGCTTCACCGCGCTCTCGATCAGCTCATTGCAGTCGACGAGCTCTTTCTGGCTCTCGCCCTGCCTCGCCATTGCCTGCATGCGTTCCACGACATCAGCCGCCCGCAATGCATGCTCATTCAGCTTGAAACAGATTTCGCCCATCTTATCGAGCTGCTGTGCCTCGACGAGGCGCTTGCCGGCCTGGGCGAACAGCGAAATAGCGGTGAGGGGCTGGTTGATCTCATGCGCGATCCCGGCTGCCATTTCGCCCAGCGTACTGAGGCGTGAGACATGCGCGATGCGCTCTCGATGCTGGCGCGCTTCTTCTTCTGCGCGCTTGTGTTCGGTTATATCGTGGCTCTCGCTCACAAGGAGCACGACCTGGTTGTTCTTGTCGGTGATCGGCCGCACGGAAAAATCGAGATCGGCCATCTGCCCGTCGGCACGGGGATGCGTCACTTCAAACTGGACGGTTGCACCCTCGGCGGCCGCCTTAACTGCATTTCGTACACGGCCCTGCAACTCCGGTGAGTGGGCCCACCATGGCGTCAACCAGAATTCACGGCCGATGACTTCATCATGCGTGGCACCCGAAAAATCGAGCGCCGTCTGGTTCGCTTCCAGGACCGTACCGCCGGGCGTCAGGATCTCGACCAGTTGATGTCGTTGGTCGAACATCGCCCGGAAACGCCGCTCGGTGGCCTTCAAGGATTTCTCGGCCTCCTTCTGGGCGGACACGTCCCGAATAATGCCCGCAAAACAGCGCCCACCATCGATGGTTATCTCGCTGGCCGCAAGATGAATCGGGAAAACGGAACCGTCCTTGCGGCGGGCCGTCACTTCCTGCCCCGTGCCGATGATGCTTGCCTCACCGGTGGCAAAGAAATGTTCGACATGACGCGCGTGATTCTTGCGATATTGCTCCGGTATCAGGACATGCACGTCCTTGCCGATCAGCTCTTCGGCGCGATAGCCGAACATGTTCTCCGCCGCTCGATTGAACGACTCTATTTTGCCGTTCTCGTCGACAGTAAGAATCCCTTCTGCCGCGGTCGCCACAATGGCGCTCGAGTAGGCCTCTGACCGGGTGAGTGCCGCCTCGAACTTGCGATGTTCGAGCTCCGCCGACACGCGCACGGCCGCGAGCGCCACGAGGGCACTGGTCATTTCGGTATCGTCGAGGGGTTTGGCCCCGAATACGCAGAGCTGGCCGACTCTCTCCCCCGAACGACTCACGATAGGGCTGCCGATGAAACTCTCGCAGCCGTAACCCAGGCTGGACTCGTCGAAAATGTAGCGCTCGCTGAGTTCGCAATCGATGACCTGTGTGCCATCGCGCATGACCACCGCACAGGGCGTACCCTTGATATCGTATTCCCGCACGGGCCCGCGCTGGCCGTCCTCCCAGGACGCGATGGTCCTGGACAAGCCGACGCGATCGACCTCGGTAACATAGGCTCGCCGGGCGCCGAGCACGGCTGTCAGGTTGGCCAGCAGCTTGTGCAGCAATTCATCCGTCGTCGCGCCGAGAGCCGAGGACGCAAGCTCGCCAACCTGTTGGGACGGCTTCATGCCAAAATGGTACGCGCAACGTCGGCCCGGCCCAATTGCGGTCACCCACAGTCCCCTAAGTGCTGCCCCTTAGGCGTCTCAGAAGTTCAGGCTCGCGGTCGCACTCGCTATCGTTTCGTAGCGGACCACCGCACCATCGTTGAGTGCCAGGTATGCCGCGACGTACGGGTCGTCTGCGTCGACGGCGAGATCCTGCACGAAGCCGTAGGCCACCACCTGGTAGTTCACGTCGACGGCGATTTCGTACAAGCCCGCGGCCAGGCCGGCAATCTCGAAACGGACCTCGTCACCGCCAGCGGTGAAGTCGGGGTCCGCAAGCGCATTGCCCTGCGGCCTGATGGTCTCGGGGACTCGGGTCTTGTCCAGGCCGAACGGGAGCAAGCGGTTGTCTTTGCGATACGTGGCTGCCTCCAGCAGTGTGTAGGTCACGTCTCCACCGAGGTCCTGCATGATGGTTTCGTAGCTTTGGACCTCGTCGCCGCTGCGAATCGTCCGGTAATGCGGCTCGAATGCCGAAAGATCCGCGTCGCTCGCCAGGCCCTCGACCCGGCCGCGCTGATCGATAGCGCCCGACTCGAAAATCACGGCGCCGGTCGCGTCGGTCACCGTTACGTGCAACCAGGCTCGGCGCGAGGGATAGCTGGTCGGGAACTTGTGCCCCGTGTGGTTGCCCAGGTGCACGTCAAAATGCAGCTCATCGCCGCTGCGCGAAACATCGCTGAGCGTCAGACTTATCGCTCCGGCAAGAAAGGCACGCGTTTCGTCAATGAGCGCGTTGTAGCCTGTCGCCGTAATATTCAGGTCGGCCCGGTTCCTCGACAGAATGTCCAGCATGTAGGTGTTGGCGCCGACGAACGAGTGCCGTGCGAAATCCGCGCGCGGGGCGAGGCCGTTGTTCGGTCGCCTGGCGATCACCGCGTCACCGGCCGCCACAGGCATGTGGCAGTCCTGGCAACTCCGTGTGGCCGCAAAATCGCTGTGCTCCCACTCGGTGTACACCGACTGCTCGGGAAACACCTGGTCGGTGACGCTGCCCTGCGCGTCAAGTACGGGCGTCAACAGGTTGTGGCACGCGGCACATACCGCAGAGTCGGACACATGCGGACTCATTGCAGGCGTGAATGCCACCTGGTTTCTCATCGGCATCTCGAGAGGATTGGCGTATTGCCCGAATGCCAGTCGATCCGTCCCAAATGAATACGGCACTTCAAAGCCGCCCGAGAAGCCGGCTTCGGTGCCGAGATCCGGACTGTCGGCGATCTGGTGGCACAACGTGCAGCTCACGCCTTCGGCTGCCGCATCGAACAGTACGTTGTCGGGATGCAGGAAGCCGTCGTCGAGCAACGTGGTATCCGCTGCCGCGAATCCTGCCTCGACATGTGCCATGGGCGCGTGGCAGCGGCTGCACGTCGATTCAATTTCCTCCTGCAAGCCCGGGTTTCTCCGAATCTCGCTGGCGACCTTGGCACGCCAGAACGGGTCGCGAGCGCTGCCGGCCATCATCGAAGGCTGCCAGTCGGCGACGATGGACAGATCCTGTCCGGTGGCGTCCTGGATGCCATCGTGGCAGAGGGCGCAATTCTCCGAACCGCTGAAGTGGTCTGTGAGGAACGCATGATCGGTGGCCCGATCCGCAATGACCGCGGGTACAACGGGCGGTGGTGGCTGCCCGCCGGGGTCCGGCGGGGGTGGGTCAACCGGGGCACTTGTCCCGCCGCCGCACGCGGCGAATGACAGGGCAACAAGGAAGATCAGGAAATACCGTGAGAATCTCAGTTCGATCGTGTTCATGAGGGGTCCCGCGAGGCCAGGTCCGTGCACGGACGCTTCCCCTTTTAACGTCTCAGCGGCGTCATGGTTGACCGGGCGCCGTGATTGGCAGCGGCTGGCGCAACCAGAGCGCCGCGATCCCCTCATCGTCGCCGGTCATCTCCCAGTGCAGGAGTGACAGCGGCAGCCGGCCCGACTGCATGAGCTCGTCATGAAAGGCCTTGAGATTGAAGTCCTCGCCGAGTTGTCGCTGGCGGGCTGCGAGCAAGGCCTGCATCTGGATCATGCCGGTCGTGTATCCCAGCCCGTAACCGGGCGGCCGGCGCAGGTAGATTTCCGCATCGACGCGGGCGACATCCCTGTCGAGGTACGGCACGTGCTCGATCCAGAAATCGGCAACCTCGTTTGCGGTCATGCTGTTGAGCTGCAGCCAGACGTCCGCGGGCATACGCGCGGCGCGGAAAATGCCGAACAGGTAGATCAGCTCCCGGACCCGCGGCTGCTCATCGAGCAGACCCGCATACATCATGGCCTCCTCGAGGTAGACACCCCAACCCTCGACACGGGCGTCGTCGGTCAACCTGCCGCGCACAGGATCCGGATTATTGCGTTCCACCACCGCGTCGAAGCGGTGCCCCGGGATCACCGCGTGCAGGTGATCCGGCGTTGGATTTCTGTATTGAATCTGCTCCCAGAAATTCGGCCCGTCGTCGCGGACGATCCACGGCACGTTGGTCGACAGCTTGCCGATGTACTCCGGGATCGTAATGATCTCTTCGTCGACCAGGAACGCACGGATGAGGCGATCGGTCATGTCGATGCGCTCCTGGTACTCCGCGCCGTTCTTCGGCAGTTCGATCTCGGGCAGGTCACGATTGTTGTGGCGCTCGAGTGCGTACTGCGCCCACAACCGGTCCAGCTCGCGGCGCCCGAGCGTGACGATCTCATCGCTCGTGTACGGCATGAGCTTGACGTGCTTCAGGTACCAGTCGAATGCCGCCTTGCCCACGCCGGCCTTGGCACTCATCTCCG
This sequence comes from uncultured Chromatiales bacterium, assembly GCA_965368465.1. Lineage (GTDB taxonomy): Bacteria > Pseudomonadota > Gammaproteobacteria > Steroidobacterales > Woeseiaceae > UBA1847. The sequence goes on from CBDUMZ010000028.1 coordinate 19,318, forward strand.
GCCGGTTGGCGCTCAGCCAGTCCCGAAAGGATTCGACCGCGGACTTTGCCAGCGTGATGCGCTCGACGAGTTCCGGTTGCTGTTGCCGGGCGCGCGCGAGCAAGTCGTCGTACCAGCCGACCACACCCGGCGGCGGCGTGGCGCGGTAGGGGTAGCCATGGCCAACACCGTCGGCGTTCGAGAGGTTGAAAAGGGCCAGGTCGGCGTAATCGGCAGCCACATCCGTGAGGTTTGCTTTGCCCTGCGCCACGAGGCCCGGAATCGCCGCGAGCTGGCGCTCGAGCTCCGCGAGGGCGGCACCCTCCACGGGAAGGTCTGTAAATGTCAGGCGTAGCAGGCGATCGACGTAGAAACCGGGATCGCGCGACCAGGGTCGCGAGACACGTAATGTGAATTCCTCCTGGTCGAGCCTGGCGCGTACGGCGAGAAACTCGACCTGCCTGCCTGTCTCCCACGTGTGTACCGCAAATCGGTTCAGTCGCTCCTGGAAATCACGTAGCTGCGTGAGCCGCGATGCCATCGCCGCGGCGCCGAAGTCCGGGTAGACGTCCGTTTCCAGGCCCGCGACATCCGTCAGGGACCGGGTCTTCGTGGCGGCCGCGGGATCGCGCCAGTGCAGGAACGAATCCCAGAGCTGGACGAATTCGTCATAGTCCAGCTCGCCCTGCGGCATGCCTGCATAGTAGACAGGATCGGCCGCTCGCACCGTACCGAACAGACAGAGAAGAAACGCCGGGAGAACCAATGCTGCGAGGACTGTATTGCGTATATTCACACGGGATCTCCTGACCGGCCTGTTTTCGGATATTCTACGTAGGACAGAAACGGCATGTCGAACAGACAACGTTGTAACAGGAGTCATCGATGATCAGGAAACTTTTCTTGCCCGTGCTGGGTTGTGCAGTTCTGGCCGGGGCATCCATAGCGGCGCACCATGAGACGGTCAAACCGGCCAGGATCAGCAAGGCCGATGTGGCCGGCGCTATCTTCGAGCGCCCGGACATGATCGAGACGATCCATGAAAACGGCAACGTTACGCTGGACGTCACCTCCCTGCTCTCGAGCGACAAGAAATTCGCGTCCGGCATGTACCGCTCGGGCAAGGTTCGCTTCGAGATCGACGAACCCTACGGCGTTGACGAGTTCATGTATTTCCTGGAAGGCAGCGTGACACTGACCTCCGCAGACGGCAGTGCGCAGGTCATCAATGCGGGAGAAGCTGTGACGATCCCCAGGGAGTGGACCGGCGTGTGGGAAACCGATGGCTATACCAAGATCTGGGTGATTTACTCCGAGGACGGTTCCGCACTGGAATAAGGCATGCCACTCGTCGAACATTCAAAACTGCCTGCTTTCGGGCAACTGCGCGCCCAGGGGCATGAGGTCCTTTCGCTCGAGCATGCGAAGCACCAGGACATCCGCGAGCTGCACATCGGCTTTCTCAATATGATGCCCGATGCCGCCCTGCAGGCAACCGAGCGCCAGTTCATTCGCCTCGTCGGCGGCTGCAACCGGATCGCGCAGTTTTTCGTCTATCCGTTTTCCCTGCCGGGCTTGCCGCGCAGCCAGGAGACGCTCGACTATGTCGACAAGTACTACTCCCGCTTCGAAACCCTGCGAGACGAAGGCCTCGATGCGTTGATCATTACCGGCGCCAACGTCGCCAACCCCACCCTGGAAGAGGAGCCGTTCTGGGACCCGCTGATCGATGTCGTCAACTGGGCGCAAGACAACGTTGTGTCTATTCTGTGCTCCTGCCTCGCTACGCATGCGCTGCTCAAGCATCTGCACGGCATCGACCGCCAGCCACTGCCCGCCAAGCGCTGGGGCGTGTACAGCCATCGCGTGAGCGCGCCCATGCATCCCTTGTTGCGCGAGATCAACACGCGCTTCGATATCCCTCACTCCCGCTACAACGATATTTCGCGGGACCAACTCGAAGCGGCCGGCCTGCCGGTTCTCGTGGACAGCCGCGAAGGCGGCGTGCATCTCGCGGCCAGCCCGGATCAGTTTCGCGTCATCTACATGCAGGGCCATCCCGAGTACGACGTGGCAAGCCTGCTCAAGGAATTCCGGCGTGAGCTCAAGCGCTTTGCGAGCGGAGAGCGCGAGACCGCGCCACCGTTTCCCGAACACTACTTCGGCGACGAGGCGCAGAAATTCGCGGCGGCTCACCTGGAGCGCGCCCGACAGGCGCGTGCTGCGGGCACCGAGTTCGAAGATACGCTCGAACAGGATGTCGCCGGACTCCTCGACAATACGTGGGGCGATACGGCCAAGGCCGTCATCAACAACTGGCTTGGTCTTGTCTATCGCGTGACCAACATCGACCGTAAACTACAATTCATGCCCGGCATCGATGCCGGCGACCCGCTCGGCCTCAAGGAGAAACAATGAAAGACCAGACGCTCGCCATTCACGCCGGCTTCAAATCCGATAGCGCCACCAAGGCGGTTTCGGTACCGATTTACCAGACCGTGGCCTACGAGTTCGACGATGCCCAGCACGGTGCGGACCTGTTCAATCTCGAGGTCGAGGGCAACATCTACACGCGCATCATGAACCCCACGACGGCCGTTCTCGAACAGCGCTGTGCCGCACTGGAAGAAGGCATCGCCGGGCTGGGCCTGAGCGCGGGCAGTGCCGCGGTCAACTACTCGATCCTGAATATCGCCGAACAGGGCAACAACATCGTCTCCGTGCCTTTGCTCTATGGCGGCACGTACACCTTGTTCAAGCACATGCTGCCCCGGCAGGGCATCGAGGTCCGCTTCGCCGAAGACGACAGCCCGGAAAGCATGGCGAAGCACATCGACGCGAAGACCACCGCGGTCTTCTGCGAGTCCATCGGCAACCCCGCCGGCAACGTTGTCGACATTGAGGCGCTCGCCAATATGGCCCATGAGCACGGTGTACCGCTGATCGTCGACAACACGGTGGCAACACCGGCGCTGATCAAGCCGCTGGCCTGGGGTGCTGACGTCATCGTCAACTCGCTGACCAAGTACATCGGCGGTCATGGCAACTCACTGGGCGGCGTCATTGTCGACGGCGGGGAGTTCCCCTGGACCGACCACCCCGAGAAGTTCCATATGCTCAACAAGCCCGAAGCGTCGTACCACGGCGTGGTGTACACGGAGGCGCTTGGCGCCGCCGCCTATATCGGCCGCGCCCGCACGGTGGCGCTTCGCAACACGGGTGCTGCAATCAGCCCGATGAATGCTTTCCTGATCCTGCAGGGCATGCAAACCCTGCCGCTGCGCATGGAACGGCATTGCGACAATGCGCTCGCGGTCGCGAACTACCTGAACGAACATTCACAGGTCGCCTGGGTCAACTTCGCAGGCCTGCCCGACTCGCCCTACTACGACCTTGCCCGCAAGTACACGAACGGCCGGCCATCGGCATTGTTGACCTTCGGCATCAAGGGTGGCTTCGACGCGGGTGTGAAATTCTACGACGCACTGGACATGTTCCTGCGCCTCGTCAATATCGGCGATGTGAAGTCGCTCGCCGCGCACCCTGCGTCGACAACGCATCGTCAACTCTCCGAGGAAGAACTCAAGGCCGCCGGCGTGACGCCGGACATGATTCGCCTGTGCATCGGTATCGAGCACATCGACGATATCATTGCCGACCTCGACCAGGCCCTGGAGAAGTCGAAAGGATGAAGCCGCATATCGACCGCGAGTCCCGCACCATGGGAAAGATGGTGGGCATCTACTGCAGTGCCCACCATGGCGCCGGCGACTTGTGTCCGGACTGCAGGAAGTTCCTGGACTACGCCGACGTGCGCCTCGAGAAGTGTCCGTACGGCGAGGACAAGCCGACCTGCGCAAACTGCCCGGTGCATTGCTACAAGTCGGAATACCGCGAACAGGCGAAGAAGATCATGCGCTACGCGGGGCCGCGCATGTTGCTGCGCCACCCCATTCTCACGATCTCACACTACATCGACGGTCGCCGCCGGGCTAAGCACCCGCGCGAACTGACTCGCGACGAGCGGCTGGGAAAGCGTCCCCGTTAGTATCGCGCGGCCGCGTCGCGAACGTCATCACGACCGCGCCCAGCAGGCAGACGACGCCTGCGATGATGAAAGGCGTCATCCAGACGGAGGGCTGCGCCGCGCCCTGCGCCGCATCCTTGAAGTAACCGGCGAGCAGCGGCCCGGCGAGACCTGCGACACCGTACGCCGTGAACATCCAGCCGTAGTTGCTGCCGACGTTCTTGTTGCCGAAGTAGTCCGCGGTAATCGCCGGGAACAGGGCGAACGCACCGCCGTAGTTAAAGCCGATCAGCGCGGCTGCGAAGATAAAGCCGTAGACCATCCCGAACGAAATAAAGACGTGATAGGTCATCAGCATGGTGACGCCCTGCAATGCGGACATCAGGATAATCGTCGGCCTGCGGCCCAGCCTGTCGGAAATGCTGCCCCACGCGATACGGCCAAGGCCGTTGAAGATCGCGTACCAGGCCATCGCCGTGCCCGTAATCGCGCCGGCGTTGACGACCCCCTTGTGCTCCAGGGCATCGATGCCGAACAGCTTGATGCAATAGATCACCATGAGGCCCGCAATGCTCGCAGACATGAATACGGACCACAGCATGTAGAACTGCCGGGTCCTGAGCATATCGCGCGCCCGGAATTCGACCGCGCCTTCATGATCGCCTTTTTCCGAGGTCGGCGGTGTCCAGCCCTCGGGCTGGTAGCCTTCGGGCGGATTGATCATGACGATGCTGCCGAGTATCACGAGCGTCGCGAGGGCGATTCCGTAGATAAAGAACACGCTTTGCACACCCGGCAGGCCGAAGACATTCGTGGTGTTGAGGAGACCGCCAAACCAGGAGCCCGCGAGCTTGACCCAGATCGTCGCGCCGAAGCCGAAGCCGGCAACGGCCAGGCCGGTAATCATGCCTTTCTTGTCGGGGAACCACTTGACACAGACCGAGATCGGTACGACGTAGGTAAGGCCAATGCCGGCGCCGGCGATCACGCCGATGCAGACCAGTTGTACCCAGAAACTCTGGCCGAACAGCCCGCCAAGGATGTAGCCGGCACCGAGCAGCATGCCGCCGGCCAGTGACAGCGTACGCGGTCCTACCCGCGGCAGTATTCTGCCGGCCAGCACCATGACGATCGCGAACGTTGACAGGCCCGCCGAGAATACCCATGCCGTCTGACTGGCCGAAAACGCGTAGGCACCGTCAGTAGCAGTCAGCCTCGCCGTAAAAACGGACCAGGCATAAATGGCACCGAGTGCGAGCTGAATCATGATGGCGCCGACGACGATGATCCATCGGTTGAGCCGCGGTGTATTGCTATCCATTGTAACCTCCAGGCAGGCGTCGCAATGCTAACAATCCCGCCAGATAACACACGCTCGGATTACACGTATTGGGCTTCGGCGTTCGCGCCTGAACCCCTGCCGTAATTCGGCCTAGTAGCGCAGCGTGAACTCGATACCTGCCTGGCGCGGCTTACTCGGCCAGGCGATGTCCGCCGGCAGACCGATAAAACGTGCGGCAAAGAACCACTCGATATACTCCTCGTCGAAGAGATTGTTCACGTAGGCACGCGCCGACCAGCGATCCTTTTCCAGCGCGATGCTGAGGTTGGTCAGGTTGTAGGCTCCCTGCGTATCGAGATTGTCGAGCGTCCAGTAGGTCTCGCCGCGGTGTTCGAAGTCGGCGCGGCTGACCAGGGCAAAGCCGTTGTCGAACGAGGCCGTGTGCTGCAGCGCCAGGTTCGCCGAAATGACCGGTGCCCCCGGCACATTCCTGCCGACGATGGCACTGGCCGGCACCAACACGCCCGGCACCGCTTCGTAGTCGACGATTTCACTGTCCGTGAAAGCGAAGCCGAGGTTCAGGACCAGCGAGTCCGTCGGCTGGGCCGTGATCTCGATCTCGCCGCCGGCGATTTCGCTCTTTTTCACGTTGATATTCGCCTGCGTACCGGTCTGGTCGAACAGGAAGTACTGCTGGTCGTCGTAGTCGATAAAGAACACTGAAACGGCCCCGCGCAGCTTGCCGTTGAAGGCACTGCCCTTGAGGCCCGTTTCGTAGCTGACCAGCGACTCTGCGTCGAAGCCCGGCGCAAAGTTGCTGCCCGGCGCGAGGTTGTTGAAGCCGCCGGCACGGAAACCCTTGCCGACCGTCACGTAGCCCAGCATGCGTTCGTTGAAGCTGTACGCAATGCTCGCCTTGGGTTGCAGTTCACGGAAAGTCTCACGGCGACCCTGGGTCAGGTCCTCGGGCGATTCCTCATCCCAGCGCACGGCAAGTGTCAGCTCGAGGTCGTCGCGAATGTCGTAGCTCAGGTTGCCAAACACAGCGACGTTGGACAGCTTGAGGTCCTGCGCGGCGGGCGGTACGACGGTACCCAGGAACGTTGTACCGAGTGAGCGAAAGCGATCCTGATCGAAATACGATACACCTGCGACCCAGCGCAGCGCACGATCGTCTCTCGACACCAGGCGCAGCTCCTGCGCGAGGGTCTCTGACTCGTCGATCACGAGGATGTCGATCGCCTCCACGAAGGTCTGGTCGAGGTCCTGGTCGTTGCCCGAGTCTACGTCTGTATAAGAGGTAATCGACGTGAGTGTCGCCCAGCCCAGGTCGTAGTCGATCTTCGCCGAGAACTCGCTGGCGTCTACGAACGACCTGCCGAGCCGGTTTGACTGGATTTCATACTCCGGTACGTCGACGACGATGGGCGGATTGGGCGGGGGCAAGGGCAGGAAGAAGTCGCTGCCGGGCATGAAATACCCGGAGCCACCGTCCTGGTTCAGTAGCTGGGCCCGCAGGTCCACGGTCAGCTTGTCCGTCGGCGTGAACAGCAGCTTGCCGCGAAATGCCGACGACTCCTTGTAGTCGACGTGTGCATTATCAAGGTAGGCATTGCGCAGCTGCCCTTCCCTGTCCTGAACCCGGAAGGAGGCTCGATACAGCACGTTGTCGGAGACCGGCCCGGAAGCACTGCCGGCAAGCGTATAGTCCTGGCCTTCGGCCGCCGAGAAACGCAGACCGTACTCCGGCGTTGCCGTGGGCTGGCGCGTCGACACGAGGATCGCTCCGCCGATGGCATTGCGCCCGTACAGCGCCCCCTGGGGACCGCGCAGCACGTCTACGCTCTCCAGGTCGAAGAGCTCCTGCGTCGTCAGCAGGTTGTTGGTCGCGCTGACTCCGTCGATGCGGAACGACACGGGCGGCTGGCCGGTACCACGATTCTGGCGGATGCCGCGGATGACCAGCGTGCTGACGCCTACTTCCTGGTCGTCGGAGAAACGCAGGTTGGGGGTCATCGACGCAATACGATTCACGCGTTCGATCCGGTAGCGCTCGATTTCGAGCGGCGTGAAGGCCGTGATCGAGTCCGGCACATCCGAGAGATTCTCGGCGCGGTAGCGGGAGGTCACGACGATTTCTTCGAGCACGTCCTCGCCCCCCTGGGCATGCACGGGCTGTAGCGGCAGTCCGGCCAGCGCAAGACTTAGGAATGCGGCTGCGCCCTTGGCGCAGAGGGCTTGGTATTTCAAGGAGTTATCCTTTTTTCTTAATGTGGAACTTACGGCTGACTCGCCGCTGTGTGGCGCGATTATGCCTGTTCGTGCTCCCGGCGCAAGTAAGGACATGTCGCCGTAGTTGTACGTATCGAAAGCAACCTGCGAAGGCCTTATGTTGCGCCCTATGAACCAGCCTACAACAAAGCATCACACCTGGGCCGAGCCTTACAAGATCAAGATGGTCGAACTCCTGCGCATGACAACGCGCGAGGAACGCCTGCAGGCCATTCGCGAGGCCGGCTACAACACCTTCCTGACCCGCAGCCGCGATGTCTACATCGACCTGCTCACGGACTCGGGCACGTCTGCCATGAGCGACCGGCAGTGGGCCGGCATGATGCTCGGCGACGAAGCCTATTCGGGCAGCGAAAACTTCTACCACCTGGAGTCGGTTGTACAGGAGTACTACGGCTACAAGCACCTCGTACCAACCCACCAGGGTCGCGGCGCCGAGCACCTCATGTCGCAGATCCTCATCGAGGAAGGCGACCACGTACCCGGCAACATGTACTTTACGACGACGCGCCTGCACCAGGAGCTGGCAGGCGGCAAGTTCGTGGACGTGATCGTCGACGAGGCGCACGATCCGGTCAGTGACTTCCCGTTCAAGGGCAATGTCGATCTCGCCAAGCTCGACGCGCTGGTGCAGGAGGTCGGCGCGGACCGCGTGCCGTACATCAGCCTCGAGGGCAACGTGAACATGGCCGGTGGCCAGCCCTTCTCGATGGCCAACCTGCGTGAACTGCGCGCGTACTGCGACAAGCACGACATTCCGATCATGCTGGACGCGACACGGACGATCGAGAACGCCTGGTTTATCCGTGAACGTGAGGACGGCTACGCCGGCAAGTCCGTTCGCGAGATTCTGCGCGAAATCTGCGACATGACCGACGGCTGTACGATGTCGGCCAAGAAGGATGCGCTCGTCAACATCGGCGGGTTCTTCTGCTGCAACGATGACGAGGTGTTCCGCAAGGCACAGAACCTGGTGGTCGTCTACGAAGGCCTGCACACCTACGGCGGTCTCGCCGGGCGCGACATGGAAGCCATGGCGCAGGGCATTCGCGAGGCGGCGACCGAAGAACACATGGCAGCGCGCATCGGCCAGGTTCGTTACCTGGGCCGCAAGCTCGAGGCTGCCGGCATTCCCATCGTGGAGCCCATTGGCTCGCACGCGATCTTCATCGATGCACGCCGTTTCCTGCCGCATATCGACCAGGATCATTTCCCGGCGCAGGCGCTGGCCGCAGAGCTGTTTATCGAGGCGGGCATCCGGAGCATGGAGCGCGGTAACGTATCCGCCGGCCGCAGCCCGGTAACCGGCGAGAATCGTCGGCCGAAACTCGAACTGGTGCGACTGACCATTCCGCGCCGTGTCTACACGCAGGCGCATATGGATGTCGTGGCCGAAGCCGTTGCGGACGTCTATGCGCGCCGCAACGAGATTCGCGGTTTGAAAATGGTCTACGAGCCCGAGTACCTGAGGTTTTTCCAGGCGAGGTTCGAGCCTTTGAGCTAGTCGAGATCCGGCAGGCCGTGCAGCATGAGGCGGTAGTAGCTCACCATGCCGATGACCTTGCCGTTCTCTTCAACGGGCGCATGGCTGATGTCGAACTTCTCGAACATGCGCGCGCAGTAACGGATCTTCATGTCCGGCCGGACCATCAGGACCGGCTTTGCCATAACCTCGTAAACGTTGACGCGTTCCGGGGCACGGTTTTTCGCGATGACCTGCTTGGCGATATCGGCGAACAACAGCATGCCGTATTCGTCGTCTTCATCACGCCGTTCCACGACCAGGCTGGTCGATCCGACATCCTTCATGACTTTCATCGCGGTCAGTATGTCCATCCGGCCATCGACTTCAGTCACCTTCTTACTCATGCAGTCACGCACGGTGCCCCATTCAGGAGAGCTCATAGGTTTTCCTCCAGTATTTCTTCCAGTTCCTGTGCCTGGTGCACCACGCCTACAGCGTCCTCGACATCGATCATAATGGCGATGCCCGTGCCCGGTTTTGCGTCGAACTCTCCGACGTCCCCGATATGTTCGAGGATATGACGGCTCAGGTGTTCTTCAACAAGCAGCAGCACAACGTCGCGCTGACTGGACAACGTGAGTCCGAAGAACGTCTTGTTAGCTTCGATGCCCTCGCCGCGCGCATTGTTGATAACGGTGCAACCCGTTGCACCGGCCTCTCGAGCGGCCTCCATGACTTCTTCGGTCATCCGATCTTCGACGAAGGCGATGATAAGTTTGAAATGCATTAGATCTTCCCTCTCAGCACAGCGAACTGGCCGTAGGCGAGTACCGAGATTATCGGAAACAGGCTCGCAAACGCCACCAGTCCAAAGCCATCAAGCAATGCACTGCGACCCGGAACGGCTTCCGCCAGCCCGAGACCCAGCGCTGTAATTAACGGCACGGTTACGGTTGAAGTCGTGACGCCACCGGAATCGTAAGCGAGCGGCACGATCATTTTCGGCGCCATCGTGGTTTGCACGATGACGATGAGATAGCCCACGGCGATGAAATAGTGCAATGGCAGGCCGGTGATGATGCGGAAACATCCCAGGCCGACGCCGATACCGACACCGATCGCGACAGCAACGCGCAGACCCCACACGCCGACTGCGCCACCCGACACCGAGTTCGCCTTGATCGACACCGCCATCAGGGCCGGCTCGGCCAGTGTCGTACTGAACCCGATCGCGGCGGCGAACAGGTAGACCCAGTAGAAATCCTGCCAGACCAGCGTGCCGCCAATGTGGCCGCTGACCTCCTTGAGGAATGCCGGGTCCGTCAGTTGCTGCGCCATGAGGCGGCCAAGCGGAAACAGGGATTCTTCAAGCCCCACGAGGAACAGGCCGAGCCCCACTGTGACAAAGCCGAAACCGACCAGCATCTGCCCGAAATTCGGGATCCGCTCGCGCATGACGTAGATCTGGAACGCGAACAGGAAAATGACGATCGGCGCGATGTCCTTCGCGCTGTCCCAGACGAACAGCAAGGCTTCGAGGATCATATCCACTGGCGAATGATCCCGTATAGCAGTACGAACAGAATCGGTGTCAGCGACGCAAACGCAATCAGGCCAAAGCCATCCGTCATCGGGTTGCGGCCTTTCAGCGAGCTGGCGAGCCCCACGCCGAGGGCCGTCACGAGGGGGACCGTGACCGTCGACGTCGTAACCCCGCCCGAATCGTACGCGACGCCGACGATCTCAGGCGGTGCGACCGCCGTGACGATGACCACCAGCACGTAGCCGCCGATAATCATGAGCGGCAACGACCAGTTCGTCAGGATGCGAAGTACGCCAAGCAACAAGGCGACACCGACAGACAACGCCACAACCAGGCGCAGGCCCATCGCATAATTTGCAAGCTCGGCTTCGCTGTCCGGAATGACACCAGCGCCGACCGCGACTTCGGCGGCTTCCTGTGCCACGGCGATCAAGGCCGGTTCAGCGATGGTCGTGCCGAAGCCAAGGACAAATGAAAAGGTGAACAACCAGAACACACTGCCCTTCCTCGCGAGGGAGTGTGCGAGGTTCTCGCCGATCGGAAACAGCGCGATGCGCAGGCCGAATATGAAAAAAGTAAGGCCTGCTACGACGAGCAGGCCTCCGGCAGCGATTGACAGGAGTCCGGAGACCGGCTGCCTGATGACAAGCAGCTGAAACACAGCGATAACCAGGACGATCGGCGCGAGATCGCGAAGGCTGTTCGTTGCATCCCTGGTCAGTGCAATCAGGGAATCTTTCAAGCGGTGTGCGGCTCCTTGGAATACGCGAAAGCGTAGTAAAGCACTGGTATAACAACAAGTGTCAGTGCCGTCGATACGAGAATGCCGAAGATCAGGGTCACCGCAAGCCCGTTGAAGATCGGATCATCGAGTATGAAGAACGCGCCGAGCATGGCGGCCAGGGCCGTCAGGGCAATGGGTTTGGCGCGCACCGCCCCGGCGCGTATTACCGCCTCCTGGAATTCAACGCCGGCAGCCACCTCCTGGTTGATGAAGTCGACGAGCAGGATTGAGTTGCGCACGATAATGCCCGCGAGTGCAATCATGCCAATCATGGACGTGGCCGTGAACTGCGCACCGAACAACGCATGCCCCGGCATGACGCCAATGATGGTCAGGGGGATCGGCGCCATGATGATCAGCGGTACCGCGTAGGACCGGAACTGCCCGACAACCAGCAGGTAGATCAGGATCAGGCCAACCGAATAAGCGATGCCCATATCGCGAAACGTCTCGTAGGTGATCTGCCACTCACCGTCCCACTTCACGCTGTAGTCGTACGGGTTGTCGGGTTGGGAGATGAAGTATTGCTTGAGCTCGACGTCGCCTACCATCTCGAACATGCCGTACAACGGACTGTCAAAACGGCCGGCCATGTCGCCCGTGACAAAAACGACCGGCAGCAGATCCTTGTGGTAGATGGTCTGCTCCCACTCGCTGTCGTGGACGTTGACGATCTCGGCAAGGGGGACGAGAGAGCCACCATGGCCGGCCACGCGAAGCATCAACAGGCTGTCGAGCTCCGACTTGTCTGCGACCGGGAGTTCCAGTCGCACAGGGAGAGGATATTTCTGGTGTCCGTCGCGCACGTACGCGACATCTTCACCGCTCAGTGCCGTCTGCAGCGCCTGCGTCACGCTGGCTTGCGACACGCCAAGCAGTGCCGCCTTGTTGCGGTCGACCGAGACGACGAGCCGAGGTGCGGTTGCTTCGATACTGTCGTCGATGTCGACAATGTCATCCGTGCTCTCGAACACGGCGCGAAGTTCCCTCGCGACCCTCTGCTGGCCCGCGTAGTCAGGTCCGTACACCTCGGCGACGAGCGGCGCCTGCACCGGGGGACCCGGTGGCACTTCGACGATCTTCGTCGAACCACCGTATTGCCGGCCGATCGCGTCCAGGGCCGGTCGGGCTGCACCCGCAATTTCGTGGCTCTTGCGCTTGCGTTCCGACTTGCCCACAAGATTGACCTGGATGTCCCCGATGTTGGCGCCTTCGCGCAGGTAGTACTGGCGAACCAGGCCGTTGAAATTGATCGGCGCCGAGGTCCCGGCGTAGACCTGGTAGTCGGTCACTTCCGGAATACTCTTTATATAGGCCGCCATTTCATCGAGTACGCGCCCGGTCTGTTCGACGGTCGTACCTTCCGGCATGTCCAGGACGACCTGGAATTCCGACTTGTTGTCGAACGGCAGCATCTTCATCACGACCAGGTTGAATCCCACGAGGCTCATAGCCAGCAGGATTGCGACCACGACACCGGTACCCAGCAGGCGACGCGCCTTGCGCCCGTCACGACCGCGCAGGAATGGCCCCACAACACGCCTGAAGAAACTGTCGAGCCAGGCGGCAGACTTGTCTTCCTTGTGCTCGTCATGCACCTGGCGCAGTAACTTCTGGCTCGCCCATGGCGTAATGACCAGCGCCACCGCGAGCGACAGCAGCATGCCGATGCTCGCGTTGATTGGAATCGGGCTCATGTAAGGGCCCATGAGGCCCGTGACGAACGCCATCGGCAGCAGGGCGGCAATAACCGTGAAGGTCGCGAGAATGGTCGGACCGCCAACTTCGTCGACGGCCGGCGGAATAGCCTCCAGCAGCGTCTTGCCGCCCATCGCCATGTGCCGGTGAATATTCTCAACGACGACGATCGCGTCATCGACGAGGATGCCGATCGAGAAAATCAGGGCGAACAACGACACACGGTTGATCGTGAAGCCCCAGGCCCACGACGCGAACAAAGTCAGGGTAAGCGTGACGATCACCGCGGAGCCGACAACCACGGCCTCACGCCAGCCCAGGGTTACGTAAATAAGGAAGATAACGGAGATAGTGGCAAACGCGAGTTTCTGGATCAGCTTTTTTGCCTTGTCATCGGCTGTCTTGCCGT
>CBDUMZ010000029.1:0-32535 GCA_965368465.1 uncultured Chromatiales bacterium
TTCGGGGATGCATTCCCGGTGTTCACGACCGGCACGATGTCGGGAAGGTGGCCCGTAACGGGTAGCCGAATCCATAGCCGAGCAGGCACATCGATAAAACTACGCGACGAGGACAGAACTCGCGAGGCGTGTTCGGCTACCCGTTACGGGCCACCGTTTCCGTGATGGTCCCGGTGCGCAAAAAATCGGGGCCGAACGCATTGCGCCCGGCCCCGCTTGGCTCAGTTTGTGGAACGCTGCGCTCTAGCGCACCGCAACCTGTACCAATTCTTCGCCTTCCGGATCCGTTACGTGGACGGCACAGGCGATACACGGATCGAAGCTGTGTATCGTGCGCAGGATCTCAAGCGGTTGCTCGGCGTCGTGCATGACATGCGCGTCTTCGAGGGCCGCTTCGTAGGCGCCCGGTTGGCCGTTTGGATCGCGGGGGCCCGCATTCCATGTGCTCGGTACGATCGCCTGGTAGTTTGCGATCTTGCCGTCCTCGATGACGACCCAGTGTGACAACGCGCCTCGCGGTGCCTCCATGACACCGACGCCCTTGCAGTTCTTCGGCCAGCTTTCCGGTTCCCACAAGGTCTCGTCGAAGGTCGTCGTGTCGCCTGCCTTGATGTTGGCGATCAGCGAGTCGAGCCAACCCTGCATGCCGTCGGCAAGTACGGCTGTTTCGAGCGTGCGCGCGGCGGTACGGCCAAGTGTCGAGAACAACGCCCGGACCGGCAGTTCGAGTTGCTGCAACGTACTGTTGACCAGGTGCTGCGTCAGGTCGTGGCCTTTCGCGTACAGCATGAGGACGCGTGCCAGTGGACCGACTTCCATCGCGTTGCCTTTCCAGCGCGGCGACTTCAGCCAGGAGTAGCCCTGCTGAACGTCGAGCTGGTCATACGGCGGTTGCGGACCCGTGTAGTTCAGGTTCGTTTCGCCGATCCAGGGATGCAGTCCGACTTCCTTGCCGCCCGAGTAGTCGTACCAGGAGCTGGATACGAATTCCTGGATGCCGTCCTGGTCCGTGAAGTCGATCTCATGGATCGTCGAAATGTCACGATTCAGGATGACGCCACGCGGCAACAGGAACGAATCCGGGTCGTCCATGCTGGTTCCAGGCAGGTCGCCGAAGCACATGAAATTGCCGAGGCCTTCGCCACGATAGAACCAGTCCTTGTAGAAGCTGGCGATCGCCAGCGTGTCGGGTACGTAAACCTGCTCAACGAAGACCTTCATCTTGTTGATGATGTCCTGCACTTCGGACAGCCGCTTCGAGTTAATCGCGGAGTCGGAGTTCAGGTCGATCGGGCAGGGCGCTCCACCCACGACGAAGTTCGGATGCGGGTTCTTGCCGCCGAAGATCGCATGCAGGCGTGCTACGTCGCGCTGCCATTCAAGGGCATCGAGGTAGTGTGCGACCGCCATCAGGTTCGCCTCAGGCGGAAGTTTGTACTCCGGGTGCCCCCAGTAGGCTTTTGCGAAGATACCGAGCTGTCCCGCTTCCACGAAGTCCCGGACCTTCTTCTGCACATCGCGGAAGTAGCCTTCAGACGATCGCGGGTAGCTGCTCAGCGACGTCGCCAGGGCGGCCGTTGCTTTCGGATCGGCACTCAGGGCGGATACGACGTCCACCCAGTCCAGCGCATGCAGGTGATAGAAGTGCATGACATGGTCGTGGATGTATTGCGCACCGATCATGAGGTTGCGAATCAACTCGGCATTCGGAGGAATCTTGGCGCCAATCGCATTTTCTACCGAGCGAATCGAGGCCACACCGTGCACGAGTGTGCATACGCCGCAGATGCGTTGTGCGAACGCCCATGCATCGCGCGGGTCTCTGCCTTGCAGGATGATTTCGATACCGCGAACCATGGTGCCGGACGAGTAGGCCTGGCCAATCTGGTTGCCATCCATCTGCGCTTCGATGCGGAGGTGGCCTTCGATGCGGGTGATGGGATCAACTACAATTCGAGAGCTCATGATTTGCCCCCCTCAAGGTTTTCGGCAACCATTTCCATGAGGCTACCCATTGTGTAATCCCAGTTGAAATGCTGCTGGGAGTCGTCGAAGCTCTGCCTGCAATTGGCACAGCTGGACAACAGTTCATCGGCCTCGGTCTTCTCAACCTGGTCCATCTTCAGTTTGAATACTCGGTGTCTCAGCGGGTCGGCACGTTTGATGGTGACCACGCCACCGCCACCGCCGCAGCACCAGTTGTAGTCGCCGCCAAACTCCATCTCGCGGAAATCCACGCCCAGGTGCCTGATAACGTCGCGGGCGGCCTGGGTCGCGCCACCGCGGCGCGATACCTGGCACGGGTCATGGTAGGTGACGCTCTTGTCGACCTTTTTCACCTTGATCTTGCCGGAGTTCAGTGCGTCCGCCATGTACTCGGAGATGTGCAGGACCTTGAACGGCAGCGGTTTGCCGTACATGTTCGCACCTTGCCAGCGCAATGCCGTGTAGGCGTGACCGCATTCCGGCAGGACCACGGTCTTGGCACCGATCTTTATCGCGGCATCGATGATTTTCATCGTGGATGCTTTCTGCCAATCGGGATTGCCCGAAAGCAAGCCGAAGTTGGTTGCCTCGAAACCATCCGTGCGGAAGGTCCAGCTTTCACCGGCGGCGTTGAGGATCTTGGCTGTGGCTGCGATCGATTGCGGGTACTTGTTGATCTCGATCGATGACATCACGGCGAGCACGTCGGCTTTATCCACGTCCATCGGGATTTCGACCTCGTGCTCATCGGCCATCCACTCGACCCGTTCTTCGAATTTCTCGGGCACTATGCCGAGCGGACTGCCGGTTTCGGCCGATGTCTTGGCAACTTCGTGCAGCTCGTGTGGAACGAGACCAGCCTTGAACATGCCGTGCCGAGCCATGGAGACCAGGCCGGCGATGTCGATGCCCATCGGGCAAACCAGTGAACAGCGACCGCAAACCGTGCAGCTGTCGTAGATCAGGTGCTGCCACTCCTCGAGGTCCTTGAGCGTTACTTTTCGCTTCAGCCCGAGGAGGCGATAGAAGAATGCGAACGGTCCGACCTGCCGTTTATACGTGCGCTTGAACAGCTCGATCTTCCAGATTGGCGTGTATCGAGGATCGTCCGTGCGGACATGGAAATGGCAGGCGTCTGCACACATACCGCAGTGCAGGCAGCCATCGAGATAGGACGCGGTCTGCGTGTTGAAGTTCTTGACGAAATTGTACATCGCGGCGTCGATGCGCTCTTTCGGGCCCATGTCGCCCTGCTTGTCGTGACGAATCTCGGGCGGCTTGTAGGCCAGGCGCTCGGCCTCACGATCAATGGTGTGTCTGCCGTCTACAGTGGTCATGTCTTCGCCCCCTTGCGTTCAAATACCATGCCCGTCGTACCACGCGTGATGAACACGAGGAACGTGTGGCCCAGCTTGCCGAAAGGAAGCCAGATCATGAGCAAGGCGACTGAGAGGATGTGGATCGCCAGCAATGTCTCGTAGCGAACCCCCATGCGTACCGGGATCATCAGTCCCGTTACGAACGGGAGGATGGTTACCAGCCAGCTGAAGTAGTCGTCGAAGTTGGAGATCAACCTGAGTACTGGATTGGTCAATCGCCTGACGAGCAGGGCGATACCGGAGACGACGGCGGCAACGGCGAGGAAGAAGATCACGCTGTTCGGCAGTCCCGGCCACTCGAACCCGAGAAATCCCTCGAAGAACATGATGTGAGGGACAAACAGGAAGACGACCGCGAACAGGCCGATGTGCATGACATAGGCCATCATCTTCGGGTACATCGTAGCGCGTTTAAAAGGCGCCGCCGAAAAACTGCGCGTGTAGATGACCTTCAAGGCCGCCAGTATGCCGGCGCTCTTGCGAGGTTCGGAGTAGTCGGGTTTCTCTTTCAGGAGCATGATCCCGACGAAACGCCAGATCGATCCTGCTACCAGGATGTAAGCGGCTACCTGCAGTGCAGGGCCCTTGGCAAATTCAAGAAGGTCCATATCATCCCTCCCCTGTAAATTTGGCTTGTCTGCGACGGCCGGCTGCGGCAGCGGCAACGCCAAGCGCGACGCCGGCAACGGCTGCGCCAGCGAGTTTTTCGCCACTACCGAAGTGGCCGGTCGACAACGGCTCGTAGAACCCGCCACCGTCCCAGAAGTTGGGCTCTGAGCAACCGAGGCATGGGTGTCCCGCCTCAATCGGGAAGCTCGTACCGCTGTTCCACTTGGTCGTGGCACAGGCGTTGTAGGTCGTCGGTCCCTTGCAGCCGAGTTTGAACAGGCACCAGCCCGCTTTCGCGCCTTCATCGTCGAACGTCTTGGCAAACTTGCCCTGCTCGTAGAACGGACGGCGGTAGCAGCGATCGTGGATCGTCGTGCCGAAGAAGGTCATGGGGCGACCGTGCTTGTCGAGGTCCGGAATCGTGCCGAAGGTCAGGAAGTGCGTGAGTACGGCGGTCATGACCATCGGGATCGGCGGGCAACCCGGAACGTTGATGACCGGTTTGTCCTTGACGAGATCCATGACCGAAACAGCACCCGTCGGGTTCGGGTCGGCGCCTGGAATGCCACCAAAGGCGGCACAGGAGCCGATGGCTACGACGGCGGCCGCACCGGCTACGGTTTCCTTGAGCATCTCGACATTGCTGATGCCCGCGATGGTCGAGAACCCCGGGTTACCGAGAGGAATGGAGCCATCGACCAGCACCAGGTAGCCACCGTCGTTCTCTTCCATTGCAGCGTGACGAGCGGCCTCGGCCTGGTCGCCTGCTGCCGCCTGCAGCGTATGGTGATAGTCGAGCGAAATGGCATCGAAGATCAGTCCCTCGACCGTCGGTGAGGCCGAACGCGTCAGCGACTCCGTGCACCCCGTGCACTCCTGGAAAGACAACCAGATCACCGATGGCCGGCGCGTGTTCTCGATAGCCTCGGCGATGCGAGGAATCATGCTCGGCGGCAAGGCAAGTATCGATGCCGTGGTTGCACAGTATTTGAGAAAACCGCGTCGCGAAACCCCCTTCGCCTGCAAAATTTCCCCAACGGTCGGTCTGTTCTTCATGCTGTTTCCTCCCGCTAAAATGGCTTACTCGAATTGATTCTCGAGACGAGCGCGGCCGGCAGCAATGTCGGCGTCTTGTGATGACAAGATTTCTGGTGATCGTGTGATTTCGATGTAACGACCTACAATCTCGTCAAAGGCATTGCGGTGTTCCACCCACCACACGCCCGGATAGATCGTTTCACGGATGCGGCTGCTACCCAGCGCATCCAGTCTCGCGGAAAGCTCGCCCGTTCCAAGGGTCGCTTCCAGGTACTCCAGTTCACCAGGCCCGAATGGCAGGCTGGCAAGGTCAATCGTTGTTGGCAGGTCCGTCTCGAGCAGTTTGTCGAGCGCGTGCTTGACTTCGTTCAGGATGGGACGCACGTTCCCATGGAATGGAAAAGCCGGGGCCTGAACATCCTGTTGGGTCGTCATGAGCGCAACTCCGGGTTTGCCCCGGCACGCCAGCTGCGAACGAGGTCGTGGGCCAGTGCCGCGGCTTCGGGTACGGCCGCAGCGACGACGGGCGTGGGTTCCGTGCCCCAGTCCATGTCTTCGGGTTCGATACCGATGAGGGCGCGCTTGTCGGGCAGCTCACCCTGCAGGCGAAGTGCGTCCATGAGGTCGGACAGGCCGACTTCGTGCACACTGCCTTTCTGGTTGCGAAGATGCCGGTCCATGTCTTCGCCAAGGAGCACGGTCACGGCGCCGGGGGGCTTGCCAAGTTTCATGGCATCGAGCGCGATCAGGCCGTCGAGGTTGGCGAAGCGATCGAGGAGGGCGAGCCCGACGGTGCCGCCGTCGAGGCAACAGACGCTGTCGTCGGTGTTGTTTTCGGCGAACCGCTCTAGAGTGTGGATGCCAGCGCCATCGTCCGTGAGGAGGCTGTTTCCGATTCCGACTACAGCGATATTGTTCGTATTATTCGCCACTGGACCTTTCTCTATTAGACGAAACTAATAAAAGAAATCGTGAAGTACTATGTCGGTTAATACGAATACGCTGAGGGGATTTTCGTGACAATACGCATTTTCATCAAAAGGCTATCGACTTTCGTCGTATGCATGGCGCTGGCTGCCTGCCAGCCGCCGCAGGGAGCTTGTCCGCAAACGTCCGGTGTCACGCTGCAGGTGCTGGGTTCCGGTGGTCCTGTCGCCGACGACGGTCGTGCGTCTTCTGCCTACCTTGTCTGGATCGACGGCAGGGCACGGGCGCTGATCGACGCCGGCGGCGGCTCGTTCCTGCGCTTCGGGGAAGCCGGAGCGCGCTTCGAGGACCTCGACTTCGTGGGTCTCAGCCACCTGCACACCGATCATTCGGCAGATTTCCCGGCGCTGCTCAAGTCCGGCAGCTTTGCGGCTCGCGATCGGCCCCTGCGTGTCGCCGGCCCCGATGGCGACGGCGAGTTCCCCGGACTCAAGGCGTTTCTGGCAGCCATGTTGGCCAGGGACGGTGGCGCCTATGCCTATCTTGCGGCGTTTCTCGACGGCACCAGGAACACACCGATGCTCACGCCGCTTGAGGTAGCGCCTGGCGAGCCGGTCTTGCTGTGGACGAGTGACGACCTGGTGGTGGAGGGCATGCGGGTACCGCATGGCATCGTGCCGGCTGTCGCGTTTCGCGTGCGTGCAGGGGGTGCGACCCTCGTCTTCGGCAGCGACCAGAATGGCGGCGACCCGGCCTTTGCGGAGTTTGCAAAGGAAGCCTCCATTCTCGTCATGCACATGGCGGTGCCGGAGGATGTGAGCGGTGTCGGCCGGCGTCTGCACGCACCGCCGTCGGTGATCGGCAAGGTTGCCGGCGAGGCGAATCCCGGTCAGCTCGTTCTGAGCCACTTCATGGCGCGCAGCCTTGCGGACCTCGCAGCCAACGTGTCGCAGGTAAGGGAGGGTTATCGCGGCGAGGTGTCGGTGGCCGAAGACCTGGCCTGTTTTACGCCGTAGGGGTTACCAGCGGCAGTTTCGCTTCCGCCCAGGCGACGATGCCACCGTCCATCGACCTGACGTTGCGAAAACCCATGGCGTCGAGCGACTTCGCGGCCAGTGCCGAACGTCCACCGGTGCCGCAGTAGAGGACGATGTCGCGCTCTGCCACCGGTATGTCGGTACCGAGCCGTTCCAGCGCTGGAATGATCTCGAATTCGAGCAGCCCGCGCGGAATGATCATCGCACCCGGAAGATGGCCGCGCTGGTATTCCGCACGCTCACGAATGTCGATGAGTACGGTGCCCTCGTTGAGGCAATCGCGCACGTCGCGGACGGAACATTCCTTGATCGTCGCCTTGGCCTTGGCAACGACATCGGCGGGTGAAACCAGCATGTTAATTCTCCGATGAATAGGGGTTGGGCGGCATCAGGTCAGGCGGTATCGCGGCTCGCCGCTGTGCATCGCTCGGGGGGTAGTTCGCGGCGAGATAGGCGATGATCCTGCCCTCGGTATCCGGGTCGAATTGCCACAGGTTCTGCTTCTTCTGCATCCAGCGGATCATGGTCAGCCACTGCTGCGCCGTACCACGCTGCTGCGTTATGAGCCTGGGTGAATGGCAGGCCGTGCAGTTGGCGCGGACCAGTTCCCAGTCGCCTGTCATCTTGAAACCCGTCACCGGGTCAAGTGCGGGTTCCGCCGCCACCGCCTCCGGTGCGGGCGTGACCGCCGGCTCTGTCGGCGGTGGCTCCTTCGCACAGGCCGCGAGGACGAGGACGGTCGCGATGGCTATGGCGGCAGCGCGATGCATCACACGGCCTGTACGGCGATCCGGTGACAGGCGTTGTTGAGATAGCCTTTCGGGTTCCAGCCGGGTAGCACCATCGGCTGGGCGCGTCCCATATCATCCGTCGCCCTTGCCCAGACTTCAAAGTATCCGGTCTCGGGTAGCCGGACGCTGGCGTTCCAGTGTTGCCAGGCGAACCGGTTGGCCGGGCCTTCGAGGTCCGCCTTCATCCAGGTGGCGCCGAAGTCGATCGAGACATGCACCTCGGAGACTTCGGCGTCGCCCGCCCAGGCGTGGCCCCGGAGGGCGAGGGGCTGACCCACGGCATGCTCGATGCCGGACCTCGGGAACGTAATCAGTGACTTCACCGGCATGGACTCGATAATGCACATCTCTTCGTCGGGTACCGTGGTTCCCGGTGCAACCGGCTTGCAGGGTACGCGGTACGCGGTACCCGTCATCTTTGCACCGTCGTGGACCTGGTTGCGAACGACAATCTTCCGCAGCCATTTGCCGGCAACGGACCCGGGCCAGCCCGCGATCACGAGCCGCAACGGGTAGCCGTTCATGGGCGGAATATCGTCGCCATTCATGGCCCAGGCGATCAGCGATTCGTCTTCCAGGGCTTTCTCGATCGGGACACCGCGGGAGATCGGCACCTTGTTCGCGTCACCGCTGGCATGGATGTCGGCACCGTAGTAGGCGAGGTACACGGCGTCGTCCTTGAAACCGACGTGCTCGAGCACGTCCCTGAGACGTACACCGGTCCACTCCGGGCAACCGACGGCGCCGGTCGACCACTGGTTGCCGGACGCGGGCGGCACGAATTCAGAGCGCCCGTTGCCGCCGCACTCGAGCTGCAGCTGGTAGGTGTAGTGCTTGAACTTTTCCTTGAGCTCGGCAATCGTGAACGTCATCTCCCGTGCGATCGACTCGCCGCCGAACGTGATTTCCCAGGCGTCGAGATCGATATCCGTCGTCACGGGGGGGATGCCGTTGTTGCGAACGAACAGGTGTTTGGCCGGAGTTACGCGGTCGTCGAGCAGGTGTGCCGGCGTTTCGGCGTTGACCGGACGATCATTGAGTACGACCAGTCCTTCCTTGCCTGGAATCACAAACGGCGTATCCGTTTGCGCCAGTGCCGCCGGAATGAGGCCGGAAGGCATCAGGTGGGCAAACGGAATCGAGGCGCCGACCGCCGCCGACATGGCCACGAGGCTGCCCTTGGTCAGGAAGCCCCGGCGCGTCATCGGGTCCGCCTTGCGGCCCCAGAGTTGCTCGTCCGCGGCTACGGGATCGTCGCGATAGAGTTCGTGAATTCCGCGCTTCTTGTCCGTCACGGGTTCTCCCCCTATGAAACAGTTCTAGTAGAGCAATGATATCAATGCGATGCTCACGCCACCCACCAGTACGGCCGCAATCAATCCCGCACCGAGTGGTTTCAGGCCGATGTCCCTCAGGCCCTTGATGCTCGTGCCGAGGCCGACGGAGGCCATCGCGACGGCGAGACACAGTTCCGCAAAGTCCTTGGTGTGGTTGACGATCGCCGACCACTGGTCGGCCGTGAGGAGGCCGCCGAATGGCGCATCGCCCAGATCGCCCACGGTGCGAATGAGGCTCATGATCGCGAAGCCAATGACGAATAGCGGGATCATCGTGTACCACTTGGGCGCCTCGGTACCGTCCGAATGATTGCGGTGATAAATAACGCTCATGAGCGGGATGATGAGCAGCATGCCGAGATTGCGAACCAGCTTGGTCACGGTCGCGACGTCGAGCGCCTCGGGGCTGTTGTAGTACTGCTGGTAAACCAGTCCGGCACCGGCAACCTGTGCCGTTTCGTGCACCGACGTGCCCAGGAACAGGCCGCTCTTCACAGCATCGCCGTCGAATATCCAGTGGCCGGCGAACGGGTAGAGCAACATCGCAATGACGCCGAACAGCGTGATACAGGCCACCGAATAGCTGACCTCGTCGTCCTTCGCGGCAATGGTCGGCGCGGTCGCGACGATGGCGGTTGCACCGCAAATACTCGTACCGACTGCAATCAGCGTGCCGAGTTTGCCGCTCAATCCCATCCGCCGCGCCAGGAAGCCGACGATCAGGAGGGCCGCGGCCACGGCGCCGATGATGACGGGCAGGGCTTGCAGGCCAATCGCACCGGCCTCGCTAAGGCTGAGGCGAATGCCAAGCAGGACGATACCGAGACGCAACACGCGAACAAGGCCAAAGCGTATGCCCGGCTGCAGCGAGACCGGCAGTGTGATCGTATTGCGAATGACGATGCCGAGGATAATGGCCATCATGATCGCGCTGACCGGGCTCTTGGGGAGTCCCATCAGGTCGATACCGATAAACTTGGAAAGGAATTGTCCGGCGAACGCCAGGACCAGTGCGAGAATAAGTCCGGGTAGTATGGTCATGAAAGCACTCTGCGCCCCGGCTAGAGGCGCGAAAACAAGGGCGTGGAGATTGCTCTCTCACGCCCCTTGGTGGTCTTAGGCGGTCTTCTTTATCAGGAACTGATAAATACCGTCATTTTCCGAGTGTTCGAGCAGTTCATTGCCCGTCTGGCGGCAAAATGCCTCGAAGTCGGCAACAGAACCCGGGTCTGTGGCCAGGATTTCCAGCGTCCCGTTGTCAGGGACTTCCTTGAGTGCTTTGCGGGCCTTGAGGATGGGCAGAGGGCAGTTGAGGCCCTTCGCGTCGAGTGTTACGTCAGCCATGGATCAGTTCTCCGTTCCGGCAATTAGATAAACAGGTTGATGTCGGCCTGGGTGGCGCATTCGATATACGTGGCAGCGCCGCCGATGTCGATACCGTCGATCATGTCGGCCTTGTCGTACTCGAACAGATCCATCGTCATCTGGCAGGCGATCATGCGTACCTCGGCTTCGACGGCCATTTCACGCAGCTCTTCGATCGAGGCCACACCTTTTTTCTTGATCAGGTTTTTCATCATCACGGAGCAGCCGGCGTCGACGCCCGGTATTGCGGTCAGGAGATTCGGCAGACCCATGTGCATGCCCATCATCGGCATTTTCATCGCCGGGTTACCGGCGGCAGTCACCTGCAGTTTCAGGTCCTTGAGCAACAGGGGCAGCCCGTAAAACGTGAAAAACAAGGTAACCGGAAGACCCATCGCCGCGGCGGTGGTGGCAAGGATGAACGGTGGGTAGGCCCAGTCCAACGACCCCTTGGTCACAATGATTGACATGCTTTTTTCTTCAGCGGACATTTCTAAGGTACCTCGTCAGTAAAGGCGTGGAATGCGCAGATCATATTAGACTATCAGAATTGTCTTTATTAGTGAAATATAATATTCTCGATCGATGCCTGATGCCGTGCCGTATTTTGTAGGTAGCGAGATCTACCGGAAACCTGCTTTCGGTTTCAATCACCCACTCAATATCGTGCGGCACGCCGCAGTCCTCGACCTCCTGCATATGCTCGGCTGGCTCGACGAAGAAAATTTTCGCGAAAGCCGGCCGGCGACGGTCGAGCAGTTGCTCGAGTTTCATAGTCGGGCGTACGTTCGAGCCCTGCAATACGCAAACGCCACAGGTAAGGTCGAGCCGGAGGTTCGCGAGCGTTACCAGGTGGGGACCTTCGAGAACCCCCTTTTTCCCGGGCTGTTCGAACGGGCGTCGATGACGGTTGGCGGCTCGATTCTCGCGGCTGAACTCGCCAGCCGCGGGCACGTCGTGTTTCATCCGACCGGCGGTACCCACCACGGGCGGGCCGACCGCGCCAGCGGCTTTTGCTACTTCAACGACCCGGTGTTTGCGATCCTGACCTTCCTCAAACAGGGTCGCCGGAACGTGATGTACGTCGATTTCGATGCTCACCATGGCGACGGGGTGGAGGATGCGTTCATGGACGACGGACGCGTCACCACGGTCTCCATACACGAAGCCAAGCGCTGGCCGTTTTCCGGCACACGCTCCCGCCCGCAGGCCGGGATCTACAACCTGCCGGTACCCCGCGGGATCAACGACAGCGAATTCGAGTTGCTGGTCGAGGAGGCCGTGCTGCCACTGGTGGATGCCGCCTGCGCGGACGCGCTCGTCCTCTGCTGCGGCGCCGACTGTCTTGCCGGCGATCCCTTATCGAAGATGGCGTTGTCCAACGTCGCCCTCTGGGACGCGGTCGACCGGTTCATCGCCAAAGGGCTGCCAACCGTGATCCTGGGCGGCGGAGGCTATAATCCCTGGACGGTCACGCGGTACTGGGCAGGGATGTGGGGACGTATCAGCGGCCGGTCTTTCCCGGACCGCCTGCCGGTCGAGGCCACCGAGTACCTGCGGGCGATGGAGTGCGACCTCATCGACGAGGACGACGTCGACGAGGCATGGTTGAGCACGTTGGCGGATCGTCCGAATCACGGGCCCATCCGCGATGAGATACGATCACTCGCAACCTGTTTGAAGGACGCTGCATGATGAACTGGCTGGATTCACTGTCGAAGATCGAGGACCTCGAGGACGCAGAGTTTGACACCGGGCTGGTGGGCGAATTCGAGCGGCGTGCCGAGATTGCGGTGTCCCGTCCTATCCGGTTTTCCACCCCGACATTCAAGGAGTACGAGAGTACGGAGCTTGAGGGTTGTGGCAAGAACAGTTTCCCGGCGTTCTCGATAACCGCGGCCGAATGCGGTCTGAATTGCGACCATTGCCAAAAGAAGATCCTCGAACCGATGATTCCGGCAACGAATCCCGCGATGCTGGACGAGAAGGTACGTCGACTGGTCGAAACCCAGGCGCTGAGCGGCTTCCTGCTCAGCGGCGGTTCAAACAGGAAGAACGAGATTCCCTATGGCCGGTACATGCCCGTCGTCGAACGACTCAAGCAGGATTTCCCGCATTTGAAAATTGCCGTGCATACGGCCCTGCTGGATGAGCGCCGAGCCAGGGAGATGGAGTCGGCCGGTGTCGACACGGTCATGATGGACGTCATCGGCGCCCAGGAAACCATCGAGCAGGTGTACAACCTCAACCGTTCGGTCGATGACTTCGAGGAAACACTGGCAGCGCTGTGCTCGACCTCGATGGAGGTCACGCCACATATCGTGATCGGGTTGCACTACGGCCGGATTCTCGGCGAGGCCAATGCGCTCGACATGGTCAGTCGCTACGACGTCAATGCGCTGGTGCTGGTCGTCATCATGCCGTTCTATGCCAAGCCCGGCACCTTCGTTACTCCGGGTACGTCAGACGTAGGCCGCATCTTCCTGGAGGCGCGCGAACGCATCCCGGACCAGCAGGTGTTGCTCGGTTGCGCACGACCGCCCGGCATGCACAAACGCGTTACGGATGCCTATGCCATTATGGCGGGGCTGGACGGGATCGCATTCCCGGCGGACGGTGCGGTTTCAGTTGCGCACACTATTGGCAGGCCGTTCGAGCAGGCGCATTCGTGTTGCTCGATCAAGATCGGCCAGAAATTCACTCCAGAAGGCAGGACACGATGGGTTGCATAGAACAGAAATCGACGCCGGCGGCGAAGGACAGCGGTCACGACTTTAACGCCTTCGAAGAGATGCAGCCGCGGCGGCCGGAGAAGACGCCGGTAGATCGAAGGAATGGCAAACAGGTCAAGGCGAACGACATTCCGCCGGAAGGCGTGTATCTGCCCAACAACAACATCCTGGCACCGCACATGAAGTCGCCCGACTATGTGCAGCTGTCCAATGCCGCGGCGATTACGCTTGGCATCATGGGCGGGCGCATGCACCGGTGCGAATGCACACGCTGCCTGAACCTGCTGCTGACGTACCCGGAAGGCTGCCGCGCCAATTGCGCCTATTGTGGCCTGGCGCGCCATCGCGAAGCCGAGCGGGATTACGCCGATCGCAATTTCATTCGAGTGGACTGGCCGGCCGTGCCGATGACCGACATCGTCGACATTGTCGCGAAGGATCCGGAGAACAGCCCGTTTCATCGCATGTGCATCTCGATGATCACGCACCCCCGGTCGGAGCAGGACACGTTCGCCGTGCTCGAGCAATGGACGGACAGGATCGACCCCGAGGCGATACCCGTGTCCATCCTGTCGAACCCGACCACGATGACGAGAGCCGACGTGCAGCGCACCCGGGATCTTGGTGCCGATATCTTTACCGTGGCGCTCGACGCGGCGACACCCGAGCTGTTCGACAGGACGCGCGGCAAGGGCGTGCAGTCGCCGCACAAGTGGAAGAAGTACTGGGACATCATGCTCGAGGCCAGGGACATTTTCGGCCCACAGAAATTTGGCGCGCACATCATCGTCGGTATGGGCGAGACGGAGCACGAAGTCCTCAATCTCGTGCAGGAGCTCGTCGATCTCGGCGGCCACAGCCACATGTTCTGTTTCTTCCCCGAGGACGGCTCGCTCATGGATCACCTGCCGGCCACGCCGCGTGACCAGTGGCGCCGCGTGCAGCTCGCTCGCTACCTCATCGACTATCGCGGCGTGCGCGTCGACCACATGCGCTTCGACGAAGCGGGTCGGGTCAAGAGCTATGGTATCTCGGACGCGGAATTGTCGGAGGTAATCGACGCCGGCATCGCGTTTCGTACCTCCGGCTGCCCGGGCAAGTTCCAAGACGATATTTCGGCCTGCGACCGGCCTTACGGCGATTCACCGCCCAGCAACATCGCGAGTTACCCGTTCCAGCCGAACAAGAAGGATCTCAAGAAGATCCGCAAGCAACTCGACATCCCGGTAGCCGTGGAGTAATGAGCCCCGTTTTTCGCATCATCGACACGGGTGTCCGCGAGGGGCGCGCGAACATCGCGTTCGACCCGGCGCTGATCGAGCTGCGGCAACAGGAAAAGGTACCGGATACAATTCGCTTCATGCGCTTTCCACCGACGGCGCTGATCGGCCGGCACCAGGACCTCAGTCGCGAGATCAACCTCGACTACTGCGCCGAAGACGGCGTTGGCATCGTGCGTCGTGTCACGGGCGGCGGTGCGATCTATCTCGATGAAGGTCAGCTCGGGTGGGAGCTCGTGTTTCACCGCAGTTCACTGGGCATCGCAAACCTGCCGGACCTCGCCGCAGCGATCTGCAATGCCGCTGCCGCAGGGCTGCGGGAGCTTGGCGTAAAGGCCAGGTTCCGGCCGCGCAATGACATCGAGGTGGACGGTCGCAAGATCAGCGGTACAGGCGGGTTTTTCGACGGCGACATTCTCATCTACCAGGGCACGGTGCTGGTGGACATGAATCCGGCGCAGATGGTCAGGGCACTGCATATTCCCGCGGCCAAAGTGGCCAGGCACGATCTCGACTCGGCCGAGCAACGGGTGATCACTCTCAAGGAGTTGCTGGGTGAGGATCTGCCCGACATGGAGACGATCAAGGCGGCGCTGATCAAGGGCTTTACAGGCATGCTGGGGATAACTGCCGAACCCGGCGAAATCACCGACGCCGAAGAAAGCCTTGCAAAGCAATACTTCGACGAAGAGATCGGTACCGAGGAGTTCCTTCGGGAAATCGACAATCCAGGCAGCTCCGACCAGTTGCTGGAGGGAACGCATACGGGGCCCGGCGGCACGATCAATGCCTTTGTAAAGCTCGAGGGGCCGACGCATGGTCGCTTGCAGCGCGTCCTGATCACGGGTGATTTCTTCGTTACACCCCCGCGTGTCGTATTCGACCTCGAAGCGGCGTTACTCGGCACCCGGCTCGAGGATGTCGAGGCTGTTATCCGGAAGTTCTTCGCCGAAACGGACTTCGAAATGCTCAGCGTAAGCGGCGACGATTTTGTCGCAGCCGTCAACGACGCACTGATGAAACGCGAAGGCGCCTGACGTTGGCTGAGTGCAAGAGCAGCGACGACGCATTCGTCCTGGCCGCCGCCGAGGCGGACCCCATGAACGTGGTGGCGGTCATCCAGCACACCGCGGGCGAGTACCTCGGACTGATCGAGGATCACCTCGAAGGGCGGCGCATCCGCTTCCAGTATTTTCGGCCGTTTGCGGCGGGCAAACTTCCCGAGGCGGACGTCCCGGCCGATGCGCTGTTCCTGCTTGGCGGTGGCCCATGGGGTTCCGCGGGAAGCCGCGATTTGCCGACTCTTCAGGATGAAGTTGCCATCACCCGGGAATTCCT
This sequence comes from uncultured Chromatiales bacterium, assembly GCA_965368465.1. Lineage (GTDB taxonomy): Bacteria > Pseudomonadota > Gammaproteobacteria > Steroidobacterales > Woeseiaceae > UBA1847. The sequence goes on from CBDUMZ010000029.1 coordinate 15,820, forward strand.
CGACAGGGGTACGCCGGTCGTCGGTATGGGGCTCGGCGCCCAGATTCTGAGCCTGGCCGCCGGCGGACGCGTCGAGCCGCGCGCGTTGACGCTGGAGACGCTGCACGTAACCCGCGTGCGCGACGATGCGCTGAACGGGTTTCTGCCGCCATCGTTCAACCAGGTTGTTTACATGCGTGACTGGCCGGTGCCGCCGGCACACGCCGCCGTATTGGCGACAGACGACCTGGAGCGGCCGGCCGTCTGGCAGGTCGGCGAAAATGCCTATGGCTTTTCCGGTAACCCGGGCATTAAGCTCGGAATGGTCGAAGACCTGATCATGGAATTCGAAGAGGTGCCTGCGGATACCGCAGTGCAGCTGGAGAAGCTCCGTCACTTGCAGCCCATCCTCGAGGATGAGCTGGTACCTATAATGACCGGACTTGTACAACGCACGTGCCTGATGTCCTCGCCGGTGGCGGCAAAGGGCAGCAGGGAATTGGATGACTCACTAATTTAGTATATGCTAATGCGCTGTTAGACGCCGTCTAAAGCTCAGGGAATCAAGATCATGGCTGAAAAACTCATCATTGTTATGGCGAATACCGATCCGCGAAATGGCGAAGAACTGGGTGCGCCGATTTTCCAGGCCACCGTGGCCGCGGCGATGGACTACGAGGTCGACGTGATTTGCACCGCGACTTCGGGACGTCTCATGAAAAAGGGTGTGGCGGAAAAGCTGTTCGTCAAGGAAGGATCGCCGAAGTCCGTCTACAGCTTCATCCAGGATGCTCACGAGGCGGGTGCCAAGTTCTACTGTTGCTCGCCCAATCTCGACCTGTTCGATATGACCAAGGAAGACCTGATTCCCGAGTGCGAAGGCATCGTCGGTGGCGCACACCTGATCGAAGAAGTCATGGAAGGTGACTGCAGGGTTTTGTCTTACTAGTCTTTAGAGGGCCGACTACATGTCCCATTCCTCAACGTCTCGAATCCAGGAATACATCGGTGATCCGGTATCGGATTCGCCGCCCGTCGGCCGCGAGCAACTGGAGGAAATCTTCCAGGACATCCAGGCCGACCTCAGGTTTGACCACGAACTCAACGGCTGCCTGAACTGCGGCATCTGCACGGCGACCTGTCCGGCAGCTCACTACTACGATTTCAGCCCCCGCGAGATCGTGCAGCTTCTCTGGACCGAAAATCTCGAAGCGATCTACGACGCGATGCAGGAGAAAATCTGGTCCTGCGCCCAGTGCTATACCTGCGCGGCCCGTTGCCCCTTCGGCAACTCTCCGGGTGGCCTGGTCATGCTCATGCGCGAGACCGCGATCAAGCACGGTATGGAATCGGCGAAGAGCGTGCTCCGCCCCTTCAGCCGCGTCATGCTGAAACTGATCTCCACGGGCAACCAGTTGTCGCCCGACATGATCAACCCCGAGGGCTTTGCCGACTGGGGACCGAACATTTCGAAGGTCGACGCGCCGCTGGAAATTCTTCGCAAAGCAATCCCCATGCCTACGCTGCATACCACCAAGACAGCGTGGGAAGTTAATCTCAAGACATCGGTCGAGTTGTACACGATATGGGAAGAAACCGGCGTACTCGACAGTCTTGAGACCATTGACGAAAACCTGTTCGACGTGATCCTCGACATCATGGATGAAAAACGCGATGACTATGAGGATTGGATGGACGACCAGGACGACGACTGAGGTCAGGAGAGAAAGAATATGACGACAGGCAGCGGCAAAGGCGGAGAGCGCTTTACGGGACACGGGTCGGAATGGGTCGACGCGAAACTGTCAAAAGCAGATGCTCACACCGCGACAGTCTGGGTGGACCAGATCGTCAACAAGCGCTCGATGCTCACGAACAAGGATCGCGTTGAAGATGTCCGCGACGCCATGTGGGAGCTCGAGAAGGACGGCGAGATCATCGTGCACCGCGTCACGGATGAGCATGAGCCCGTCATAGCCAAGACCCTGTACGGCTGGGACAAGCGTGTGCCGACGAACCAGCTCTGGCATCACAAGTCCTGCGGCCAGTGCGGCAACATCCCGGGCTACCCGGCGTCCCTGTTGTGGCTCATGAACAAGATGGATATCCGCTACCTCGACGAGACGGACCAGACATCGTGCACGGCGTGGAACTACCACGGTTCGGGCATCGGCAATATCGAGAGCCTGGCTGCGGTCTTCCTGCGTAATTTTCACCAGGCCTATGTTGCTGCCAAAGCGCAAGGCCTGCCGGAAGGCTACTACTACCCGCTTGTTCACTGCGGCACATCCTTTGGCAACTACAAGGAAGTCCGCGAGTACCTGGTTCACTCGGCCAAGCTGCGCGATCGGGTCAAGACGATTCTCGGCAAGCTCGGTCGCCTCGTCGACGGCAAGCTGCTGATTCCCGAAGAGGTCGTGCATTACTCCGAATGGGTGCACGTGATGCGCGAACGCATCAAGGAACACCAGGTCATCGATCTCGGCAACATCCGCGCGACGGTGCATCCGGCTTGCCATGTCTACAAGATGGTCCCGCAGGATGCGATCTATGACGACGACGTCCTCGACGGCAACCGGGTTGCCGTCACCACGGGCGTACTGGAAACGCTGGGTGCGCAGGTCATCGACTATTCAACCTGGTACGACTGCTGCGGCTTCGGATTCCGGCACATCATTTCCGAGCGTGAGTTCACGCGTTCGTTTGCGATCGATCGCAAGCTTCGGGTTGCCCAGGAAGAGGCGCGTGCCGATGTCATGGTGGGCCACGATACCGGGTGTATCACCACGCTGGATAAGAACCAATGGATCGGCGCAGCCGTAGGCAAACCGGTAGAACTCCCGGTGCTGGCCGACGTACAGATTGCGGCACTCGCGTGCGGCGCACATCCGTACAAGATCGTGCAGTCGCACTGGCATGCGTCGCCGACGGAGCAGTTGTTCGACAAGCTCGGCATCGACTGGCAGGCGAAGAAGGCCGAGTTCGAGGAATACCTCAAGGAAGTGGAGGCAGGCAGGGGTGAGACCCTTTACGACCCGCGATTGATGATTACGTCGGGACCGGGTTTCAAAGCCGTGGAGTCGAAACCCAACGAGTAAGAGCCAAAGATAATAGGCGACAATATAATGAGCAAACCAGTATTGATCATAGGCGGCGGACCGTCAGGTCTGGCCGCGGCACACAGTTTTGCCACGGTCGGCAAGGAATGTGTCATCGTCGAGAAGGAAGACAGGTTGGGCGGTGCGCCGATCCTGTCCGGGTACGCGAAACTCGTACCTACCGGCGAGTGGGCGAAGGATGCGATAGGCGGCATGGTCAAGCGCGTCGAGGAAGCGTCGAGCGTTTCGATCGTCACCGGTACCACCGTTACGAAGTTCGACGGAACTCCGGGCGATTTCACTGCCGAGTTGTCGAACGGCGATTCGCTGGAGGTTGAGTCGGTCATTGTCTGCAGCGGCTTTACGCACTTCGACTCGGTGAACAAGCCCGAGTGGGGCTTCGGTACCTACGAGGACGTCGTCACGACGACCCAGGTCGAACAGATGATCTCGTCGGGGCAGGGCGTGCGCTGCCCGTCGGATGGACGTAAACCCCAGCGCGTTGCGATCCTGCTCTGCGTGGGTTCGCGCGATCGCCAGATCGGCCGTGAATGGTGTTCGAAGATCTGCTGCACGGTCTCGTCAAATATTGCGATGGAGATTCGTGAGGAACTGCCGGATTGCCACGTCTACATCTACTACATGGACATCCGCACCTTCGGTCTCTACGAAACCAAGTATTACTGGAAGAGCCAGGAAGAGTTCAAGGTCAAGTACATCAAGGCGCGTATTGCAGAAGTAACGTCCGATGGTGAGAAGCTCATCGTCAAGGGCGAGGATACGCTGGTGAAACGACCGATCACGATTCCGTTCGACATGGTCGTGCATGCGGTTGGCATGGATCCAAACGTGGACAACCCTGCGATCTCCGAGACGCTCGGGATCGACCTGGAGTCGAATGGTTACATCGACGTTGCCAATCGTTACGGATCGATGGGCGCAACATCGCGACCAGGCGTCTTCGTCGCGGGTTCGGCAACCGGTCCGGAGACGATCGACGACTCGATTACCCAGGGACATGCTGCCGCAATGGCCGTTCTGTCCGGCGCCAAAACGCTCAAGTCGGCATAAGCCAGGGCCAGCGATGTTCGGAAAAACCGCCATCCAGCCCCATGAGTTCGAGCGCCCGGTGCTCGACCTGTCGGGTGATATTCTGCGGGCCGCGCTACAGATGATGGTTGCAGGCAGCGAAGATCAAGGCGGCATTGAACGTTACGTCGATGCAGTCAAACTCAAGAGTGCGATGTTCCGGCATGCGCTGGTTGAGAACGATGTAGCGGACCTCGACCTGGAGACGTTCAAGGGCCTGTGTACTTTCATGGCGACAGTCCGGCGTCGGATCAGTGAGCAGCTCAATGAGGAAGCGTTCTCGAGACTGCGACCCGCGATTGTCGAACTGTTCGATGACAAGGAGCATATCGACGATCGCATAGGCCGGTTCTGCGACCGTTTCCCGAACGACAAGAAGCATCGCTGGGTGAGAGATCTCGCCACAGAGCTGCTGCACAATGCCGATCCGGAACGCGTACCGCTCATGAATCGCTGGGTATGGGACGCGGCGTCAAATACCGGCGTGATTCGCGAGATCTGGCATGGCGACAATGTCGACCACATCAAGATCCCCGTGCCGAGTAGCTATGGTACCTACATCATGCTGCGCGAAGAGCTGAGCCAGTTCCTGAGCGACAACGGCTTCTTCCGCGACGTCCTGTTCTACATCGACGTACTGTGCGCCCAGGTGTATGCGCAGTACATCTGCGAGCAGGGTGGTAGCTACCTGCGTGCCGACTTCCAGGCTCCCGAAGACCCGATGCAACATACACGCCGCCTGCTTGGACTCGACGGCGTTCAACCCGGCAACGGCAGAACACGCCTCAAGTCTATTGACGGCGAGGCCTTTGTCCTAGACGACAGCTACGAGCTGAACCCGACGGAACACTAATGCCAATTCATGAAAAATCACTGATTCGCCCGGAGGACCTGACGACGCACGAGGAACTGGTCCTCGACGGTGTCGATGTTTCAGGTCACTGGAGCACGTTCATCGAAACGCGCGTGGTCAACGACTACAACGAAGCGATGCAGGATGAAATTGCTGCGTTGCCGGGCGGTGAGCATATCCATCGCTGCTGGCAATGTGGATCCTGTACCAATGCCTGCACGGTCAACGCGCTCAACCCGGATTTCAATCCGCGTTACTGGATTTACCTGATTCGCATGGGCTACGAATCGGAGTTGCTCCGCGACAAGGACATCATCTGGCAATGCGTGTCGTGCAACAAGTGCACGTATGCCTGCCCGCGGGACGTCTTTCCCGAAGGCGTAATGAAGGCCACGGCACACTGGCTCGAGAAGAAAGGCCACACCGAGAAATCGCCATCCATGCACTTCGACGAGGTGTTCACGGAACAGATCGTCAGTACCGGCAAGATCGAAGAAAGCCGGACGATGCGACGCTTCTTCTCACGCACGGGCCAGGCGCTCGCCCAGCCCTGGATGATCGAGATGGTGAAACGCATGTTGCGGGGATTGCCGGTCGGCATGTTGACGCGCATGGGGCTCGCTACGTTGATAGCGCCGAAAACGAGCGACTGGTCGAAGGCGTCCGCTGCGATCCAGGAATACATTGACGAACAACACGATAAGCAGACGCAGGCATTAAGCCTTGCCGAGCTGGTTGAAACGGCCAAGCAAGACGTGGCTGCCTGACGAGACTGAAAATGACGACGAAAGACAAGTACAAGAAGGTTGCCTACTACCCGGGCTGTGCGCTCGAGGGGTCCGGCCATTCTTACAATCGCTCCACGAAAGCCGTCGGCAAGGCGCTAGGGCTCGAGCTCGTCGAGGTCAAGAACTGGAACTGCTGCGGCGCCATGGAAGTCAAGAACATCGACCCGAAGATCCAGACCTACCTGTCGTCGCGTGTCATGTCGACGGCGGCCAACGAGATGGATATGGATGTGGTCATGGCACCCTGCAACGGCTGCTATCACAACCTGAAGAAGGCCGAGTACGATCTCGCCAACGATCAGGAGTCGGCCGAGGTCGTCGACCGCCTGTCGAAGAAGGCCGGTCACAAAACCTACGAATCCGGCCAGGTCGAAACGATTCACGCGCTCGACTGGATCAAGGATTCGATTGGTGAAGAGGGGCTTGCCGAACGCGTCAAGAATTCGCTGTCCGGAATCAAGGTCGCCAACTATTACGGCTGCATGTACACGCGCCCTCGCCATATCTTCCCCGAGAAGGACCAGGGCCCCGGCAGCGAGTCCACGTCCAAGCCGCATTTCATGGATGACCTCCTGGCCGCGGCCGGCGCCGAAAACGTCGATTTCCCGCTCAAGACGGCGTGCTGCGGGGGTGCCCACACCCTGTCCGACAGCGATACGTCAACCAAGCTTGTCCTCAATATCCTGAAGGCCGCGAAACTGTCCGGTGCGGATGTGATCGCGACGGAATGCCCGACCTGTCACTCCGGTCTTGAGATGCACCAGATTCGTGCGGAAAAGACGCTCGGTGAGAAGGTCGATATCAAGATCCTCTATTTCACCCAGCTCCTCGGCATGGCGCTCGGGCTGAAAGCGAAAAAAGTCGGCGTTCACGAGAACATCAACGACTCGATGAAGTTCCTCAAAGAGAAAGGACTCGGGTGAGGTCGCTCGCCGAACTCGAGGCGGTGTTCGAGACGCCGTTACCAACACCGGATATTCAGTCAGCCGCTCGCAACCTGTTGCGGGCCAGCGAAGAAGTCATAGAGCACTGGGTCGTCGCGCGGGGGGAAGTACCTACCCAGGAAGAGCGCGAGGGCTTTCGGTTGCTGGCCCTGCACAGGCAGGGCGCCACGGGTGACCCGAGCTTCAACGCCTGCCGCGAGACCTGCCGCGAAGTCGCCTATCACTACAACCTCATCACGCTGCAGCCCGAACATTCGGATATTACGGATCGCTTATATATGATGGGTTTGGTATCCAAGCACCTGTATTTGTTCATAAGCGGGAAGCTGCAGGTGGCCGGACTCGGCGAATTCTGTTGTTCGTCGAAGCCGATCCGATCGGCGACTGATTCGAATCAATCAATAACGAAGGAGGCATAGGTATGCCATCTGTAAGGGGATGTAACCTTCCTGACGACCTGTTGTACGACGTCGACAACCATATCTGGTTCACGGAGATGGGCGACGGCACCGTCAAGATCGGGATGACGGCGGTCGCCACCGCGATGGCCGGCAAGCTGGTCGCGTTCACGCCGAAAAAGGTCGGCCGCAGTGTTCGTGCCGGCAAGTCCTGTGGCACGCTGGAATCCGGCAAGTGGGTTGGCCCCGCCAAGTCCCTGGCCGGCGGCGAAGTGGTGGCGGTCAACGAGGACATGGTCGCGGACCCGAGTATTGCCAACGACGATCCGTACGAGAAGGGCTGGTTGCTCATTCTCAAGCCCGACGACTGGGATTCGGTAAAGGGCAGCCTGGTCCTCGGCAGCGACTGTGCGGCGGCCTACGAGGCGAAAATGGACTCCGAAGGCTTCGGCGGTTGTGGCGAATGAACGACGAGACCGTGACGTCGGTTGAAGATTTCGAGAAGCTCTCGGAGCTCCACGACAAGGCTTCGCATGCTGTCGAGTTGCTCAAGGCGATGGCCAACGAATGGCGCCTGATGATCCTGTGCCAGCTGTCCGAGGGTGAAAAGACGGTCAGCGAACTCCAGGAAATTCTCGGCCTCAGCCAGTCGGCACTGTCTCAACATCTCGCTGTTCTTCGGCGCGAGAAAATTGTAAAGGCTCGGAAGCATGCGCAATCGGTCAGCTACTCGCTGGCCGGCGACGATGCTCCGAAAGTAATGCACACGTTACACGAAGTATTCTGCGAGACGCAGGGAGATAAGAAATGAGTTTTACAGTTAAGAAGGCTACAGCCGCGCTGCTAGCCACGGGCCTGTTCGCCTTCAGCAGTGCTGCACTGGCGACCAATGGTTACTTCACGCATGGCGTCGGCACGGCCTCCAAGGGTATGGCCGGCACGGGCGTGGGCTCGAACGCCGACATGGGCGCGATCATGAGCCCTTCGAATCCGGCGCTGGGTGTCTTCACCGGCGACGGGTGGGAAGTCGGCTTGTCGTTGTTCAGCCCGCGGCGCAGCTACGAAGCCAGCGCCAGCCAGTTGAACGGCAATTTCATCGACCTTGGTGGCTGCGATCCGATGAAGAACCCGGGTGCCTGCCTGCCGTCCTTCACGATCTCAGAGGGCAAGATCGACAGCAGCAGCGAGTACTTCCCGATTCCCTACGTGGCCAAGAACTGGAGCCTCGAAGGTGACGCCAATGTAACCGCGGTGTTCTACGGCCGTGGCGGCATGAACACCAATTGGGACAGCCCGTCCGCTTCCGCGACGTCGTACTTCTGCGGTGCAGATCCCCTGACGGGTGCTCCGCTCACGGGTACCGGACCCTATTGCGCCGAACTCACGAGCGCAACCGGCGACGGAACGGCCGGCGTCAACCTGATGCAGGCGTTCCTTGCAGTCAACTACTCCAACAAGGTCAACGACAATTTTGCGTGGGGTGCCGGACCGGTATTCGCCGTGCAGATGTTTGAGGCCAAGGGCATCCAGACGTTCGCGCCCATCGCGAAGTCGTTTGCGGAATCCGGCGGTACAGCGTTTCCAACCCGGCTGACGAACAACGACGGCGACACCTCTGTCGGCTGGGGTTTTGGCGCCGGCCTGTGGTGGGGCATCACGGACAGGGTCAGCTTCGGACTTGCTTACCAGTCCAAGATGTCCATGGGCGAATTCGATGACTACGCAGACCTGTATGCCGGAGGGGGAGAGTTCGATATCCCGTCCAGCATCAAGGCCGGACTCTCCTTTGTCGCGACCGACGCGCTGCGTATCAATGTCGACATCGAACAGATTGCGTATGGCGACATTGACTCCATTGCAAACCCGATGGCGAACATGGTGACCTGCCCGACATTGCCGTTTGGTGGCATGGATTTCGAAAGCTGCCTCGGTGGCGCCAATGGACCGGGCTTCGGCTGGGAAGACATGACGGTTTACAAGCTGGGCCTGGAGTGGATGCAAAACGAGAAGAACACGTGGCGCTTCGGTTTCAGCACCGGCGATCAACCGATTCAGTCGGCCGATGTTCTGTTCAATCTTCTCGCACCGGGCGTCATGGAGCAGCACATCACCTTTGGACTGACCCGGCAGACGGACAATGGCGGCGCACTCAGCTTCTCGTTCATGTACGCACCGGAGAATTCTGTGACTGGCCCGAACATGTTCGATCCGACCCAGACGATCGAACTCTCGATGGATCAACTCGAATTCGAAGTAGCTTATCGCTTCTAGGAGAACACGATGAAGGCCAGGATATTGATGGCCGTAATCACGATTGCGGCGCTGATTTCAGCGCCGTTTTCGTATGCGGCGGATGACGACATAGGCATTTTCGAGACGCTTCATGCGTCGTCTGTATCGTTCGATGAAACGACCGCCGCGGTGGACGCGGCATTTGCGGCGTCGGAACTTGTACTGCACGCGACACACGATGTCCGCGTACCGGACGAGAAACACAGAGCAAGGGTGTATGTCCTGACGTCACCGGAGTATGTGAGCGCGGCCGGTGCAGAGTCGGTCCGTACCGTTTCGGCCCAGGTTTTGCGAATTGCCGTGTACACCCAGGGTGATGAGCAGAAGACGTACATCAACATGGCAAACCCGGTGGCGCACGCCATGGTGTTCTACGCGGATTCTCCCAACTACGATGCGCTCGTCGCCGCGGCACACAAAGCGGCGGCGGAAATACGTGCGCTGGTCGCGGGTGTTCCCGGGGAGGCACTGGCGGAACAGCAGGAACCGCGGCGTTCCGAGAAGCACTACAACGCTTTCAAAGGCGACGGTCCCGCACGCATGATGGCCAAGTTCCGTACCTTCAAGAAGAGCCAACTGCTCATCACCGAGGACAAGGCAGAAAACTTCGATGCCGTTATCGACAACGTCACGGCCGCCTTGTCGGCTCGCGCGATCGCAGGTGCGGATGAATCGGAGGGCTGGGAACAACTGGCTCTGATTCGTCTCAGCGACGATGCGGCCTACATCGGCGTAACCAATCCCTACATCGAGGACAAGATGATTCGGATCAACTCCCGGTTCCGCAAGGGCGGCAAAAGCGACCTGTCGCCATTCCCGGGCGTAGATCATGTGGCGGCACTGCCGGCGGAGATCCTGGTCGTCAGGGAAGGCAGCAAGACGCTGGTCCTCCATTACGGCCAGATGTGGCGCATGCAGCTTTACTTCTGGGACTCGGGCTACCGGGCATTCACAGCCAACGTGGGCGTGCCCGGCGAGATCGCGGGTTCGATCGAGGAAACGGTCAGCGCCGAGTAGCCGAAAAAAGGCATAATAGACCGGGGTCGGCAAACCCGCCGCAAGGTGGCGGGGTTGTCGCCCCCGTTTGTTAATGCATCAGGCAACCAGGTGTTTTCAGTATGGGCAAGGTGAAGCTCGATCCCTCCTACCTGCGCCAGCAGATCGTTGGCGTCGATTCCACGTTCGAAACCCCGTTTGGCGAACGCCTCATGGTGTACTGCGATTACACCGCATCCGGGCGTTGTCTGCGCTTCGTGGAAGCGTACCTGCAAAGCCTGCAGCGGGTGTATGCGAACACGCACACCGAAGACGACATTACCGGACGCAGCATGAGCCAGTTGCTGCACGAGGCCGAAGTAGCCATCAAGGAATCGGTTAACGCAGGGCCGCAGGGTCGCATCATTGCCTGCGGTACCGGGGCGACCGGAGCGATCGACAAGCTGCAACAGATTGTCGGCGTGACGCTCGCACCGGCGACGCGGAAAAACCTGGGTGACATGCTGGATGAGGACCGGTTGGCACAAACTCAGCCGGTGGTCTTCATAGGCCCGTATGAGCATCATTCCAACGAGATCTCCTGGCGGCAGTCACTGGCGACGACAGTACAGGTCAGGCTGGATGCCGCCGGCAATGTCGATCTCGGGCATCTCGAGGAACTGCTGCGGGACCCGCGCTACAAGAACCGCAAGCGCATCGGGTCGTTTTCCGCGGCATCGAACGTCACCGGGATGCGCTCGAATGTGCGCCGGATCGCCAGCCTGTTGCACAAGCACGATGCCATGGCCTGTTTCGACTTTGCGGCCTGTGCGCCCTATGTCGAGATCGACATGAACCCGGAGCCGGAGTTCGAGGGAGACGATCCGAGTATCGATGCGATCTTCATTTCTCCGCACAAGTTCCTCGGCGGGCCGGGCTCCAGCGGCATCCTGGTGTTTAACGAACGGATTTACGACCGGGAGCTCCCGCCAAGCATGAGTGCGGGCGGTACGGTCGACTACGTCGGCATGACCGACCAGGACTTCATTGCAGAGATCGAGGAACGCGAGAAGGCCGGTACGCCGGGCGTGCTGCAAACGCTGAAGGCCGGGCTGGTGTTCCAGGTGAAGGACGCCGTCGGTGTCGACGTGATTTGCAGGCGCGAGCATGAATTCACGAACCGCGCGCTGCGCAGCTGGGGCGCCAACGGCAACATTGAAGTGCTCGGCAACCCGGACGCGGGTAGCCGCGTCGGTATTATCTCGTTCAACATCCGGGATGTCCGCGGCAAGTACCTGCACCACAAGTTCCTGACCGTGCTGCTGAATGATCTCTTCGGCATCCAGTCACGCGCCGGTTGTTCGTGCGCCGGACCCTACGGCCATCGCCTGCTGCACATCGACAACGATACGTCGGAAAAATATCGTGCAGCCGTGCGGCACGGGCATTGCGGGTTGAAGCCCGGTTGGTGCCGCGTAGGGTTGCATTGGGTCATGGATGACGCCGAAGCGGACTACGTCATCGATGCAGTCCAGTTCCTGGCGAGAGAAGGCCATCGTTTCCTGAACCTGTACGATTTCGATCTCGCGACAGGTGCCTGGCATCACAAATATGCGAAGAGCGTATTGCCCGAGTTCTCCCTGGAGCAGGCATTGGCCGATGTTCAGGGTGAACCTGCGGTTCTCTCGCTGGCGCTGCGCCAACAGCTGTACCGTCACTACCTGGCGGAGGCGCAGAAGATCGCGGACCGGCTCACGCACGAGCCGGAAGCCAGGCTGGCGTCGCTGGGTGGTGAGCTGGGCGATCTCCAGTTCTTTGCCATGCCCGAGGACGAACGCCAGCGGCACTAGCCCTAGTTGTTCTTTGCGCCCTGGTCGATCCAGAGCCCGATCAGCTCAATCGTTTCTGCCGATAGCATGACGCCACGGCCTTGTGCGAACGACTCATCGTTGTGAGGCGGCATACGGATTTCGGGCGCCGTCTTGCCGGCGACAACGAGGTACAGGGAACTCGACATCCGGCTTCCAGGAACAACGACCTTGCCGTGTACAGTGCCTTTCATGATGTTGTTGTAGTCGGTCATCAGGTAGTCACTGGCCATCGCACCTTCACCCTTGCCGCTGTGGCAGCTGATGCAGCTGTTCTCGACAATCGGCTGGATATCGTCGGCGAAGCTCACCTCGCCCTGGCCGCAGCCATACAGGAGTAGTAACGGAGCAAGTAACATCAATTTCTGCAGCGTGGCTTTCATGGTAGTCACCTCTTGAGTATCCCGAAACTATGGGAGTTGAGGCGAAGAGGGGTCAATGCGTGGAAGTACGCACGCGAAGAATCTTATCTCGCAGCACGGGATCGGACAGCGCTACATCGGTGGCCGGGAAACCGGCGGTATTTGCGTACTGGCGGTACAGGGGCATGAAGACCGGGTTGTCGACCAGGGAATCCAGCTTCTTGAAGAACTGCGTCCCCGTCCAGTAGCCCTCAGACGGCAGGCAGCATTGCTGGAATCGGCCGAGCACGATGTCGAGGGACTCATCGCCACCGGAGAGCTCACGCAGCCGCAGGTCGGCGAGCAAGGCGATTGCGGCCCCGCTCCAGTAGATCTTGTACCGTGCCTGCCGCACGCCTTCCTCCGCAGCCTGGTTGGGCGACCATTCCGGCCGGGAATTACGACCGCGCTCAAAGCCTTCCGTCAGCATACGTATGGCGCGTTCCGGCGTGTACTGTCCGGCGCGCGCCATCAGCACGTTCTGGTAGTAGCTGGCAAAGCCCTCCGAGATCCACTTTTGCCGCCAGCTTATGCGCGGGAGCAACAGGTGGCTGAATTCATGCGTGGCGGTCCAGTCGGCGTACATGTCTTCGATCGGTCGATCGATGTCGACGTATAGCTCGACGGTCGCCACGCCGCGACGCGTGACGCGGCCGAAAGGAACGGGTGAAGCGTTGCTCCAGGGTTTGCCCTTCGTCGGAATGATCATCACACGAGGCGCGGCGATCGGGAAGCGGCCGTAAGGCATGCTGACCTGGTCGGCGACATGAGCAATCCAGCCGACGATGCGCTGCGACACGGCGGCATCGACTTCGCCTGCGAATTCGATGTTGAGAACGGCCCCTGGCGCGTCTATTTGCACCTCGGCCGTTGCCGACAGGGCCGGCGCGCCGGCAAGAAGGCACAGCGATCCAAAGAGCGTTAAGGGAAATGAGCGCATCCTGATCCTCCGGTTGCCGGATTGGACCCGCAGGGTCGGGTGGAGTTCAGGAGCGAGCCGCTTCCCGGGCAACCGCTTTCCTGAGCGCGTCCAGCGAGGCCTCGATGCACTCAACGAAGAAATGGATGTCGGGAAGCGTTTCGCGTGTCGACGTGACGTTGAACGAGATCTTGCCGTCGTAACTCGGCGTCGCGATGAACAGGCCCATGCCATCGACAAGCGGCGCGATGCCATAGGTAGCGACCTGCCGGGCGCCGTTCATGTACACGGGAATCTGCGGCCCCGGGACGTTGGAAATAAACAGGTTGCAGATATTGGCGGCCACGCCTGCGCGCAGCACGAGACGCCCGGCCGTCACGAGTGTCGCCGCAGGAACGTGCTGGCTGAGGTCGGTCATCAGGCGTGCCGAGATACCCGATTTCGCCGCCTTGCTCTTCTGTGTCGACGTGTGAATCTGGCGCAGGCGGCTCAGCGGATTCGACACGTTGGTGAATATCCGGGTTGTCATCGACGTGATCTTGTTGCCGGCGCCGTTGGACTCCTTGTTTGCGCCGGGCCGGGCGTTGATAGGTACCCAGGCCACGAGCGATTCCGCGGGGAGTTCCTTGTGACGCATGAGGTACTTGCGCAGCGCACCGCCACAAATACAGAGCACCACGTCATTGATCGTGCTGCCCGGGACTGCTCGCCTGATTTTTTTGAGTTCCTCGAGCTCGAATGTCGTGGCGTCGAACATCTTGTGCGGCGACGCGTTGCAGTTGAATCGCGTATCGGGAACGGTGATCGACGATTGCCGCTGCGCCGTCAGCCCTTGCTGCGCCCACCGGTACAGCGCAGGTGCCGAGCGCATGACGGCGTCGGTTATTGCGATGGGCGAGCGTACCGCGTTAAAAACGGCTCGTCCGGTCATGCTGACGAGCCCGGGCGCCGGACTGCGCGCCGGTTCGCCTGTGTCGAGTGGAACCACTGGCGTGCCCTTGTTGTCCAGATCGACCAGGCCGCGGTAGAAATTGATGATCGACGCGCCGTCGACGGCGGCGTGATGCAGCTTGGTCGCGATCGCATAGCAACCGGACGGCAGGCTTTCCACGTGGTCGAGCCCCTCGATAACCAGCATCTCCCACAATGGACGCGACATGTCGAGCGGCCGCGCATGAAACCGCGAGAGGTGGATGCAGAACTGTCGCCAGTCACCGGGTTTTGGCAGCCGGCTGTGTTGCACATGGTATTCGAGGTCGAAATTTTCGTCGTCGACCCAGTAGGGGAAATCCAGTTCAAACGGAACCCGTTCGAGACGGCGCCGATACAACGGGCTCATGTGCAGGCGTTTCTCGATGTGGGCGAGGATTTGCTTGAACCGAACCGTCTTGCCGCCGGGAACGGTGGACGGGTCGAACACGGCGACGGCCGTCACCTGTATATGGTTGTCTTCCGTCTCCATGTACAGGAACTGGGCGTCTTGTGGGCTGAGCTGGTCCATTATTTCTCAACGGCCTTGAGTGTTGTAATGATCTTTCCGGAGCGGTCCTGGCCCAGGACACGCAGGAACATGTCCCGAACGCTCTCGACATGCTCATCGATCGTGTCCGGGGTCCAGCTGCCGGTCTCAACCGGGGGCAGGACTTCGACCTTGACGGTGGCGGGGCGGTAAATCATGTCGCCCTTCGGATTGACGTCGCTCGAATTGCGAATGACGATGGGCACGATCGGCACGCCTGCCTGCATGGCCAGGTGAAATGCACCTTTCTTGAACGCCGCGAGTTTGGGCGTTATGGAGCGTGTCCCTTCGGGTGACATGCACACGGACTTGCCCTCGATGCGCATCGTATCGACCAGCGAGTTCATCGTCGCGATGGCCTGTTCCGTGTCCTTGCGGTCGATCAGCACCACGCCCGAGAACTCGAGGATACGCCCGACGAGCGGCATGTCCCGGATCTCTTTCTTGCCGACGCCGCTGATGTCGCGCCGCAGCAGCCGGGCGATAATCACCATGTCGACGTTGCTCTGGTGATTAAAGATGAACACGGCCGGGCGGTGCGACCAGAGATGGTGTTCGCCCTTGATTTCAAGATTGAGGCCGATCAGGGCGCTGGCCGTGTCGGCGAATACCGAGAGCGAGAAATTCATGGCATCCCGTTTCGAGCCCGTGAGTGCCCAGATCGGCAGGCCGGCAAGAAAAGACCCCATGAGACTCGCCGGCATCATCAAGGTGCGGAGCCAGTCGGTGGGCGACGGGCGACCACGACTGCCGAAGCGGCGCACCGGCCAGCCACGCTCTTCCGCAATGGCCAGCAGCCTGGCGCTCGGGTTGAGGGGGCGTGGATTGCCGACACGCTCGAGCAGTTGAATGTCGTCGGTACTGTCGGAATAAAAAAAGCTCTTGTCGAGATCGATCTTGAAGCGCTTGGCCAGGGACTCGGCGGCGAGGACTTTGCCCTGGCCAAAGCAGATCGGCCGCTTGACACCACCGGTAAACTGGCCGTCTTCAACCTGCAGCTCGGTACACAACACGTGTTCGATATCCAGGTCCCGAGCTGCCGGCGCCACCTGGTAGGGGGTCGCCGAAGAAATAATGGCGACCGTATGACCCTTGCGCAGGTGCGCCTCGACCATCGCCCGGGTCTCGGGGTAAACCAGCCGCGCGATATGCGATCTGAAGACGTCTTCGCCGAAGGCCGCATAGCTGTCCTCACGAACGCCCCTGAGAAACTGTGACGCCGCCAGCATCAATGCCGGGAAGCCAAGAACGCCGATCCCGAAGCTCGCCATCACGCTCAGGAGCTCCACGAAATCGCGCGGTGACAGGTGCCCGCGCCGGACCTGCTCCCTGAAAAAAGCGACGGCCGAGTAGCCGGCGATGATGGTCCCGTCAAAATCGAACAACGCGCCGATTTCGGGGCCGTCAGGCAGGTTCTCGATCTCTGCGACTACGTTTTGCTGCGACAAAAAAAGGTTCCTCGAAATAGAGCATTCTAAAGGCAGCATGCGGGCTGCACTAGGTGTTTGTGCAGAAAACCCCGCTGCGGCGGTTGCCGGCCTTGCCAAAGATGCGCCATAGTACCGCCGTGATCTCTGTGGCGCCCATGATGGA
>CBDUMZ010000030.1:0-31514 GCA_965368465.1 uncultured Chromatiales bacterium
GCGCCACCAAGGCCAATGCCGAGTGGTTTCCGATCAAGGAACGCGCGCTTGCGCAAGGTATCTTCAACTCCGGCGCAGCGATCGGCGGCATCATCTCGGCACCGATCGTCGGCCTTTTGTTCATCTGGTTTGGCAGCTGGCAAGCCACGTTCATCGTGATCGGCGTGCTCGGCCTGCTGTGGCTCGTGCCGTGGCTGGTTATCTACAAGTCCGGACCGGCGACCCATCCCTGGCTTGACGAAGCGGAACGGGAATACATCCTGACCGGGCAAAGAAATACCGAGACGCACCAGGCAGCTACCTACGCGCCAGGTGCCGTCGAGATCCTGTCTCGCAGGCAAAGCTGGGGCGTCATCATGGCTTCCTTCTTTCTCGACCCGATCTGGTGGCTCTTTGTCGGCTGGCTGCCGCTCTATTTGAACGAGACCTATGGCTTCGGCGTGGCCGAAATTGCGAAGTATGCGGCCGTGCCTTATGTCGGCGCCATGTTCGGCGCCTGGTTCGGCGGCTTGTTGGCGCAGAACAGGATAAAGGCCGGTTGGTCCGTCAACAAGACACGCAAGTTTGTCATCGGTCTCGGCGGTCTCATCATGCTCGTCTGCCTGTTGTTGACGATGAAAGCGTCAACCCCGCTGACGGCCGTGTTGCTGATGGCCGCGATTCTCTTCGGGTTTCAAACCGCTGTCGGCAACATCCAGACACTGCCAAGTGATTTTTACAGTGGCGAGTCCGTGGGGTCGCTTGCCGGTTTCGCAGGTACAGCCGCCAAGCTGGCCGTCGTACTGCTCAACTTCCTGATCCCGGTCATCACCGTGAACAGTTACGCCCCTGCTTTTGCTGTAGGGGCCGGACTGGCAATAATGACGGTCCTCTCGGTCTACGTACTTTGTGGACATATTCAACCGCTTAGCCCTCGCTCGGCTAGTACTGCCCAAATCGATTAATAAAGGAAAATGAAATGAGTTTAAAAGACAAAGTTGCCATCGTCGCTGGCGGTGGACGTGACATCGGTCGAGCCGTATCTGTGGCGCTGGCCGCAAAGGGCGCAAAAGTTGTCGTCAACTACTACAACAATGAAGAAGAAGGCAAGGCGACAGCCGCAGCCATCAAGAAAGCCGGTGGTGAGGCGATTCTCGTAGCCGGTGACATGACCAAGCAGGAAGACGTGGACAATCTCGTCGCCAAAGCCGTTGCGGCCTACGGTGACAAGATCGATATTCTCGTCAATGTCGTCGGCGGGCTCGTTGCGCGCAAAACGCTCGCTGAGGTCGATGCAGACTGGTTCGAGTTCGTCATGCGCCTCAACCTGACCACGACGTTCATGACGACGAAGGCGGTTGTCCCCCATATGAAAAATGGTGGGGCCATCGTGAACTTTGCATCGCAGGCAGGACGAGACGGCGGCGGTCCTGGCGCATGGGCCTACGCGACGTCGAAGGGCGCTGTCCAGACCCTGACGCGCGGCCTTGCCAAGGAACTCGGACCCTCCGGTATTCGCGTGAACTGCGTCTGCCCGGGGATGATCAGCACGACGTTCCATGACACGTTCACGAAGGACGAAGTGCGGAAGAACGTGGCGGCTTCGACACCGTTGCGCCGGGAAGGCCAGGCGTCCGAGGTTGCAGACCTGGCCGTGTATCTCGCCTCACCGGAGTCGAGCTTCGTGACGGGTACGAGCGTCGACATTAACGGTGGAACGTACTTCTCATAACCGGGCAGGATCGATGGTCATGCGTACCATCGTTTTGGCCTTGTGCATTCTTGCATGGTCCGCTGCGACCGCAGAAGGGATCGATGCGGCATCGCATCGCAGCATAGCAGCGGCCCTGCAGGAGCACGTTCGCGAACACCCGGCGGTATTCCCGCTGGAGGCGCTTTCCGGCGGCGTGCAGAGCCTCGCCGACGGCCTGCGCTATCCGTACTTTGGCTACGGCGAGCGCCGCTACTCGCACCGGACCGACTTTCATCCGGCAATCGATGTGGCCTACATGCCGCTGGAAACAGGTGAGGTGACCACGGTCCGCGGTGAAACCGCGACCGTGCGTGCGCCGCAAACCTACAACAAGCGCGTCTACGCGATCCAGGCCGGTACGTTGTATTCGGCCCGGCATATTCCGACGGGTTTCAAAGTTGTGCTCAGGCACAGGCTCGAGCAACCTTACTTCGACAGCGACGGGCGGGCTTATCGTGAGTATTTCACGAGCTATCGCCACCTCGATTCGCGAACGCTGGTCTACCTGACGCTGCTTGCGCGGCGTATCAGCGGAGATGACGAGGCGACGATCGACGATCTGAAGGGCAAGTACACGTTCCAGGCCGGCGAGCTTATCGGTTCGGTCGGCTTCAGCCCGGAGAAGACCAGGGCGCCGCCGCGTTCACACCTCGACTTCTCGCTGAACCTCGTTGCCAAGCCGAATACAGGCCAGTACATTCGCGATTACTCGGTGAACCCGTTGCTCCTGTTTCCGCCGTTCGAGTATGCGGATCCCTATGCTCATGCCATCGGGGAAGACGGCAATCTGGCCTACCAGTTTGTCGTCGATCCGGATGCCATCGCCAGGCCCGGCAAACGCCAGGATGGCAGAGTACCGATCGAGATTCACGCCGGCGGGGTGGCACAGGATGGTACGTTCGAGGCGCGCAGGTATTTCGTGCTAAACGCCATCGAGGTTTCCGTATCCAACGACGGCGAGGTGATCGGAACTTACACGGTCGACCGGCATCGAAAACTGGGTTACGACACGTCGTCGAACGAGCGCATGGACAATCCCGACAGGAAAAAGCCGCATTTTTGGGCACCGCTCGATGAGCAGGGCGATATTTATCGCATGGAAGCGGTGATACCGGCGCGGTGGCTCAGGAGCCTGAACTACGACTGGTCCCGGCCAGGCGTGGTTGCCGTGCGCATATCGAGCATCTGGGACGGTTACCTGCAAGGGCACAGCAAGACGATCGAAATCCCGCTGCTTTGACCAGCCCGCACACACTGCCTTCAGGAGAGGTAATCATTCATGTCATTCCCGCGTTTACTGAGTTACTTGTCGTCGAGTTTGATCCTGTCTTGCCTGTTGATCTGCGCAGCGTACGCGGAGAATCCCGGCGACCGGTTTGACTTGAGTTTCTGGAAACTCCAGCTGCCCACGGACGAGAACGGGGACGGCAAGGCCGACGAAGTGAAAGTCGGGCAACTCGGCGACTATTCACACCCGGATTTCTTCTACCTGCATGAAAACGGGCTGCTGATCATGACGGCGCCCAACAAGGCGACGACGACAGCGAATTCGACCAATACGCGTTCTGAGCTGCGCCAGATGTTTCGTGGCAAGAACACGAAGATCGGCACCCACGACCCCAAGAACAATTTCTCGCTGAAGGCGCACCCTGGCAGCCGAAATTTTGCTGACATCGGTGGTCAACTCGAGGCGACGCTGGCCGTGCTGCATGTTTCAAGGAACGCGAAGCACCCCGATAAGAAGCCGGCCTTTTCCGTCGTAGTCGGGCAGATCCATGCCGATAAGGACGACGCCGTAGTGAGGAAAGGCAAGGGCTTCGGCTGGGGCAATGAGCCCATCAAGATTTTCTACAAGAAATGGCCTGACCATGAGACGGGATCCGTGTTCTGGACCTACGAGAGAAACCTGGAGAAGACCAATCCCGACAGGCGGGACATTGTCTACCCGGTCTGGGGGAACACCTGGGAGAACCCCGAGGATCCTGGCGAGAATGGCATAGCCCTCGGGCAGCTTTTCAACTACAACATCAACGTGCACGGCAATATCATGTACGTCACCTTCAGAACGGCTGATCCGTCGCGAACGGTGAAATACCAGGTCGACCTGTCGAACAACATCGATGCGAATGGCGACGTTGACGAAAAAGACCACCCCATGGGTTACTCAGGCGACGCCATGTATTTCAAGGCGGGCGCGTACAACCAGTGCAGCACCAGGGACGATCCCGAGCTGTGGTACCCGGCGTGTGCGGGCACCGGAGACTGGGAAACGGACAAAGCCAACGGAGACTACGTATCGGTGGCGTTTCGTCGCATAACGTTGACCCGGTCGGTCGACCCGGAGAAGACCGCGGCTAAGTGATCATGCGGTCGAATCCCTGCTGTGGCGTGCAGCATTGCCTGGCCCCGCTCAGGCGGTGCCAGGCAATGCTCTGGCTAACGAAGTTGGAAAACTGCGTAAAGAGATAGCGGACTGGTTACGAGTATTTGTCCCACTCGTCCCCATCGTAGTCATCAGAGTCATCGTCTGACCAGTCGTCGTCATCAAACGCGTCGTCGTCGTCAGCGGGACCGAAATGATTCCGGCTGTCAGTCCGCATCTGGGCTAACTCGCGATGGCGGGCTCTGCGTTGCATCGACTCGATTTCATCAAAAGCAAGGTCATCATACTTACGGTAGGACGGGCGCATCGTCTTGCTCCTCTATTGAAGCCTGGTACGGGAGAAACTCGGGAGTGTCGAGGGCACACGTATGGCCGTCATGACACTCGCCGAAACAGAATGATAAGCGTGCTGAAGAATCCGCCAGCATTGTTGCAGGTCATCTTCGCCGCAGGGTGGAAATACATGGACGCAACCGGGACTCGCCTCTCCCCAACCATGCGAAATGACTTCGTTCACCTCGTCGTCGCCGAGGCCGTACACGAAGAATCCATCTGCCGTTATCCGGCACAGCAATCGTGATTTAGAGGCGTTGCGGATCCAGTCCGTCTTGCGCCAACCAACGTAGATATCGACCTCGCGTGCTAAGGTATTGACACTAGTTTCTTTGGTTACGATATTGGGAAGTTCGGAGAGTAGATCGGCAAGCGCTGCGCGCGATGCGAGGCTGTCCCCGTTCGGCTCCCGGGGCGAGGTTCGTGCAGGCAGCCCCACAAGGCCAAGGTCCCACGATGCTGTTGACATGAACGGTGATCCGGTCAGGTTGTTATTGCCAAGAAGTATCTAACTTTCCAGTTCGATGTCAAGTATTTTGATATAAAAATAATAAGCAGGGAGGATTAAGTGAAAAAGGACGTTGTCGACGAGATTCTCGACCAGTGGTCGGCGGAGCGCCCGGAGCTCGATACGGCGGGCCTCGATGTCGTCGTACGGGTCATGACGCTGTACCGGAGCTTTCAGCGCCAGGCCAGCGAGGCGCTGGCCCCGATGGGTCTCGAACTGTTTGAATACGACGTGCTTTCCGCGCTGCGGCGACAGGGGGAACCCTATGCACTGGCCGCCACTGCCCTCGCTAACGAAACCGGTCTTAGCACCGGTGCGATGACCAACCGGGTGGACAAGCTGGAGGCACGCGGACTGGTTAAAAGACGCCCCGACAAGGAAGACAGGCGCGGTGTCGTTGTCTCGCTAACCGCGAAGGGCGTCAAGGCCACCGATCAGGCCATTCGTTTTCGCCTGGAGGCGGCGGATGAGGCCCTGACCGGCCTGACGGCGGCAGAGCGCACGCGGCTGGCATCGTTGTTGCGCAAAGTGATGCTCACAGTGGCCTAGTCATGCGCACGAGCGCCGGGGAGCGCCGGGTCCCTGCCAACTCAGGGGCGGGTCGCGTCCCCAAAGATACTGGCACCTGCCTCCGCGCCGCCCGCGTTGTCGCGGAACACGCCAAACAACTCTCGCCCCATGCCGACATGTGCGCTAGCGAGGTCCAGTTGTAACGGCGCACGACCGGAGAGATCGGCGTCAACGCTCAAGATGCCGCTGTCGGAGTCGATCGTGATCACGTCGCCATCACGGAGCTTGCCAATCGCGCCCCCGCGGCTTGCCTCGGGTGTTACCTGGATGGCGGCGAGCACTTTGCCGGAGGCTCCGGACATCCTCCCGTCCGTGAGGAGCGCAACCTTGAAGCCACGGTTTTGCAGCAGCCCCAGGTAGGGCGTGAGCTTGTGCAACTCGGGCATGCCGTTCGCAGACGGCCCCTGGCCGGGCAGAACCGCAATGAAGTCGGACTCTAGCTCTCCGTCGTTGAAGGCCTGCTTGAAGGCTTCCTGCGAGGAGAAGATTTTCGCCGGTGCCTTGATGGAGTAGTGTTTCTTTTCCACGGCAGAGACTTTGACGATGGCACGACCGATCTCACCCTTGACGAGTCGCAGGCCACCCTCGTCGTCGAAGGCCCTGGCGACCGGTCTCACGATGTCCTCGTCGAGCGAGGTCGTCGGCGCACCGCGCCACTCCAGCTTGTTATCCTGGATAAACGGCTCGACACACAGCGTGTGGAGCCCTTCGCCGAATAACGTCTTGACGTCGTCGTGCAGCAGGCCGGCGTCAAGGAGCTCTCGCATGACGAACCCGAGGCCTCCGGCTGCATGGAAATGATTTACGTCGGCCATGCCGTTTGGATAGACGCGCGCGAGCAGGGGCACGGCATGGGAGAGCTCGGCAAAGTCGTCCCAGTCAATAATGACGCCGGCGGCTCTCGCAATGGCGATCAGGTGGATGGTGTGGTTGGTCGATCCTCCCGTTGCCAGCAGTCCGACAATGGCGTTGACGATCGACTTTTCACCGATGACTTCGCCGACCGGTGTGTAGTGTTCTCCATGATGCGTGTTGGCGAGCACCCGGCGAACTGCGTCATCGGTCAGGAGATCCCGCAAGGGCGTGCCGGGGTTGACGAACGAGCCGCTGGGCAACTGCATGCCCATGAACTCCATCAGCATCTGGTTGCTGTTGGCTGTGCCGTAGAACGTGCAGGTCCCCGGTGCATGGTAAGCAGCGGACTCTGACTCGAGCAATTCATCGCGGCCAATGCGGCCAGCCGCATACTGCTCGCGAACGTGCGCCTTGTCCTTGTTGGACAGCCCGGAAACCATCGGGCCGGCAGGCGCAAAGGCCACGGGCAGGTGGCCGAACGACAATGCGCCGATCAGCATGCCCGGAACGATCTTGTCGCAAATACCCAGGCAGATAACCGCATCGAACATCTCGTGCGAAAGCGACACGGCCGTCGACAACGCAATGACGTCGCGGCTGAAGAGCGACAGGTCCATGCCGTCCTGTCCCTGGGTGACGCCATCGCACATGGCGGGCACGCCACCCGCCAGCTGGGCCACCGCTCCAAGGTGTGCCGCTGCATGCTTGATCCGCGCGGGGTAGGTTTCGAACGGCTGATGTGCGCTCAGCATGTCGTTGTAGGCAGAAACAATGCCGATATTCGGAACGTCGTGTCCGGCCAGCGCTTTCTTCTCCATCTTGCTGGATGCCGCCATGGCGTGCGCGAGGTTACTGCATGACAGGTTCGCACGCGTCGGGCCGCCATTCGCGGCTTTGTGGATGCGAGCAAGATACTCGCCGCGGCTCTGTTCGCTGCGAGCCTGGATTCGTTGGGTGACGCGATCAACGGTTGCATTCATAAACTTAACCTCATGGGGCCCAGTACACACTGACCGGGGCACGCTTTTGTCGCAGCAGGCGAGCTACGGGTAGATCGATGTTCCCATTCCTGGCGTCTTCATAGACGGCGCGCTTGTCGTCACCGAAGAACAGCAGGACGATCTCGTCGCTGCGCGCCAGGGCTGACAAGGTCAGGCTGACGCGCAGGTGGGGACTCGCGGCGGTTTGCACGGGAATACACAATGTCAGTGAGTTGACATCCAGACCCGCTTTTAAGTTCTCGGCATCCGGGAACAGCGACGCGAAATGGCCGTCAGTACCCATGCCCAGCAACGCACAGGCGAACGGCAGCGGTGCCAGGCGAATATCCTCGTTAAGAATCCGGCATTGCTCCTCGATCGCGACCTTGTCCGCGTAAAAAGGCAGGAAATCCGCGTCCTTTGCATTGCCGACCAGCAGCGTATCGCGGATCAGTTTTTCGTTGCTGTCGTCGTGCGTGGGTGGCACCCAGCGGTCATCAGAAGCCAGCACGCCGACATTGCGCCATGCGATGTCCTGCTTCGCGAGTTCCTCGAAGCACCTCGCCGGGGTCGTGCCGCCACTGACGACCAGCGAGGTCGATTGCCCCGCATCCAGGCGGCGACGCAAAGCGCTTGTGACCTTTGCGGCGGCGGCGACTGACGCCGCTTCGCGACTCTCGAATAGATTTTCCATCGTTCAGGACTCCGGCAGCCAGGCACGGCCGTCGCGGTCGAGCAGGAGTGACGAGCCGGAGGGCCCCCAGGATCCTGCGACATAGGACTCAACTTTCTGTTTCGTCGACGACCAGCCTTCGATAATCGAGTCGGCCCATTGCCATGCCGCTTCGACTTCATCGCGACGCATGAACAGGGCAGGGTTGCCACGCAGGACCTCCATGAGCAGGCGCTCGTAGGCATCCGGGTAACGTATTCCGAAGGTTTCTTCAAAACTGAGGTCGAGCGCCACGGGGCGCAGGTCGAACCCGCCAGGGCCAGGCTCCTTTGCCATGAGCGATAATTTGACGCCTTCGTCGGGTTGCAAGCGCATGATCAGGCGATTCGGTTGCACATTGAAACTCTGTTCCGGAAAGATCGAGTGGGGCACTTCCTGGAACTGCACGACGATCTCAGAATGCTTGGCCTTCAGGCGCTTTCCCGTGCGAATGTAGAAAGGTACGTTCGACCAGCGCCAGTTGTCGATCTCGAGCTTCAATGCCACAAAGGTTTCGGTGGCACTTGCCGCACCGCCCAGCTCTTCCATATACCCGGGAACAGTCTCACTCTTGATCGCACCGGCGGTGTACTGGCCGCGCACGGTGGTCGTGCGGAGGTTGTCTGCCGAGATCGGCCGCAGCGCCTGGAGCACCTTGATCTTCTCGTTGCGCACGGCATCGTGGTGCAGACTCGACGGCGATTCCATGGCGACCAGGCAGACGAGCTGCAGGATGTGGTTCTGGACCATATCGCGTAGCGCGCCAACCTTGTCATAGAACTCGATGCGGCCGCCGACACCGAGGTCTTCGGCAACGGTGATCTGCACATGGTCGATTGAGCCGCGGCGCCACAGGGGTTCAAACAGCGAATTCGCGAATCGCAGAGCCAGCAGGTTCTGCACCGTTTCCTTGCCGAGATAATGATCGATTCGATAGATCTGGTTTTCGGCGAAACACTCGCCGACCTGTTCGTTGATAGCGTAGGCCGATTCGTAGTCGTGTCCGAGCGGCTTCTCGAGAACAATGCGGCTCGACTCCGTGACGAGTGCATTCTGGCTCATCCCTTTTGCGATCGGACCGAACAGGCTGGGAGCAGTAGCGAGGTACGCCACCCGTACGCGGTTGCCTGACTGGTTGAGGATGTTGACCAGGCCGTCCCATGCTTCGGGCGCAAATGCATCGCATTGCACATAGTCAATGCGATCCCGCAGCTTGTGCCATTCTTCGTCCTGGAAATCGTCCTCGCGCAGGTGGTCACGCAACGCCGTTTCGACCGTCGCGAGATAGTCGTCGCGACTCAACGCGCCGCGGCTTGCCCCGATAATGCGACTGTCGCCGGTTACCTGGCCATCGCGCACGCGATGGTAGAGCGCCGGCATGAGCTTGCGCATTGCGAGATCGCCGGTAGCGCCGAAGATGATCAGGTCGAACTCGTCGACCGGAATAAAGTTTGCCATGGAACTCTCCTGAGGACCGGAATTTTACTACACATATACCTCGGTTATGCCAACAAAATTTATTCTTCGCTACAGAAAAGCTGTAGTATTGCTACATGCTGGATCGGATTCATGAATCGACCGAACGCCTGAGCGACGCCGAAAAGCGCGTCGCGACCTGGGTGCTCGACCACCCTCGAGAAGCGGCTGAATCGACCGTGGCGAAGGTGGCGAAGGAGAGCGGGGCCAGTGAGCCGTCCGTCATCCGCTTCTGCAGGCGCATCGGGCTGAGCGGATTTCGCGAGCTGACTATTCGGCTGACCGAGGCGCTGAGCCGACCGGACAGTTACATTCACCAGGATGTTCGCGCCGACGACGCGACAGCCGATGCCGTGACGAAGGTGGTCGACGCGTCGATTCGGGCGCTCGTGGATTTGCGCGGCACGCTTTCCACCATGCCGCTGGACGAAGTCGTCGCGCACATGGTCGCTGCCAGGCAATGGGTGTTCGCCGGGCTGGGCGCATCCGGGCACGTTGCCGGCGATGCCTTTCACAAGTTCTTTCGTCTCGGCACACCCTGCAGCGCATTGACCGACAACGCGACGATTCGTCAGTTCGCTTCTATCGCAGGGCAGGGTGACATCATTCTTGCAATCTCGAAATCGGGTAACTGGGGTGAACTCTTACCGTCGCTAACCAAGGCTCGGGATAACGGAGCGGTAATCGTCGCATTGACGGAACGTGAGTCCGGGCTCGCCCGTGTTGCGAGCGTCGTAATCGGTTGCGGCTCTTACGAAGACACGAATATCTACACGCCGATGATCTCCAGGCTCGTGCATCTGACCTTGCTGGATGCGCTGCATGTTGCCGTGGCAATCGCGGCCGGGGATGCCGCCGCTGAAAATCTCAGGCGTAGTAAAGAAGCATTGACGTTGAACTATGGCCCAGCCAGCTGAGCACCTTGAACTTCACGTGCGTGTCGAAGCGCCCGGTGAGAATGCAGTGACCCTGCTGCACCGGGAGAGCGGGCTTTCGAAGGGCCGTGTCAAGGACGCGATGACCAGGGGCGCTGTCTGGATAACGCGGGGCAGCAATACGCAACGCCTGCGACGTGCGAAGCGGGAACTCAAGGCGGGCGACGAAATTCATCTCTACTACAATGCGGAAATCCTGGCCGAGGAACCGGCGGAACCGATGCT
Organism: uncultured Chromatiales bacterium; assembly: GCA_965368465.1. GTDB lineage: Bacteria > Pseudomonadota > Gammaproteobacteria > Steroidobacterales > Woeseiaceae > UBA1847. The sequence continues at coordinate 10,710 of CBDUMZ010000030.1, forward strand.
CGTAGCAGACATCGGTGAATACTCAGTGTGGAACAAGCCCTATGGCATGAGATCGCAGGGGTCGAAGTGGGGCGATCACTGTACCGTCGCACGCTGGGCGGAACGCAACCTTATGCCGGAACGCCCTGCCTTCGTGGTACATCGGCTCGACCGGGCGGCCAGCGGATTGATTCTCGTCGCTCACTCCAGGAAAACCGCCGCAAACCTGTCATTGCTGTTTCAAAATCGTGAGGTCGACAAGCGTTACCGGGCCTGGGTGAAGGGCGACTTCTCCCGGCATGAAAGCCCTTGCCGGGTGGACTCGGATATCGACGGCAAACACGCTGTCAGCGAATTCGCCTTCGTAAAGACGGAGGGCGGTCGCTCGCTGGTCGATGTGCGCATCGAGACCGGTCGCAAGCACCAGGTTCGACGCCACCTCGCAGAGCTCGGATTCCCGATCGTTGGCGATCGCCTGTACGGCGACGCTGCGAATGACGAGGTCGACCTGCAGTTGGTTGCCTGTCGCTTGGCGTTTCATTGTCCGGTAGCGGGCGAGCCCGTAGAGTATCGAGTGTGAAAGACGCCATCATCTACGTTGATGCCAGCAACCCCATGGGTCTGAAAAACCAGATCCGGCAGAAACTCGTGGATGGTATTTTGAACGGTGCGTTCCCACCCGGCATGAAATTGCCGTCGAGCCGCAAGCTCGCGCAGCAACTGAAGGTCGCGCGCAATACGGTCGTTGCCGCCTACCAACAGCTCGTTGCCGACGGCTACCTCGTCAGTCGTCATCGCAGTGGCATCTTCGTCAACGAAGAGATCCTGGAGACTCGCGTCGGCCACAGCGGAGAAGGCTCGGTTGCAGCCCAGGCGGAAAGCGCTGCCTGGGCAAGGCGCGTCCGGTCGATGCCCGCACGCTGGCGTGAGGTTCATGATCAGCCCAATTGGCGCTACTACCCGTACCCGTTTATTGACGGCAAGTTTGATCCCAGCCTGTTTCCGCTGGCGGAGTGGCGCGAGGCAAATCGGCTTGCGCTCAGTGTCGCGGACGTCGATGAATGGTCGACAGACAGGGGCGATACGGATGACCCCAAGCTCATCGAAGAGATACGCACGAAGATCCTGACCCGACGCGGTATCCAGGCAGGCGCGGACGAAATCCTGGTCACGATGGGTACGCAAAACAGCTTGTACCTGATCAGCCAGATGCTTGCCGACGCCACGACGACCTTTGCCGTTGAAGAACCTGGCAACTACGAAGTGCGCGATCTTCTGAGGATGCGCGGCGCTGACATCGTTACCCAGCCCGTTGATGATGGCGGTATCGTTGTTGACGAACGCCTGGGAAATGCGAACGTCGTCTATGTCACCCCGAGCCACCAGATCCCGACCGCCGTGGCCATGCCGCTCGCAAGGCGGAAAGCTTTGCTCAAGGCCGCATCGGAACAGGATTTCCTGATCGTCGAAGACGACTACGAATGCGAGACGAACTACATAGACCATCCACTACCTGCGTTGCGCAGCATGGACTCGGACGGCCGGGTGATCTACGTGGCGAGCCTGTCGAAAGCGCTCGCGCCCGGCATCAGGCTTGGCTTTATCGTCGCAAACCCCGACTTCATCAGGCGGGTACGGCAGGTACGCCGCAAGATCCTCAATCACCCACCACTGAATAATCAGCGCACGACAGCGTATTTTCTGTCGCTTGGTCACTACGACTCCCTGATGCTTCGCCTCGGGCGCGTATTCAGGGAAAGGAGAGTCGCACTGCAGCGGGCGCTGAACAATGTGCGTGGCGTGCCGATGGAGATATCTCCGGAAGTCGGCGGAACGACATACTGGGTGCGCACGCCCAAAGACTTTGATGTTGCCAACCTGGTTCGCGAGGCAGAGCAGCACGGCATCCTCGTTGAGCCTGTCGAACACTACTATGCAAACAGAGACAGTGCCGAGAATTGTTTTCGCATGGGCGTGACCAGCCTCACGGTTGACAGGATCCGGCCAGGCGTCGAACGGCTCGTTGGCTTGATACGTGAACTCGTGAAGGGACAGGTCGAGCAGCTATCGACGTCGACGGGACGCTGGCTCACGGGCGACGACCTGCGACGAGCAATGTCGGGCGCCACGATTCTGTACCGCGAAGTGCATGGTGCACCGTGTACGATTGAGCACCTTGCGGATGGCACCATGAAGGGACGGCGCGGCTACGCCAGTGAGGACAGCGATACCGGGAGCTGGCGTGTCGATGGCGAGCTCTTCTACCGCAAGTGGGACCGCTGGGTTTACGGCGAGGAGAAGGGCTACTACATCGTCATCGACGGCGACAAGATTAAGTACTTCAACAGCGACAAGCAGATCGTCGACTCGGCGCACATTCGGCTTGCCACCGGGCTCCCGGCGACGGCTACCGGATAGCGGGGCCTTCTGGACCCCTCGGTGAGGGTCATCTGGACCTATCTTAGTGCCCGCCACCCAACTACGCTGCCCTGCAAGAGGGGTTGCTATGACGACATTCGGGATCGCCGGGCTGCAGCTTGCAGCAACGAGCGGCGACAATACGGAAAACATGCTTGCGGAAATCGACAAGGCGATGCGCCGGTTTCCGTGGCTCGAGATGATCGTCATGCCGGAGCTGAACGCCTGTGGCGCAGACCGGAGCCTCGCCGAAGCGCTGCCGGGTCCGACCGAAGCGCGCTTCTGCGAAGCCGCACGCAGGCACGGTATCTGGCTGATTCCCGGGTCATTGTATGAGTCCAGCGGCGGCAAGCTGTTCAACACGGTTCCCGTGATCGACCCGGCTGGCGAGGTCATTGCGCGATACCGAAAGATGTTCCCGTGGCTGCCCTACGAGAACGGCACCACGCCGGGCGACGAGTTTGTGGTCTTTGATGTGCCGGCGGTTGGTCGCTTCGGTATCTCGAACTGCTATGACATGTGGTTTCCGGAAACCGTGCGCTCGCTGACGTGGATGGGCGCCGAAGTCATTCTCCACCCCAGCCTGACCAGCACCATCGACAGGGACGTCGAGATTGCGATGGTGCGCGCCCACGGCGCACAGAACCAGGTGTACTTTTTCGATGTGAATCTCTCGGGCCCTCTCGGCATGGGCGAATCGTGCATAGCCGGGCCTGGCGGCGAGGTTATTTACCAGGCCGGCAAGGGCCGGGAAATTATCCCGTTGAAGCTGGATCTCGCGTACCTGCGGGAGGTGCGCGCGAACGGCTGGCAGAACCTGGGCCAGCCACTGAAGAGCTTCCGGGACGCAACGACCACGTTTCCGCCTTACCGGGACGGTGCGGCCTCGGAGGCATTGCAGCGTCTCGGTGAGATCGGCATGCCTCGACGACCCAGGCGTGGATAGAATTTTGTATCTGGACCAGTATTTTTAATCGATCTGGACCTATGGGGCTCTGGCAGGGCCAGTAAGCTTGACTGGAATGAAACGCTGCGTTTGCAGGGGGAAGGAAACACAATGAGCACTACGACAACGTTTAACAAGAAACCTTTGGTATTGGCCGTCGGGGCAGCACTGGCCGGCGCATCACCGCTTGTCGTCGCACAATCGACGGACGGGGCCGACGGGGTGATCGAAGAGATCATGGTTACCGCGACGCGCCGCGAAACGAGCGTCCAGGACATTCCATACAACATCTCGGCAATGTCGGGCGAATCACTCGAGCGGCAAAATGTCGTCAATCAATACGACGTTCTGCGGGCGATGCACGGCATCACGGTTGTAGATCGTGGCTACAGGAACGGCGGCACGGTAAACAGCATCGTCATTCGAGGTCTGAATGTGGATAACGGTGCCAACGGCGACATCATGTTGAACGCCGTGCCCAGTGTTGCGACGTACTACGACAATTCACCGCTCTTCGCCAACTTCCTGGTCAAAGACGTTCAGCGCGTGGAAGTCCTGCGCGGCCCGCAGGGTACGCTCTACGGCTCCGGTTCGTTGGGTGGCACGGTTCGGTATATCGGCAGGCGACCCGACCCGGAGGCCTTCGCAGCCGATGTCGAAGTCGACTACAGCCAAACGTCGGGCTCGGAAGGCAATAACGTTGCGTTCGATGCGATGGTCAACATCCCGATGGGCGAAACCACGGCGCTGCGTGCGCTCTATAGCCGCATCGACAACGACGGCGTCATTGACTACATCAATGCCTACCAGCTGAATGCGTTCGGTGAGCCGTTGATCGATACGGGCAGCGGCTGTGTCGATCCGCGGTCGGCGACCGACGCGCAGGTACTGCAGAACGTGGCCTGCTTCAATGAAGTCGAAGATGCCGACACCGTCGAAATCGACTACGCGCGCATCGCGCTGCGCAGTGAGATCAGCGATTCGTTCAGTCTGCAGCTTGCCTACCAGATGCAGGACGACAAGATCGGCGCACGTCGGTCGACAACGCTGGGCAACAACAACCAGCCGACAGGATCCAGCCTGTATTTCCAGTACGGCGACGACGATAGCGGCCAGGTGCTGCTGGAGCCCTCAGAGCGTGATGTCGAGATGACCAGTCTTGATCTCGAGTGGGATCTCGGTTTTGCAACGTTCACGTCGACGACATCGCTCTATGACCACGAAGGTTCCGGTCAGAGCGACAACGGCGGGCTGTGGGCAAGTGGCGGCGAGGCAGGTGGCGTCAGCCGCGACTGGAATGCTGCATTCTACGGCGGCGGCTGGCCGCGACCGATGCAGCTTGCGGCGCGTGGCTACAAGGACGAAGCGCTCATCCAGGAGTTCCGCCTGGTATCCAACGATACCGACAGTGCGATCGACTGGATCGTGGGCGGGTTTTACATGGATCAGGACAACAGTGTCTGGCAGCTCAGCTACAACCCGGGCATGAACGAATTTCATAACGCCTGCGTGGATACGGGGGGTCCGGAATGCGCCGGATTCTGGCCGGCGACCTTCTACGGCGGCCAGCAGCTGTCCGAGATCGACTTTGAATACCGGCGAGATACGACGTTCGAGGAGATGGCGCTGTATGGCGAGTTGACGTACCACGTCTCGGACACTTTCCGCCTGACCGGTGGCTTCCGCTGGTTCGACAACGAGACGGTCAACGATGTCATCCTGGGCTTCCCGCTGGTCGAAGGCTGGACCTCACCCATGGCGCCACAGTCGACCGATAGCGACGACGATGTGCTGATCAAACTCAACGCAGCCTGGGACCTGAACGACGATACGATGATGTACGCCACGTATTCCGAAGGCTACCGGCACGGCGGAGCGCAATCTCTGCCGAGTGTCGACGACGGCGATCCTTTCGGTGAACCCAATGCGGCAGCGGTGCGCACGTTTGGCTCCGATTCCGTGCAGAACTTCGAAGTGGGCGTCAAAGGACGTACCGATAAGTTCCAGTACACGACGTCGATTTTCCATGTCGATTGGGACGATCCGCAGCTGAATACGACCTCTGCCTGGTACGGTTTCTACATTGCGGCGAACGGCGATGCGGCTTCGACACAAGGTATCGAGCTGGAAATAGAAGGTTACGCGTCCGACAGTTTCCGCTACCGGGCCGGCTATACCTACGTCAAAGCCGAACTGGACAAGGATTTCATCAGTCCGCAGACGGGCAGCGTGGTTGCGCCAAAAGGCGCCACACTTCCAGGCGCGCCGGAAAGCGTATTGACGCTGGCACTGGACAATACATGGGAGATCAACGCGGATATGAGTGTCGTGGCCGCGTTTAACGTGTACTACCAGAGTGAGACGGAGAATTTCATCAACCAGAGCTCGACGTTGAACGAGACTTTCGATGCGTTCACCTTGTTAAATGCCAGTGCGTCGCTGCAGGCAGAGGATTGGTCGGCAACGCTTTATATCCGCAACCTTGGGGATGAAGCTGCGCCGAGCGGTGGCTTCCCGTCCAGTTACTGGAGCTACGACACCGGTGTCTTCGAGAACTGGTATGGCAACGGCAATCGCCAGTTCATCGTCCAACCGCGGACGATCGGCCTCAAGTTCGGATACCGGTTCTAGGCGCATCGGTCGACGCTTGCCCCACCGGAACGCGAAAACGAAGCCCGGCACCGAGTGCCGGGCTTTCGTCTGCGGCGATGCTCGAGAATAATGGGCTAGTCATGCCATCGACACACGCCACGCAACTCGAAGCACAGGTTTGGGAATGCCTGAACAGAAACGATGTTCGCCAGGCAATCTCGACCTGCGAACGCCTCAACAGTGAATTTCCGAATTATGCGTCAGGCTGGCACACGGCCAGCCAGCTTGCGCTAAGGCTGGGCAATACCAAGATGGCACTGGACGCCATAAGAGAAGCGCGGCGGATGGACAATGAGCCGCTTGCCTGGGCGCTGCAGGAAGCACATTGCCTGTGGAAACTGGGGCGCGTGGATGAGGTGCGAGCCTGTATCGAGCATTTCTCCGCCGGTGACACAAGTTCTCCTTACGAAGCTGCAATGCTCGGCCTGTTGCTGACAAACCTTGGGCGGCGGCGAGAAGCGCTTGAATGTTACCGGCAGGCGGCAACCATGGCCCCGGACGACGCGCGCCATTTCTACAATATTGCATCGCTGCAGCGAACCCTGGGTGAACTCGACGAGGCGGAAGCGAATTTCGACAAGGCCATCGGCCTCGATCCGGCCGACCACGAGGCGTGGAAGCTGCGCTCCGAACTACGCACCTGGACGCGAGACGAAAACCATGTCGATGCGCTGGAAGAGATCCTGAATGGCGGTATCGACGATGCTCATGGCAAGGCAAATATCTGTTACGCACTTGCGAAAGAGCTGGAAGATATCGGGGAGCCTGATCGTTCGTTCTTTTATCTCCAACGCGGTGCGAGAGCCCGACGCGATAACATGCAGTACGACATCGGTCGGGACATTCAGACGCTGCAAACGATCCGGGACGCGTTCCCTGCTGAACTGTTTGCGCGAGCCGGCGTAGCCGGCCACGACAGCTCGGAACCAATATTCATCATCGGCATGCCGCGTACCGGGACTACCCTGGTCGAACGCATCCTGGCAAGCCATAGCGACGTGTTTGCAGCGGGTGAACTGACAAATTTTGCCGTGCAGATGATGGGGCTGGTTCGCAAGATGCCGGCGTCCGCTCCCGGGTCACGTGATGACCTGGTCAGACTGAGCACACAAATCGACTTTGCGGCACTCGGGCGCGCGTATGTCGCGAGTACGCGCCCGTTCACGGGGCACACGCCGAGGTTTATCGACAAGCTGCCGCTGAACTACCTCTATGTCGGGTTGATCCACCTGGCTTTGCCCAACGCAACCATCATTCACGTGCAACGCGATCCGATGGATACCATCTACGCGGTCTACAAGACACTGTTTGTCGACGCGTACCCGTTTTCCTACCGGCTCGACGAGCTCGCTCACTACTTTGTCGAATACCGGCGACTCATGGATCACTGGGAAGGGGCCCTGCCTGGCGTTATTCGAACAGTACGTTACGAAGAACTGGTAGACGACGTGGAGACGGAGTCGCGCAGACTTGTCGAGGCCTGTGGGCTCGAGTGGCAGGATACGTGTCTCGATTTTCACAAGAGTGACGAAGCTTCCACCACGGCCAGCAGCGTCCAGGTCCGGAAGCCGGTGTACCGGAGCTCGGTGAAGAAGTGGCGAGACTATGAAGCGCAGTTACAACCTGCTTTGGAGATCCTGAGAGAAGCAGGCATTGTTGAGAGATAGACGAGCAGGGTTGAAGGGGCGGGCACGATGACAACAAGGAATTTTCCGGTTGCGGCACCGAACGGTGAGGTCGCACGGGTGTTATTGGCGTTCCTGGCCACAGCGGGGTTGTTCTACGTCAACATCATGCCGGCGCTCGTCGACGGGCTCATTGAAGGCCTGGGATTCAGCAATCGGGAAGCCGGCCTCGTGGGATCGGCGAACGTCTACGGCGCTGCAGTCGGCGCATTCAGCGCGGTTTTCGTCGTCAAGCGAATCAACTGGCGGATGGCTGCAATCGCGCTGTTGTGTGGTCTTATCACAGTGGACCTGGTTTCGATGCTGCTCACCAGCGCCCCCGTGCTCGTCGGCACACGCTTTGTACACGGTTGCATCGGCGGCATGCTCGTCGGTATCGGGTTTGCCGTTATCTCAAGGACAACTGAAGTGGACCGCACGTTCGGTTACCTGCTTACGATCCAGTTTGGCCTGGGCGGCCTTGGCATTATTTACCTGCCGCCGCTCGTGCCGGCCTACGGCACCACGGCCCTGTTTCTTTCGCTCATCGCGTTCAGTGTCGTGACCTTGATGATGTTGCCATTCCTCTCCGACTACCCACCTCGTAAGCAGGTGCCCGGGGTCGCGACGAGAAGTGGCAATCGACGGCTGATCGCGCTGGCACTGCTCGCGACGTTCCTGTTTCAGGCAGCGAACATGGGGATCTATGCTTACGCAATCGGAATCGGCAAGCATGCGCTTCTCGATACGAGCTTCATTGGCAATGCGCTCGGCGTTGCCGCCTGGGTCGCGATCATCGGGTCGGTGCTGGTCATTCTGCTCTCGACGCGATTTGGCCGGCTCTGGCCTGTTGGCATAGCCATTGTCCTGACGGCCTTTTCGATCTGGTTGCTGCATTTCAGCAACATCAAGCCCGGTGGCTGGGAAACGTCCGTCTACTGGTGGTCGAACGTGCTCTGGGGAATCGCCTGGGCCTTCGTTATTTCGTATCTTCTCGGTATGTGTTCGGAATTCGACACGACCGGCCAGACGGCCGCGCTTGGCGGCTTCGCATCGAAGATGGGCCTGGCCTCGGGCCCGGCCGTTGCGGCGATGCTCGTGGGCGAGGCCAACTATGGCCTTCTCATCAACGTGTCAGTTGCGGCCCTCGTGGCGTGCCTCGTCGTAATGATCATTCCGGCGGCCGCTCTCGACCGGGAATGATGCGTCGCACAGCCCTGGTCATCGCCGGTAGCTTGCTGCTCGTTTCCTGTGGCAACGCGGAGACAGGCGGGCGTCACCTGTCCCATGAGCTGTTCCTGGAGGGCGGCGCACCCACCGGTCCCGTACGGCTTCAGGAGTTTGCGAAACCGGCCGGCGCGCGGCAAGCGTCCAACAGATTCGGCGGGCGATTGGTGTTGGCGACCGCCTCGCAGGCGAACTACTTCGAACTCCTTCGCGACGAACTCGATATCGTGACACCGGAACGTCCCGGTATCGACGAACTGCCGTCTTTTGATTTCGAATTTGTCCAGGATGGTGAGCTACTCGTTCCTGTCACAACGGGCCCGGTACTGAATGACCATGCGTGGTGGGAGTACGTCTTCGGCACAGGGCAGGTCTGGGACGAAGAGAGCGACCACGGGTGGAGCCGGGCGGTCATTCCGTTTGCGTTGAAGGAGCGGCGCGAGGACTGCATCCACAACGGCCTCATGAGCTTCGTATTTCGTGAGAACGGCGACGTGTCAAACGTGGCCTTCCAGGTCGTCAATCAGACCTGCCGTTACCTGCAGTTCGAGATGGCCGGTCTGCTGCCGGCAACTTACGTACCCGGCAAGGTGGTGCATGCCAGCCAGGCAATTGCCGCGACGCGGCAGAATCGCGAGAGCCGCGTTCCCGTTCGTCCAATCAGCTCGATCGCCGCTCACTATGCCGGGGCCGATGCTGCCGCGTTCGGCTCCACAGACGAAGTAAAACCCGCCGACATGTCGCTCTATGGTTTCGTCATCGACGGATTCCACTACGTGGGCGGGTGCAATACGCCGTACGGGGATTATCCTTACTGCGATGAAATGGCTTTGCCGTCCTATTCGACGGCCAAGTCGCTTGTCGGCGGGCTGGGGTTGATGCTCCTCGAGGTTGCCTATCCGGGTGCAGCGGCCACTCCTGTCGGCAGCCTGGTGCCCGAGTGCGGTGACAGCTGGAACGATGTCACCATCGAACACGCGCTCGACATGACCACGGGTCATTTCGGATCCCCGGAATTGCACGGTGACGAGGATGCCGCGGTCGACGGGCGGTTCTTCGCGTCGGATCATGCGGGCAAGATCGACGTTGCCTGCAATGGCTTCCCGCGCCAGGCCGATCCCGGTATGCATCTGAGCTACCACACCTGGGATACCTACCTGGCCGGTACTGCCATGAACAGCCTGCTCAGGAAACACCGCAAGCCGGACGCCGACTTCTTCGACGATCTCCTGGTCAGGCAGATATGGAAGCCCCTGGGCGTGTCCCGCTTGGCGGCGAGCACGCGGCGCACCTACGACGAGGCGCGGCAACCCTACACGGGTTTCGGTCTTACGTTGTTGCGAGACGACGTCGCGAAGTTTGCGCTTTTCATCGGCGTGATGGACGGTCGATTTGACGGAGAGGCGTTGCTTGACCGGCGCCTGTTCGATGCCATCAAGCAACGCATTCCGGGCGATCCGGGGCTCGTCGCTGAACTGCCGACGATTCGCTACAACAACGGCTTCAGAAGTTTTGATGTTTCGTCTTACATCGGTTGCGACAGCCCGACATGGCTTGTCGTCCTTTCAGGCTATGGCGGGATTATCGTCGCCATCATGCCGAACGACACGGCGTACTATTATTTTAGCGATGGCAATACACACCGGTATCTGAACGCAGTGCGCGAGTCGCACAGAATAAGACCGATGTGCGGTGACTAAGCGTTACGCGAATGGAGAGTGGGTCACCAGCCGCTTATCTGGAGGCATCCGCTGCTGCCTGGACGACGAGTGAAATTTCCCTGTCGATGCCGCGCTCGTCGCGGACGTAGGTTGGCAAGGTGCAACTCAACGCACCCGCAATGTTGCCGTCCGGCCCGAATACCGGCGCCGCAATGCAGACAAAGCCGCGCGTAATTTCCTCGTCATCGACTCCGTAACCGTTCCTGCGTATGGTCTTCAACGACCGAGCCAGCTCTTTCTTGTCGGTGATGGTGTTCTTTGTATAGGCCTTCAGCTTGCCGGCCATGGCGAGTTGCCGCTCGGCCGCGCTGGACCACGCGAGCATCACCTTACCGATACCGGTGCAGTGCAACGGAAAGGACTTGCCGATCTCCGAATGCAGGCGAATACCGAAGTTGCGATTTTCGATCTTGTCGACATAGGTGCCCTTACCGCCGTCCCGGACGCCCAGCGTTACCGTATGGCCGGTCTGTTCGTGGAGACGGAGGAGGTGAGGGTAGGTTTTGTTGCGGATGTCATATTTCGACATGACTGCCGAGCCCAGCCGGGCCAGCAATAACCCGCCAGCGTAGGTTCTGCTGCTTTCCTCGTGTTCAATGGCGCCGATCTCGGTCAGTTCACGCAACAGCCTGTGCGCCGTCGACTTCGGCACGCCGCTGTCGCCGACAATGCTCGTAAACGTCGCGCCGTCATTGCCGCTGTCCACGATCGCCTGGATGAGTTTGAAGGCATTGCTGGTCGATCCCACTGCTGTCCCCCGGTTGACTTTCCCGCTGGCCGCGGTATTCTAGTTCCTAATAAAGAACAAAGTTCCATATATGGAACAACATCTGAAATAGATAGTCAACTGTGTTTTCGGGGGTAAGCCGATGAACGACATTGCATCCAGACTGGCGAGCGCGCCGGTTGTACCACTTATCCAGGCGGACGATCCGTCCGTCGCAATCGCAACGGCGCGAGCCCTTGCAAAAGGCGGGCTGACCGTACTCGAGGTGGTGCTCAGGACGCCGGCTGCCCTCGAGTGCCTGCAGGCTCTGTGCGCGCTTGACGACGACATCGTCGTCGGCGCCGGAACGGTCCTCAATGCCGACAAGACCCGGGACTGCATCAAGCGGGGAGCGGCTTTTATCGTATCGCCCGGACTGGACGAGGGTAGTGTCCGTGCGGCACAGTCGCAGGACGTGCCGATCTACCCGGGCGTGATGACGCCGTCCGAGGTGATGCATGCGATCAGCCTCGGCCTCGATACCGTGAAATTCTTCCCGGCATCGATCGCCGGCGGAGTGCCGGCGCTAAAGGCGCTCGGCAGTGTGTTCGGTGATCTGAAGTTCATGCCGACGGGAGGCGTTTCCGCCGCCAACCTGCACGAGTTCCTGGCGGTACCCAGCGTGCTTGCCTGCGGCGGCAGCTGGCTGACACCCAAGGCGGCAATCGCCGACGGCGACTACGAACAGGTAACAACGCTTGCGAGCGAGGCCATAAAGATCGCGACGCAGACCAGAGGAGAACAGAAATGACCGACTTTCTTAGCCTTGGCGAGATCATGCTGCGCCTCAAATCACCCGCGCATGAGCGCTTCTTTCAGTCCCCGCAGCTCGAAGCCACATTCGGCGGTGGCGAGGCGAACGTCGCCGTATCGCTCGCGAACTACGGACTCAACGCGGGCTTCGTCTCGGCCTTGCCCGCCAACGATATCGGCGAAGGGGCAATTCGTGAGCTCAAGAAATTCGGCGTCGATACGTCCCGCGTGATTCGCAGCGGCGACCGTGTCGGTATCTATTTTCTCGAGACGGGCTCCAATCAACGCCCTTCGAAAGTCGTTTACGACCGCGCCGGTTCCTCCATCTGCGAGGCAGGTCCCGGCGATTTCGACTGGCCGCAGGTCTTCAAGGGCGCGAAGTGGTTCCATATTACGGGGATTACGCCGGCACTCAGCCAGAGCGCGGCAGACCTCTCTCTCGAGGCGTGCAAGGCCGCCAAGGCACAGGGTCTCACCGTGTCGTGCGATTTCAATTTTCGCGGCAAACTCTGGAAGTACGGCAAGTCCGCCCCGGAGGTTATGCGTGAGTTGGTCAAGCATGTCGATGTCGGCATTGCGAACGAAGAGGATTGCCAGAAGTCTCTCGACATACACGTTGACGTCGATGTCGAAAGTGGCGCACTGGATACCAAAAAATACGAAGCACTCACAAGCAAGGTTCTCGAGACATTTCCCGAGATGTCGGTCATCGCCGTAACGCTGCGTGAATCTCGCAGTGCAGATCGCAACGGCTGGTCGGCCTGCCTGCGTGACGCCAATGGCTTCTACCTGTCCAGGCAGTATGAAATCACGGACATCGTGGATCGTGTAGGCGGCGGCGACAGTTTTGCATCGGGCCTGATTGCGGGGCTGAATTTCTACGACGATCACCAGCAGTCGCTGGAATTCGCCGTGGCCGCGAGCTGCCTGAAGCATACGATCCAGGGCGACTTCAATCGTGTCAGCAAGGCCGAAGTGCTGCATCTCATGGGCGGGGACGCATCGGGGCGCGTACAACGCTAGAATAGACGTTTTGGAGCCGGACATTGGCCCACAACGTCTTGCAGGAACAATGGTCGTCGCGGCGCGGGTTCCTGCTCGCCGCGATCGGCTTTTCGGTCGGCCTGGGAAATATCTGGCGCTTCCCCTACGTCGCGGGCGAAAACGGCGGTAGTGCCTTTGTCATCATCTACCTGCTCTGCGCCTTTGCCATCGGCCTGCCGCTGCTGGTTACGGAGCTGGCGATCGGCCGGCTGGGCCGCAGCGATCCAGCGGAAAGCTATCGCGTCGTTGCGCGCAACAGTGGTCGTTCGGCACGCTGGGGCGGTGTGGGTGCGCTCGCCATCGCCTGCGTTTTCGTCGTTCTCTCCTTCTACACCGTGTTGTCCGGGTGGACGTTCGACTATTTCGTGAGAGGCGTCACCGGGAGATTCGAGGGCATCGATGCCGCAACGTCGACCGCGATGTTCTCGGGGCTGATGAGCAACCCATGGCGTCTGTTGTTCTGGCACACGGTGGTCAACCTCCTGATCATCCTGATCATTCGACGTGGCGTCCAAAGGGGCGTCGAGCAGGCTGCCAACGTACTCATGCCCATTCTCTTTGGCGCGCTCATCGTCATGGTGATCTACAGCGCAATTGCCGGGGACTTCGGTAGCGCTGTTACATTCCTGCTCGAGCCCGACTTCTCCAAAGTGACCGCCAAGACCATCATGATCGCGATCGGGCAGGCCTTCTTCTCCGTCGGCGTGGCGATGGCAACCATGATTACATTCGGCGCCTACCTGCCGGACAATATCTCCATTCCGAGATCGGCGGTGATCATCATTCTTGCAGACACGGGCGTCGCCATGCTGGCCGGCTTCGTCATCTTCCCGCTCGTCTTTGCGTTCGGCCTGGAACCCTCGGAGGGTGCCGGCCTGATCTTCCAGACGTTGCCGCTCGCGTTCGGCCAGATGGCCGGCGGCCACCTGTTTGGCGCCCTGTTCTTCCTGTTGCTGATCGTTGCCGCTTTGTCGTCCTGCCTGGGCGGTGCGGAAGCGGTCGTATCCTGGGTCGACGAGCGTTGGCGCATTCCGCGCGAGAAAGGCATTCTCTACTTCGTTGGCACCATCTGGCTGATCGGCATTACGACGATCATGTCGCTTGGTGAGTGGTCTGACGTCTACCCACTCAGCTTTGTTCCTGCGCTGGCAGAGGAGACGATTTTCGATCTGCTCGAGTGGTTCGCCGCGAATATCCTGCTGCTCGTCGGTGCGGCACTGACGTCGATCTTCTTTGGGTGGTTGGTGCCAAAGAAGACCAAGCTTGCGGGTATGGGTATCAGCGACGGCCTGTTCTATGTGTATGCCAACGCGATGATGCGTTACGTCATTCCACCCATTCTGTTCGTGGCGCTGGTGTTGGGGCTGATGGAACGCTAACCGACCGCATGCCTCGTTCGTCGTGAGAACCAGAACGCGGGCAGGTAGCACAGGTAGAACGCGGCAATCAGCCAGGCCATCGAAGCATCGCCAAACAGGTCCATGCCGGCGCCAACCAGGAACGGGCCCAGCATCATCCCCGCGCCCCACATGCCGGTGTAGAGCACACTCGCGGCAGCCAGCTCGGAACCGCGAAAACGCTGACCCAGCAAGATAATACCCAGCGCATAGATCATGCCCTCGATGCCGCCGAGCGCGAATGCGAACACAGGGCCGACGACCGGTTTCGTGATCAGGAGCGGCATCGCTGCAAATCCAATCATCGTGAGCAGGATGCACCACAACAGCAGGCTGTGTCGCCGGACGTGGTCGGCAAGCCAGCCAAGCGGCAACTGCAGGAACACGCCGCCGAGGGCGAACGTGGTCAGCAACGACAGACTGCGTGCCTCGCCAAGGCCGAGGTGGATACCGAACAGCGGAAAGAAGGCCACGAACGCTTCAATTGCGGCTGCATAGGTGAGGTTGAGCAGCATGATGTAAGGCACGAGCCGGAAAATTCGCAGCAGGCTCGTGTGGCTGCGATCCGTCGCCGCCGATGGTTTGTTGCGAAGCCATAGCAGTGGAACGCTCGCCAGGATGATCAGCCCGGCGGTTACCGCGAATGGCAACAGGCCTGACGTACCCGTAGCGACGAGTACCAGCGGACCGAGTGCAAAGCCCGCGGCACCCGCCGAGCCGTACACGCCGATGATTCTCCCGCGCCAGTTGTCATCGGCCAGCTCATTGATGACGATCTCGCTCGCCGACCACAGGATGGCCGCCGCCGCGCCCAGCAGGAAGCGCAGCGGAAACCAGGCAAACACGTTTTGCCAGGTACCGAGCAGGATCAGGGTGGATGCGGCAACGAGGGTAGAGAGTTGCATGATGCGTGCGGGCCCGACGCGCACGATGAACCGCGATGCAAAAGGCGCGATGAGCACGCCGGCGCTGGCCTGGATCACGATACTCAGGCCGATGGCGGTCTTGCTCACCCCTTGCGCGTCGAGAACGAGCGACAGCAGCGGCAAGGTCAGGCCGTAGACGAGGTTGACGATGACCATGGACGCAATGACCGCGGCCAGACTCTTGTTGCGTCCGGTTAGCATTGTGTCATCATAATCGCTTCGCGCGCACCGATGGAATCCAGTAACCGATGGCAAATGCCGAGCAACTCCTCCACGAAGCACAGTTCGCTTTTAGCAACATCAGTTTTGGTGAGTCGCGCGCCAACAGGCGGAATGCGGCGAAAGCCAGGTCGCTCAGCATGAAGATCCTTCGCAAGTTTCCGGGGACCATGGAAGCAGGGGAGGCTCATGCGCTGCTGATGAGGCTCGGTGACGAGGCGTTTACATCGGCGTTGAGTGTGCGGCACAAGCACATATCGCAGGAAGAGCATCACCGGAAGCCGGCGGCCACCATCTCACCGCTTGCCCGGAACGATTTGCGGGTGCGCGCCGCCACCGGCACCATGGAGGCGCTTGACTGGAGTGGTCTGCTGGCTGTGATCTTTGCAATGCCCAAGGTGTTGTTCGTCGCCCTCGTCGTCGGCGGGTTTTTCCTGTTCGGGATTTTCGGTCCGCTCTTGTTGCTGCCATTGGTCGCCTTTATTCTCCTGACGGGTCCCTTCAGGCAGATGTTGAAGCCGGAGCAACGCCGACAGATGAACGCATTCATCGTGCGGACGAACGAATTTATCGACAGGCGCCGTTAGCCGTCACGCAAAGACCCTGGTTCGCGATCGGCTACAGGAAGCGCTCGGGCGCCAAGGCGTCCATAGGCAGGTCCGTCGCTCTTTCGGCGACGAGGTCGGCGACGGCCTTGCCGGTAAACGGAGCGAGGCTCAGGCCCAGCATATTGTGACCGGTTGCCAGCACCGCGTTCGACAGTCCGGGTACGCGTCCGATAATCGGCAAGCTGTCCCAGGTCATGGGTCGCCAGCCATACCATACGTCCTCTTCGATCGGGCCGGCCGGGTGCTTCAGGTAAGGTTCGGCTGAATCTCTGAGCTGCTGGATACGGGCGCGCGGAATCGAGTCGTCGAAACCCGCGAATTCCATCATCGAGGCAATGCGGTAACCCGTCTCGAACGGCGTGACGCCGATATGCTTCTCCGGTATCAGCAGCGGATGAGACGGCATGATTTCGGGCTGCGTCATTGTCACCGAGTACCCCTTGCCGGGCTCAACCGGGATGTTGCAGCCCAGGGAATCCGCGAACTCGCTTGACCAGGCTCCGGCTGCAAACACGTACTGGTCGGCGCTCATCTTGCCATTTGACGTCAATAGTCCGGTGACTTTCCCGTTCAGGGTCTCAACCGCATCGACACCGCAATGCTCGACAAAATCGACGCCCTCCTTGCGGAGCTGTCCGGACCAGGCGGCGTTCAGCCGGTCGGGACGGAGGTGACTGTCACCATCGTAGTAATACGCGCCGGCGAGGCCATCGAGCAACGCGGGCTCGAACTCGACGAGTTCGTGGCCCCGTATTTGGCGCGCCGAGAGCCCGAACTCGTCGGTCAGCATCGCGTCCATGCGACCGAATTCGTCAAGGCCTTCGTCCTCCCGGAACACGAACAGCATGCCGTTGCCCTGCCACTCGCATTGCAGGGCGGGGTCTGCCAACAGTTGTTTGAACTCGAGCATCGACGCGGTGAGGATCTCGTTCAGTACCGCGCCAGCCCTGAGCATCTGCCGCTTCGTGCAACGACGACCGAACTCGAACATCCAGCGGTAGAGTGCCGCGCGCAACTGCGGTTTCACACGGAACGCCGCTTGCGGCTGAAACACCGACTTGATCCCGGTCCAGATGGCGTCCGGTGTGGTGAGTGGCAATACATGGCTGGGGACGAGGAAGCCGCAGTTCGCGTGCGAGCAGGCGCCACCAATTGTCGATCGATCGATGACCGTGACGTCAAAACCGTCCTTGCGAAGATAAGAGGCGCACGCGATACCAATGTGGCCGGCGCCGACAACAATCGCGCTGCTGCCTGCCACTAGCGAATTCCTTCGGCGAACGGGTCGCCCGCCTGCTGCACCAGGACACCTTCGGCGCAGATAAACGCGCGGCCCGTAATGCTCGGAATGATCTCGTTTTGGTCGTTCAGCGAGTACCTTGCGATGAAACGACTACCAACGACGCTCTCCTGGATCCAGTCGGTATCCGGGGCAAGTGTCCCTGCCGCCGCGAGGCAGGCGATTTTCGCACTGGTCCCGGTCCCGCAGGGTGAGCGGTCGTACGCGCCACCGGGGCAGAGTACGAAGTTCCTGCTGTGGGCGTCGGGGGCGTGCGCTTCCGAGAAGAATTCGATGTGGTCGATCTCGCCGCCGTCTTGCCCCGTGATGCCCTGGTCGCGGAGGGCATGCTGAATCTTAAGCGCGGCGTCAGTAAGCGCCCGCTCGTTGTCGAGATTGATCGCACAGGGCGTGCCTTTGGCAAGGAAAAACCAGTTTCCGCCCCAGGCGACGTCGCCGGTAACGCTGCCGTAGTCCGGTACCTCCACGGTGACGTCACTGCGGTAACGGAAGCTGGCGACGTTCCGGACCGTGACCGTGTTTGCGTCGACAAGGTCGACCGACACGACGCCGACGGGCGTTTCGAACTTCGAGATTCCGGGCCCGATCTTGCCCATGTGGGCCAGCGTAACGGCAGTGCCGATCGTCCCGTGGCCACACATGCCGAGATAACCGGTGTTGTTGAAGAACAGCAGGCCTGCGACGCAATCATCGCGCGTCGGTTCCACGAGCAGCGCACCGACCAGGGCATCCGAGCCGCGCGGCTCGAGAATCGCGGTCCTGCGCACGTGGTCGAACTCCGCCGCGAATCGCTGGATGCGCTCCTGCATGCTGCCCGAGCCGAGATCCGGCCCACCTTCGGTGATCACCCGCGTGGGCTCGCCTTCAGTGTGAGAATCGATAAAACGCACAGAATTGCTCCCCAATGGAGGCGCCATTCTAGCCAAAAATCGGTTCCGAATACCGTAATAAACATAGAGCAATTCATGGAAGTCGCCATGGTGAAGTCGATATAATTCGGGATTGACCTCTGATTCAGGGAAGTGCCTCCGATGCCCCAGCTGGCCGATTCACAGGCTTTCGAGCCGACACTCGCGCGTCTCCATGAGATGCGTGAATTTGGTGGTCCCGCCATTACCCGCGGTGTGACCGACGATGTCATCCTGGACTTTCTTGCCGAGCGCGACGATCTCGCCCTGGCGATCGATCGCGCGTACGAGCGTTTCCAGGCGCTTAAGGAGTCGCGACCCGAGTACCTGGCGCTTGAAGAGACGGACCAGATTCGCCAGGCGCATGCCGGGCTGACGAACTTCTACGCAAAGGATGCCGTAAACCCGTACGTCGCCGCAGGTGGTGCAGGGCCCTGGATTGTTACGCTCAAGGGTGCCGTCGTGTACGACGTTGGCGGCTACGGCATGCTCGGTTTCGGCCACGCGCCGCAAGCTGTGCTCGACGCCATGAACAAGCCACATGTGATGGCGAACATCATGACGGCCAGCGTCAACACGCTCGATTTCATCGAGGCGCTAAATAAAGAGATCGGCCATACACGACCTGGCGGCATGCCGTATGGCAGTTTCCTGTGCATGAACAGCGGCTCGGAGGCGATGACGGTTGCTACCCGCATCAGCGATATTCACACGAAGAAGCTGACGGACCCGGGCTGCCGTTACGAGGGACGGAGAGTCCATGGGCTGACACTCAAGGGCAGCTTCCACGGCAGAACCGATCGTCCGGCCCGCTTCTCCGATTCGACGATGCGCAATTACGCGGCACACCTTGCGTCGTTTGCGAAGAGCGACTACCTGTTGACGGTCGAGCCAAACAGCATCGATGCGCTCGAGGCTGTGTTCGCGGCCGCGGACAAGGACAACGTCTATATAGAAGCGTTCCTCATGGAACCGGTCATGGGCGAGGGCAACCCGGGACAGCGGATTTCTCCGGAGTTCTACCAGCGCGCTCGCGAATTGACGCGGGAGCACGGTACGATGTTTATCGTGGATTCCATCCAGGCAGGCATTCGCGCGCATGGCGTATTGTCTGTGGTCGACTATCCCGGCTTTGAGAAACTCGACGCGCCGGACATGGAATCCTATTCGAAGGCGCTCAATGCCGGGCAGTTTCCGCTTTCGGTCCTGGCGCTTTCCAGGGAAGCGGCAGCGACCTACCAGCGCGGTATGTACGGCAACACGATGACGACGAATCCTCGCAGCCTGGATATCGCCGTAGCGGTTCTTGAGTCGATCACGCCCGAGATTCGCAAGAATATTCGTGAGCGCGGCAAGCAGATTCTCAAAGGACTGACCGCGTTGATGGACGAGACCGACGGTGCCGTGATCGACGCGCAGGGAACCGGCCTGTTGCTGAGCTGCGAGCTGGACGACAACTTCAAGATCTACGGGGCGAACAGCACCGAGGACTACCTGCGCAAGATCGGCCTCGCAGTGATTCACGGCGGCGCACATTCGCTGCGTTTCACGCCCGTGTTCGACATCACGCCGAAGGAAGCCGACCTCATCGTTGCGCTGACGAAGGAAGCGATCCTGCACGGACCGCGCGCGAGCTAGGCAGGACGGCGTCCGCGGCAATAGCCCTGCCGCATTTCGCCGGACTCGCAGACGACGACCCCGGCACGCCAGTTCTCGACGAAGTGATCGGCGTCCTGCTGGCCCAGCAGGTCGACCATCTTCGTGTACAAGGGGCCGCGAATCAGTTCGTATTCGCGACGTACTTCGGCGCGATACCAGGCCGAGGCGTCGGTTGTTTCAACCTCGTCGAAACCCGCGTCTCGCAAGGTTGTCTCGTAGGTGGCGAGCGTTTCCATGGCGTAGGTCAGGCCCTCCACCTGGAACCAGTAGAGCATGTCTTCTGAATACTCGGCATCGGATCTCATCCACTCGTAGCAGCTGAAATAGCCGCCGGGTCGCAGTACTCGCAGGATCTCGGCGAACAGGCGTTGCTTGTCTTCGGTCTGCGTTACGGCGCCGGATGAGACAACGATATCGAACGCACAATCGGGAAACTCGAGCGGACCCGGATCCACGCACCTGAACGTGCAATGTTCCTGCAGGCCAGCCTCTCTTGCGGACCTGTTTGCCCTCTTAATCAGCGGCGCCTCGAGATCGATACCGACGACCTGGGCACCGTGGGCTCGAGCATTGTGACCATGTTGTCGTGATATTCGCCCATGCGATCGCCGTCCTCAG
>CBDUMZ010000031.1:0-30987 GCA_965368465.1 uncultured Chromatiales bacterium
GCTTCCCGAGCTGCGGTAAACTTCATAGGTTCCACCTGTTAATAAATATTGGAATATATTAGTTTATAGTTATTATTAAGCGAGCAAACACCTGTGCATAACTTTTTTAATACTAACTAAATCAATGACTTAAAGTCGAAAAGTCCGTCCAACAAAAGACTGATCTCCGGTAGGTCGCCTGTGTATAGGTTGTGGATACTATTTCGCATCAAGGTTTTCCACGACTTATCCACATCATCCTGTCAAGGTTCTCAACAAATTCAGGTAATCGTCATCGACGCGCTTGTCCGTCTCGCGCAGCGACTCGATTCGCCGACAACCGTGCAACACGGTCGTATGGTCCCTGCCGCCGAACGCATCGCCAATCTCCGGCAGGCTGTGATTGGTCAGCTCTTTCGCGAGCGCCATCCCGAACTGCCTCGGCCTCGCAATCGACCGGCTGCGCTTTTTCGATAACAGGTCCCCGACGCGAATCTTAAAATAGTCCGCGACGGTTTTCTGAATGTTTTCGATAGAAACGAGACGATCCTGGAGTGCGAGCAGGTCCCGGAGCGCCTCCTTCGCAAAATCGAGGTTAATGGGCCGGCCCGTGAACCGGTAGTTGGCGATCACGCGACGCAGCGCGCCCTCGAGTTCGCGAACGTTGGAGCGAATTCTCTTGGCGATGAAAAAAGCGACCTCGTTCGGCAGGTCCACGCCCTCGGCATGCGCCTTGCTGATGAGAATCGCGACCGACGTTTCGAGTTCCGGGGGCTCTATCGCCACGGTCAGGCCCCAGCCAAACCGCGATTTCAGGCGCTCTTCCAAGCCATTGACTTCCTTGGGGTAACGGTCGCAGGTCAGGATGATCTGACGCTGGCCCTCGAGCAGCGCATTGAACGTGTGGAAAAACTCCTCCTGCGAGCGTTCTTTTCCGGCAAAAAACTGAATATCGTCAATCAGCAGCGCGTCCAGCGATCGATACGCCCGCTTGAACTCCGAGATCTTGTTGTGCTGCAGGCCCTTGACCATATCGCTGACAAAGCGCTCGGAGTGTATGTAGCTGACGCGGGCGTTCGGGTCGTCCTTGAGCATGGCGTTGCCGATCGCGTGCATGAGGTGGGTCTTGCCGAGCCCGACCCCGCCGTATATGAACAGGGGGTTGTAGGACTTGCCCGGGTTCTCACCGACCTGGCTGGCCGCGGCCTTTGCGAGCTGGTTGCTCTTGCCCTCGACAAAGCTCTCGAACGTAAACTGGGGGTTGAGCCGGGATACCACCGGCGCGTGGCCGCCCGTCTTGATAGGCGCGGCCGCGGGGCGCTTGTTATCGGCGCTGCTGCCGGCCGCCACGGGCGCCCGGGAGCCGACCTCGAGCACGACCTCGGTGCCGGGGCCATGCTCGGCAACGAGTTCGAGAATGCGGTCAAGGTAGTGCTGCTGTACCCAGTCGATCACGAAGCGGTTGGGGGCGAGAAGGCGCAGGGCGGCGCCGTCGTCCACGGCCTGCAGCGGCCGCACCCAGGTATTGAACTGTTGCTCGGGCAGCTCCCCCTGCAGGACGCGAATGCATTGGTTCCAAAGCGTCGATTCAGCAGACAAGAGATTCCCCGGGGTCGGCGCAGACAGGGCCGAAAACCATAAACAACACGAACGACGGGGCAGTCTATACCGTATCCTGCGGCCCCGCCAGATGCGGTTATCCACAGGCCCCCCGGCACCGAAAACCCAATGTTTACACTACTCTATTGACACTGTCTGGGCATCTGCGTACCCTTGCCGCCCTTCTTAAAGCACGGCCTTTAAGGGGCCGTATTTGAACCGAATTTTAGCCCTGACCAGGGCACCGGGATAGGCTATGAAACGCACATATCAGCCCAGCAATTTAAAGCGCGCACGCCGGCACGGTTTCCGTGCACGCATGGCGACGAAAGCCGGGCGCCTCGTCTTGAAGCGCCGTCGCGCCAAAGGCCGCGTACGGTTGACGCCGTAACCCGCCCAACGTCTGTCACGACGACGAGCAAAAACCCAAGGTTGACGAGCAGCTCAAGTAACCGGTTCACCAAAGAAAACCGGCTTCTTGACGCGGCGGCTTTCGGCCGCGTGTTTGAGAAGGCGACGCGCAGCAGGGACAATCTGTTTACAGTGTTGTGCCGGCGCAATCAGACAGGTATTGGCAGGCTGGGTCTGGCAATCTCCAAGAAGCATTGCCGCCACGCTACGGGGCGCAACCGTATAAAGAGAATTATTCGAGAGTCTTTTCGTCAGCAACAGGCATTACTGTCAGGGCTCGATGTTGTTGTGATCAACCAGCCGGCCGCCACGAGGGCGTCCCGGCAGGAAATCGCAGACAGTCTCGACAAACACTGGCAACGATGCAGCAGGGCGAGAACCCAAGGACCGCGAACAAATGGATAACCAACGACTCCTGATTTGGGCTATTTTTGCATTCCTGGCATGGATTACCTACCAGACCTGGGTAGCGGACTACGCACCCAAACCGGCCCCGGCCGTTGCCGAGCAGGCCGGTGCGATGCAGACGGAGCCGGGCCCCATACCGGGCGACGAGGAGCTGCCGGCCCTGTCGGATAGCGGCGCCGACGACGCGTTGCCGAGCACGCCGGACATCGCACCTGAGCCGGTAACCCAGGCCAGCGCACCGACCGTTACGGTCAGCACCGATGTTTTCGATATCGTTATCAGCACCGCCGGCGGCACGCTGCAGAGCGCGGTGCTGAAGAAGTACCCTGTTCACAAGGACCACCCCGATGTGCTGGTCAGCCTGCTCGATACGGCGAACGAAAACTATGGCCTGATCGAGTCGGGGGTTCGCGCAGCCGGCGGCGCCGCGGAGGCCACCCACCTGGCCCAGTTTGCCGCGAGCCGCGACAGCTACGCGCTCGGCGATGCCGACGAGATTGTCGTACCGCTGACGTGGACCGATGAAAGCGGCGTCGCGGTCGAAAAGCGCTACCGTTTCTCACGGGGAAGCTACGAGATCGGGCTCGAACAGGTTGTCACGAACGGCTCGGCCGAGCCGTGGCGCGGCGCGGAATACATACGCATCAAGCGTCGCTCCGTGGAGATGGAGCGGTCGATGTTCGACGTCGACTCGTATTCGTTCACGGGACCGATCGTGTACGACGGCGACAAGTCGGAGAAGCTGAAGCGCGACGACCTCATCGACGACGGCAAGCACGAGTTCACCGCGCAGCGCGGCTGGATGGGCACCATCGAGCATCACTTCCTGAGTGCCGTCGTGCCGACGCCGGACGTCGACTACAAGTACGACATCGGCGTTAGCGGCAACGTGGCAACCAGCAGCGTCATTCGCCGCAGCCTCAGAGCGATCGCCCCCGGCAGCAGCGAGACCTTCGCAACGACGTTGTTCGTCGGGCCGAAGCTGCAGGAGCAGCTGGAGGAGATCGACAAGAGCCTCAAGCTGACGGTCGACTACGGCTGGCTGACGATTATTTCGCAGCCGCTGTTCTGGCTGCTGAGCGTCGTCTACGGCTTCGTCAGGAACTGGGGCGTTGCGATCATTATCGTGACCTTCCTGATCAAGCTCGCGTTCTACAAACTGACCGAGTCGAGCGGACGCTCGATGGCCAAGATGCGCCAGATTCAGCCGCGCATGAAGGCGCTGCAGGATCGTTACAAGGACGACAAGCAGGGGCTCAGCCAGGCCATGATGGAGCTCTACAAGCGCGAGAAGGTCAACCCGGCCGCAGGCTGTCTGCCCATCCTGATCCAGATGCCGTTCTTCCTCGCGTTCTACTGGGTGTTGCTCGAAAGCGTCGAAATGCGCCAGGCGCCGTTTGCACTCTGGATAACCGACCTGTCGACCCGCGATCCCTACTTCATCCTGCCGCTCATCATGGGCGTCGCCATGTTCGGCCAGCAGAAGCTGAACCCGGCACCGGCCGACCCGGTGCAGGCCAAGGTAATGCAGATCATGCCGGTCATGTTCACGGTCTTCTTCGCGTTCTTCCCGTCAGGCCTCGTGCTTTACTGGGTAACGAACACGCTGCTGTCGATCGCGCAACAGTGGAAGGTCAACAAGGTCGTCGAGGCCGAGTCGAAAGCACAAAAGGGCGGCAAGAAGGGCAGTTCGTCGCGACGTGAGTGACGACACGATAGTTGCACCGGCAACGCCGCCGGGGGCGGGAGGTGTCGGCATCGTGCGTATCTCCGGACCCGAGACCGAGCGCATTGCCCGTGCCGTCCTGGGCAGCCTGCCCGAACCACGCACCGCAACGTACCGGTCTTTTCGGAACCGTGCCGGCGAGAAGCTCGACTCGGGGCTGGCCCTCTACTTTCCCGCGCCTGCCTCATTCACGGGTGAGTCCGTCCTCGAGCTGCACGGCCACGGTGGGCCGGTTGTCGTATCGCTGCTGGTCGATGCCGTCGTCGAGCTCGGCGCGCGCATGGCCGAGCCGGGCGAATTTTCGAAGCGGGCGTTCCTGAATGGCAAGCTCGACCTCGTCCAGGCGGAAGCGATTGCCGACCTGATCGGCAGCGGCACGGCGCAGGCAGCACGCGCTGCATTGAGGTCCCTGTCCGGTGCCTTTTCAAAGCGGGTCGACGCGCTTGCCGAGCAACTCGTTCGTCTGCGAATGCACGTCGAGGCGGCGATCGACTTTCCCGAAGAAGAGATCGACTTCCTGGCCGACGACGCGCTCGTCGTGCGCCTCGAAGAATGCGCGACAGCGTTCGCCGTGTTGCAGGCCGAGGCGAAACAGGGGCGAGTTTTGCGAGACGGCTTCCAGGTGGTCATCGTTGGCAAGCCGAACGCCGGCAAGTCGAGCCTTTTGAACCTGCTCAGCGGACAGGAGGCGGCCATCGTCACCGAAGTCGCCGGAACCACCCGCGACGTGTTGCGCGAACAGATCGACATCGACGGCCTTGCCGTCGAGCTGGTCGATACGGCCGGCCTGCGCAACGACCCGGATCGCATCGAGGCCGAGGGCATCCGTCGCGCCCGGGAGGCGCTCGGCAACGCCGATGCGGTGCTCTGGATCCAGGATGCCACCGACAAGGCACAGGAGGCGCCGCAAGAGCGCCTTCCGGAAGGGGTGCCCGTCACCATCGTTCATAACAAGATCGACCTGAGCGGCGACTCGCCGGGGCTGGTGCGCGGCGAGGTATTCCTCTCGGCCGCAACCGGGGCCGGTATCGACGCGTTGCGCCAGTGTATTCGCCGCCTTGCCGGTTACGAGGACCGGGGAGAGGGCGCTTTCACGGCGCGCCGGCGCCACCTCGAGGCGCTGCAGCGCGCGGCAACGCACTTCGCCAGCGGCCGCAGGGCCCTGGAGGAGACGCGCGCCGGCGAATTACTGGCCGAGGAGCTGCGCCTGTCCCAGCAGGCACTGGGCGAAATTGTGGGCGCCGTCACAGCAGACGACCTTCTGGGGCGGATATTCTCCGACTTCTGCATCGGCAAATAGGCCGGATCTTTACATCACGAAAGGATCAGCCGCCCATCAGTTCTGGCGGCGCAACAATCTTCAACGTAAGCATCCCGAATTGGCGGGCCGCCGGAAACGGCGGGTTCTTTACCAGCCGAACAAAAAATCGGCAAGGAGTTAGTATGTATAAGAAACTACTGGGCATCGCGCTCATTTTTTCGTTCACCTCGGCGGTTGCTGACGACCTCAGCTACAACTTCGTCGAGCTTGGCTACATGAAGGCCGAACTGGACGACGACCTCGCCGGCTTCGACGTGGACGGCGACGGCTTCGGCATCCGTGGCGCGTTCGAGATCAACGAGGCGTTTTTCGTTGCCCTCGATTACTCGGCCCTGGGCTTCGATTTCGGCGTTGACCTCGACCAGCTGTCTGTCGGCGTTGGCTACCACGGCGCCATGTCCAACGGTACGGACTTCTTCGCCGTGCTGTCCTATCTGCGTGCCGAGGTTTCGGCAAGCGGGTTCGGCTCGGCCGATGAAGACGGTTTCGGCGCCACGGTAGGCGTGCGCGGCATGCTCACCGACAAAGTCGAGCTGAACGGCCGTATCGGGTACGCGGACCTTGGCGATGGTGCCGACGGCACGTCGTTCGGTGCCGGGGCGCTCTACAGCTTCACCGACGCCTTCGCGCTCGGATTCGACATCGAGTTCGACGAAGACGTGATGGTTTATGGTCTCGGTGGGCGGTTCTACTTCGGTAACTAAGGCCGGAAACGCGGCTCGGTTATCGACATTTCGGTAACCGGGCCGTACTTCGCCACGTCGTCGCGAATGCGTTCCGCATCGCCGACGATGACAAACACCAGCGCATCCCGATCGGGATAGACGTCCGCAATCGCTTGCGCGACCGACACCTGCGTTGCGCCCGCGAGCGCCGCTCCGTACGCGTCGATGTAGCTCCGGTCCAGCCCGTTCTGTTCGATGAACGCAAGTATGCTCGCGAGGCCCGAGCCCGTTTCGAGACGGGGCGGGAATTGCCCCATGATGTAGTTGCGGGACGACACGAGCATCTCGTCGTCCAGGCCGTCGTCCTGCAGGCGGCCCAGAACGCTGATCGCCAGGTCGATCGCCTCGGTCGTCTTCGAGGTTTCCGTGAACGACTTGATCATGACCGGCCCCGGCTGCGAGCGACGGTCTACCGACGACGACGCGTTGTAGGTCAGGCCGGTATTCACGCGCAACTCGGTCACCAGCATCGACGTAAAGCGGCCGCCGAATACCGTGTTCGCGAGATTGATTTCCGCGCGTCGCGGGTAATTGATAGCAACGCCCGTGTCGCCGAACCAGAAATAGGTTTGCGTTGCGCCCGGCTTGTCGACGAGCAGCACACGCGGCCCCGGTGCGGTTTCGGGTGGCGGCACGACCACCCGTTCGCCGCTGGCCGGTTCCCAGTTGCCGAAGACGGCCGTGAGGCGCGCCTTGATAGCGGCCAGGTCGAAGTCGCCGACAGCCGAGATGATGAGCCTGTCGCCGCCAAAGTGATTGTTGTAGTGGTCGACCAGGTCGTCATGCGTGATCGCGGCAAGAGATGTTTCGCTGCCGATCGTCGGGCTGCCGTACGGGTGATCGCCGAACAGGAAACCGTTTGCGTAGTAGGGCATCAGGTCGTTCGGGTTGGCATCCTTTGCTGCCTTGATCAGGCCGACGGCGCGGTCACGTTCCTTGGCAAACTCCTCGGCCGAGAGCGCGGGTTCACGCAACAAATCTGACACCAGCTCGATCATGAGTTCGGCATCGCGGGACAGGAACTCGGCGCTGACGGCAACAGCCTCGACCTCGGCATTGACGCTCAACTGGCCGCCGACTCGTGCAACGGCTTCGGCGAACGCCGCGCCATCGCGATCGCCCGCACCTTTTTGCATCACGGCCGCGAGCAACTCCGTGAGCCCCGCCTTGTCGGCCGGGTCGGTGACACTGCCACCGCGGACCACGGCGCGCATCCCGATGAGCGGCACATCGTGTTTTTCGCTCAGCAGCAAGACCGTGCCGTTCGCGAGTTCAACGCGCTCGTAGTCGGGCAACGCAAGGCCGGCCGCGTGCGCGAGGCCGGCGACGAGCAGCAGGAGAATGCAAAGGGCCGGCTTCATTTATCATCCTCGGGTGCGCGCAATACCCCGACCGTCATGTTGTTGCGCCGGAACACCCTGGCCGCCACGGCCTTGAGGTCGGCCGGCGTGGTCGACGTGAGTCGCTCGGGAACGGCGAACAGGTTCTCGTAATCGCCCGTAAACACCTCGTAATTGCCGAGCGCCGATGCCTTGCCGTTGATCGTTTGCAGGCCACGCCAGAATGACGCGATGCGCAGGTTGCGCGCCTTGGTCATCTCCGCGGCCGTAACACCGTTGGCGACAACCTCGTCGAGCAGGCCGAGCAACAGGTCTTCCGCGGCTTCCGGGTCGGCACCGGGCGCGAGGGTCATCGCGAAATACGCGAGCCCGGGATCGAAACCGCCCGACTGCCAGGCACCGATATCGAGCGCGATCTGTGCGTCTTCGACGAGTGCCTGGTAGAGGCGCGACGAATTGCCCTCGGCGAGAATCGCAAGCAAAAGCTCGAGGTGCAGAGTCTCCGGGTCGGCTTCCGCACCCGCATGAAACGCGATGTGGACCAGCGGCGTTTGCGCGCTGGTTTCGATAAGCAGGCGGCGCGTGCCCTGCTGTGCCGGTTCCACCGTGGTGATCTCGGGCGGCGGGTGCTGCCTGGGTATCGGTGACAGGTACTGGTCGGCCAGCAGGTAGATTTCCTCGGGCGTTACGTCACCTGCGAAAATCATGGTCAGGTTGTTGGGCGCGTAGTAGGTTTTGAAAAAGGCCTCGAGATCGCGCTGTGTCCAGTTCTCGATGTCGGACGGCCAGCCGATGACCGGGTTCTGGTAGGGGTGTGCAACGTACGCCGTGGCGCGCACCTGTTCGTAGAGCCGCCCGTCATTGTCGTTGTCGACTCGCAGGCGGCGCTCGGAGTAGACCGTGGTGCGCTCCGTTTCCACGACATCCGGGTCGATCGCGAGGTTCTTCAGCCGGTCGCTTTCGAGGTCGAGAATCTTCTCCAGCGCGGAACGCGGGAACCAGTCCATGTAGACCGTGACGTCGTTGCTCGTATAGGCGTTGTTGGCGCCGCCAGCGGCCTCCATTTCCTCGTCGAATTCGCCTTGCTCGCGCTTCTTCGTGCCGTTGAACATCATGTGCTCGAAAAAGTGCGCGATACCCGTGATGCCCGGGTATTCGTTGCGGCCGCCCGCGCGCACGAAGTTGTACATGACGACGTTGGGAATATCGTGATCCGGCCAGACAATTATCTTGAGGCCGTTCGGCAGGTTGAACGACGTGATCTCGCGCGGGACCTCTGCCTTGGCCGAGAAGTCGAACACGGGCTTGAGCGGTATCTCCTCGAGAACCAGCGGCGGAGGCGGCTCGAACTCGGGCAGCAATTGTTCGCCGATGACGGCAGCAACGCCGAGAACCGCGAGCACGGCGACCGCCGCATTCAGCTTCTGCCCGGTCTTGTAAACGATCGACTGGGTCTGGTCGACGTCGACAGCCCGCTTGAGGCCGACGGGTGTGATCTCGTAGGTCCATGCGAAGATCAGCGCGACCGGGAAGCCGATCGCCAGCAGCAGGAGGATATAGTCGCTGACCCAGGCCGAAAGGCCGAGGCTATCGACCATGCGGCCGATGATCCAGACGAGCAGCCAGCTCGAAACTGCATAGAGCAGAGCGACCTTGATGACGTTGCGTCGCCGTAGTTCGGAGAACAGGGACATGGCCGGTATTCTAGCCGAGCAGGCCCTCCCTCCGATACAGCCGCGCACATACCCAGGTCAGGACAATCCCGATGATGAGCGTGCTGATGACGGAAATCGCGACGTGCAGGCCGTTGATGGGCTCGTTCTTGACCATGTCCACGAGCAGCAGGTGCTGGCTCAGGGACGGGATGAACATGAACTCCGTGCGCGGGCGCAGCGTCAGGATGCTGACGATGAGAATGGGCATCGTCGGCGCAATCAGCACGACGCTGAGCCAGGTCTGCGCCTCGCGGTAACTCTTGGTAAACGACGCGACCAGCGTCATGAGCGCGGCGCCGACGAGGATGAACGGCAGGAAGATCGCGAGCGCCGCAAACACGACGCCCGGGCCGAAGTTCGGCGTCATCCCAAGCTGTTCGAGCGGCATGAAATTCAGCGAGACGTAGAACGCGGTCAGGCTCAGCATGAGCGACAGGGTCATGAACAGGCAGGTGGCCGCGATCTTGCCGAAGATCAGCTGGTCGCGCGTGACGGGCAGCGACAGCAGGGGCTCTAGAGAGCCGCGCTCGCGCTCACCGGCCGTGGTATCGATGGCCAGGTACATGCCGCCCATGAGCGCCGCGAAGACAAAGAAATAGCTCATCATCCCGAGCAGCATCGCGGAGCGACCGCTGGGCGTCGATACGTCGACTTCATCGACAATCAGGGGCTGCAGGGCTCGCGGATTGATGCCGCGCGCGATAACCCGCGTTCCGGCCAGCGTCTGGTTGTACGCGTACAGTGAATTACGCACGCGCCGCGCATCGCGGTCCGCATCGGAATTCGCCTGGTCCGAGACGAGCTCGATGCGCGCCGGGATCATGCCGGCGAGCTGCTCGCCGAACGCCTCGGGAATGACAAGCACCACGTCGTGCTCGCCCGTCTTCACGGCATCCATGGCCGCGGCCGTATCGGCGGGGCCGTCAATCGCATCGATGTTCCGGCTGTAGAGGAACGCCACGAGGTTCGGGGCGTGTTCCCGGCCGATGACGGGCAGCTCGAGCGTCGTCTCGGCGCCTTCCAGCGAGCGCTCGATCGACAGGTTGATGACGAACGCGAACAATACGGGACCGAAGATAGGCCCCATGAGCAGGGCGGAGCCCAGTGTGCGCCGGTCGCGGAAGTTGTCGAGAACCTCCTTGAGAAACACCGTGAGCAATGTGCGCATTATTCCGGCCCCACCATGTGTATGGCTTTGACGAAAGCATCCTCGATGTCGTCACAGCCCGTGCGCTCACGGATACCGTCGATCGAGTCGTCTATGGCCACGCGGCCGTGAGCGATGATGCAGATGTCATCGCACAGCGCGGCGACCTCCTGCATGACGTGACTCGAAAACAGGACGCAGCGGCCGTCGTCTTTCAGCTTGAGAATGATCTCGCGCAACGACCGTGTCGCCATGACATCGAGACCATTGGATGGCTCGTCAAGAAGGATGTTCTGCGGGTTGTGCACGAGCGCCCGTGCCAGCGAGACCTTGGTGCGTTGTCCCTGCGAGAAACCCTTGGTGCGGCGCTCGGCAAATTCGCCGATCTCCAGCAGCTTGACGATCTGGTCGACACGGTCGTCGACCTCGGCCTTGTCGAGGCCGCACAGCCGGGCGAAGTAGGCGATGTTCTCGCGCGCGGTCAGGTGCGGGTACAGGCCGGCACCGTGCGGCAGCGCGCCGATCTTTTCGCGCGCGGCCAGGCTGTCGGTGACGACGTCCGCGCCATCGATATCGGCGTTGCCGCTGTCCGGCTTCAATACCGTGTAAAGAACACGCAGGGTCGTCGACTTCCCGGCCCCGTTCGGTCCCAGCAACCCCGTGATCTTGCCGTCCGGCGCGTTGAAGCTGACGCCGCGAACGGCATGCACCTTGCCGAAGGACTTATGGATGTCCCGAACCGTAATCATGGCGCCGGCCCCGAGAAGTCGAGAAAGAAAGGCATGATGAAATTGCGCTCGAGGCACTCCGCATCGACGGCGCCGGGATCCGCGGCCGCGACGAAATCGGCTACGAGCTCGCTGGTGCAACCGACGGCAATCTGCCCGTGCCCCTGGTGCTTGCCGACCAGGTGGAGAAAGTTGCTGAGATCGGTTGCGGCGAGCTCGGCATAACGCGGCGGCGTGATGGGGTCGGCATCGCCCGACAACAACAGGACCGGCAGGTCCGTGG
The DNA here is from genome assembly GCA_965368465.1 of uncultured Chromatiales bacterium. Taxonomy (GTDB): domain Bacteria; phylum Pseudomonadota; class Gammaproteobacteria; order Steroidobacterales; family Woeseiaceae; genus UBA1847. Next base: position 11,383 of record CBDUMZ010000031.1, read on the forward strand.
CGAGGGGCGTCTTGAAGTCATCGTCGATCGGCCCGGCAGGCCATATCTCGCACATCGCCTCGAGCGCTTCGAGCTGGAAAGAGCCCATGTAGCTGGCTTCGATGCCGCTGTAATCGATCGTGGTCTGGTCGAGGAACGGCATGTCCTCGGTGCACATGACGGCGTTGTGCATGCCGAGCGCGAGCGCGTCGGACATCTCAAGCGCCGTCATCATGTACTGCGCGCCGAGCGGCACCCAGTTGCCTGCGCCGGCCTCGTGAATGAATAACGGCAGCAGCGCGATGGTGGCCGGGTTGTAGGCCAGCAGGCGAACCGCGCCTGCAAAATGCGCTTCACCGAACGAGAGCGCCTCGGCTCGGCCCGTATTCGGGTGCGGGACGCTGATCGCAACGGGCGCCTCCCGTAATGCGGCGACAAGGCGAGCGAAAGTTGCATCGATGTCGGGAAATCGCGCATTGCAGTCAGGGTCCGCGGCGCAGCGCGCGAGAATGTTGTCGACAGCCTTCTGGCTCTCCGTCGCGATCTCGGGGCCAAGCGACACCTGCGGCGGGACCACGCCGTCGATCACGAGTGTGCGGGTCGAGTCCGGGTAGCGCCGCGCGAAGTGCTGCGCAACGCGCGTGCCGTAGGAGACGCCGTAGAGGTTCAGTTGCGAATAGCCGAGGGCCTGGCGCACGGCCTCGAGGTCGGTGACGGCAACGCTGGTCGTGAAGTAGCGCGGGTCGTGCGGCAGCGCATCAAGGCATTCGTTGATGTAGCGGAGGGTGTCGTCGAGCGAAAACTCCGACTCGAAGAGGAGCGCGTCGTCGTCGATCGGGCAATCCATGCGCGATGACTCGCCCGTGCCGCGCTGGTCGACGAGCACGATGTCGCGATTGCGTCGCAGCGGCTCGAAGGCGCCCCGGTAAGCCGCGTAGAACTCCACCGAACCCTGGCCCGGCCCGCCGGCAATCGGCACGACCGGGTCGGTCTCGGGACTCAGGTTCAGGGCCGGTACCACGGCAATGCGCAATTCGATGTCCGGGGAGTCCGGGTCGTCCGGATTCTCGGGCCGCAACAGCGTGCCGCAGCGCGCCTTGATGCCCGCGAAACCGGGGCCGGCACTGATGCGACACTCCTCGAGCACCAGCGCCTGGGCGCCGGCACCGCCGGACAGGGCGAGCAGGGCGAGGGCAGTGATGAGCAGTCGGGCGGGTTTGCAGGCCATCGACGATCCGCGGTGTGGACGAACGGCGTATCTTGGACAAACCCCTGAAGATAGTAAAGTTCGAGTGGCAACGCGGGGTTACAGCGACTAGAATCCCGCCCCCGACAGCCTGAAACTGGTTAAAGTTTGATCAATGACCGAAGTGCATGACGTCATCGTCGTTGGCGGCGGACACGCCGGTACGGAAGCCGCCCTGGCTGCCGCGCGCGCGGGTGCCCGGACGCTGCTCGTGACGCATCGCTTCGACACGCTGGGGCAGATGAGCTGCAACCCGGCCATCGGCGGCATCGGCAAGGGCCACCTGACAAAGGAAATCGACGCGCTGGGCGGCGCCATGGCTCGCGCGATCGACGTGGCGGGCATCCAGTTTCGTACGCTTAATGCGTCCAAGGGCCCGGCGGTCCGCGCGACGCGGGCGCAGGCCGATCGGGAACTGTACCGGGCGGCCATCCAGGCTATCGTCCGCCGCCAGGCGAACCTCGAGGTCATCGAAGCCGCCGTTGACGACCTCGTCGTCGAGGGCGGCCGCGCGGCCGGTGTCGTTACCCACGCCGGTGCGACACACCGCTCCCGGACCGTGGTCCTGACCGCCGGGACGTTTCTTGGCGGTCGCATCCTCATTGGCAGGACCGAAAAAGCCGGCGGGAGGATTGGCGATGAGCCGTCGAACCGGCTGGCGTCGCGCCTGCGTGAGCTGCCGTTCAATGTCGCCCGGCTGAAAACCGGAACGCCGCCGCGGCTCGACGGCAAGACGCTCAACTACGCGCTCATGCAGGAGCAGCCCGGCGACGACCCGGTGCCCGTGTTTTCCTTCATCGGCGAGCGGCGCCAGCACCCGCCACAGGTCTCCTGCTTCATCACGAAGACGACCGAACGGACACACGACATCATCCGTGGCTCGCTGGACGAATCGCCGATGTACTCGGGGTTGATCGAGGGTGTCGGTCCCCGTTACTGCCCGTCCATCGAGGACAAGGTCGTGCGCTTCGCCGACAAGTCCTCGCACCAGATCTTCGTCGAGCCGGAAGGGCTGACGACCGACATTGTTTACCCGAACGGCATCTCGACCAGCCTGCCCGCCGACACACAGGAACGCTTCGTGCATTCTATCGTCGGTTTCGAGACGGCCGTGATCACGCAGCCGGGTTACGCGATCGAGTACGACTATTTCGACCCGCGCGACCTCAGGCCGACGCTCGAAACGAAGCACCTGCCGGGGCTGTATTTCGCCGGACAGATCAACGGCACGACCGGCTACGAGGAGGCGGGCGCCCAGGGGCTGCTGGCCGGCGTGAATGCCGCTCGCAACGCGCACGAACGGGACGAGTGGTTCCCCGAGCGGCACGAGGCCTACCTGGGCGTGCTCGTCGACGATCTCCTGACGCGCGGAGTGTCCGAGCCGTACCGCATGTTTACGAGCCGTGCCGAGTACCGCCTGCTGCTGCGCGAGGATAACGCCGACCTCAGGCTGACGCCGCGCGGTCGCGAGCTGGGCCTTGTGGACGACGGCCGCTGGCGCGCGTTCGAAGCCAAGCGCGAGGGCGTCGAGCGCGAACACGCGCGCCTCGAAAACATCGTCGTCAAGCCCGCGGGTGTCAGGGCGAACGCCTTGTTGAAGCGGCCCGAGCAGCGCTACGCGGACATCGTCGGCCTGCCCGGCGTGGGCACGAGCGAGGCGCTGGCGACGATGAGCGACGAACAGCGTGAGCAGGTCGAGCTGCAGCTCGAGGTGCAGGCGAAATATGCCGGCTACATCGATCGCCAGGAACGCGAGATCGAAAAACACGCCCGGCAGGAGTCGCTGCGGCTGCCGGAAGACATCGACTATACGGACGTGGATGGCCTGTCCAACGAGGCGCGGCAGAAGCTGCTTGCGGCGCGACCCGCGACGCTCGGCCAGGCCTCGCGCCTCGAGGGCATGACGCCGTCGGCGGTCGCGCTGATCCTGATTCATCTGAAGAAGCGGCAGCTCAAGAGAAGCGCCTAGCGCCCGCAGGCACACGGGATGCGCATGGGCAATGCGGCCCAGAAACAGCCCGGGCTTTGCCGAAAGTTGAGACGTGCCCCGGAGAAAGCCGGCCGCACTCAGGTATGCTTTGCGTATGAAAACGCTACGAGTTCTTGGCCTCCTGATCGTGCTTGCTGTCGGCGCAGCCTGCGGCGGCGGCGAAGACCCGGCCGGCCCACCCACCACGCTGCAGCGCGGCCTCTCGAGCGATCCTGAAACCCTCGACCAGCACAAAGCGCGCAGCATCCAGGCCGCCGATGTCATTCGTGACCTTGGCGAAGGCCTGGTCGGCTACTCGGCGACCGGGGAGCTCATCCCGGCCGCGGCGGAGCGCTGGGAGGTGTCCGACGACGGCCTCAGGTACACGTTTTACCTGCGCGAGGGCCTGCGCTGGTCGAACGGCGAGGCGCTGACGGCGGATCATTTCGTGGCCGGCATGCGCCGGCTGGTCGATCCGTCGACCGCGGCCTTCTACGCGGCCATGCTCGCCGACCTTGAGAACGCGGCGGGCATCACGTCCGGGGACATACCGGTGTCCATGCTGGGCGTCGAGGCGCCGGATGAGAGGACCGTGGTTCTGCGTCTCGTGCAACAGACGCCCTACCTGGTCAGCCTGCTGACGCACCCGAGCACCTTCCCGGTCCACCCCGACTCGCTCGCCGAACACGGCGATGGTTTCGCACGACCCGGCAAGCTCGTGTCCAACGGCGCGTACACGCTCGAAGCCTGGGTCCCGGGCTCGGTGATTTCGCTCAAGCGCAACGAGCATTACTGGAACAACGCGGCGACGGCGATCGATGCCGTGAACTACCACGTGATGGTGCAGGACAACTCGGAGCTCAACCGTTACCGCGCCGGCGAGCTGCACGTAACGAGCACGGTGCCGCCGGACAGCTTCGCGCAGATTCGCAAAGACTACGGCGACCAGTTGCGCGTTGCGCCGTATCTCGGCGTGGTTTACTTCGGTTACAACCTGACCAAGCCGCCGTTCAAGGACAACCCGGCATTGCGCCAGGCGCTGTCCATGGCGGTCGATCGCGAACAGATTGCCCTGCGGGTAACGGGCCGCGGGGAAGCGCCGGCCTACAGCTGGGTACCGCAAGGCGTGAACAATTACGAACCCCCGCTATCGAGTTTCGCCGCCCTCAGTAAAGAAGAGCGTGAGCAGGTTGCCCGCCGCCTTTACAAAGAGGCCGGGTATGGACCGGACAAGCCCTTGCGCATCGAGGTGCGTTACAACACCAATGACACAAACAGAAAGATCGCGGTCGCCGTGCAGTCGATGTGGCGCGAGATCCTGGGCGTGGAGGCAACCCTGGTCAACGAAGAGTTCCAGGTATTGCTGGCCAACATGAAGGATGCGGAGATCACGCAGGTCTTTCGTTCGAGCTGGACGGGCGACTACAACGACGCGCACACGTTCCTGAGCGTGCTGCAAAGCGGCAGCGCCGCGAACATGCCGCGCTACGCAAGCGAGGAGTTCGATTCGCTGATGGCGCTCGCCGCCAGGCAGGTGGACCTGGGGCAGCGCAAGCTGTACCTCGAGGAAGCCGAGCGCGTCATGCTGGCCGACTACCCGGTCATTCCCCTGTACTTTTTTGTCTCGAAGCATCTCGTCAGCCCCCAAATCGAAGGCTGGGGAGACAATGTTCTTGATTACCATTACTCTCAGCAGCTGAGTTTCAAAGCGGCCCAATAGCCCCGGATCGAAAACTTGCTGCGATACACGTTGCTCCGCATCCTGGGAGCGATACCGACACTGTTGTTGGTCATTGCCCTCGCGTTCCTGATGGTGCATGCCGCGCCGGGCGGGCCGTTTGACGACGAACGCGTGTTGCCCGCGGACATCGAAGCCAACATCGAGGCCCACTATCACCTCGACGAGCCGCTCCCGCAGCAGTTCCTGCGCTACCTGTCCGGGCTCCTGCGGGGCGACCTCGGTCCGTCGTATCGCTATCACGGTCGTTCGGTCAGCAGCCTGATCGGAGAGGCCTTCCCGTATTCCCTGCAGCTCGGCGCCATGGCCATGGCGCTGGCCCTCGTCATCGGCATCAGCGCGGGCACCGCCGCCGCATTGCGGCAGGGCACGGTGTTCGACAAGGTCGTGATGGGCTTCGCGATGACCGGTATTTCCATCCCCGTCTTCGTGATCGCCCCGGCGCTGGTCCTGCTACTGGCCGTGAAGCTGCAGTGGTTGCCTGCGGGATGGAGCGGTGTGACCGGCATGAGCCGCTATGTCCTTCCGGTGACCACCCTCGCCTTGCCGCAGATCGCTTACATCGCGCGGCTCACGCGCGCGAGCATGATGGATGTGTTGAGCCGCGACTTTATCCGTACCGCGTACGCCCAGGGGCTGGGTACCGCCACCGTGGTTCGCGTGCACGCGCTGAAGCCGGCGATGTTGCCTGTGCTGTCCTACATGGGTCCGGCGATCGCCGCGATCCTGACCGGCTCTGTCGTTGTCGAACAGATCTTTGCCATTCCCGGGCTCGGCGAGTCGTTCGTGCGCGGGGCGCTGAACCGCGACTACACGCTGGTGCTCGGCATCGTGGTCTTTTACGCATCGCTGATCGTGTTCCTGAACCTGCTTGTCGACATCCTCTACGGTGCGATCGATCCGCGAGTGCGTTACCGATGAGCGGCAACCGCAGCATTCGCATTACCGGCAGCCTCCTGCTGACCGTCGCCATCGTCGCGCTGGTCGGCCCATGGGTCAGCCCGCACGACTACGCGACCACGAACCTCGAGAACATCCTCGCGGCGCCGTCGCTTCGTGACATGCACCTCTTCGGCACGGACGACCTGGGGCGCGACCTGTTCGTACGCACGATGCTGGGAATTCGCGTGACCCTGCTCGTCGCTATCGTTGCGAGCCTCGTCAGCCTGGTCATCGGCGTCACCTACGGTGCGCTAGCCGGCTTCGTCGGCGGCCGCCTGGATGCGGCGATGATGCGCCTCGTCGATACCCTGTACGCGCTGCCGTTTATCTTCTTCGTCATCCTGCTGATGGTCGCTTTCGAGCGGAACTTCCTGCTGATCTTCGTCGCGATCGGCGCGATCAACTGGCTCGACATGGCACGCATCGTCCGCGGGCAGACCCTGAGCCTGCGCGAGCGCGAGTTCGTCGAGGCCGCGCGACTGACCGGCGTAAGCACGCTGCACATCGTATTTCGTCACATTGCCCCCAACCTGGTCGGCATCGTGGTCGTGTACGTCACGCTCACGATTCCGCAGGCGATCCTGGTCGAGTCTTTCCTGAGCTACCTCGGGCTCGGTGTGCAGGAACCGCAGACCTCCCTCGGCGCGCTCGTCGACGCGGGCGTCAAACACATGGAAGGCGCGCCCTGGGTGTTGCTCGTACCCGCATCGCTCCTGGCCCTGACGCTGCTCTGCTTCAACTTCCTCGGCGACGGGTTGCGGGATCTTTTTGACGCGAGGCACACGTCGTGAGCCTGCTCGATGTGCAGGGCCTGACGATTCGTTACGGCGATGAAGCGGTTGTCGACGGCGTCGACCTGTACATCGAGCGTGGTGAGTCGGTCGGCCTGGTCGGGGAGTCGGGTTCCGGCAAGACGCAATCCGCACTGGCGATCCTCGGCCTCCTGCCGAAGCACGCGACGACCAGCGGCAGCATCGAGTTTGACGGGCAACAGATTCTCGGGGCGAGCGATGCGGTCCTCAACACGTTGCGCGCACGCCGCATCGGCATCGTGTTCCAGGACCCGATGCAGGCGCTAAACCCCTACCTGCGCATCGGCACCCAGTTGCGACAAATACCCCTCGCTCATGGACTCGCGGACAAAAATAATGTCGATGCCCGGGTGATCGAGATGCTGGCCGGCGTCGGCCTGCCCGACCCGGAGCGACAGTCGCGCGCCTATCCGCACGAGTTGTCGGGCGGTATGCGACAGCGCGTCGTGCTGGCCTCGGCGCTTATCGCCGAACCGGACCTCCTGATCGCGGACGAGCCGACGACGGCACTGGACGTAACCGTGCAGGCACAGATTCTCGACCTGCTCGAGGACCTCCGGGACAACACGGCCCTGCTGCTGATCACCCACGACCTGGGCATCATCGCGGGCTATTGCGAGCACACGGTGGTGCTCGACGGGGGCCGGCTGGTCGAGCAGGGGCCGACGACCTCGGTCTTCGCAGCGCCAGGCCATGCGCACACCAGGCAGCTACTGGCTGCGGCACCGCGCGTGGATCGCGGTGCGGTGCCCGTCGCCGCCAAAGGCAGCACGATCCTGAGTGTCGGCGATGCGGCCGTCGAATACCGGGACCTGACGGCGGTCCGGGGCGTCAGCTTCTCGGTCCGGCGCGGCGAGACGGTCGCCATCGTCGGCGAGTCCGGCTCCGGCAAATCGAGCCTCGTGCGCGCCATGCTGGGCCTGGTGCCGATGTCGTCCGGACGCGTGGTGTACGCGGGCGAGCCCCTCGACGAGACCGTGGAGCGACGTGCGAAGTCCGCGCGACGCGACCTGCAGCTTGTATTCCAGGATCCGGCCAGTGCCCTGAACCCACAGATGCGCGTGCTGGCGATCGTCGAGGAGCCGTTGCGTGTGCATGAGCCGCAGCTGGGTGCGACCGAAAGACGACAGCGCGTTGTGGCCATGCTGGACGACGTCGGGCTGGGCGAGAAGTACCTGCGCCGCTTCCCGCACGAACTGTCAGGCGGACAGGCGCAGCGTGTCGCAATCGCGCGTGCGCTGATACTCGCGCCCAAGGTGCTGGTCTGCGACGAAGCGCTCGCCGCGCTCGACGGGTCGGTACGCAAGCAGGTGCTCGAGATGTTGCGCAGCGTGCAGGAGGACACGGGCCTGTCGATCATCTTCATCTCGCACGACCTGGCGGTGGTGCGCAGCATCAGTCATCGCGTGCTGGTGATGTATCTCGGCAGGCTCGTGGAAGCGGCTGACGGCAAAACGCTGTTTGCGTCGCCAAGGCATCCGTACACGCGGGCGCTGCTCGATTCGATCCCGGTGCCGGATCCGGTGGTCAGGCCGAAGCGCGCGCCGCTCCGCGGCGAGGTGCCATCGCCGGTCAACCCGCCAGCCGGTTGCGTGTTCCACCCGCGCTGTGCCCGCGCCGGGGACGGCTGCAATTCAAAAGCGCCTGTCCTGCGAGATATTGCCGGCACACGCGTTGCGTGCCACTACCCGGAGAGCTAGCGCATCCCGCCGAACGGAATCGGGATCGGCGCACCGTTGACCGTCAGCAGGCCTTTTCTCATCTCTGCCTTCAGCACGTAGGTGTCGCCGCGTTTGACGAGGTAGCCGCCGCCGATGACCATGGCCACGCCGGGCTGCTCCTCGAGCAGCAGCTGCATCACCGCCTCGGAAATGGCGATGTCGATGCTGGCCTCGGTCGTCATGAGCAATGACGTCCAGGCGAAGTCTGCCGGATCTCTCTCTGCGAAACTGAAGTTTGCCCGGGAGGTAATCGTGCCTTCCGGTAGCGTGACGTCGAAGCGCTCTAGGTTCATCTCGAAGCCCGACGCAAACAATCCCAGGAGGTCTTTTTCGGCCGCATCATAGAGCGCCATCGGGTCCTGCGCCGACTTGGCCCTTTCCGCGCTGCGTTGCGCCCGGCCGAGCAACTCGGCATCGGCGCCAAGCAGCTCGAACTCCATGTCGAACGTCATGTCGCCAGCCTGGGGAAGGTTCTGCATGACCATGTTCATGGTCGCGATGGCATTGACGTCGTCGCCGTCGAGCGTCGTGTTTCCCGTGACGGACATGGAGGGCATGACGAGAAGATCGACGCTGTCGATCGACACAGACAGGTCGCCAACCTCGACGTGAACGTCGCCGACGACGATGCCATGCTGCGTGGGCTGCTGGTCGCCATCGAACGTCAGCAGGCCGAGGGAGACGACCTCCGACCCGTCGTCGAGGGACAGTGACCTCACAGTGCCGCGAAACTGCGCTTCGCCGTTCTTCGGGTCGGTTTTCACCTCGATCTCGGTCGGCCCCCAGGAGGCACGCGTGTCGCCGTCGTTGTGTGAACCGGGCTCAAGGATGTAGTTCGACAGCAATTCGCCGGCCAGGCCGACCTTGCTGTAGATGGTGCCCGGGATGTCGATCACCTCGCCGTCTTCGAACTCGATCTGCAAGGTGGACACGGCGCTACCCAGGCCGGGCTCGAGGGAGCCACGCTCCCGCGACATCGACGACACGGGAATCAGGCCGTGATCGAGCCTCGTGTTGATGATCAGGATGGGCAGCTCGTCGTCGGATTCGATGGGGCCGACGAGCGTTACCAGCGCCGACTTCAGGTCGCCGTCGCGCAGCTCCACGCGGTGCGTTCCCTCGGAAGAAAACCAGCCGCGCGAGAAGTTCTCGGACGTTACCCGGACCTCGCCGCTCTCCTGCGCTGCCCAGTTGAGGCTTTCGTCCATCGACTTTTCTGCCAGGCGACCCACGATGGCGGGCGAAATCAGCACGACGAGCGCCAGCAGGACCAGTACAGCAACAACACCCTTTTTCACAGCGAATCCTTGTCAAATCAGTAACAGGAGCCACGATGCCAGCATGCGTGTACCTGCACAAGCCTGCATGAACGCTAGAAATCGGGGCCGAGTGTCACTACCATAGCGGCCTCATCAGCGACCTCGGCCCGTGCCGGGGTTTGGATCAAACGCCACATCAAGTGATTACGAACATGAAGATCGTCGCTAGCGCAACGGCGCTGCTCCTGGCAGCCGCCCTTCTTGCCCAGCCCGCATTCGCCGAAGGCGATGCCGCCGCCGGCAAGGAACTCGGATATACCTGCCTCGGGTGCCACGGCATCGAGGGCTATCGCAATGCCTACCCGTCCTACCGCGTTCCCAAGCTGGGCGGCCAGAAGGCGGGGTACCTGGAGATCGCCCTGAAGGGCTATCGTGACGGCACGCGCAAGCATCCAACGATGGCCGCGCAGGCAACGAGCCTGACCGACCAGGAAATCCAGGACGTCTCGGCCTACCTCGCGAGCATCGGCGGTGACACGGTCGCGGCCGGCGGTACGCAGGGCACATCGTTCGACAAGGCCGCGGCATGCACGGCCTGCCACGGCCAGAATGGCATCAGCGTCAACGCGGCGTGGCCGACGCTTGCCGGCCAGCATGAGGACTACCTGTTCAACGCGCTGAACCAGTATCGCGACGGCACGCGCAAGGACCCGGTCATGAGCGCACAGGCCGCGCTGGTTGCCGAAGAAGACGTTGCCAAGCTCGCGCGCTACTTCTCGCGCCTCGAGGGCCTGGAGACGACGAAGCCTGAGTAGTCGCGCCCGCATAACCGAACTCGACGATGGCATCGTTGCCATCGATACCGAGTACCTCCGGCCGTTACAGGACGCGAGTCATCTCATCGTTGAGGGCGGTCGGGGCGCGTTCGTCGATACCGGCACGAACAACAGCGTCCCGCATCTGCTCGACGGGCTGCGCCAGCGGGACCTCGACCCCGGCGATGTCGATTTCGTTTTCCTGACGCACATTCACCTGGACCATGCCGGCGGTGCCGGCCTGCTCATGCAGCACCTGCCAAACGCGCAATGCATCGTGCACCCGCGCGGCGCGCCGCACATGGTGAATCCCGAAAGGCTGATCGCCGGGACGATCGGCGTCTACGGCGAGCAGCGCACGCGGGAAATGTACGGTGACATCGTCCCGATCCCGGAGTCCCGCGTCACCGTTGCAGAGGACGAAGCCTGGTTCGATTTCAATGGCCGGGCCATGCAGGCACTGCACACCGAGGGGCACGCGCGGCATCACTACGTCCTCAACGACCCGACCTCGCGCGGTGTGTTCACGGGCGACAATTTCGGCATCTCCTACCGCGAGTGCGATACGGCGAACGGCGAGTTCATTTACCCGACAACGACACCGGCGAGCTTCGACCCCGAGGAAGCGCACAAGTCGGTGGATCGCATCATGGGGTGCGACCCCGAGCAGCTCTATCTCACCCACTACAGTCGCGTGCGAGACCTCGAGCGGCTTGCTGCCGACATGCATGCCGGCATCGATGCCTACGTCGAGATCGCGCTCGCACACCAGGCGGAACCGAATCGTGGCGAGCGCATCCAACAGGCCATGGATGATTACCTGAGCGAACGCCTCCTCGCACACGGCTTCAGGGGGGATCGCGACGCGATGTGGTCCATACTCGAGATCGATATCGTTCTGAATGCCCAGGGCCTGGTGTCATGGCTCGAGCGGCTGGAGAAGCACAATGGATAAGTTTCGCGCATACCGTATCGATGAGCAGGACGGGAAGATCGTCGCCGGATTCCAAACGCTGGACATAGACGACCTGACGGCGGGCAACGTCGTTGTGCGCGTGACGCACTCGACGATCAACTACAAGGACGCGCTGGCCGCAACCGGCAAAGGGCGCATCCTGAGGCGCTATCCGCTGAATGGCGGTATCGACCTGGCCGGCGTCGTCGTCAGCTCCGGGGACACAGACTTTCCGCCTGGCGCCAGCGTGCTCGTGAACGGTTGCGGACTGTCCGAGACGATCGACGGCGGCTACTCCGAATACGCGCGCATCGACAGCAGCAGCATCGTCGCCGTTCCCGACGGCATGACCTGCGCGGAGGCCATGCAGATCGGCACGGCCGGTTACACGGCGGCACTGGCGATCCACCGCATGGAGCAGAACGGGCAGGCGCCGGGCCAGGGTCCCGTGGTGGTCACCGGTGCGACGGGCGGCGTTGGCAGTATCGCCATCGACATGCTTGCCGGCCTTGGCTACGAGGTCGCGGCAGTGACCGGCAAAGCGTCGGAGGAGGACTACCTGCGCAAGATCGGGGCACAACAGATCCTGCTGCGCGACGCTATCGACTTCGGCAAGCGTCCCATGGAAAAAGCGCTGTGGGCCGGGGCGATCGACAACCTCGGCGGCGACTACCTCGCCTGGCTGACCCGCACCATGAAATACGGCGGCAACATCGCGAGCATCGGTCTTGCCGCAAGCCACGAACTCAATACAACGGTGATGCCGTTCATCCTGCGAGCCGTGTGCCTGCTCGGCATCAACTCGGTCGAGACGCCGCGGGACCTGCGGCGCGCCGTCTGGGGCCGGATTGGCGGCGACCTGAAACCGCAACACCTCGATACGATCGGCAACCGCACGATTTCCTTCGATGATTTGCCCGCGGCGTTCCAGGCGTACATCGACGGCACGGTGACGGGACGCACGGTCGTCGAAATATCGACCGGCGCGTAAGCCGATGACCCTGCGACGGCTACTGAGGATTTTGCCCGGCGGCGTGCTCGTGCTGCTGGCAGCGCACGCGGCGCTGGCCGACGATGTCGACCGGCGCGTGTTGAACAACGGCAACCTGGTGCTCGAGGACATTCCCGAAATCCCGCATGCCATCCGTTTCGAGCTGTATCGGTGGCAGGATGTTCGCTCGGCGGCATTTCGGGACTGGTCGGCCAACGGCAGGAAGATCTACGTGTCGACCGGTTTCGGCAGCGTCGACTCGCTGCACAGGATCAGGATGCCCGGCGGTGCGCGTCACCAGCTGACGTTCTACCGGGAGCCGATCAGGGAGATCGTACGCCGCCCCGGCGCGGACCAGGTCCTGTTCTCGCGTGACGCCAATGGCAGCGAGTTTGCGCAGGTCTTCCTGTTCGACGTGGAAAGCGGCGAGGCGACCATGCTGACAGACGGCAGGTCGCGCAATGGTGCGGCGGTCTGGGACCGGCGCGGTGCGCGCATCGCCTACAAGAGCACGCGCCGCGACGACGTGGCCAACGATATCTGGATCCTGAACCCCGACGAGCCCGAGCAGGCCGAGATCGCCGTCGAGACCAGTGACGGCTTTCTCTGGGAGCCCGTGGAGTTCTCCCGAAACGGCGACCAGCTGCTCGTGCGCAACCAGGTCAGTGTCACGGATGTCCGGGCGTTACTCGTCGACCTGGATTCCGGGGCTGTGAGCCGGCTGGCCGGTGGCGACGAGGCGCCAAGCCGCAACGAACCGGTCGCTTTCGATGACGACGGCAATGGCTTCTGGTTGATTACCGACCAGGACAGCGAGTTCAGGCGGCTGGCCTGGCAAGCGCTGGAGCCGGGAGCGCGCCCCGAGGTCGTAACGGCCGATATCCACTGGGACATCAAGAGCGTCGCGATCAGCGAGGACCGCACGCGCATGGCGTTTGTTGCCAACGAGAACGGCAACTCGCGCGTCTACCTGATGGACCCCGCAACCCGGGAGTACCGGCTGGTCGACAAGCTGCCGACGGGCATCGTCTACGGCCTGCGTTTCAGCCCGAACGGCAGGAAGCTCGGCATGACGCTGAATTCCGCTCGAGCGCCGAGCGATGCGTACTCGCTGAAGCTCGGTCGCTCACCGCTGCAGTTCGGTCGGCTGATCCGCTGGACCGACAGTGAGCTCGGCGGGCTCGACGCAGAAAAGTTCGTGGAACCCGACCTGGTTCACTACGAATCGTTCGACGGGCGCAGCATCCCGGCCTGGATACACCGGCCACCCGGCAAAGGCCCGCACCCGGTCATCATCCGTATCCACGGCGGGCCCGAGGGGCAGGCGCGCCCGGCATTCAGCACAACCTACCAGTACTGGGTGGCGAGCCTGGGTGCCGCCGTGATCCAGCCGAACGTGCGCGGTTCCACGGGTTACGGGAAGACCTACGTCAATCTCGACAACGGGATGCGTCGCGAGGATGCGGTCCGGGATATCGGCGCGCTGCTCGACTGGATTGAGGAGCAACCCGATCTCGACGCCAGCCGCGTGGCGATCTATGGCGGCAGTTACGGGGGATACATGGCGCTCGCCTGCGCGGTCAACTTCAGCGATCGTCTCAGCGCGGTGATCGACAACGTGGGCATCAGCAATTTCGTGTCGTTCCTCGAGAACACCCAGGACTATCGACGCGACCGCCGGCGCCAGGAGTACGGGGACGAGCGCGACCCGGAGATGCGTGCATACCTCGATCGCATCAGCCCGCTCAACAACGTGTCACGGATCTCGGTGCCATTGTTCATTATCCAGGGGCAGAACGATCCGCGCGTCCCGGTCACCGAAGCCACGCAAATGCTCGAGGCGCTGCGGGAACGCGGCCAGACGGTGTGGTTCATGAATGCCCTGAACGAGGGGCACGGCTACCGCAAGCGTGAAAACCGCGACATCATGCAACAGGCCATGGCGACCTTCCTGCAACAGTACCTGGCCGAGGCGGAGAGCCCCGTCGACACTAGCGCAGTGACGGATCCATGACCATGGCGTAGGTACCGATCAGTATCAGCAGCCAGAAAATTCCGCCGAGCACCATCCACGCCCAGTTCGCGGCCGTGAGCTTCGCGTTGCTACTGCCCTCGTCGTCGCCGCAAACCGCGTTGATGGCTTTCTGCGCCGGCAACAGGAGGAAGGTGACGATGACCGTGGAGGTTAACGGCAACACCGTGCTCAGGATCGGGTAGGTATCGTACGGGACGAAGCGGTCGATGATGTTGCCAACGATCGTCAGGATGACGAAGAGCGTTGCCAGCAGTCCGGGCTGCCAGTCCCAGGTGCGTTCCTGTTTCTTGAAGCTTTCCTGCACGTCAGTGAACAGCGAGTGCGTAAAGAAGATATAGAAGAACGCCCTGACCGGCGGCCAGATGTCATCGTTGTCGTCTTGCTTGATGAGCTGCCAGTTCTTGTAGAACCAGTAGACGAAGTACAGGGTAAGCGTCAGTATCGAGAGCAGGATGAACTTGTGCGGCGCGACGATGTAGTAGCGTGGTTGATCACCGGACGGCGCAGTAACGTCCGCCTCCGGCGGCGCGTAAATTGAGTCGGACATCTGCTTCTCCTCGGGTTCTGTTCGTGACAGGTCCAAACGGATACTATTTACTTTTGCCGCGAAACAAAATGTCAGACTTCACAGACTACGCGGAAACATTCGATACCTTGCTCGACGAGCTCGAGCGCTGGAATCGCAAGGTCAACCTGACGGCGGTTCGCAATCGAGACGAGATGTTCACGGCCCATATCGCCGACAGTCTCGTCGCGCGTCCCTTTCTCGAGGGCCGGACCGTTCTGGACGTCGGGACAGGGCCGGGTTTTCCCGGGTTGCCGCTCGCGATTGTCGAGCCGGACCGGGAGTTCACGCTGCTCGACAGCAATAACAAGAAAATAATGTTCGTGCAGCATGTGGCGGGAATCCTCGGTCTGGGCAACGTCACGGCCGTCAAAGACCGGGGTGAGGACTATGCACCCGGCCATCGCTTTGATACCGTGATTGCCCGGGCGCTGGCTGCATTGCCGCGCCTGGTGGAAATCGCCGGACATCACGTAAGAGAGGACGGGGTGTTTGTGGCGCTGAAGGGGCGCTACCCGACGACAGAATTAGAAGAACTACCGGCTCCGTGGAGCCATGAAGTCGAAGAGTTGCATGTGCCGGGTCTTGCAAAGGGCTCGCGGCACGCAGTGCTGTTGCGACGGGCAGGATAAATGACGCGAATAATTGCTGTAGCGAACCAGAAAGGCGGGGTGGGCAAAACCACCACCTGCGTCAACCTGGCTGCGTCGCTTGCCGCCACCCAGCGACGTGTCTTGCTGGTCGATATGGACCCACAGGGAAACGCGACCATGGGATGCGGCGTGAACAAGATGGAGCTCGAGAACTCGGCCTGCGATGTCTTGCTCGGCGACGCGACCGCGGCCGATACGATTGTGTCGCCGCCCGAGGGTGGCTTCGCGATTCTGCCCGGCAACGAAGACCTGACGCTTGCCGAAGTTCAGCTGCTGCAGGAAATCGGGCGCGAGATGAAGCTCAAGAAGGCACTGGCGCCGGTGGCAGGGCTGTACGACTTCGTCCTCATTGACTGCCCGCCGTCGATCAACATGCTTACGGTGAATGCGCTGACGGCTGCCGATGGCGTGCTGATCCCGATGCAGTGCGAGTACTACGCGCTGGAAGGGCTGTCGTCGTTGCTGAACACGATCGAGCAGGTGCGCGACTCGGTGAACCCGGGGCTGGAAGTCTTCGGCATCCTGCGGACCATGTTCGATCCGCGCGTCAATCTTTCGAACGAGGTGTCGTTGCAGCTCATCGAACACTTCGACCGCAAGGTTTTCCGTACGGTGGTGCCGCGCAATATCCGACTCGCCGAGGCGCCCAGTTTCGGGCGGCCCGTGCTGTTACACGACCGGTCGTCGCGCGGTGCAATCGCGTACCTGGCGCTCGCCGGGGAAATCCTGCGGCGCGAAGACGCACGCATGGCTGAAGCTGTATAACGATTATGACTCCCAAGAAACGACTGGGCCGCGGCCTCGACGCGCTCCTTAGCAAACCAGCCAACAAGGCGGCAACCGCATCGAACGACGATCCGGTGACGAGCGAGGAGTCGCTGCGCCATATTCCGGTCGAGCTCCTGCAGCGCGGCCAGTACCAGCCGCGCGTCGATATGCGCCAGGACTCGCTCGAGGACCTGGCGAATTCGATCAGGGCGCAGGGTGTGGTGCAGCCGATCGTCGCGCGGCCGATCTCCGGCAAGGGCAAGGAACAGCGCTATGAAATCGTGGCCGGCGAGCGGCGCTGGCGCGCGGCGCAGCTGGCAGGCCTCGCAGAAATACCCGCGGTCGTTCGCGAGATCCCCGATGAGGCGGCCATTGCCATGGCGCTCATCGAGAACATCCAGCGCGAGAACCTCAACCCGCTGGAAGAGGCCCGCGCGCTCGACCGCCTGATTCGGGAATTCAACCTGACCCACGCCGAGGCGGCGCAGGCCGTGGGCCGCTCACGCGCCTCGGTGAGCAACCTGCTGCGCTTGCAGGACCTGGCCGAAAAGGTGAAGCCGCTGCTCGAGGACCGGCAGATCGAGATGGGTCATGCACGCGCCCTGCTGGGCATCGCGAGCCCGACACAACAGCTGGATGCGGCACGACAGGTGATCAGGAAGGGCTTGTCCGTCCGGGAAACCGAGCGTCTCGTCAAGCGCATGCTCGAGGGCGACAAGCCGAAACCCGCAAAGAGCGCGCCGAGCAAGAGCGCGGACATCCGGCGCCTCGAAACGGAAGTGTCGGAAAAACTGGGCGCGAAAGTCAGCCTGGATCACGGCGCCAAAGGCAGCGGCAAGCTGGTCATCAGCTACAACAGCCTCGACGAGCTCGACGGCATCCTCAAGCACATCAAATAGGGTACCGGACACCCTATTCATCCGTTCGAAATAGGGTACCGGACACCCTATTTTTTCTTTCGACCAGCGCGCCGCCTTCTGACGCGGCGCCCGGTGCTGGACTCGAGCGCTACCAGGAACGCCTCATCACCTTCGGGCCGGCCAGTGCTGGTCTGGATGCGTAGCCGGTTGACGGTGTCGGTATCTTCTCCTTCAGCAAGGAATGCGCCCCAGTTACCCACTACCTCCTTGGTTCTGGAGCGATCGATGAGGGGGTCGTCCACCAGGCCGAGATTCCCTGATGCGCTCGACCAGACCCACTCATGGGGGGATCGGCAGATGTTTGCGCGAACGGGATTGAGTTCGACGTAGCGCATGGCTGCGAGGGCGTGCCTCTCGTCCATCACGACCGAGTAGAATCGCTTCTGCCAGAGATGTCCCTGCCATTCGTGCCTGAGATTCGTGCGTCTGGCGTAGCGCCGGTGAAGAACAGCGAAAAACTTGGACAGGCTGTCTGGTTCGTGAGGGATCACCACCGCGTGAATGTGATTCGGCATCAGGCAATACGCCCAGAAGTCGACTGGCCACTCACCCGTCAGCTTTAGCGCCATGTTCAGGTACTCCTGGTAGTCAAACTCGTCAAAAAAGGTTCGCTGACTTCGAACACCGCGTTGAGTGATGTGGTGCGGATAACCCGGGACCACGAGCCGGGGAAATTTTGGCATAGCCTTGCCGCAAGAATGCTGATGTAGCCTAGGCTCTTTGATATAGAGGCCCTGGCAAACCGAAGAAACCTAGGCAAATCGCGAGAAATACGGTGTCCGGTACCCTATTGAAGCGCGAGAAATACGGTGTCCGGTACCCTATTTTAGGCGGCGGAGTCGGGGGCCGCTTCCTTTGTCGAGTAGACGCGGCGGATGATCGACGGGATGACGGCTTCGGAGATCAGGAAGCCCTGCATCTTGTCGCACTGGATCGTCTTCAGGAACTCAAAGGTCGCCTGGTCCTCGACGCCCTCGGCGCAGACGGACATACCCAGGTTGTGTGCCAGGCCGGTTACGGCGGCCAGTACCGCCAGGGCTGTCCTGTTGTTCTGCGCCCGCTTCAATGCCGTGGCGTGAATCTTGATTTCATCGAACGGCAGGTGCTCGAACGTCCCCAGCGAAGACGCCGCCACCCGGAAGTCGTCCAGGCAGATGCGGAATCCGTGGTTGCGCAGGGACTTGATCGTCGCGAGATGCGGAGCCGAGGTGTCCGCGAGGTCCTGCTCGATGACCTCGAACGTAAAATTAGCGCACTCGAGACCCGCCTCCTTGACGATGTCGCGATAGGTACCGGCAAGGTTCGGGATACTGAGCTGACTCGATGCCAGGTTGATGCAGGAGTTCAGCACCACGCCCTGGTTTCGCCACTTCACCTGCTGTCTTGCCGCCTCGCGCAGCACGAACTCGCTGAGTTTGGGCATCAGTCCGAATGCCTCGGCTTCCGGCAGAAACTCGAGCGGTCCGATCAGGCCGTGTTCCCGGTGGTGCCAGCGAATCAGCGCCTCCGCCTCGCGCGTCAGCCATTCGTGACCGGCGCTTCGCTCAACCTTGGGCTGGTAGCGCAGCACGATCTGACCGTTCTCGAGAGCATTCTCGAGCTCCTGGCGGGAAACGCGCAGCATGCGCCGCCGGCAGCGGCGTGCCGACGCACTCAGCTTGTCGAAGTCGAACTGGCTGCCGATCCACTCGATATTGTCATAGCTGGCCAGCTTATCGACGAGCTCCGCCCGCTTGCTGCTGCGCAGGGAGGCCCGGTCGGCGGCAACGATCACCCCAAAAGGTGCGCGGTCCGTGGCCGCCTTGAGCGTGCGGACGAACTCGGGGGTCACCTCGTTCTCGGTCAGCAACACGATCCGGCGGGACTGGCCCAGCATGAGCTCGGCGAAAGTCGCCGGGCTTGCGAAGAAGCTCAACGTAAAGCTCATCTCCCGGACCACGTCGTTCAGGGTCCGGTTGGCGCGAATTGTTTCACTGGCAATCAACAACATAGCGTTAAGTTAAGAGGCTATTGATGGCCTATTTATACGCTGAGACGGTGGTCCCATATGTGTTCTGTGTCGCACTGGGAGAAATCTGTCGGAACCCCATCAAATTCCGGGAAAAAAGCCGCTGTACCTGCCTTTTTTCAGACAGGGTTTTTTGTTGCCTTGCCACATGGCGGCCTCTATAATGCGCACGCAATTCGCAGGCCCGCCTGGAAGAATCACACCACATGCGCCACCCGCCGCCGGCCAG
>CBDUMZ010000032.1:0-30764 GCA_965368465.1 uncultured Chromatiales bacterium
GGGCTTCCTCATCGTCCTTGAAGGTCTCGAAGTAGAAGCGGTTGCCCTCGTTGGCCGTCTTCTTGATTTTGACTTTCATCCGCGTGCCGGTCACTTCCGGACCCTCCTGGGCCACGCGACGCGTCGAAATCCCCATGTCGATCACGACGGTCTTCAATACCGCGGTCAGGTCATCGTAATTAATGGCGTATGTCGAGTCGGCATCGAATCCCTGGAAGGGCTCGGGTACGGTTGACTCGGCCGCGCCAGCTGCCCCGTAAAGCGCGAAAAATCCGAAGAAAAACAAAATGGTCCTGGCTGTGTATTGCGTCATAAAGGTTTCCTGGCGCGAGAGTCGCGAGTTCAGAGAGGGAATGCGTAACCCATAATTATACTCAATTTTGCTCGGGGGTTGGGTCGGGTTCCGTCTCGCCGGGTTCCTCCGGGGCCTCGTCTGCATCCTCATCCTCGCCCTCTTCCTGCCTGGCTTCGCGCTCTTTCATTTGCCGCGCCAGTGTCGGGCTGAGATTGCCTGCCGCACTGCCTCCGGAGGACCCGAGTGCGCCGCCCGAATCGGCTGCGTTCGAACCGGACATCGAACCCATCAGCGCCGCATTGTTCAGCGCCAGGCTACCGCCGATCTCACGTCGCGAGCCGCCGAGATCCGTCACCGTCCAGTCGTTGATGTCCGGTTTCAGCGTGCTCGCCGCCTGCAGAGCGGCACGCTCGTCACCCTCCAGGTACTTCAACAAATGCGCCGTGAGGTCGGCCTCGAAGTTGGGGAAGTAGGCGCGGTTGCGATCGTAGAAACTCGAAACGCGGAAGTCCCTGGCGTTCCTCGCGGCTGTGCCGCGATTCGAGTTGATGAACTCAATCGCGTTTTCTGTCAACGCCGCGTACACGTCCCTTCCGGAATAGGCCTTGGTACGGATGTTCGGCCCGCCGATGTTGCCCTGGTAGAGCCCGTAGATGATCAGTGGCTCGTTGTCGTAGTTCTGCCTGAGAATGGTGAACTGAATGTCATCCAGGCTCAAAGGTACGCCCGCCACGTTCAGTGACTTCTGCGCCAGGATCGATTTCTTGCCCTGCAGGATTCGCTTGAGATCCTGTCGCGGGTAGATCCTGACGATCTCGTTCAGGACGGTAACGTTATACAGGTTCAGCCAATAGGCCAGCTGTTCGTCCCGGTTGAGAGATGCCAGCGGCACCTGGGCCGGCAGTTGC
Organism: uncultured Chromatiales bacterium; assembly: GCA_965368465.1. GTDB lineage: Bacteria > Pseudomonadota > Gammaproteobacteria > Steroidobacterales > Woeseiaceae > UBA1847. The sequence continues at coordinate 1,204 of CBDUMZ010000032.1, forward strand.
TCCAATACTTCCTGGATGCTGCGCAGCGTTGCCTGTGCGGGTTCATTGTCGACGAAGGTCTCGAAGTAGAAACGGTTGCCCTCGTTGACGGTCGCGAGGTTCACCTTGGTCTTCATGCGCGTGCCGGTCCTGGCATGGTCGGGAGCGGCCTTTTCCCGGGTCGAGCGGCCCATGTCCGCCACTACGGCACCGAGCAGGGTATCCAGGTTTTCGTAGGTGATTCTTTTCCTGGAATCGGGATCGAAGCCCCGAAACGGCTCGGGCACCACCCCGTCTGCGGCATGTGCCGTGTCATACGCGCCGAGGAGACCGCAGCACATAGCGACGATCGCGATAAGCATTTTCATATTGAATCCCCCTGCAGCGCGGGCGCTGCGATCCAAGGCTGTTCAAGCTGTAAGTATTTGTTAATCTCTGCAGCATCGCCCCCGTCGGACGAGTGTCGTCGGAACCGAGCTGCCGATTGAGGGGTTTTTAGACACTGATTCAGGTAGAAAATTCACTATGATTAGCCTTCAGCGTGGGAAAATTGCGACCTCAGTGGGATGCTCGCTGGCACTGGGGCTCGCTGTATTGTCAGGCGCCGTGTCGCCGGTCCTGGCCGATGAACTCGTCAACATCAGTGACATCACACAATGCCGGGCCGTGAAGTCGGATGCAGAGCGCCTGCTCTGCTACGACACGATTGCCGACGGTGGCATTTTTAACGAACAGAAGCTGAGCGAGGTGCGAAAAGATAATTTCGGCGACCTCGATGGGCCGGCAGAGATCACAACCGACAGGCTGGCCGTGACGATCTCCCGGGTGACCCGAAGTGCCACCGGGATTCACTACTTCTATACCGCCGACGGAGCGGTCTGGAAACAGAGCACGGCCCGGAAATGGAATGTCAAAGCGCCTTTTGAAGCAGAAATCAAGGCGGGCAGCATGAGCTCCTTCTTCCTCGTAGCCGAGAGCGGCAAGTCGACACGCGTCAAACGCGTGCGCTAGGCGATGGCGCAAACTCGTCACCGGGCATATGGCGCAGGCTTTCTGCTGGCCTCGCTGCTGCTCGCTTGTGCGGGGGTCGCGGCGCAAGGCACCGTGAGTGCCAACCAGCGCATATCCAGCGTTTACCTCGGCTACGACCTGCAATACCGGGTATACCGGCCGGCGGACGTAACCGCGGACGACAAGCTGCCCACTCTTTACGTGACCGATGGCCAGATGTACCTCGGCCCGGGTGACATCAAGACCGTCCTGGACGAGGCGATCGGCAGCGGTGCGATCGAGCCCGTGCTCGTGGTCTTCCTGGACAGCCGCAATCCTGACAATCTCAGGGAGAGCCGCCGCAACGCCGAGTTCATGTGCAATACGGATTTCGCGAAGTTCTTTGCCGACGAACTGGTGCCGACGATCGGCCGGGAAGAGCCGGTCAGCCAGTTGCGCGATGACCGGGTCGTGCTGGGCCTTTCGTTCGGCGGCCTGAACAGTGCCTGTTTCGGGCTGGCGCTGCCGGAGGTGTTTGCCGGGATCGCCATGCAGTCACCGGCCAGCGCCGCGCATGTGGACGTGGTACGCGAGTTGTACGAGGACAGAGAGGCCCTGCCGCTCAAGGTGTTTCTCAGCGTGGGAACAAAGAACGACAACCAGGTGGCGGTCAAGCGCTTCAGGCGGGTGCTGGAACGCAAGGGCTACGATTTGACCTACATCACCGTTCGCGAGGGACACAACTGGAAGAACTGGGGCCCGTTGCTGGACGACGTGCTGACGACGTTCTTCCCGGCCCGGGACGAACAGGAATAGCAGGCCGCGGCTACCTTGCGTCGAGCAGGCGTTCGAGCTTGCTGTGGTAGTTGCGTTTCAGGGCATCGTCCACCGCCACCTGCTCCGCTTTTTCAAGCCACCGTCGTGCCATCGACGCGTCCCCGGTTTGCAGGTGGCTCAGGCCCATGAGGAAATAGAAGGAATCCTCGTGTTTCTCTTTTCTCACCGAGTATTTGAGGTGCCTGATCGCTGCATCGTAGTCTTCTGCCATGAAGGCGTTGTAGGCAAGGTGATAGCGGAAATAGGGATTGCGCATGCGGTGGCGGTCACTCCGCTGGTTGTACCAGTCGGCGAGCTCATGCTGCTCCTGGTACGCGTATAGCTGGCCAAGATTGCTCATCGCCACGAGTTCATGCGGGTCGATCTCGAGCGCCTGCAAGTACGCAGCTTCGGCGTAGTGGTAGAACTCCTCCTGCGAATAGAGCACGCCCAGGTTGCTCCACGCCGGGGCAAACCCGGGGTCGATGGCCAGTGACTTGCGGAAGTAGCGCAGCGCCTCGAGTACCCGGTGTTCCTGCAGGTACTCCGCGCCGATATTCGAATAGTAGTGAGCCAGCGCACGGCTATCCGCAATGAGTTGACGGTCGTAGCTGCCCTGGAAATTGTCGATATTGAAATCGACTTCCCTGGTAATGCCCGCACCCAGGTCGATATAGGCGTTGATGTGCCGGCTGAGATTGAAGGTCTCACCTGTCAGCGACCAGTCAGGAGGAATCGCGACTTCCTGGTACGTGACGTCGAGGCCGACTTCACGTGCCATCGCCACGAACATGTTGGTAAACGAGAGGCAGTTGCCGCGCCGTGCCCTGAACGTGTCCTGTGCGGTTCGTGTCGTCTCGTCATACTCGAGACCAAAATCGCCGCTCGTTATGATCGCGTGCAGCAAGTCGCGCAGTCGGAGCATGCTCCCCTGGTTGCGGTCCACGTGCGCGGCGAGGAACTGCAACATATCCTGGTCCACTTCGAGAACATCGACGTCGGCCAGCCCGGGCACATCGGTCTCACCCGTCAGTGGTTGGGCCCTTAGTAATTCATCCGTGGTGAGCGCGCTGCCCTGCGGGACCGTCATCGGGCTCGCGCAGGCACCCAATGAGAAGATCACCAGGTAGCTCAGGTATCGAAAGCGATTGCCATACATTCCGCGGCCCCGTGGAGTACACCAGTAGAGACAGCAAAGCCCGCCCGGAGTTCAGGCGCACGACGCGGTTGGCCGGTTGGTCTATTCCGGTCGACGTAAGTACAATCGACCGATTGACACGACCCAAGACCAGCCTACCCATGTTAGAAGCATTCAGAAGAAACCAGGCCTTGCAGGCGCTCGAGGCGCGGCTCCCTGATGACGTTGCAGCGGTCAAGGAGGAGCTCAAGGCGTTCCTCGAAGAGGACCCGGCCAATACGCGAGCGTTGTTCATGCTGGGACGTTGTTACCTGCATAGCGAAGAACTGGACGCGGCGAGAGAAACCCTCGAGTCCCTGCTGGCGCACGATCCCGATCACGCGTCGGGCAAGACGGATCTGGCAACGATCTATTTCAGGAACGACGATCATAGCAAAGCGCTCGAGCTGCTTGGCGAGGTGACCTCGGCGAGGCCGGAACTCACCGCCCCGTGGCTCGTGCTTATCGACTACCTGCAGCAGGAAGGACAGACCGAAGCCGGCGAGGACGCGCGCAAGCAGCACGCGATGATCAAGGCATTCAACGACAAGCTGCTCGTTGCAGAACAGGCGTTTGCCAGCGGGGACTTCCAGGCGGCGGACGGTATTTGCCGGCGGCTCCTGCTCCTGGTGCCAAACGAGGTGCGCACGCTCCGCTTGCTGACCCGGATCGCCAGGCAATTCGGGCACTACGAGTACAGTACCGCCACGCTCGCGCAATGCGTGGCAACCAGGCCTCGCGATGCAGGTCTCGGCATCGAGTACGCCTATTCCCTGTTGGGCAGCAGGCAGTACCAGGCAGCGCTGGCGCAATGCGAGCAGCTCATGCATCGCGCCCCCGAAAACATCGATCTCTACGATCTCAAGGCCGAGATTCTGTACAACCTCGGTCGCCACGATGAGGCTATCGCCATCTATCGCGAGCTGGCGGGCCTGGAAGACAAGCAAAGCCTTCGCCTGTTGCACCTCGGCAAGGTATTGAAAACCGTTGGCAATGCCGGTGAAGCTACGGATCGCTACAGGCAGGCGATCGAGATCGACCCGATGGTGGGTCAGGCCTACTGGGAGCTGGCCAATCTGAAAACCTATCGTTTCTCGAACGATGAAATCGCGGCGATGCAGGGTCTGCTGGACGGCGGCGAACTCACACCGATGAACAGGGTATTGATCGAGTTCGCGCTGGGTAAGGCGCTGGAAGATGCCGCGCAATTCGAGCAGAGCTTCCGGCACTACGAGTCGGCGAACAGTGCTTACGCGACCATTCGGCCCGCCGGCTACCTGAGCCAGAATGACAAGTTCAAAGCCGTCTTTACCGCCGAGTACTTTGCCTCGCGGCAAGGCCAGGGCCACGATTCCGACGCTGCCATATTCGTCGTCGGCCTGCCGCGCAGCGGCTCAACCCTCGTCGAGCAGATACTGTCTTGCCACACCGAGGTGGACGCAACGCAGGAGCTCGACGAGATCGTCTCGATCGCTCGCGCGGTCAACGACCCCAACCAGGCGGAGCAGGGCCAGTACCCGCAGTCCCTGGCAAGCCTCGATGCAGAGGCGATCACGGCCCTCGCGCAGCGGTACCTGGACTTTGCACAGCCCTATCGACAGGACGCGCCGAACTTCGTCGACAAGGCGCCGCACAATTTCCACCATATCGGGCTGATCAAGACGCTGTTTCCCAAGGCCAGGATTATCGACGTAAGGCGCGACCCGATGGCGAGCGGCTGGAGTATCTACAGGCAGTTTTTCGGCGACAGCTTTCAGTTTTCCTACAAGCTGGAGACGATCGGGCAGTACTACACCGACTACATCGACCTGATGAACCACTGGCACTCGGTTCTGCCCGGACAGATCCTGACGATTCACTACGAGGACCTTGTCAACGATCTGCCCGCCACCGTCGGTTCCATGCTGGAGTACTGCGGGCTGGCTTTCGAGGAAGCGTGTCTGAACTTCCATTTGAACAAGCGCGCTGTTGCGACGCCCAGCGCGGAGCAGGTGCGTCAGCCGCTCTACAACGATGCCCTGGAGCACTGGAAGAACTACGAGGCGTTTCTCGGGCCGCTACGACAAGCGATCGAAAATGAAGCGCCGCAAACCCGGTAAGTCCGGACGCCCGATTTCCAGCCAGCAGGCGGCCCGGCTGCAACAGGCCGTCCAGGCGCATTCCGCCGGGCAACTGGCAGCGGCCGAGGCGGGATATCGCGCCCTGATCGCGGAAGACGTCCGGAGCCCGGAGCCTTACTGCCGGCTTGCCTCGATTTGTGCCCAGTCCGGACGTCGTGACGAGGCGGACGCTCTCTGGAAGAGCGCGCTGGCTATCGATCCGGACTCCCTCGAAGCGCAGATGAACCTTGCCGACAGTTATCAACTCGCCGGTGACCTGGACCTGGCCGGCAAGACGTACCGGCGTGTGATTGCCCGGCACAGGGATTTCGTCATCGCGAGGTACATGCTCGGCAACCTACTGAAATCTCAGGGACGACTGGAAGACGCGGCCGACTGCTATCAACAGGTCATGGCGCAACAGCCGGCCTATACACAGGCGCATTTCACGTATTCGGGCATCCACCGGTACCGCGACGACAGCGATCCGCATATCGGCGTGATGCTCGATCTGTACGAGCGAGGTGGACTGAATGCCGAGGGCAGGACTCACCTGGCTTTCGCGCTGGCCAAGGCCTACGAGGACATTGGCGATTACGCGACGTCGTTCGGGTACCTGAAGTCGGGCAATGCGCTCAGGTTCCAGGAGTTCAACTACGACATCGAGAGTGACAGGGCACTGATCCAGAGCATCATCCGGACGTTCAATGCGGAGGCGATCTCGCGCCTCGAGATCAACGCAGAGCAATCCGCGAGGCCCATCTTCATCGTGGGGATGCCGCGATCCGGCACGTCACTGGTTGAGAAGATCATTGCCAGCCACTCGGAGGTCTACGGTGCCGGGGAGCTGGAGTATATGTTTGCCCAGGGCACCAGCCGTTTTCTGAACGCAGCGAACAACTTCGAGTACGAACCCCTCGACAGGTACCCGCCGGCTACGTTTGAGGCGGTTGGCAAGACCTACCTCGAACAGCTGGCCCGGCTGAATAATGAGGCAACCAGGGTCACCGACAAGATGCCCTTTAACATGATGATGGTCGGGCTCATCAAGATCGCGTTGCCGAACGCCAAAATCATCCACTGTGTCAGGGACGCACGAGATACCTGCCTGTCCATACTCAAGCAGAACTTCACGACGGGAAATTACCGCTTCGCCTACGACCTGAAGACCGTTGCCCAGTTTCACAATCAATACAGGGAGCTGATGAGGCACTGGCATCAAACCCTGCCCGGCGAGATCTACGACGTCCGGTATGAGTCGTTAACGCAGAACCCCGAGCAGGAAATCCGGGCTTTGCTGGCAGCCTGCGATCTCGAATTCGAGGACGCATGCCTCGCGTTCAACAAGACCGACGCAGTGGTGAAGACAGCCAGTGCGTTCCAGGTCCGGCAACCCATGTACACCAAGTCAGTCGCCTTGTGGCAGAAGTACGAAGCGTTTCTCGGGCCGATGCTCGAAGAGCTGCAGCGAGGCCAAGAAAGTATCTAGAGTTTCAGGGCGGCGCCCGGATCGGGAACGAGGTCGGTCCCCGGGTTGTTCCTGACCAGCCATTGAAGGCCCTGGCTGAGATCGTCGCCGTAGAACTCCTCCAGCCGCTGGTACAGGCGTTCCCGTTTTTCCGTACTGAATTTTTCGCCCGCGTTCTTTGCGTCGATCGAGAGGTCTTCGCTGTCCACGATCGCCTGGATCTGCGCAGGTGCTATGCCGAGTTCGAGAAACGCGTTGGCGGCGCGCAGGACGTCCAGGGGGCTTTGGATGAGCCGCTCCCCGTACAGGGACGCCATGGTGTTGCTTTGCGCGTATTGCTGGATGGCCTGGCTGGCCTGTTCGAGCTGCAGCCTCCAGAGGGTCATGATGACCCTGAGGTCGGTCATGTGAATCGTGTGCGTCAACTGCAGGTTTGACAGGTGAGGAAAATCGCAACGCAGCAGGTCGAACATCGACCTGACGGTTTGCTTGCCGCCTTCTCCTTTCTTCAGGGTCGACAGGGCGAAGTTCCTGGCATCCGTGTAGAGCAGCAATGCCTTGCTGGAGCTGCACAACCCGAGCAACTCGGGAATGATGTTGTTCACCGAGTTGATGGGCTTGATGATGAGTTTCTCGGACGCATTGGCATGCTTGCCGAGGAGCGCCAGGGCCAGCCCGGGCAGATCGCGGTAGTCGAGGTCGGTTGATTGCGATTGCCACTGCAATCGTTTCGCGTTCGCCGCGTCCAGAAGCAACTGCGGTTCTCGCAGACCGACGCTCACGCCGTCGACATCCAGGCAGCGGGACAGGAACGTCGATGCGCAATAGGCGGTGTGAAAGATAAACCGGGGCGGGTTGTCGAGCAGGGCGTGCTGTGGTGTTTTCGCGAGGTCGACGAGCTCGGCCAGCGGCACCTCTATGAGCTGCCGGTTCGCGTCTATCGAGTCTTTCCTCAGGCTGCTGACCCGCCGAATTTCGTCGCGTGTAATCGGCAGGAAGCCGACGCTCTCCGTGGCGAAATCGAAGCGATAGGCCAGGAAGTCCGGGTTGGTGACCAGGTCTCTCACGAGTGCTTGTTCGCGACTACGCGAATGACTGCCGTTCTTCCCAGACGTGGTCCCGGTTGGACAGGTCATAAAGCGTTTCAGCGTACTGGATCAGTTTGCCCGAGTACTCTTTCATGCGTTCATCGACATCCGCGTTGGCGGCTGCATCCTGCCCGAAACTGGCCAGCCGGTCTGCATCCATTTGCCATTTCAGCGAGAAATGCCTGGCCACATCCCGCGGCGTTGCAGCCAGGTGGCCCGCAATGTAGTCGGAAATCAGCTTGTCGACGGACATCGTCCAGATGAAGTCACTCTCGTTGGTGACGCCCCAGACTTTGGCGATCAACATTTCATTGGGGACCATCCAGACGGGGCTGGCCTGCACCGCGTCTCCGGTTACCGCCTTCGTCCGGATCATTTCCTTTACAACCTGATCCAGCAGGCCCGTATACCAGGACTTTAACGCCTCTGCGTCCGCTTGAGCATTCGACTCAGCCATCATGTTCTCCAGATCCACCTTCGCTTGGTTGGGCGTTAAAGTACCATCTGGGGTGTACATGTTCTATATGAAACTAGCCCTCGGAGGACACCGCCGCACTGCCTGTTGACTGTGACAGCATCACCTTGACGGACGCGCCTTCGCTGAGGTTTTCCGCCCCGCGCACGGCGACCCTGTCGCCGGGTTGCAGCGAACCCGTAACCGCGACCAGCTCGCCCGCCGAGTCGCCGATCTCTACCTCGATCTTCTCGGCGATGTTGTCGTCGCTGATGCGAAACACGAAGGAGCCGTTGTGCCGCAGCACAAGCGCATCGCGCGGCACGGTAATGGCCAGTTCCCGGGTGCGAATCGGTACGGCCACGCTGACGAGCTGACCCACGGTCCAGCGATCCAGGGCCGATACGGGCAGGTCGATGCGTGCCTCGAAAGTCTGCGAGCGCACGTCGCCGGTCGGCACCAGGGAGCGAATGCGCCCTTCGTAGACGGCGCCTGTCGTAAATACGCTGATGGAGTCGCCAACGACCGTTCGCGGCAGGTGCTTCAGCGGTACAAATGCACGCACCTCCATGTTCCGGATGTCAGTCAGCTGTGCAAGGACCTCGCCGCGCGCGACGTCCTCGCCGCCGCGGTGTGCCCGACTGATCACCACGCCCGTGAAAGGCGCGAGCACTTCGGTTCTGCGAATCTGGTCGTCGATCTGCCGAATGCGGACTCTCGTGATGTTGGCGTCACTGAGCGCAAGATCGCGGTTGGCCTCGGTTTGCTCGAGCTCGAACTCGGAGACGAGGCTCGAGCCCTGCAGTTCACGCTGCCGCCGCAGCTGGCTCTCCAGTTGCCGTACGTTGATTTCCGCACGTTGCAGCAGCGCTTCCTGTTCGGCGCGTTGCAACAACAATGCGCGCCGGTCGATGCGCGCGACAGGCTCGCCTTGCTGCACGACGGTGCCGGGCTCCGCAACCATGAGTAGCTGCCCGGTAACGCCAGCCGTCACCTGCACCTCGTTACGGCTGTAGATCGTGCCGGGTACGGCGACCGTCGGTGCGATTTCCGTGTGCCCGACGTCCGCGACCTGCACCACCATTGTCGGCATCTGCTGGGCGAGCGCGGAACCCGACAGCAAGCAAGCAAAGACGAGAAGCCCTTTCATACGTTTCGTTTTCTCAGGCATCGGCGATGACTCCCTCGGTGACCGTCGCTTTCTCTTTCCCGCGCAGTGAGATCGAGAACGGCGCAAGCCGCAGGATGCTCGGCATCAGGATCAGTGTGAATAGGGCGCTCACGAACATGCCACCGATAATGACGGTGGCCAGCCCACGGTAGATTTGTGAGCCAACGCCCGGAACCAGCATGAGCGGCAACATGCCGAAGATGCTGGTGAGCGTGCTCATGTAGATCGGCCGGGCGCGCATCCGCACGGCGGCGGCGACCGCGGCACTGCGATCCAGTCCGTTGTTCTGCCCGGTTCGTGTCTGCATGACGAGCAGGATGGCATTGTTGACCACAAGTCCCAGGAGGATCAGGAACCCGATTGTCGTGAGCAGATCCATGGCCTGTGTCGTAAACAGGTTCAGCACGCGCAACGAGATCACGCCGCCGGCAATCGCGAGCGGCATCGACAACATGACGAGCGCGCCATCCCATAACGAGCGGAACATCGCGGCAAGCACGAGGAACAGGACAATCGCCGCGATCGCGAGGTTGGCGCGCATCGTGTCGAATGCTTCTTCGAGACGGTCGGCGGTACCGCGATAGGCCAGGCTGACGTCGCCGGGCATGATCTCCCGCAACTGCGGATCGACCACGTTGCGCAGCGTGTCCAGCGCCTCCTGAACCGTCATCTCGGGCGGTGGTGTTACGGCCAGCGTGAGCGTGCGTTGCCCGTTTACGCGCAGGAGCTGGGTCGGTCCGACGGTGCGTCGTATGTCAGTGAGCTCGCCGATGCTCTGGATGCCCGCGAGTGGCGTGGCGATTGGCATTGCGGCGAGCGCTTCCGGCGAATCCCAGGCCGGGCCCTTGAGGATCATGTCCATGCGATCGTTGCCGTCGAAGTACTCGCCGACAAACGCGCCGCTCGTCAGCGCCCGGACCGTATTGGCGATGGCGGCACGATCGAGGCCGGCGGCTGTAATGCGCCTGTCATTGGGCACGAGTTGCAGCTCGGGCTCGGCGATTTGCAATCCCGGGTTGGGGCGCACCTGGGCGCCTGGGATGGCCTCGTTGATGATGGGCATTGCCTGCATCGCGACATCCGACAGGGCATTGATGTTCGAGCCCTGCAGGTCGACGTTGATGCTGCGGCCACCATCGAAACCGAAGTTGAGCAGGGACGATCGCTGCACGAACGCCTGGGTGTCCGGCAGATCGACGAGAATCTCGTCACGCACGATGTTCACCATCTGCTCGATGCGGTTCGGGTCCTGCGGATAAATAAACAAGGCGTTGAAGGTGCCGAACGAAGAAAGGTTATAGCCACGGATATGCGGCTCCTGCCTGTGCTCCATGAAGGGGCGGAGGCGCTCGACGATGGTCCCGGCGATCTCGGTTTCGACCATCTCTACCGTACCGCCGGGCGGCATGGCGAAGAACGCATTCAGGGAATCCGCCGGTGCCTGCGGCAACAGGTTGGCCTTGGGCACGAGCAGGAAGATTACGAGTAGCGATGCGCCGAGGATGCCGGCGATCCAGCTACCGCACATCAGCGGCGTGCGTGTCAGCTTCATGACCAGCCCGGTGACGCGATCCCACCAGTGCTCCAGCGGATCGTCGGCCTCCTTCTGCAAGAGGAAACCCGCGGCAACCGGCAAAACCGTGATTGCGATGAAGAACGATGCAGAAACGGCGACGGCAATGGTAAGCGCCAGGTCCTGGAACAGCTGACCTTCCATGCCCTGCATGAACAGGACCGGCACGAAGATGGCGACACTCGTCACCGTGGATGCGAACAACGCGCCCGTAATCTGCCGGGTCCCTTGCACGACGGACTCTTTGTGGCTCAGGCCGGTTTGCCGGCAGCGTACGATGTTCTCGAGCGTCACGATCGCGGCATCCATGACGAGTCCGACCGAGAACGCGAGGCCGGCCAGCGAGATCACGTTGAGCGACTTGTCGAAGAAACGCAGCGCCACGAATGCAACGAGCACCGAGAGCGGCACCGTGGCTGTCACGAGGAACGTCGCGCGCCGGCTGCGCATCAGGAAATACAGGATGCCGACGGCGAGCAACAGGCCCAGCCCCAGGTTGCTGCGCACCAGCGAAATGGCCCGGCGGATATGAATGGATGCGTCGAAGCTGAGATCGATTTCCAGGCCGGCCGCGTGCAGTACGTTGTCGTTCAGTTCGACGATGGCCTTGTTGACCTCGTCGAGAATCGTCACCGTGTTTGCGTCGTAGTCGCGCTGCACGGTGATGTAGTAGGCGGGGTAGCCGTTGCGCAAGGTAAAGCCGTCCTGTTTGCGCGGCACGATGTCGACGTCGGCAACCTCGTTCAGGTAGATCGGGCGCTCGTTGCTCCAGCCGACGATGAGCTCGTTCAGCCGCTCCGGCTCGAACTTGCCGACAAAGCGGACCGTGTACTGGCGACGACCCACATCGGCAAAACCGCCCGACGAGTCGGTTGCCCGCGATACCGTGGCGATGATGTCGTTGATCTGGACGCCAAGCGCAGCAGCCCGGTAGGCGTCAAACGTGATGTGCAGCTCCCGTGGCTGCTCGCCCTGGAGATTCACCTGCGAGACGCCCGGGATCCTGGCGAGGCGCGGCTCGACGGTGTCCTCGATGAGTTTCTGGTAGGAGGACAACTCGCGATTGGGGTTGTCGGGCAACACACGAATCAACAGCGACGCGGCTCCCGGAGTCTGCCCGCCGCCCCCCACGTTCACCCGCGGTTCCAGCGCATCGCCCGGACGGGGCGGCGCCTGGTTCAGGTTATTGATGACGTCGAGCTTGGCTGTCTGGATGTCGGTGCCGACGGCGAACGTCAGGTTGACGAAGCCCGTGCCGCGGCCAATAAAGGAGTTGAGGTTGGTGACGCCGGGCGTATTGCGCAGGACGTTTTCCTGCGGCTCCACGATATTGGCTTCCATCTCCTCGGGTGCGGCCGCCCGCCAGAAGTTGGCCACCGAGATCTGTGGTTCCTCGATCGTCGGCAGTAGCTGGATGGGCAGCGAGGCGATGGATGTAAGGCCAAACAGCGCGACCAGGGCGACGGCGGCAGCAACGGAGGGCCAGTGCCGGGTACACAGATCGGTGAGATTCATAGACCCTTAGATGCTGGCGTCCTTTTTTTCGTTGCAGGAAAACGCGGACAAAACGTCGAAGCGTTATGCCCTTTTGGCATATATGGCGGATTCACTCGCCGCGGCGCGGGATTTCCTCGTCGAGCATCAATGCGCGCACGAACCGCACGGGCGGCGAGCCGTAAGACAGCGCCTGGTCGTGATAGCGGCGCAGCGTGAACGCTTCGCCCCAGCGGGCTTCGACAGCCGCACGCATCTCGATGTGCTCCTGGTAGCCCACGAAATACGTGGACAACTGTGCGGACGTGAGCTGGGCGCGCACCCACTTGCCGGCGGCCTCGCGTTCCTCCTGGAAGCCACCTTCGATCATGAGTTTCATCGCGGCCTCGCGCGTCATCCCGTCGACGTGTATCGCCGAGTCAATGATCGCGTTGGTGACGGCACGCAGGTACCACTTGAGGTTGATCAGCTTCATGAGCGGATCGTTGTCCTGGTAGCCGGCCTCGATCATCACCTGTTCGGCATAAACGGCCCAGCCTTCCACAAAGGGACCAGACCACAGCACGCCGCGCAGCGCCGATGGATAGCGATTGCTCAGGGCCAGTTGCAGGTAATGGCCGGGAACACCTTCGTGAATCGTAAGATCCTGGATCGAGTAAATGTTGTACTCGCGCAGGAAGGATTCAACCTGCTCATCGGTCCAGTCGGTCGGCAGCGGCGCAACGGCGTAGAACGCCGGCTGGTCGCGGTCGAGTGGACCCGGCGGGTCGAGGTAGGCCACGGACACGCCGCGCTGGAACTCGGGCATGATGATGATCTCGACGGGTTCCTCGGGCATCGTCACGATGTTGTGTTCGATGACGAAGTCGGTGGCTTCCTGGAGCTGCTCCCGGGCCACGGCCACGATGCCGTCGCGCGGCGGCAGCTTCTTGTAGGCCTCCTCCAGCGCCGCGCGGATGATCGCCTGCTTGTACGCTTCTTGCGGATTGTCGGGAAATCTCGTCATGGGGTGCCTGGCGAGATAGACGGCCTTCGACACCTCGTACATCTCGTTGCGAACCCTTTCGAATTCCTGTTCGGCGCGCGCCGTAATCTCCTTGCGACTGAGTGGCGAGTTCAGGGCAAACGCAAGCTTCGTGTCGTAGAGTTCCGCGCCGATGCGAAAGTCGCCATCGGCCAGCGGCAGCAGTACTTCTTCGAGCCAGGTCTGGTGGTCCGCCACGGCATTCCTGGCTGTCTCGATGGCCGCGTTGAGTCGTTCCTGCTGTGCGCTGGAAAGAACCTCCAGTTGCGGGACGATCATCAGGTCGACAATCGAATTGAGTCCCTGGTTCTGGGCGATTGCGGTCTCCGCATGAATCCTGGGAACGCGTGCCGGCTCGATGGAGCTGCGCGCCTGTTCGAGGAAGCGGGGGATCTCTTCCAGCCGCGAGGCGGCCGACATGAGGCGTGTGTCGAGCGGGGCAAAATCGCGCGAGAGCAGGCTGTAGATCGCACCGCCCGAGATGTTCACATAGTAAAGCGGATTCCAGGCCCACTCGCGCAGGACCTCGATCGACCAGATATCGGATTCGAGGGAGTGCAGCAGCAGCTCGGCATCGACCTGGTTTGCGCGCGACAGCTCGTTCCTGTCGAGCGCGTCGAGCGCGGCTTTGTACTGCCGCAACAGAGCGAGTGTTTCGGCTCTGCCGGCAGCGTCGACCTGGTCCAGTTCGTCGTCGGCACCGTGGTTGCCGATGGCGGTCGCGTAGACCGGCGAGAGATTCACGAGATCGCTGATGTACTCGTCGGCGAGATTCTGGAACGCCTCGTCCGTTGGTGTGGCGGCGCAGGTACCTGCAGCCAGCAGGCCGAGAAGAAAGACGCTGATTGTTCGCTTCACGTGAGGTCCCCGGTTTCGTCTGGTAGGCAATCGACCTTAGCATGGTCTCAGCAGCCCTGTAATATCGGCTTATGCCGAAGTTCCTCGCCGCCCTTTTTCTGCTTTCGATCACCGGTGCCCTGGCGGCGGAGCCGGTCCCCGCCTGGCTCCTGCGCCTGCCGGAATCGACGACGACCGTGTTCGTTGCCGAAACGTCGACGTCCTCGTTTCATCGCTTCGATCGCACCGCACACGGTGTGCAGGAGATTCGCGAGGACGACATGTCTATCGGCCAGGCAGGCACCGGCAAGCGGCGCGCCGGTGACCGGCGCACGCCGCTCGGGATCTACTTCGTTACGGAGCAGCTCGATACGAGCCGGCTGCACGAGAAGTACGGCGCGACGGCATTCCCGCTCGACTACCCGAACGCCTGGGACAGGCGGCAGGGACGCTCCGGTGACGGTATCTGGGTGCACGGCGTCGACGCCAACGGCGGGGTGCGTCCGCCTTTGGACACCGACGGCTGCATCGCATTGCCAAACGAGCAGTTACTGGAGCTTGAACCGTTCTTCGAACCGAACACGACCCCCGTGCTGATAGGCCGCGAGATCGACTGGGTCGAAGCGGAACAGGCCGCAGCCATTCGCGATGCCCTGGAGAGTGCCGTAGCCGAGTGGGCAATGAGTCTCGAGAAAGGCGATATGTTCAGCTGGCTGGATCTTTACGACGAGGCTTTTGAACACTGGGGAATGAACAAGGCCGAGTGGTCTGCATTCAGCCTCGAAACGTTCGGCGAGCGCGCCATCACCGCCGTGACGGTGAGCGACCTGCTGTTGCTCGGCGATCCCGTCGAAGACGGACTCTACCTGAGCAGGTTCCGGCTCGAAATCAGTGAGGGGGATGCGCGCAAGGTCGTTGCCATGCGCCGAATGTACTGGCGCCGCTCAGAGAGCGGCGCCTACAGGATTATTGCCGAGGACAGCGGCTAGCTAGCGCAGACCTTCTCGCACCGTGAGTTCGTCGATAAGCTCGATGAGTTCATCGTAACCACCGGCATCCGATGCGCTTGTGCGGTACTTCCCGTTCACGACCACCGACGGGACTGCGGCGATACCATAGCGGCGCACGAGGTCACCGCCGAGACGCAATCGCGTGTTTACCTCGAATGAATTCCAGGTCTTTTCGAAATCGCCTTCGGAAACGCCGTAGCGCATGAACAGGCGCTTGATCGTCGTCTCGGACGTCAGGCGATTGCCGCGCTGGTGAAACTCCGTGAAGACCGCCTCGTGGAATGCATCGGGATCCTTGAGCGTGCCGTTACGCCCCAGGATGTCCAGCGTGTAGTAGATCTGCGCATGCAGGACAGCCGCCTGGTTCCACGTTGCCGGAATGCGGACGAAACGCACGGCGGGATCTTTCTCTGCGGCCCACTTGTTGATATACGGTTCAAGCGTAAAGCAGTGCGGGCAGCTGTACATGAATGACTCGGCGACCTCGATCTTGTCGGCGCCGCCGACGGTCGGCTGGGTCGGAACCAGTCGGAAGTAGTGCTTGCCCTCCTGGTATTTCCACTCGCGAGCCGACGCATCCGCTATGTCGTCGGCTACGGCCAGAACGATAGGCTCATCCTCAGCCTCTTCTTCTGCGGCAGATTCTTCAACGATTTCGAGCGTCTCCGTTGTGGCTTCTTCCGTTGCCACGGGTTCCGCCACAGCCTCGGGCGCAGGTGCGTCAACGGCTGCATCCTGCGCGGCCGGCGCAGGCTGTTCTTCCTTGCTGCAGGCGGCCACTGTGAGGAGCAGCGCCGCGATCCAGAAAAAATGTTTCGTCATAGTGTCGTCCTGAACAATGAGTGGCTTATCTCAGACCCTGTACATAGGAAGAAAGTGCCGCGATTTCCTTGTCACTGAGGCGCCCCGCGATGTCACGCATGATACGGGTCTTGCCATCTGTCTGGCGCGTCTCGGCCGCATAGTCATTGAGCTGCTTGGCCGTGTAGACCGAGTGTTGACCGTGCAGTGCCGGGTACTGGGCAGCGGGGTTGCCGCGTCCGCTCGGACCGTGGCAGGCGAGGCATGCCGGCACGCCGTTCGCCGTGTTACCGCCGCGATACAGCGCTTCGCCGAGATTAACCGAGCTGGCATCGGCGACGGACTGGGCCGCGGCCGGGAGGCTTTCGAAGTAGACGGCAAGGTCCGCAATATCCTCGTCGCTCAGCAGCATGGCCTGGCTGGACATGAGCGGGTCTTTGCGCAAACCCTTCTTGAAGGCCTGCAACTGTGCCTGGAGGTAGGGCGCATTCTGGCCGGCAATGTTCGGCCACATGGCGTTGGCGCTATTGCCTTCGGCACCATGGCATGCGGTGCAGGTAATGGCCTTGGCCTTGCCGGCTTCAGCCGATCCATCGACCAGGCTTTCTGCCTGGACCTGGGTTGCGACAAGTGCGAGACCGATCGTCGCGAAAAGCGGAGCGAGCTTGATATTCATAGTGTCTAACCGTTACTTTGCTGCGCCGGCCCAGGCCGGCGCCTGAAAAAAATCCATAGAACCAGATACGTCGCTTGAGTCGCACCGGGTCTGGTGCCGGGTTGGAAGGCGGCGGGCCGCCTTGCTGCGTGACCCCGGACCGGTCAAACTTGTTGCCCGGCCCCATACTCAGCAAGCGCGAATTATACACACAATCCACTGGGCGTACCCATGTCGCAATACCCACAAGCTGCCTTCATAAAGAGCGCCAACACGCCGTCCCAGTTCGTTCCGGACGAAGGCGCCGAGGTGGCTTTCGCCGGTCGCTCCAATGCCGGCAAGTCGAGCGCGATCAACGTGATTGTGAACCGCCGCCAGTTCGCCCGCACGAGCAAGACACCGGGCCGCACGCAACTCGTGAATTTCTTCACGTTGCGGGACGACAAGCGCCTCGTGGACCTGCCGGGCTACGGTTTTGCACAGGTTGCCGACAAGATGCGTCACCATTGGGCCGACCTCATGGCTGACTATTTCGAGGGGCGCAAGAGCCTGGCCGGCATGTTCCTGATCGTGGATATTCGCCGCCAGTTGATGGATTTCGACCGGCAAATGCTGGCATTCGGCGATGCTGTCGGGCTGCCTGTGCACGTGCTCCTGACCAAAGCCGACAAACTCAAGCGCGGACAGGCGGCGAAGGCCCTGCTCGAGGTGCGGCGTGACCTTGGGGATACCGCAACCGTTCAGCCGTTCTCGGCCCTGAGCCGCGAGGGCGAGGGCGAAGCGCGCAACAAGCTCGAGGAGTTCCTTTGCCGCGAGCGCGAAACCTGATCCCCGAGCGGGCAATAAAAAGCCCCGAAGCACGTCCGTGCCCCGGGGCCAGAAGAAGCAACAGGCTTGGGGTAACCGTGTTGCACGCCTGCTTAGGGAGGTAAACAGGCGAGTGACTTACGCACTCAGAAATTTAGAGCGGCGGCGGTCATCAGAGTTCCCCGATCTCTGCAAACGACTGAAAAGACAGAGAATTTAGTTTGGAATGACTCTAAATCGAGGATTCCGGCAATGCGGCGCGCGGGCTCAGTGCGCCTCATCCCAATTGCTGCCGATGCCGACGTCGACCTTCAGTGCCACGGTGAGGTCTGCCGCCCCGTTCATGAGCTCGGTTACCTTCGCGGCAACGGCATCGACGGCATCCTTCTTTACCTCGAACACGAGCTCGTCGTGCACCTGCATGATCATGCGCGCTCCCGGCTGGTCGTGCCGCAGCCACGCGTGCACCCGGATCATCGCGTGCTTGATGATGTCGGCCGCGGTGCCCTGCATCGGCGCATTGATGGCGCTGCGTTCCGCGTACTGGCGGCGCTGCGCGTTGCGGTCGTTGATCTCGGGAAGATACAGGCGGCGGCCGAATACGGTTTCGACGTAGCCTTTCTCACTGGCCTTTGCACGGATATCGTCCATGTACTGCTTCACGCCGGGGTAACGGTCGAAATAGAGGTCCGTGTATTCCTGCGCTTCGCCACGACTGATGCCCAGTTGCTTGGCAAGGCCGAATGCGGACATGCCGTACATGAGTCCGAAGTTGATCGCCTTGGCAGAGCGGCGCTGCTCGTCGGTAACGTCTTCGAGGGCCGTCCCGAAAACCTCGGCGGCGGTAGCCCTGTGCACGTCCTGTTCTTTCCGGAAGGCGCTGAGCAATCCCTTGTCGGCCGAAAGGTGCGCCATGATGCGCAGCTCGATCTGCGAGTAGTCGGCCGCCAGCAGGACGTAACCCTTTGGCGCGACGAAGGCCTGGCGAATACGGCGGCCTTCTTCGGTACGGATCGGGATGTTTTGCAGGTTCGGGTCGGTCGATGACAGGCGTCCCGTCGCCGCGACCGCCTGGTGATACGACGTATGAATTCGCCCCGTCCGCTCGTTGATCTGCAGAGGCAGCTTGTCGGTGTAGGTGCTTTTGAGTTTGCTGACGCTGCGGTAGTCGATGATGACGGCCGGTAACTCGTAATCGCCGGCGAGTTCGACGAGCACGTCCTCGGCCGTCGACGGCTGCCCTTTGGGTGTTTTTCGAATGACTGGCAGGTTCTGCTGCTCGAACAGGATCTGCTGAAGTTGTTTTGGCGAACCCAGGTTGAAGGGGCCGCCGGCAAGTTCGTGTGCCTTTGCTTCGAGTTTGGCCATCTTCTTTGCAAGTTCGCCGCTTTGTTTTTGCAACATTGCCCGGTCGACGAGCACACCGGTCTCTTCCATCTCGAGCAGCACCGGCACGAGCGGTTGCTCGATCTCCTCGTACACCTTCCGGAGCGCCGGGATGTCGTCCAGCTGCTGCCACAGCGCCTGGTGCAACTGCAGCGTGATGTCGGCGTCTTCTGCTGCGTAGGGAGCGGCGGTATCGAGATCGACCTGGTTGAACGTGAGTTGCTTGGCCCCCTTGCCGGCAACGTCTTCATAGTGAATCGTTTCCTTGCCCAGGTACCGGCGTGCGACCGAGTCCATGTCGTGCCGCGTCGCGACGCTGTTCAGGACATAGGACTCGAGCATTGTGTCGTAGGCCATGCCGCCCAGCGCGATGTCGTATCGGGCCAGGATATGCGCGTCGTATTTCAGGTGGTGGCCGACTTTCTTCTTGTTGTCGTTCTCGAGCCAGGGTTTGAGTTTCGCGAGCACCTCGTCGCGTGGCAGCTGGTCCGGCGCACCCGGGAAGTCGTGCGCGACAGGCACGTAGCAGGCAGTGCCGGGCTCGGTGGAGAGCGACAGGCCGACGATCTCGGCGTTCATGTAGTCGAGGCTGTTGGTCTCGGTATCGAATGCCGTGAGCCGGGCCTTGCCGAGGCGTTTGAGCCACGTATCGAAGGTTTTCCACGTCAGCACGGTTTCGTACTCTGTGGGGTCGTCTTCGAGTGGCGCCTCGACGGGCTCGTCGTCGGCCTCGTCGAGTTGACGCAAGAGCGAACGCAGCTCGTAATGGCTGAAAAGTTTGCGGAGCGCGTCGGTGTCTGCCGTCGTGGCCTGCAGGTCGTCGATGCCTACATCCAGCTCGATATCGCGCCGGATCGTCGCGAGCGTCCGGGACAGTTGCAGTTGTTCGACGTTGTCTCGCAGGCTCTCACCGACCTTGCCCTTGATCTCGTCGCCGTGCTCGATGATGCCGTCAGCGCTTTCGTAGAGGTTGAGCCACTTGGCGGCTGTCTTTGCACCGACCTTGGGCACGCCCGGAATGTTGTCCGAGCTGTCTCCCACCAGCCCCAGGTAGTCGACAAATTGCTCGGGATAGACATCGAACTTCGCCTTGACCCCGTCGCGGTCCAGCCGCGAGTCGTTCATCGTGTTGATGAGCGTCACTTTGTCGCTCACGAGCTGGGCCAGGTCCTTGTCGCCTGTCGACACAAGCACGTCGAGGCCCGCTTGCTCGCCCTGGGCACACAGGGTGCCTATGACGTCATCGGCCTCGACGCCTTCGACCTGTAACAAGGGCAGGCCCATCGCCTCGACGGCGTCGAGTATGGGCTGCACCTGGGCGCGCAGGTCGTCAGGCATCGGTGGGCGAGTGGCCTTGTACTCGGCAAAGATCTCATCGCGAAAGGTCTTGCCCGGGGCGTCGAACACCACGGCAATATGGGCAGGCTGCTCTTCGCGCAGCAGCTTGAGGATCATCGTCAACACACCGTGCAGCGCACCCGTCGGTTCACCCTGGGAATTGCTCAGGGAGGGCAGCGCGTGAAAGGCGCGATAGAGATACGATGACCCGTCGATCAGGACGAGGTCAGTCATGTACGCATTCCGTCTTGTTATTGCTTGTCGGCGTCGCTTTCTTCTTCGCCTTCCTCTTCAGCCGTGGATTCGGCTTCCGGCGGCGGATTCGAAATCCGTGTGGGATTACCCGGTATGTACAGCGGACCCGTTTGGCCGCAGCCGGTGGCAACGAAAATAAACGAGAGTGCAGCGAGCGCGAGAAGCAGGCGTTTCATAGTAGTCGGCCATCAACGAAGACTTCCCGATTATAGTGGCCAGCCGTCGTGAATGGGGATCATTTTGCGTAGCGTTCGGCGACTTTCCGGTACGCCTCGCGAAAGGGCATCCCTTCTTCGGTAACCAGCCGATACGCCTCGGCCGTGGCGAAAATCCCGTCATCCATGCTGATGTTCTCCGGTCGGAAAGCCAGGCCCTCGAGTACGTACGCCATGATGTCGACGCTGTCGATCGCGAGATCAATCGAGCGGAACAGCGGCGATTTGAGCCGTTGCAGGTCCCGGTGATACCCGGAGGGCAACTTGGCGGTAATCATGAGCGCCTCGTCGAGGCAGGCCTGGGTTGTCGCCGAGGATGCGCGCAATAGTTCGAGCACATCGGGATTGCGCTTTTGCGGCATGATCGACGATCCGGTCGTTACCTCGGGTGCGAGCGAGATGTAGGCGAACTCCTGCGTATAGAACATCAGCAGGTCGCTGGCCATGCGCGAGAGATCCTGCATCATCAACGCAATCTCGAAGAGCAGGGCGCTTTCAGCCTTGCCACGCGAAAGCTGTGCCGCCGTTACCGGCGTCTGCGTCGTGTCGAACTCGAGCTTCGCGGTTGTCAACTCGCGGTCGAGCGGCAGCCCCGGTGTGCCATAGCCCGCCGCAGAACCCAGCGGATTCTTGTTGATGCGTTTGCGCACGGTCCTGAGCCCCTCGGCAGCGTCGGCAAAGCCCTCGTCGAAGCCACCGCACCAGAGCGCAACCGAGGACGGCATCGCGTGTTGCATGTGGGTGTACCCGGGCAGCTCGACCTCGCCCTGGCGTTTCGCCAGGTCCGCGATCGCGGCGCGCAGTCCGTCGACTCTCTCGGCCAGGTCCAGCGCGGTATCGCGCAGGTACAGGCGCAGCGCCGTCAGTACCTGGTCGTTGCGTGACCGGCCGAGGTGCAGGCGTCCGCCCGCGGCACCGATGTTCCCGGTCAGGCGTGATTCGAGGGCGGTGTGGACATCCTCGTCTTCGAGGCTGATGTGCCAGTCGCCGTCCTCGAAACTTCGCTGGAGGTCGCGGAGGCCGCCGCAGATCGCTGCGCAATCTGCGTCGCTGATGAGTTTCGTCGCAGCCAGCATCTCGGCATGCGCAATCGAACCGCGGACATCGTAAGGAACGAGGCGCGCATCGAGCAGGTGATCTTCACCGGCCGTATAGCGCAGGACGCGCTCGTCGAGCGGCAGGCCTTTTTCCCAGAGCCTGCTCATGCCTCGCTGCCCTGCTCTTCGGGTGTGAGTGCACCAATATCGTCGACGACCAGCGTACCCGTGCCTTCATTGGTGAAGACCTCCAGCAGAATGCTGTCGGGGAGCTTGTAGGAGATGACGTGCACGCGTTCGACACCGTTCGATAGCGCCTGGTCGATGGCTGCAGCCTTGGGCAGCATGCCGTCGGCAAGTACGCCGTCTTGCTTGAGCTGCTTGAGGTGTTTGAGATCGATGTAGCTGATCAGCGAGCCCGGATCGTCGACGTCCTCGAGTATGCCGTTGGCGCCGGTTACGAGAATGAGTTTCTCGGCATCGAGTTCCGCGGCAATCGCAGCGGCGACGGTATCGGCGTTGATATTGAGCAGCGTGCCGGACTCGTCGCAGGACAGCGGGCTGACGACCGGCATCAGGCCGTTGTCGAGTTGCTTGCGGAGGATGTCGGCATCGACCGAATCGATATCGCCGACAAATCCATAGTCGACCGTCTTTTCGCCCTTGCGCTCGACGGGTGGGCGCCGATGGGCGCGAATCAGTCCGGCATCGACGCCGCTGATACCCACGGCCGGGATTTGCAGGTCACGGCAGCAGGCGAGAATGCGCGTGTTGATCTGGCCGTTGAGAATCATGGTCGCGACATTGAGCGAGTCGCTGTTGGTGACACGCCGCCCGTCCACGAACTCGGTGTCCAGGCCCAGGTCGGCAGCAAGCTTCGTGGATTGCGGGCCGCCGCCGTGGATCAATACAGCGCGAATACCCACCTGGTGAAGGATCCCCACCTGTTCAACGAGCGCTTTGGCGAGTGCCGGGTCGGCGAAGACCTCGCCACCGGCCTTGATGACGAACACCTTGCCTTTGAACAGGCGAATATAGGGCGCGGCGTGCTTCAGGGCCGATACAACGATCGCGCGGTCCCGCTTCGTGGTCATTTCCGGCCTCCCAGCATCTGGTGAAGAACCGCCATCTGCGCCAGCATGCGATTGCGCGCTTCCGGAATCACCACGCTGCGCGGTCCGTCGAGCACCTGGTCGGCGACGACGACACCGCGTCGCACGGGCAGGCAATGCATGAAGCGGCAATCGTCTCTCGCGTTTTCGAACCAGGGCTCGTCGACGCACCAGTCGAGGTGTTGCTCGCGCAGTTTCTGGTCGGCCAGCCTGTCGCCGTAGTGCCGGGTCGATGACCAGGACTTGGCGTAGATAACGTGCGCGCCTTCCATGGCTTCCTTGCGGTCGCTGGTCTCGACAATGGATCCGCCGGCGTCTTCGGCAGCGAAAATCGCCTTCTGCATGATGGGAGCCGGGAGCTCAAAACCTTCGGGACGCAGTATCGTGACGTCCATGCCGCGCTTGGCCGCCATGTGCAGGGTCGACGCCGGCACCGCCAGGGGCAACGCTTTCGGGTGGTACGCCCAGCTCAGCACGAACTTGCCGCCGTTGGCAGGCAGTTCGAGGTCATCCATCGTCTTCCAGTCCGCGAGACTCTGGCAGGGGTGGTTCATCGCCGACTCCATGTTGATGTACGGCGTATCGATCAGGTCCGTCAAGGCCGTAAAGCGGGTCTCCGCAAGATCGTCTTCGATCTTCTTGCGGTCGGCGAAGGCGCGAATGCCGATGGCATCGCCGTAGGAGGCGATGACGGGCACGGCCTCGCGAATGTGTTCCGCCGCGACGCCATCCATCACGATTCCTTCGCGAACCTCGAGTCCGTGAATCGACATGTCGGGTGAGATCACAAAAGAACCGCCACCGAGACGCACCATGGCCGCCTGGAAAGACGCGAGTGTTCGCAACGACGGGCTCAGGAACAGCAGGGAGAGCACCTTGCCCTTGAGTGCGTCCGGCTCGGGGTGCGTATCGAGACGCCCGGCCAGTGCAACCAGGGCATTGATTTCCTCATTGGAAAAATCGGCCAGATCATTAAACGCTTTCATCTTCTTTTCCTTTATTCGGTCTCGGGTGCGATCTTGCCGAGCGCCTGCGCGAGGTGATGCACGTGGCTCTCCTGCAGTACCAGCGGGGCGAGTATTCTAAGTACGTTCGGGTCGGCACTGGTGCCGGTAAGAATGTCATGTTCGAGCAAGGCGTCCCGTACTTCAACCGCCGGGCGATCGCAGACCAGCCCGAGGAGCAGGCCCATGCCCTGGATTTTCCGCACCGGGCCTACGACACATTCTTCACGAATCTGTGCCTCGCGGGCACGGACGTTCGCCAGCAGGTGTTCGGCCAGGATGCCCTGCACCGTCGCCGTAATTGCCGCCGCGGCAATCGGGCCGCCGCCGAACGTGGATCCCAGGTCACCGGCGCCGAAATTTGCCGCAATGGACTCGGAGCACAGGACCGCGCCGCAGGGCACGCCACCGCCGAGTGCTTTCGCGCTCGTGATGATGTCCGGTGTGACGCCATGCGCCTTCACGGCGAAAAACTGGCCGCATCGGCCCATGCCGGATTGCACTTCGTCGGCGATGAGAATGGCGCCGTGTTTGCCGGTCGCGGCGCGCAGTGCCTGGACGAACTCGGTCGACAGGTCATAGGCACCCGCAACGCCCTGCACGGGCTCGAAGATCACGGCCGCCGTGTTGTCGTCGATCATGGACTGTGCAGCGGCGATATCGTCGCGCGGGATGAACTCGACGTCGAACGGTTTTGCGGGGAAGCCGTACCACTTTTCGGAATTCCAGGTGACCGCGGCGGCGGCGGTCGTTCTGCCATGAAAACCATGCGTCAGTGCGAGGACTTTCGAGCGACCCGTGACGGTCAGGGCCATGCGCAGCGCATTTTCGTTAGCCTCGGCGCCCGAATTGATAAAGAACACGCGGTCGATGCCGGCTGGCGATACGCGAATCAATTGCTCGGCTGCATCGGCGCGCACGTCCAGCGCGACGGCGTTGCTCTGGAACAGCAGCTTGCTGCTCTGTTCCTGGATCGCCTGCACGAGCCGCGGATGGCCATAGCCGAGCGCCGCGACGGCATGCCCGCCATAGAGGTCCAGGATCCGCCGGCCGTCGCGCGTAAAGATGTCGCAGCCGCTGGCACGTTCCGGCACGAACGGCAGCTGACCGTAGACCGGGATCGTAAGCGCCGCTTCGCGTATGCGCGGATCCTCCATCTGTTCGTCGATGGTTGCCATCAGGTCCATCCCGGCGCGGGTGCGTCGAGGCCCGCGGTCTCGGGCAGCGCCCAGAGACGGTTCATCCACTGCATGGCGCCACCGGCAGCGCCTTTAACCAGGTTGTCGATGGCCGCGAGGACCACGACGGTGTCGCCATCGGTCGCGACGCCGAGATGACACTGGTTGCTGGCGACGACGTTCTTGATCCGCGGCGTACCGCTGACGACCTGCACAAAAGGCGCGTCGCCATAGGCGTCCTCGTAGACCTTGCGTAGCTGTTCCTCGGTGACTGGCTGCGTCGCTTTCGCCTGGAGCGTAACGTGAATGCCGCGCGCGAAGGGCCCGGAATGCGGCACGAAATGCACCTTGGTTGCGCGACCGCTCGCGAGCTCGGCAAGCGCCGCGACTTCCGGCGCGTGCCGGTGGGCGAGCGGCTTGTACGCATAGAGGTTGCTGTTTCTGACCGGGTGGTGCGTCCCGGCCGATGGGGTCTTTCCGGATCCCGTGCTGCCCGTGATACCGCTGATGAACACTTCGGCCTCGGTAAGGCCGGACTTGATCAGTGGTACGGTCGCAAGTGTTGAGGCGGTGGCGAAGCAGCCCGGGTGGCCAACGTGTGCGACGTCGATCGCGGCGACATGCTCGGGCAGGGCGCACACGAACTTGTCGAGGAGTTGCGGCGCGCCGTGCGTGGCCTGGTAGACGGCCTCCCAGTCTTCCTGCCTGGCAAAGCGGAAATCTGCCGAGGAGTCGACCACGTGCACGTCGATATTGCGGCGCTCGCAGGCGCCGAGTGCGTCTGCGATGACGGCGGCCGATGCGCCGTGCGGTGCTGCCGAGAACAGGGCCAGTTTGCTGTCGCCGTGGACCCGCTCCTGCCAGTCGGCCTGCGCGATAAACGTGTCGTTTTCGAAGGCCGTGGCAAGGTGGCCGAAGACGTCGCCGATCGGTTTGCCGGCGACGCTGTCGGATACCGCGGCCGCGAGCGTGAAGGCGGGGTGCCCGGCGATCAGCCGCAGCAACTCGCCGCCGACGTAGCCGCTGGCGCCGATGATAACGGCGGGTATGTGCACGCTCATGAAGCATCCTTCTGTATCAGGCCGGCGACCATATCACCGAGTGCCACACCATTGGAAAGTGCATTGACGGCAGGCAGCTTGCAGCGCTCATTGATCTGCTGGATTCCCACATCGTTGTCCGTGGCGGGACCCGTCACGATGGCGGGTTCGATCGAGAATTCCTTGCGCAACAGTTCGGTGCCGCCCCATGCGGAGACCGGGTCGTTGGCGCAGAGAACCACGGCGGTCAGCGCGTCGCGGATCGCCATGTCCGACAGGATTGCACCCACACCGTAGGCTCCGAGCAGCCCGTCGCCGAGTTCCAGAACGATCACGTCGGGCTTGTGCTTCGCCAGCCCCGAGAGGAGTGCGCGCGTCAGCTCGGGACCATTGACCTCCGTCGTCGCGACGATGCCGAAGTCAGAGAAGATCATCGTCTCGCTCGCGCCGGCATCTTCCATGGCGAGGATATCGCGCCGCAGCGATACGCCGGTCGCCTTGCACGCCGCGACGTGGTGACCCAAGTGCCGCAGGCGTCCGACGATCGCACAGGCCGCGGCCGTTTTGCCGGAGTCCATGCAGGTACCTGCCAGCGCTATGACCGGCACACCCTGTGTGTCGAGTACTGTGTCCTTGTCGAGCGTGCCCGAGCCGACACGCGCAGGCACGCCGATGCGCTCGCCCAGGTACGGGAAGCTCAAGACCGTGCCGAGTACTTCACAGTCGAACGGCGGGCCGACGTCGGGGTTGGCGGAATCGCACAGACCGAGTACACCGCCGATATTCAGTATCTGGATCGTGTCACCGGGTTTCAGTGATTTCGGCAAGTGACCGGAATAGCCGCGCAGTGCTTTGCGATGGCCCAGCGCACCGACGATGACGTCACCCTGGTTCACGGTTGCCATGCGTCCCGAGGTCAGCTCGAGCTGGTTGTAACGTGACTTGTTGTTCTTGATGCGTGCCGCAATGAGCACACCCTCCTCGCAGGGAATTTTCCTGGACAAACGAAGCTCGGACGTAAGGTCGTTGTGCTGCGCAACCGATGCGATCTTGTCGACGACAACGCTCTTCATGCGCCTTTCTCACCGGCACGGGTTTGCAGCGATCCGGGCAGCGACAACACGCGTGCGTAGCCCAGTGCGTCGGCTGGCGTCCACTCACCCGCCGACTCGCCGTAGACGCCCTTGGTGGCCGCGAGCAGCGAGTAGTCCGACTCGACGCCATCGATGAACAACTGGCCCGGCCGCAATGTGAACCTGACCGTTCCCGTCACGCGCCGCTGCGACGCGGTGAGCAGCGCTTCGATGTCCTCACACGCCAGGTCGAGTTGCTTCCCTTCATGTACGAGGTCGCCGTAGATGGCGGCGACGCTGTCCTTGACACGCATTTGCTGCGCACTCAGGACGAGTTTCTCCAGTTCACGGTGCGCGGTAATGAGCGCGATCGCCGCGGGCGCCTCAAAGGCGACGCGTCCCTTGGTGCCGAGCACGGTGTCGCCGAGATGAATGCCACGGCCGATACCGTAGCCGCCGGCCAGTTCTTCGAGGGCTTCGATCAGCCGGACCGGCGGCAACGCCTTGCCGTCGAGTGCCGCGGGTACACCCTTGCTGAAACGCAAGGTATGTGTGGAAGCCGCTTGCGGTTTGGCGAACGCCTCCTTCGAAAGCACCCAGGCCGACTCGGGAATGGAATTTTCCGAGGTCAGCGTTTCCTGTCCACCGATCGTAATGCCCCAGAGACCGCGATTGATCGAATAGGCCGATCCTTGCGGCGGTAGCGGCAGGTTGTGCTCTTCCAGGTAGGCAAGTTGCTCATCGCGTACCCAGTTGTTGTCCCGCACCGGGGCAAGCACCTCGAGGCCCGGGTTGAGCGTCCGCAGCGCCACCTCGAAACGGACCTGGTCGTTGCCGGCCGCCGTACAGCCGTGAGCGACGGTCGTCGCGCCTCGCTCCTTGGCGAGCATGGCGAGTTTCTCAGCCTGCAGGCCGCGTTCCGCGCCCACGCACAGCGGGTACGCATTGCCGCGCAAGACGTTGCCGGCAATGAGAAACCGGATGACCGTGTCGAAGAACTCCTGTTTCGCATCGATGAGCAGGTGTTCGACAGCACCGAGTGCCCGGGATCGCTTCTCCAGCGCGACAGCGGCTTCTGCGTCGATGCCGCCGGTGTCGACGCACGCGGTGATCACGTCACGGCCATGGTTCTCCTTGAGCCATGGCACGCAAAACGACGTATCGAGGCCGCCCGAGAAGGCGAGGATGATGGGGGACTGGTCCTTGTTCACAAGTATCTCCGGGGTCAGGATCTCGCAGTGCGCTCGATCCGGGTTATCAGGTTCTTTTGCGCCGCCGCGGAATCCGTGGCAACAAATACGGTGTCGTCGCCGGCAATGGTGCCGACAATGCCTGGCCAGTCACAGCGGTCGAGGGCGAGGCCGACCCGCTGTGCCGCACCAACGGCTGTGTGGATGACAAGCAGGTGGGGACCGGCCGCTGTTGTGGTGCGTAGCAGGTTAGCGACGCCGGCGACATGGTCCTCGCTCGCGGCCTCGCTCGCGGGCAGCTCGTAGCCCCGGGCCGTCTTGATGGCGCCGATTTCCCGGAGGTCGCGGCTGACGCTCGACTGCGTCGCGACGAAACCCCGACCCTGCAGGGCGCTCACCAGCGAGGCCTGCGTCCCGGCGGGTCCCTGGATAAGCAACTCGCGAATGGCCGAGCGCCGCTGGATCTGGTCTTCTGTTGTCGGGGGCATGCGAAGCTCACTGCCTCAATTGCATAAATATGCGCATAGTAAATAGACAATGCACATAAATTGCAAGCCCCGGGGGCACATTTTTTTCGGCTGAATGGGTTACACTGCGCCGCTTTCCGACGTTTGGAGCTCTTTCAAATGGCCTTACCCGAGTGCGTAGAAGTAACAACCGGCAGCGACCCGGTCGGTAGCGTCATCTGGCTGCATGGGCTGGGTGCCGATGGCCATGATTTCGAACCGATCGTTCCCGAGCTGCGCCTGCCCGCGGATCTGTCCCTGCGATTCGTGTTCCCGCATGCCCCGGTGAGGCCCGTGACGATCAACGGCGGCATGGCGATGCGTGCCTGGTACGACATCGTCAGCCTGGACGCAGAAGGCCGGGCCGATGCTGCCGGCGTGCATGAGAGCACGGCAATCCTCGAAGCACTGGTCGGCCGCGAGAAAGAACGCGGCATCGCTGCCGGCAAGATCGTGATCGCCGGGTTTTCCATGGGCGGGGCGATTGCGATCAACACGGCACTGCATACGCAGGAAAAACTCGCGGGCCTGATGGCCCTGTCGACCTACCTGCCGTTACCGGGAGAGCTCGACGCCGCCAGCGGCAGTCGGGACATGCCCGTCTTCATGGCACACGGCAGTTTCGATCCGATGTTGCCGCTGCAATGGGGTCAGCTGTCGGCCCAGACGTTGAGAGAAGCCGGTTTCGCGGTGGAGTGGCACGAGTACCCGATGGCGCATGCGGTCTGTCCCGAAGAGATCCGGGATATTCGCGAGTGGCTGTTGACGATCTACGCCTGAGCGA